>NZ_JBCAUP010000022.1:0-97092 GCF_038433355.1 Brucella cytisi
GCGGCTTTGATCAATTGACGGATGGTTGCCGACTTATGGCTGCCGAGATTGTCCATGACGACAATGTCGCCTGGCTTGAGCACCGGGACCAACTGCTGCTCGACATAGGCGCGGAAACACTGGCCGTTCATCGGTCCGTCGAAGACACAGGGTGCTGTAAGCTGATCGTTTCTCAAAGCGCCCAGGAATGTCAGCGTGCGCCAGTGGCCATGCGGTGCAAATGCCCGCAGTCGCTTGCCTTTTGGACCCCAGCCTCTGATCGGCGACATGTTGGTCTTGATCCAGGTCTCATCAATGAAGACCAGCCGTTCGGGATCAAGGTGATTTTGCAGGGTCTTCCAGCGCTGTCTTTTGCGAGCGACGTCGGCACGAGCTTGCTCAAGGGCGAATAGTGTTTTTTTTGAAGCGCAGCCCTTCACTGCGAATGAATTCCCAGATCGTATTGTGCGAGACGGAAATACCCCGCTCGGTCAACGCCGCCTTCAGGCCATGGAGTGTCAGGTGTGGGTTCTCGGCGAGCCGTTGCACAATGATATCACGATGCGGTTCGAGTATCCGCTTGCGGTGGCCGCCCATCTTGCCGGGATGAACCGATCCGGTCGCACGATGGCGCTGGGACCATTTTACGACTGAAGATGCGGCAATTTCAAACCGCGTCGCCACTGAACGAACGCTTTCGCCACTCAGCACGGCGGCAATAACGCGCTCTCGAAGATCATTCGATATCGGTGCGGTCATCCAACGCTGGCCTCCATCCAGCCAGCATCAGTGAATCAGAACAAAACTGATTTGGGAAGCGCATTCGATTCAGAGAAAAACGGAAACGCTCTAGAAATCGACCCAACCGATCATTGGTCAATTGTTGCGCAAAACGCAAAGATGATTGCGCATATTGCGAACAGGTGTTTCCTGTTTCCCCTATCATGTTGTTCTCAATAAAAACAAAGGGGAGAAGACATTGAAACGCATAGTTCTATTGCTTGCAGCAAGCGTCGCCAGCTTTGCCAGCGTTCAGGCGCATGCCGCTGAAGGCGCAAACTGCAAGGCACCCAAATTCTCCGATGTCGGCTGGACCGACATAACTGCAACGACTGCGCTCGCTTCTCTGCTACTTGAAAAAGCCGGATACGAGCCGCAGACGACTATCCTTTCCGTGCCGGTCACCTTCCAGTCGTTGGAAAACGGGCAGATCGATATTTTTCTCGGGAACTGGATGCCGCTTCAGGAAGAAGCACGCAAACCCTATCTCGAAGGCAAGAAGATCGAGCAGGCTGGTGTCAACCTTGAAGGTGCGAAGATCGGTCTCGCTGCGACGGGCAAGGATCTCGGCATTAAGAACTATGCCGACATCGCAAAGTTCAAAGACCAGCTTGGTGGAAAGATTTACGGCATCGAGGCTGGTAGCAGCGCCAACGCCACGATCCAGTCTATGGTGGAGCAGGACAAGTTCGGCCTGAAGGATTTTCAGCTCGCAGAATCGAGCGAGCAGGCCATGCTCTCGCAGGTTCAAAATGCAGTGCGCAAGGATGAGCCCGTCGTGTTTTTCGGCTGGACGCCGCATCCGATGAATATTCGCTACAAGCTCACTTATCTGGAAAATGGTGAAAACCTGTTCGGACCGGATGATGGTGCTGCGACTGTCGAAACATTAACTCGCAAGGGCTATGCGACCGACTGTCCCAATGTCTCGCGCTTTCTGTCGAACCTGAAGTTCAGCACGGATATGGAAAGCACGATGATGAACATGATCCTGAACGACGGCATGGAAGCCAAGGATGCCGTCACGAAATGGATCAAGGAGAACCCGGCGCAGCTGGACGCATGGCTTGACGGCGTGACCACTTTCGACGGCAAGCCTGCGCTCGCAGAGGTGAAGTCGGGGCTGGGCCTTTAAGTAAGGTGCTTTTACTGCCGCAGCTTGCTCGGCGACTGACCGAAGTGCCGCTTGAAGGCGCGCGACAGCGAACTGATCGACGAAAAGCCGGTCTGTTCGGCCGTGTCCGCCATGGAAAGATGCGTGTCGAGGATCAGCCGCCGGGCTGCTTTCAGCCGAAGTGACAGATAGTAATTCCCCGGTGACTGCCCGATCACATTGGCGAACAGCAATTCAAGGCTGCGTGTCGAAAGGCCGAGTCTTCGGGCGATGCCCGACACGGGAATCGGGCGGTCGATATGGGTTTCCATGATTTTTATGGCGTCAGCCAGTCGCGGTTCGCGATTGAGCAAACGACCAAGAGACACCAGCGGCTGTGCATCGGAGGCCTGTTTCACCTCATCGTAGATATAGAGGCTCGCCACATCCAGCGCGATGGAATAGCCGTGACGGGCGCGAATGAGCGCCAGCATCATGTCGAGCGCCGGGGCAGCGCCTCCGGTTGTCAGAAAGGCTCCGTCCCGCACCCAGCGATCCGATTGCATTTCGACTTCCGGGAAGCGCTGTGAAAATGCTTCCATGTCTTCCCAGTGCGTCGTTGCCTTGCGTCCGTTGAGCAGTCCCGCCTTTGCCAGCACCCATGATCCGGCTTCCACACCCACGACGAGCTTCGATTGCTTGGCGGTCTGGCCCAGCATGGCGAGAAGCTTCGGTGTGGCATGTTCCAGCGCATGGAAGGCGCTGACAATGATGAGAATGTCCTGCGCGCCAGCCTCGAAACGGCCATTGGCCGCAACTTTGAGGCCGCTGGATGTGACGGGATCGCTGCCATCTGGTGACACCACCCGCCAGCGATAAAGTGAGCGTCCCGTCACGCGATTGGCGCCGCGCATCGGGTCGAGCGTTGCAGCCAGCGACATAAGCGAACAATCCGGCAGGACCAGCAAGGTAACGCTCAGTTCTTCGTCGGAGGGTTCAAAGATCATGCAATTCGCTCTTCGCCAAATAGATTTCGTAAAATGATAATCCCGGCATTTTGCGACCTGTCAAGCTCGGCGAAAATTGAGGGAAACGATCATGCCTTTAAAGCCCGCGCGCGAAATATTCATCACTGCCGCCGTTACCGGTGCCGGAGCCACCACGCATCGCTCGGACAAGGTGCCGATCACGCCGCGCCAGATCGCGGATGCGGCCATTGAAAGTGCGGAAGCAGGTGCCGCTATTGCGCATATTCATGTGCGCGATCCGGAAACGGGTGAACCTTCGCGCAAACTGGATTTTTTCCGCGAGGTTGTGGATCACATCCGGGCGTCCGATGTCGATATCGTACTGAATCTGACAGCAGGTGTCGGCGGCGATCTGGTCTTCGGCTCGCCGGAAGCCCCGCTGCCGCCGGATGCCGCCAAGACCGATATGGCGGGCGCGACGGAACGGCTTGCTCATGTCGCTGAACTCTTGCCGGAAATCTGCACGCTGGATTGCGGCACGATGAATTTCGGCGAAGGCGATTACGTGATGACCAACACGCCCGCCATGCTCAGGGAAATGGCTGGTCAGATACAGCGGCTTGGCGTGCGCCCGGAGATCGAGATTTTCGATACAGGTCACCTGCCGCTTGCCCAATGGCTGCAACAGCAGGGCTTGCTTGATGATCCCGTTCTGGTGCAATTATGCATGGGCATCCCATGGGGCGCGCCAGACGATCTGGCGACGCTGGTTTCCATCGTCCACAATCTGCCGGACAACTGGATTTTCTCGGCGTTTTCCATTGGTCGCAATCAGTTGCCTTATGCGGCGCTTGCCGTGCTGGCAGGCGGCAATATCCGCGTGGGGCTAGAAGACAATATCTGGCTCGACAAGGGCGTTCTGGCGTCGAATGGGGACCTGGTTGAACGGGCGAAAGCCATCGCCGTCAATATGGGTACAAAGGTTTTGACGCCTGTCGAAGTCCGCGAAAAACTCAAGCTTGCAAAGCGCTGGTGATATCCATGAACAGCCATCCTCCCAAGATTGCCTGTATCGGCAGCGGTGTCATCGGTAGCGGCTGGGCAGCACGCTTTCTGCTGAATGGTTTCGACGTTGCCGTTTATGATCCGTCGCCCGATGCAAAGGCGACGACCGAACACATTCTCGACAATGCGCGCAAGGCACTCGCGGCGCTGACCACCGTGCGCCTTCCGCAGGAGGGGCAACTGTCCTTTTCGGCCTCGTTGGCAGAGGCAGTTGCGGACGCAGCGCTTATTCAGGAAAGCGTGCCCGAGCGTCTCGACTTGAAACTTGCCGTGCTGGCGGAGATTGAAGCCGCTTGCGCAGACGATGCACTAATCGCGTCGTCCACCTCCGGCTTCCTTCCAAGCAAATTGCAGGCTGCGTTACGGCATCAGGAGCGCCTCTTGATCGCGCATCCCTACAATCCCGTTTACCTGTTGCCGCTGGTAGAACTTGTACCAGGAGGTGCGACTTCCGCATCGACGATTGAACGTGCGTCCATGCTCTACCGCCAGACCGGAATGGAGCCGGTCGTGCTTGAAAAGGAGATCGACGCTTTTGTTGGTGACCGGCTTCTGGAAGCGCTTTGGCGCGAGGCCTTGTGGCTCGTGCGTGATGGCATCGCCACGGTCGAGCAGATCGACGATATCATCCGCTATTCGTTCGGGCTTCGCTGGGCGCAGATGGGGCTGTTCCAGACCTATCGCATTGCCGGCGGTCCGGCAGGTATGCGGCACTTCCTCGCCCAGTTTGGGCCTGCGCTGCAATGGCCATGGACGAAACTGACAGATGTACCCGATCTCGATGACAGCCTTATCAACCGCATTGCGGACCAGTCGGACGCGCAGAATGAACGGCTTTCAATTCGCGACCTGGAGCGGATTCGCGACGAAAATCTGGTCGCGATCATCCGCGCTCTTGCGCATCAGCAAAACGGCAAGGGTTGGGGTGCGGGCGCGCTTCTCAATTCCTATACCGCACGGCTCGATGGGGCGGGCTCTTCCAAGGCAGGTTCCGGTCCGTTGCGTCTTCTGGATGCGCGGGTGATCCCGGAGTGGATTGACTATAACGGGCATATGACCGAGCATCGCTATCTTGATGTATTCGGCCAGGCGACGGACAGGTTTTTGGCACATATCGGTGTGGACGAGGCGTATCTGAAATCCGGTCATAGCTACTACACGGTCGAAACCCATATCATGCATCTTGGCGAGGCTAAGGCGGGCGATGCGCTGCATGTGGAAACGCAGTTGCTCTCCTTTGACGAAAAACGCGTGCATGTCTTTCATAGTCTGAGGCGTGACGATACGGAAATCGCCAGCGCCGAGCAGATGCTGCTGCATGTCGACAGCAAAGCGGGCAAGGCGGTCGCTGTGAAGGCCGGAATTCTGGCCGCATTGGAGGGGCTTTCTCATACACACTGTGAGATGCCGACGCCGATCGCTGTCGGGCGACATGTTGGAAGACGAGGTTGAACGACGTCTATAATTTTCAGTAAAATCAAGGTGCAGATCCACGATCGGCACCTTGATTTTTCTTGTACTTGACATTTAATCAATCGATTGATTAAATTAAGGTATGAGCAAAACGAAACATACAAGGCAAGAGCCCCCATCGCCCTCGGTCGATCAGACGCGAGCGGCGCTGATCCATGCGGCTTTACAACTGTTTGGTTCGAAGGGTTTCGACGCCACATCTACCCGCGAGATCGCCGGTTTGGCCAAGGCGAATATCGGTTCCATTGCCTACCATTTCGGCGGCAAGGAAGGTCTGCGACTGGCGGCGGCAGACTATATTGTCGAAACGATACAGGGCATTGCAGGGCAGGCGCTCGGGCACCACGGTGTGATCAGTGCACCTGCCGAAACGAAGGAAACGGCCCGTCAGCAGCTTGGTCTGGCGCTGGAGCGGATGACGCATTTCATCGTCGCGCAGCCACAGTCTGGAGAGATTGTCCAGTTTCTCTTGCGTGAACTGGCGCATCCGACGGCAGCTCTCGACCGCATTTATTCAGGTGTTTTCGAGCCAACGCACAAGAGGCTCTGTGCCATCTGGGAAGTAGCGACGGGCGAACCTGCCGAGAGCGAGGCCACGCGGCTTCTCGTCTTCACTCTGCTCGGACAGATCGTTTATTTCCGCATTGGCCGGGAGGCGGTGAAACGGCGCATGGGCTGGTCCACGATGGGCGCGGAAGAGGCGGCGGCTGTCGCGGCAATTGCACGCCAGAATCTCATGGCTATTCTTGCAGCGAAGGACACCGCCAAAAACGGCGAGGTGTTGGCATGAGCGTTCTCTGTATTATTCCTTTCGCTTCTTATCTCTTCGCCGCATGCAGTGCGCAGCCCCTTGCCGTTGGTTATGTTGAGGGTGAATTTGTGCAGCTTGCGCCGCTGGAAGTCGCGCAGGTCCACTCCGTTGCAGTCAGGCGCGGAGATCGTGTCGAGCCGGGCAAGCCGATAGCAAAGACGGAAGATGCGGACGCAAAGATCGCCGTCGCGCAGGCCGAGGCTGCATTGGCGCAGGCACGCGCGCAACTGGCGGACTTGCAGGTTGGCAAACGTCCCGATGAAATTGCAGTTCTGGAAGCCACCGTAAGGACGGCTAAAGCACAGGCAGACGATGCCCAGCGAACGCTTTTGCGCACGCAAGACCTGACGAAACGCGGAGTGATGACGCAGGCGCAACTTGACGACGCGGCCACCAAGGTTGAAGTGGCTGAGGCCTCGATCAATCAGGCCACAGCCAATCTGGCGGTCGGTCGATTGCCCGCGCGCCCTGAAGAAATCAAGGCGGCGGAAAATGCCGTCAAGAGTGCTGAAGCGCAGCTTGATTCCGCACGCTGGCATCTGACCAAGCGAACGATTGAAGCACCCGCCCCGGGCCGGATCACCGATGTCATCCGCAATCCGGGCGATATCGCCGGGCCGTCTGCACCGGTTTTGACGATGCTACCCGATGGCGCGGTCAAGTTGAAAGTCTACATACCGGAAAACAAATTCTCGGCGGTGCAGGTGGGCGATACGCTGTCCGTGCGCTGCGATGGTTGCGCGCCCGGCCTGCAAGCCCGGGTGAGTTATGTCTCCCCCGATCCCGAGTTCACGCCTCCCGTCATCTACTCGCTCGAAACGCGCCAGAAGCTTGTCTATCTCGTCGAGGCGCACCCGGTCGATCCTGCATCGCCTCTGCAGCCCGGTCAGATCGTGGATGTCGATCTGGCTGCCCGATAGGCGGAGGCGGCAATGGTGAACGCTATCGATGTCAAAGGTCTCGTCAAGCGGTTCGGCGACGCTACGGTCGTCGATCATGTGAGCATGTCGGTGGCCGAGGGTGAGATTGTCGGCTTTCTGGGGCCGAATGGTTCAGGCAAGACGACTACGATCCGCATAATGTGCGGACTGCTGACACCCGACGAGGGTGAAGGCAAGGTGCTTGGTTTCGATCTTCGTACCGAAGGGCTGAAGATCAAGCGTGAAGTCGGCTACATGACGCAGCGCTTTTCATTCTATGAAGACCTGACAATTGCCGAGAACCTTGAATTCGTTGCACGTCTCTACCGGTTGAAGCCGGTGACGGAGCATGTGGCACGGACACTTGAGGAACTGGGCCTGACATCTCGTGGAGACCAGCTGGCGGGCACGCTTTCCGGCGGCTGGAAACAGCGGTTGGCACTGGCAGCATGTATCATGCACAAGCCAAAGCTTCTGTTGCTGGATGAACCAACTGCCGGGGTTGATCCGAAGGCGCGGCGCGACTTCTGGGACGAGATACATCGCCTCGCGGATGGCGGGCTGACTGTGCTCGTTTCAACCCATTACATGGATGAAGCCGAACGCTGCCACCGCATCAGCTATATTTCCTATGGCAAGTTATTGGCGACGGGAACAGTCCGGGACGTTATCGATAAGGCAGGGCTGACGACCTTCATCGTCAACGGTCCGAGGCTCGGCGAAGTGGCGCGTGAACTGGAGGGCGAGCCGGGTGTCGAGCAGGTTGCGCCTTTCGGTGCGACGCTCCATGTCGTGGGGTCCGACAGGGCGAAGCTTGAGGCAGCTCTGGAAAAGATCAGGCACCGCGAGGGCATTACTGTCGAGGCGGGTGAAACCAGCCTTGAGGATGTGTTCATCCAGTTCATGGCCAATGCCCAGGACAATATGTCCAAAGGCAAAAACTCAGGGAGCAGCAAACAATGAGCGGCTGGTTCTCGTTCGAGCGTCTTGGCGCGATGCTGGTGAAGGAATTCATCCAGATGCGGCGTGACCGCATCACCTTTGCCATGATGCTGGTCGTTCCATTGATGCAGTTGCTGCTCTTCGGCTTTGCCATCAACAATGATCCGAAGAGCCTGCCGAGCGCTTTGGTTGTGACCAGCCAAGATCATTATACGCGCGCCATGATTTCCGCTCTTGAAACCACAGGCTATTACCGTTTCGACCATGTGGTGCAAAGTGCGGCAGAAGCCGAGACGTTGATTGCCGATGGCACGGTTTCCTTCGTGGTGACGATCCCGTCGGATTTCGCAAGGCGTGTCGATGCCGGCGAACAGCCGCAAATTCTGATCGAGGCCGATGCGACCGACCCGTCGGTGGCAAGCGGCGCCATTTCAACGCTTGGAACTGTCGCAAGTCAGGCGCTCCTGCGTGAACAGGGTAAGCAGGCCGAAGCCGCAGATGCCGCGCGAAGCCAGCTACAGGTCATCGTGCATCGGCGTTACAACCCGGAAGGTGTGTCGCAATACAATATCGTTCCCGGCCTGCTGGGCGTCATCTTGCAAATGACGATGGTGATGATGACGGCCATGGCACTGACCCGTGAGACCGAACGCGGCACGATGGAAAACCTGCTTGCCATGCCCGCCACGCCAGCCGAAATCATGCTGGGCAAGGTCCTGCCATTTCTGGTCGTCGGCGGCGTGCAGGTTGTGGTCGTGCTGGTCGCGGCAAAGCTTCTGTTCGGCGTGCCCTTTGTGGGATCGCTGGCACTTCTACTGACCTGCGTGCTGATCTTCGTCCTGTCGCTGGTCCTGCTCGGCTACACGATCTCGACAGCTTCGCGCACGCAGATGCAGGCCATGCAGCTCACTTTTTTCTTCTTCCTGCCGTCTCTGATGCTGTCCGGCTTCATGTTTCCGTTTCGGGGTATGCCCGATTGGGCGCAGGCGCTGGGCGAGATTTTTCCGCTCACGCATTTTCTGCGGATCGTCCGCGCAGTCATGCTTAAGGGCGCCCACCTTTCCGACATTGCCGGAGAGGTGAACGCCCTCATATTTTTCGTGTTCCTGTTTGCGTCGCTGGCGCTTCTGCGGTTCAGGAGAACGTTGGATTAGCAGGCTGATGGAGCCAGTGCTGTTTTTGGGCGGCGGGACAGTGTGAACAACAGTCCTGCCGCTGCCAGCAGGCCACCTGCGACCGGAATGGCTGCATAGCCATAGCCTGCGCTGATGACGCCGCCACCAAGGGCCGCGCCCACGGCATTGCCGAGGTTGAACGCACCGATATTGATCGACGATGCCAGCCCAGGTGCTTCCGATGCAGCCTGCATCACGCGGGTCTGAACCGGAGGAACGATGGCGAAAGCCGCCGCACCCCAGGCGAGCAAGCCGATTGCCGCACCGGTATGGCTTCCCAGCAGGAACGGCAATGCCAGACTGATGATGGCAAGCGCTGCGAGAAATATCCGCGTTGCACCATTGAGAGACCAGTCTGCGAGGCGTCCGCCGAGTGCGTTGCCGATAGTGAAGCCCACGCCGATAAGAATAAGCGCCAGTGTCACGAAGCCTTCCGAAGCTCCGGTAAGGTCGGTCAGTACAGGTGCTACGTAGGTGTAGAGCGTGAACATGGCGCCAGCGCCCATGACGGTTGTTGCGAGCGACATCAGCACGGTCGGGCGCATCAGGACGCCAAGCTCACGACGGATGTCGGGCATCTTGCCTGCTTCGCCGCGCGGCAGCGAAAGCCAGAGCGCGGTGATGGCGACCAGACCCAGAACAGCGGTACCGGCAAATGACATGCGCCAGCCGATCTGCTGACCGATCCAGGTTGCAGCCGGTACGCCACCGATATTAGCAATTGTCAGACCCATGAACATGGTGGCAACGGCGCTTGCCCGCTTTTCAGGAGGCACGACGCTGGCTGCAACAATGGAACCGAGGCCGAAAAATGCACCGTGATTGAGGCTCGTTACCAGGCGCGCTGCAAGCAGCGTCCAGTAATCCGGTGCGAGAGCCGACAGGATGTTGCCGAGTGTGAAAATGCCCATCAGCAGCATCAGTGCCGTGCGTTTGCCGAACCGTCCGAAGGCAAGTGTCATGATCGGTGCGCCGACCATGACGCCGATGGCATAGGCGCTGACCAGAAGACCGGCCGTCGGAATGGAAACGTCAATGCCGTCGGCAATGACCGGCAGCAGACCCATAGGTGCAAATTCCGTAGTGCCAATACCAAATGCACCGATTGCAAGCGCCAGAAGCGGCCAGTTGAAACCGGCCGTCTTCGTCGCGCTGTCGTGAGACGTCATCGTGCTCATCATAGCCTCCGTTATTTGTCCCAGACCGGGGCCAGACCTTCGGGGCTGACCAGTCGTCCATTGGGGCGAGCGAGTTTGGAGATCGCCGTCATGTCTTCTACGCTGAGCTCAAAGTCGAATATGTCGAAGTTTTCAGCGACACGCTCGGGCTTGGCTGTCTTGGAAAGTGCGATGAAGCCGCGTTCAATCAGCCAGCGTAGACCCACCTGAGCGGCAGTCTTGCCGTATCGGGCGCCAATGGCCTGCAAGATGGGGTCGCGCGGCACTGCGCCATCAGCCATGCCGTAATAGGCGGTGATGGCAATGCCTGCTGCCTTTGCGGCCTCTGCTACGGCATTCTGGTCGAGATAAGGATGGACTTCGATCTGGTTGGTGACGATGGGTGCTGCACTGCGAAGAATAGACTCTTTCATTTGCGCGACATTCTGATTGCTCACGCCAATGAAGCGCGTCTTGCCTGCCGTTTGCACTGCGTTCAGCATGTCAATCTGATCGGCAATAGCCACCTTGTCGGCAGGCCAGTGCACAAGCAGGAGGTCGACCTGATCCACTTTCAGCTTGTCGAGGCTTTCGTCGACGGATGCGCCGAATTTTTCGGCATTATAATTATCGACCCAGACTTTCGTGGTGAGGAACAGGTCCTCGCGTCGTGGGCCTGCTTTTTCCAGTGCGCGCCCGAGAGCAGCCTCGTTCTGGTAGATCTGCGCCGTGTCGAAATGGCGGAAGCCGGCTTCCAACGCCGCTGGAACAACGTTTTCCACTTCCGCATCCGTCATGCGGAAAACACCGAAGCCGAGCGCGGGTATGGCCGCGCCGTGTGCGTTCACGATTTTCATATTATCTCCTGTTGACCGGCCTTCGGCGTTTCGCGTGAGGAGCGCGAACTTGGGAGGCTCATGCTTCGGGCCGTCATTTTGTTGATCCTGTACCAAACAGCTTTCGGTCAGGTTTGATTTCGTGAAGCAGAAATAGGATAATCTCGTGGGCTTGAAAATCCGCTCGGAATCCACATTATCGGTGAAACTGTTTCACAGATGGAGCGGGCGATGGATAATCGCGTTGGCGAAATGCAGGTCTTTTTGCGGGTGGTGGAAACAGGCAGTTTCTCCGAAGCGGCCCGTCTTCTGCGCATGAATCCTTCGACCATCAGCAAGCTCATATCCCGTATCGAAGCAAGGCTCGGCGTGCGGCTTCTGGAGCGCACTTCCCGCCGCCTGTCGCTGACGACCGAAGGACAGATTTATTATGAGCGTAGTCAGGGGCTGCTGCACGATTTCGAAGAAGTCGAACGCGAACTTTCGCAGGGTTCTGCAAGCACGGGCGGTACGGTTCGCGTCAATGCATCGGTGGCATTGGGCACGCTGGCGCTGGAGCCTTTGTTGCCAGAATTTCTGTCGGCCTATCCGAATATCGTGATTGACCTGTCCCTGTCGGATGAGCTGGTTGACCTTTATCTTGACCGCACCGACGTGGCTTTCCGCATCGGCACCTTGCCCAATTCCAGCATGATGGCGCGCAAGCTGGGTACGGCCCGTCGCAAGATCGTGGCGGCCCCCGCCTATCTGGAACGTTGCGGGACGCCGTTGACCATAGACGATCTTGCCGATCACAATTGCATTGGTTTCAATTTTCGCCGCGCAGCACCCGTCTGGCCGCTGAAGGAAAGCGGTCGCATCGTGGATCGCGCGGTCTACGGTTCGCTGCTGGCCAATAATGGGGAGACGGTCCGGCGCATGGCAGTCGCGGGGCTGGGGCTCGCCCGGATCGGCGATTATCATGCGCGGAACGACCTCGCCTCTGGCGCATTGGTGGAGGTTCTGGCCGAGGCGGTGGAGAACGACATTGAGGAAGTACACGCCGTGTTTCTTGGCGGTGCGCGATTGCCGCAACGGGTCCGTGTCTTCCTTGATTTTGTAGTGCCGCGTCTGCAGGCCTATCTGGTGGCTTAGTGGGACCGTTTTGCTCGAATCATTGGCAATGATCCCCGGAAACGTCGAATTTCCGGAGTAAAACGTGCGCTTCATCCAAAATAATTAGCTTGCCGATAGCTTAACGATTTCAGCTTGTTGCTGATGCGCACCCCCATGTTCACGGGTTAGTGCTCCGCTTTTGTGTTGACTATTAACACTCCGTTAACCACAGTTTGTTGCAATATGTTACAAAGCGTTACAAATTTGGTGCTAGAACGAGGTGTGGATTGAGCAAAAACCGGCAGACCAGACAGCAATCCTTGCAGGCAAGGGGGAGGTCTGCCGTGGCTGACATGACGTCATTCTGGGGGCTGATGCGCGCCTATTGGGTTTCCGACCGCTGGAAGGAAGCCTGGGTTCTCACCATCGCAATCTTCCTGATGACGGCGTTCGTGAGCAAGACCACCGTATGGGTAGCTGAGGCCTCGGGCCTGCTCATGAATTCCATTGTTAACGTCAACACTGCGCCTGTTCAGCATCCTCTCATAACCATTGCCGCCAATGCAGGCATTCTTGTTCTGCTGATGCTGGCAAAGGATGTGATGCTGGTCGGTTCCCGCCATTTCCTGTCCACCACGTTGCATCGCAAATGGCGCAAATGGCTGAACGACCAGTTTTCCACTGCGCTTTTGAACGGCAAGCATACGCATTTCCATCTGCAACAGGGCAGGGGCAAGGATCAGCCGGACAATATCGATCAGCGCCTGCAGGAATCGATCAAGGGCATGACCGGCGGCGCCATCGGCCTCGTCATGGGCATTGTCGGTGTGTTCCTGTCTGCTTTCTTCATTGGCCAGAAGCTGATTGAAATGTCCACCCACGTGGAGGGACTGGATTTCCTCGGAAGCTATGGCAGCGCCGTTCTGGCCTTTGCTGCAATCGTGATCTATGTCCCGCTCGGAACGCTGGTCGCGATCAAGATCGGCAAGCGCCTGGAGCGCCTCAATCTCGGCATCCAGAAGGCCGAAGGTTCCTATCGTGGCGAGTGGACGACGCTGCTGCGGCGCAGTTTCCAGATTTCTGCATCCGGCGGTGAAGCCGTCCAGCGGTCGGTCAATGATCGTCTCTACAAGGATGTCGATGGCACTTGGAATCGGCTTAACCGTTTCGATGCTGCCTATCTCGCCTTTTCGCAAGCCTATGGTTTTCTGTCGAACCGTATCGTTGCCTATATTCCGGGCCTTCTGCCCTATATGAGCGGTTCCGTCAGTTTCCGGAACTATGTAACGGGCGCGGAACTCGTCGCAGCAATGATCAACGATTGTTCGTGGTTCATTCAGGTGATGCCGGCGATTGCCAATCTGCGCGCCAATGCGGGCCGCGTGATCGGTCTCGCGCAGGCCATCGAGAATGTTCAGGACCCGACGGAATTCTATAGCCGCTCAGGCATCAACCGCTTCGCTTTCGCCGAACAGCATCCGCGTTTCGGCCTGTCGGTACGCAATCTCACTCTCATGCAGGGACCGGATAGCGAAGCACCGTTCCTGCGCTCTGGCGTGATCAATATTCGTTCAGGCGACTGGGTCTATATGCGCGGTGAATCCGGTTCAGGCAAAACTTCCTTCGTAAAGGCGCTGAACGGCCTGTGGCCATATGGCACCGGCGATATCATCTATCCGCAGAATGCCACCTCGCTTTATGCGACCCAGGAGGCCAAGTTCCCCTCCGTCTCCTTGAAGCAGCTTGTCAGCCTGCCCGCCGATGAGAGCCTGTTCAGCGATCTCGCTGTTGCTGCCGTCCTGCATGAGGCGGGGCTGGGTGAATTTATTGAGCGTATGAATGACACCGATGCCGATGGCACGCCTTGGGATATGATTCTTTCCGGCGGCCAGAAGCAGAAGATCGTGCTGGCGCGCATTCTCTTGCACAAGCCGTCGATTATCTTCCTCGACGAGGCAACCGGTGCCCTCGATCCGGCTTCCAAGATGCGGTTCCATGAGGCGCTGAAGACGCGCTGCCCGCAAGCCATCGTCATCAGCATCATGCATGAAGACAAGCTACCGCGGCTCGAAAACGGCCAGAATGTCTATTCGCATGTGCTGGACATCCGCAACGGCTATGTCTCGCTGCGTCCGGTCCACTTCGATACAATGCCGGATGCGGCTGCTGAAACGCCCCTTATCGCCGCCGAATAAAGCCTGTCTCCTCACTCGAAACACCGTAGGGTTGCAAAAGTCCAAATTTGGACTATATTCTGATCTGGACGATCGGAGGCTGTTATGGTCAGAAACAATACGGTGTTGAAGACAATGATAGGCAAGGGGCCTGATGTTCTCGACGCGGCTCGTTTTTCTCCTCATTCCCGCAAGCGGTTGAGTGGGCCGGGTCTGCGTACATTTCTGACCATTGCTGATCTGTGGGGGCTGGACGAGCAGCAGCGGCTCATGGTGCTGGGTCTGCCTTCCAGATCAACCTATTACAACTGGGTGAAGGCGGTGCGCGAGCGTCGCGATATCACGCTGGATGTGGACGTGCTGATGCGCTTGTCCGCCGTGCTTGGCATTCATCAGGCGCTGGGCGTGCTTTATTCCGATGAAAAGGCCGGTATCCGCTGGTTGCATACGCCCAATCAGTCCGGCGTCTTTGGCGGGCATCCACCGTTGCGGCTTGTGACAAGCGGCTTGCAGGATGGCTTGCTGACCGTCCGCCGGTTTCTGGATGCGGCGCGCGGCGGCCTTTATATGGAGCCCAACGAACTGGATCGCGAGTTCCAGCCCTATCGCGATGAAGACGTGGTGTTCTCGTGAAGCGCAATCCCGCTCCATGGCCAAGCTATCGCCTGATCCCGTCGCGGTTCCCGCCGATTGGTCTTTTTGACACGGTTGCCACTGCTGCCGATCTCGAAGCCGTAATGGAACTGGCAGGCTGGACGAATGACCGTCTTCTGAGTGAACGACTGCAGCGCCTTCCGCACGAGGAATGGGTGTTTGGCAGACCCAATTCCAGCATCGTCATGGCGACGTTTCTGCATGTGGCACCGGGCGGTATGCGCTTCAATGGTCCTGAGCTTGGTGCCTGGTATGCGGCGGCGCGGCTGACCACATCCGTCGTCGAGGTTGCGCACCACATGCGTCGCGAAACCGTTGCAACACAACAGGACGGTCTGGCCCGTACCTTTCGGGTTTATACGGCGAAGCTGGAGGAAGATTTCGTCGATATATGCGGTGAACAGGCAGCATTGCCTGCCATCTACGATCCGACTGATTATGCCGCTTCACAGGCGTTCGGCGAGGAAATGCGCAAGGACGGTGAGTTTGGAATTCTGTTCGACAGTTTGCGCCACGAAGGCGGCATCAACGCGGTTGCGTTTAGTCCGAGCCGTATCGCTGAGGTAACGCAGGGCGATCACTATCAGATCACGGTTGAAAGAGCCTCTTCGCGCATTCAGGCGAAAAAACTTAGAGCATGATTCCGAAAAGTGGGAACCGGTTTTCGGATAGAATCATGCTTAAACAAAAGCTTAGAGCGGGATAACGATTCAACTTAAAATCATCACGCTCTAATAGCTGAAAAGGCAGGCGTTGCCACCTGCCTCATTTCATCCGGTTATGACCAGCCATATTCCTCATCAAGATTCTGAAATTTCTTCAGGTCAACGATGTCGCAATACTGCTGATAGGTGATCATATCGCCAGCGCGCGCCTTCGGCGTACCGTCACGCTTGAGGGCTGACAGCGTGTCGCCCACCGCCTTCACTGCCGAAAACAGCGTTGAAAGTGCATAGAACACTACGTTGAAGCCCATCTGTTCGAGGTCGGCGGCCGTCAGCGCCACGGTTTCGTTGCCGTCGACAATGCTGACGACCTTCGGTCCCTCGACGTGGCGGGCAACGGCTTCCACTTCCGCGATGGTCTTGATGCCATCGACGAAAACAAGATCGACACCCGTATCCTGATACATTTTCGCGCGACGAATGGCTTCTTCTGCTCCGGCTGCAGGCATGGCATCGGTGCGGGCGATCAGGAGCAGGTCCTTTTCGGCGCGCGCCGCAATCGCGCATTTTAGGCGACGCACATTTTCTTCGGCGGGGATCAGCCGGATACCGGCAAGCTGACCACAGCGTTTCGGCGCCATCTGGTCTTCCAGATGAATGGCGGCGACGCCGGACTGAATATATTCCTCCACCGTACGAACGATATTGGCCGGGCCGCCGTAGCCAGTATCGGCATCGGCGATGACCGGAATATCCACCACGCGGGTCATATCCCGCGCATGGGTTGTCATTTCGGTCTGTGTGAGAAGACCAAGATCAGGTGTGCCGAGGCGGCTCGCCGTCGCGCCGAACCCGGTCATGTAGATGGCCGGAAACCCTGCCTGCTGCACGATGCGGGCGGTCAGCGGATCGGGCGCACCCGGCGCCTGAATGATACGACCGGTTTTGATGAGGTTTTTCAGGGCCTTTGCCTGCGTCATCGTCGTCTCCTTATCGTCCGCCTGAAACATCAAGCACAACACCGGTAATATAGGCAGCTCCCGGCGACAGCAGCCAGATGGCTGCGTCTGCAACTTCATCGGCAGTTCCAAGCCGCTTCAAGGGAATGAGCTCGGCCATCTTCGCGATATTGGCCGGATCGGCAAAGACGTCCTTCTGGATTTCTGTGTCGATCACGCCGGGCGCCAGCGCATTGACACGGATTTCCGGCGCAAGCTCCTTGGCAAGCGCGTATGTGTAGGAAGCGATTGCTCCCTTGGTGGTCGCATAGGCGATATTGCCGACCATGCCGCCGGTACGACCGGCGATGGAAGACAGGCCGACAACCGATTTATTCGGCTTCTTGCCCAGATTGTTGAGAAAAGCGCTGGAAACGTAGAACACGCTTTTCAGATTAACGGCCAGAACCCGATCCAGCTCGTCCGCATCGAATTCCTTGACGGTCATGCGCTGACCGATAATGCCCGCATTATTGACCAGGTGGTCGATGCCACCCCATTTCGTGGTGAGGTTGTGCGCTGCGCGATCAACCGCGGCCTTGTCAGAGACATCCACAATTGCTGTCAGAACCTGTTCGCCGTGCTTGTCAGCAATTTCCTGCAGGCGAGCGCCGTTCACATCCCAAAGCACTACCTTGGCATTGAGCGCGATAAGCTTTTCAGCAACGGCTTTGCCGATACCTGACGCACCGCCGGTGACAAGCACCACCCGGTCTGCAAAAAAATCGGTCGGAAACGCTGTTGAAGCGTTGTTTTTCGTCATGAAATCTTCCTCCTCGAAGGCGAGCGCTGTTACGCGCCCATGGGTCGCCGAAGGGAATCCGCAGTCGCAACCGTTCGGCGATAGTGGCTTTAAAAGCCATGTACGGGCACTTCTGTCAATCTAGGGTACAAGATTTTGTATGCTACTTGTAAAGTAGTTGTTTGCACGCTAATCATTGCGGTGGGAGTGAGACGATAACGGCCGGACCAGTGCTCGTAGCCTGTCCGTGATCGGGATTGCCTGTCTGTTGGAAGTGAGCCGGAATGGCCCTGGTTCCATTTCCGCTGATAAAGCTCTAAACGGGAGTGCGCATCATCGTGTGACAGCTCCCGCATAGATCACTGCATGCCGCTCATGCCGGAACGTGAGCGGAGACCTGGGAGGACATCGTGGTCAATTCCACTCTGAGTGCAGTCGGTGCAACACCCGACCTGCGCGACAGCACTATTCGCAAGCTTAATCTGCGGATCGTTCTGTTCTGCTTCATCTGCTTCATCGTCAACTATCTCGACCGCGTGAATATCGGCTACGCCGCGCTTCACATGAACAATGATATCGGCCTGACGCCATATATGTTCGGCATCGGTGCGGGTATTTTCTTCATTGGCTACATGCTGTTCGAAGTGCCGAGCAACATGATGTTGCACAAGCTCGGCTCGCGCGTCTGGATTGCGCGCATCATGGTTACGTGGGGGATCGTGTCCTGCGCCATGGCCTTCGTGCAGGGCCCGGTTTCATTCTACATCCTGCGCTTTCTGCTCGGCGTGGCAGAAGCCGGTTTTGCGCCGGGCGTTCTACTTTATCTCACCTATTGGTTCCCGGCCAAGGAACGTGGTCGCGCAACGGCCCTGTTCATGACGGCAACGGTACTTTCAATCGTTGTGGGTGCACCGTTCTCCGGCTGGCTGATGGATGCAGGCGAGGGGCTTTTCGGCCTGCATGGCTGGCAGGCGATGTTCATTCTTGAAGGGTTGCCCGCAGTGATCCTCGGTGTCGTGACCTTCTTCTATCTGGTCGACAGTCCAGAAAAGGACAAGCGTTGGCTGACTGCCGACGAACGCGCATGGCTGATGGCCGAACTTGCCAAGGAAAACGAGGGCAAACAGGCCGATACCCGTCACTCGCTGAAAGAGGTTTTCAGTGATTATCGCGTCTGGCTTCTGACGCTGGTCTATATGTTCAACGGTATCGCTGTTTACGGCGTGATCATGTGGTTGCCGCAGATCGTGAAGAGCCTTGGCGACTATACCGCAGCTCAGACCGGGCTCATTTCGGCCATTCCGTTCGTGTTTGCCGCGATCGGACTTGTCGTGATTTCGCGCAGTTCGGATCGTACCGGCGAGCGCAAGATTCACACCGCGATTGCTGGTCTGTTCGGCGGTATCTTCCTTGCTGCCAGTGCGCTGTCTCCGTCGCCGATCCTGAGCCTGGTGCTCCTGTCGGTCTGCGCGTTCTTCCTGTGGTCTTACCTTGGCGTGTTCTGGACACTGCCGACGCAGTTCCTGTCCGGCGCCGCTGCCGCTGGCGGACTTGCGGCCATCAATGGCTTTGCACAGCTTGGCGGGTTCACCGGGCCCTATCTGGTTGGCTGGGTCAAATCCACGACCGACAGCTTCTCGCTGTCGCTGCTGGCATTGTCGATATTCCCGATCCTGGGCTTTTTCCTCTGCATGAGCCTGAAAGCCAAACGGGACTAATCGGAACGACGGGCCTGGTCTTCGGTCGGGCCCGTTATCGTTGACGAGTGTAATTTGAATGCGGTTTGAACCGCTCTATACGTCGCAATAAGGCGTCTGTAAGATTCGGACATGAGAGAGATTCGAGGTAAGAGCAAGAAGTCGCTGGCAAGCAGCATCGCGGAACGTATTCGCGGTGCCATTGTCGATGCAGAGTTTCAGTTCGGAGAAAACCTCTCTGAAGACATGCTCGCTGCGGCTTTCGATGTCAGTCGCACGCCGGTGCGCGAGGCACTCAACATCCTGCAGATGCAGGAACTGGTTCACATCGTTCCGAAGTCCGGCACCTATGTTTTCACGCCGACGCAGGAAGACATAGCGGAACTTTGCGATTTCCGTGTGGGGCTGGAAGATCAGGCCATGCGACTGGCGCTGATCGGCAATCGCAAGAAGCTCGTCTCTCAACTGAAAAAGCAATATGATCTTATGCGTGTGGCTATAGATGAGAATGATCTGCGCGCTTACGGGCGTTGCGACACGGAGTTCCATCTGGCCTTTTTCCGCGTCTGCGGCAACCGCTATCTCGCGCGCGCTTATGACAGCATTCTGGGGCGTGTCGCAGCCTTGCGGACACATCTTGCCATCGGTGCCGAAGGCGAGCCGGCGCGATCCTTCGCCGACCATGCCACTATCATCGAGTTGGCCGATGCGGACAAGCCCGAGGAACTGCGGGAAATACTGGAGGCACACATCATGCGCACCAAGACCAACTACCTGAACGCTTTCAACCGGCTGCCCCGTCAGCCCGGCGACAGCCGCACGATGCGGCTACGCCGACAGTTGTCGCTGACGAACGAGTAACAACCTTTCAGGTCAGATGGCCCACTCCAAATCTGTGGTAAAGGCAATCGTCAGCCAACGGTTCGGCCCTTCACCGCCAAGCGCATCGCCGATCTCGTCGCGCAATGCGTCCCATTCCTCGAGCTTTCGTGGCGGAAGATCGGGCGGAACGATGAAATAGAGTTCGATCTGCTTGCCGCGACCGACCTTTGCGACATAAGCGCGGTATGACAGAAAGCTGTTCCGTTTGACGAACTCTTCTGCAACCGCATCGACATGTTGTTTGAGATCAACGGGCGTAACCAGGAATATGTCGGCCAGTGCCTGTCTGATCGTGCCGATTGGCATGGGAATGATGACAAGACAAACGACCGCGAGAACTGCCGGATCGATATAGGGCGTCAGCCAGCCGAGTTCCGTTCCTTCGATGGCATAGCCGACCGAAAAGGCTATCAGAAGTGCCGCGGTTATGCCGCCGGACATGATCCAGGCTTTAGCATCAAGTGCGACGAAATCTGATTTTAAGGTTCGGTTCGCACGCATTTCCAAGAGTGCCATACCCAGGCAGGCAATCAGGGCAACGACTGCATAGAAAATGGCGTAGCTGAATTCGAGATCGCGTCCGCCATCCATCAGGCTGCCGACTGCGTTGATGAGCGCGTAGATCGCAACGCCGGTGAGCATCATGCCGTTGAGGCCGAGAACCATCGGTTCGAGATGCCAGAAGCCCATTGTGAAGCGATCACGCAACTTTCCGCGCGGCTGTTCCGGCAAGGCGGAAAGGGCGATGAGACGCGAGACGAGGAGGGCGAGCCCGCTCATCGCAGCGTCGGCCAACATGTAAACGCCATCGAATACGATAGAAAATGAGCCGGATAACAGGCCGAAAACGACGCCGAATCCAGCAACCAGAATAGTAACCGCTATGGAAATTTGAAGAATAGATTGTTCACTACGCAATTTTTACTCCGATATAAACCGCATGCAACGCGGTTTGGTTTCGGAAGCGTATTTCTACGTGTTGAACCAATTCCGCGTTGCACGACAAATCTACACCAGTGGCCTGAATCTGACAAATCGCGTCAAATCTTGAATATTACTAGGCCCATTCCGGCACGCGGGTTGCTGATTCCCGCAGGATCAGTTCGACCGGCCATAATTCATGGATGTCAGTTGCCGCACGCCCGTCGAGTATATCCATCAAGAGATCGGCACAGCGTTTCCCCGCAGCGCGCATCGATGAGCGGGTTGCGGTCAAGGACGGCACCATATTGTCGGCGCTCAGGAACGAAATGACGTCATCATGAGCGATGACGGAGATATCCTTGCAGATGGTCAGGCCGAAGGAGCGCGCGGCCCGATATATGCCAAGCGCAGTCATCATAGAGCCGGCAACAAACGCGGTCGGGCGCGGATCGCGCTCCAGAAGTTTGCGCGCGAGGCGATAGCCGATCTCGTCCGTGAAGTCGCCGTGCTCGACAAGTTCCGGATCGAAGGCAATCCCCCTGCTTTCGAGAGCTTTCCGGTAGCCTTCGTCGCGATGGAGCGAAAAGGTGAAGCCGTAGCGACCGTTTATCATTGCAATGCGACGATGACCTAGGTCGAGCAGGTGGGCGGTTGAACGATAAACCGCGCCTTCATTGTCTATGTCGAGCCATGCATGCGGGATATCGGTTTCAGATCGTCCGTGCACGAGGAATGGCATGCCCAGTTCGTGCAGCATGCGGATACGCTCGTCATTGGGCTTTGGAGAGGTAACAATGATCGCATCGACGCGATGGCTTGTGGCCAGACGTCGACAGAGCTGCACCTCGTCATCAGTTCCGTTGTTGGCAATCGGGCTGACGAGAATATCGACTTCATCCTGACTGAGCCGTTCTGCCATGCCGCGCATGAACTCGGCGAAGTGAAACTCGCTGTTGCGGCCCATCACGACACCAATTGCACCGGCACGACCGGTAACCAGTCTGACCGCGTTGACATTGGGTCGGTAACCGAGGCGCACAGCCTCGTCCATGACACGCTTGCGCGTGCTTTCCGCCACTTCGGGATAGCCGCTCAACGCCCGGCTGACGGTCGTGGCTGAGAGGCCGAGTTGTTTGGCGAATTCACGGAGCTTCATTTGGCTTTCGAATTATTCAGGCAGGCAAGGCAGCGGATTATAGCTGCTTCCTTGCGATTAACAATTGATCGGTTGAGTTCTTTGAACCGGTGCAACATTTAGGGTGCACGAAATCCAAACCGATTTCAAGTTTGTTTAAACTTTCGTTCTGAAACATTTGAAAGGCCGAGAACTTGGAGTACTAATCAACAACGAGATGCAGCGATAAGCTATTGAAATACTGCCATTATAGAACTGACATTGGATGAAGTGAAGTGCGGTGCTGAATCTGCAGCTTGACAGAAATGCGGTCCTCTGCAACCTTTTCGCTATCCAAACCGTTTTCGATTTTATCAAACCGCTTACAGAATGGATGGGAGGAGGGAACAATGAAGGCGTTTCAGGGTGTGCTCGCAGCCTGCGTGGCATTTGGTATGGCGACGGTGAGCGCTCATGCGGTGGAGATTTCCATCGCGGCCAATTCAACGGGCAATAATATCAAGTTTCTGCAGGAGCAGATCGTCAAGTTCGAGAAGGATACTGGCAACAAGGTCAACATCGTATCGATGCCGCCATCAAGCAGCGAGCAGTTCAGCCAGTATCGTCTGTGGCTTGCAGCCGGTAACGCCGACATCGACGTCTACCAGACAGATGTGGTCTGGGCGCCGCAGCTGTCTGAACAGTTCGTTGATCTGACGGAAGCTACCAAGGATGTCACCGGAGCGCATTTCCCGTCCATCATTGCGTCGCAGACCGTGAATGGAAAGCTGGTTGCGCTTCCATTCTATACTGACGCTCCGGCACTTTTCTATCGCAAGGATCTCCTCGAAAAATACAATAAGCAGGTTCCGAAGACTTGGGACGAGATGACGGCGACCGCCAAGGAAATCATGGATAAGGAGCGGGCCGAGGGAAAGTCCGATCTCTGGGGCTTCGTGTTTCAGGGCAACGCTTATGAAGGCCTGACCTGCAATGCGCTTGAATGGGTCAAATCGTCGGGTGGCGGCCAGATTGTTGAAGCCGACGGCACGATTTCCATCAACAATGAAAAGGCTGCGGCGGCAATTGACCGCGCCAAGGGCTGGATCGGTTCGATTTCTCCACAAGGCGCACTTGCCTATCAGGAAGAGGAATCGCGCGGCGTCTGGCAGACCGGCAATGCTGTCTTCATGCGCAACTGGCCTTATGCCTATGCGCTTGGCAACAACGCCGATAGCGGCGTGAAGGGTAAATTCGAGGTTGCGCCATTGCCTTCCGGCGCGGAAGGTGATGCGCCATCCTCGACACTTGGCGGCTGGAATCTTGCCGTTTCCAAATATTCCACCAAGCAGGATGCTGCCATCGCGCTGGTGAAATATCTGGCTTCGCCGGAAGTGCAGAAGGTGCAGGCGGTCCAGATTTCGCGCCTGCCAACCATTGAAGCACTTTACGACGACAAGGATATCATTGCAGCGCAGCCATTCATGGCCAACTGGAAGCCGATCTTCCAGAATGCAGTGCCACGCCCGTCAGCTGCGACGAAGGTGAAATACAACGAAGTGTCGTCGAAATTCTGGACTGCCGTACACAAGACGCTCTCGGGCAACGGTACGGCTGCGGAGAATCTCGAAATGCTTGAGGTCGAGCTGACTGAGCTGGAAGGCTCCGGCTGGTAGGGACCGATCAAGCTGCGTTCGGGTTGTCCTCCCAAGCCCCCCGAAAAGGGCAACCCGAACGCTCCAGTTTCTCTGAGCAGGACCAAGAGTGGGATCATGACGGAGACTTCTCTCGAAATGTCGGGGAGCTCGGCCACAAAAAGCCGGGTTCACTCCGATCTGCGCGCGCAGCGTATCCGGTCGGCATGGATGTTTCTCGCACCCACGCTGATCGTGCTGGCGCTGGTGGCTGGCTGGCCGCTGCTGCGGACCATCTATTTCAGTTTCACCAATGCATCTCTGACGAGTCTGGGCGCTGCTGAATTCGTCGGTTTCAACAACTATCTGTCGTGGGTGACGCTCAAGAGCGGGCGCACCGTCTATCGTGGTCTTCTGGCCGACCCCGCCTGGTGGGGTGCGGTCTGGAACACGATCAGGTTCACTGTTCTGTCGGTCAGTTTGGAAACGATCTTTGGATTGATTGTGGCTCTGGTATTGAACGCGAATTTCCGGGGGCGCGGACTTGTGCGCGCCGCAATCCTGATCCCGTGGGCAATCCCGACGATTGTTTCGGCCAAGATGTGGGGCTGGATGCTCAATGATCAGTTCGGCATCCTCAATCATATTTTGCTCAATCTCGGCTTCATCAGCCAGAAGATCGCCTGGACGGCCAATCCCGACACCGCGATGGTCGCGATCCTGATTGTCGATGTCTGGAAGACCACGCCCTTCATGGCGCTTCTTATTCTGGCCGGTCTGCAAATGGTGCCATCGGACATTTACGAAGCTGCGAAGATCGATGGTGTGCACCCGGTCAAGGTGTTCTGGCGGGTGACGTTGCCGTTGATCCGTCCGGCGCTGATGGTGGCGATCATCTTCCGTATGCTGGATGCCTTGCGCATCTTCGACCTGATCTATGTGCTGACGCCGAATAACGCGCAGACCAAGACCATGTCGGTTTTCGCGCGCGAAAACCTTTTCGATTTCGACAAGTTTGCCTATGGCGCGGCAGCATCGACGATGCTGTTCCTCATCATAGCGGCGATTACCGTGCTCTACATGTTCTTCGGGCGCGTCCATGTCGGCGGCAGGGGAGAGTAGCATGATGCAATATGTGAAAACCCTCGGCTTCTACCTGCTGGTGGCACTGATCATTTTGATCGCCGTGTTCCCCTTCTATTATGCGATCATTACCAGTCTCAAATCCGGGACGGCGTTGTTTCAGGTCGATTACTGGCCAAGCAGTTTTTCGCTTGAAAACTATGCCGGTGTTCTCACGCAGGGCAGCTTCCTTCGCAGTCTCGGCAATTCGCTGCTGGTGGCGACCGTGGTGGTGGCGATCTCGCTGTTGCTTGCGGTGACTGCGGCCTATGCGCTCGCGCGTGTGAGTTTCCGTGGTCGCGGATTGCTACTGCTCACCATTCTTTCGGTGTCCATGTTTCCGCAGATCGCCGTTCTGGCGGGTCTGTTCGAGTTGATCCGTTTTCTCGGTATCTTCAACACACCGCTGGCGCTGATCTTCTCCTATATGATCTTCACGCTGCCTTTCACGGTCTGGGTCCTCACCACCTTCATGCGCGATCTGCCGATCGAGATCGAGGAAGCGGCGATCGTGGACGGTGCATCGCCATGGGTCATCATCACGCGAGTTTTCATGCCGCTCATGTGGCCGGCGCTGGTGACGACCGGACTGCTCGCTTTCATCTCTGCGTGGAACGAGTTCCTGTTCGCGCTCACCTTCACCTCTTCGGGCAGCCAGCGCACCGTGCCTGTTGCTATCGCGCTTCTGTCCGGCAGCAGTCAGTTTGAAATCCCCTGGGGCAACATCATGGCGGCTTCCGTCGTCGTGACGGTTCCCCTCGTCATCCTCGTGCTCATCTTCCAGCGGCGGATCGTATCCGGTCTGACGGCAGGCGGCGTAAAGGGTTAGGTACAACCATGGCAGAACTTCAGTTGCGCGATGTGCGCAAATCTTTCGGTAACTTCGAGGTCATCAAGGGCGTGGATATGGATATTCGGCCCGGGGAGTTCATGGTTTTCGTCGGCCCTTCCGGTTGCGGAAAGTCCACGCTGTTGCGCCTCATTGCAGGTTTGGAGGAAATCTCGTCAGGCAGCCTCTCGATTGATGGAACTGTGGTCAACAGCTTCGCACCTTCGAAGCGCGGCATCGCTATGGTGTTCCAGTCCTACGCGCTTTATCCGCATATGACAGTTTATGAGAACATGGCCTTCGGCATGCAGCTAGCGGGCAAGAACAAGGATGAATGCAAGAGCCGCATTCACAAGGCTGCAGAGATGCTGCAGCTCACGCCCTATCTTGAGCGCCTGCCGCGCCAGCTTTCCGGCGGGCAGCGGCAGCGCGTCGCAATCGGTCGCGCCATCGTGCGCGATCCAAAGGTGTTCCTCTTCGATGAACCCTTGTCCAACCTCGATGCGGCACTACGTGTGGCTACAAGGCTTGAGATCGCCAAGCTGCACCAGAGCATGGAAGACACCACCATGATCTATGTGACGCACGATCAGGTGGAGGCGATGACACTGGCCGACCGTATCTGCGTGCTGCGCGACGGACGCGTGGAGCAGATCGGAACGCCGCTTGAGCTTTACGAAAAGCCAAATTCGCTTTTCGTCGCCGGGTTCATCGGATCACCGAAGATGAATTTCCTGACCGGCGGATATAGTGAGCCTTTCGGTGCGCATACAGTGGGCCTGCGTCCCGAACACCTCGCCATTGTATCCGAAAATGCTCGCTGGACCGGCCAGGTGATTCACACCGAAATTCTCGGTTCCGATACCTATGTCTATATCGATCTCGGCCTGGAGGAACCGCTGGTGGTCCGCGAAAGCGGCGTGGCAGTGCGTAAATCAGGTGAGACGCTTTCGGTTTCCCCGATGGGTGAAAACATTCATCTTTTCGATGAAAAGGGCCGCGCCGTCTGACGCTGACCTCCCAAGCTTAATGACACATGAGACAAATGGGCCGCGGTGCCCGCAGCAAGGAGAATACTCGTGCCTATTCGTACCGTCGTCTGGGGTGAAAACATTCACGAGCAGATCAACGAAACAGTGCGTTCGGTTTATCCGGACGGCATGCACAACACTATCGCCAAGGCGCTGAACGAGGATAGCGCAATCGAAGCGACGACCGCCACCTTGCAGGAACCTGAGCATGGTTTGACCGAAGGCCGTCTCGCCAAGACTGACGTGCTGGTCTGGTGGGGTCACAAGGATCATGGCGGTGTCAATGACGAGGTTGTGGAGCGCGTGGCAAAGCGCGTTTTCGAAGGTATGGGGCTGATCGTGCTCCATTCCGGACATTTCTCCAAAATCTTCAAGCGCCTGATGGGAACACCCTGCGCTCTCAAATGGCGTGAGGCGGGCGAGCGTGAGCGGCTCTGGGTCATCAACCGCGGCCATCCGATCACTCAGGGGCTGGACGAGAACTTCGTGCTTGAGAACGAGGAAATGTACGGTGAACAGTTCTCCGTGCCTGAACCGCTTGAAACGGTTTTCATCTCGTGGTTCGCGGGTGGTGAAGTCTTCCGCTCGGGCATGACCTGGCGGCGCGGCGCGGGCAATGTGTTCTATTTTCGTCCCGGTCACGAGACCTACCCGACCTATCACGACGCGAATGTGCAGACGGTTTTGCGCAACTCAGTCAAATGGGCATACAATCCGCAACCGGCATGGACGGGCATTCACACCGCGCCGAATGTTCCGGTCGACAAGGCGCCCGAGCCTGTTGTCGAGCGTGGACCTAAACTGCACAAGCCGGGCGAAGCCGGTTATCGTTGAGGTGCATGATGCGTCTTCTTATTCTGGGAACAGGTGGCATGGCGAAGAACCATGCCGAAGCCTTCAAGGCCATTGAGGGCGTCGAGGTCGTTGCCGCATGTGACGTTTCGGCGGAGCGTGTCGATGCCTTCTCCGAAAACCACGACATTCACAACCGCTTCACGCGGCTTGAGGATGCGCTGGAGTGGGGCCGTTTCGATGCCGTTGCGAATGTCACGCCGGATGCTATCCACCATCCAACCACACTTGCGCTGGTGGGCGCGGGCAAGCATGTCTTCTGCGAGAAGCCACTTGCAGAAAGTTACGAAAAAGCCGCTGAAATGGCGGATGCTGCCGAGCAGGCCGGTATTATCAACATGGTCAATCTGACCTATCGCAATGTCGCGCCCCTGCAGAAAGCCCGTGAAATGGTGATGGCGGGAGAGATTGGCCAGGTGCGCCATTTCGAGGCGTCTTATCTGCAAAGCTGGCTGGTCTCGAAGACATGGGGTGATTGGAAAACCGAAAGCAAATGGCTCTGGCGCCTATCGACCCGACACGGTTCGAACGGTGTTCTGGGCGACGTCGGCATCCATATTCTCGACTTTGCGAGCTATGCCATCGGAAGCGATGTGGAACGGGCATCGGCACGTCTCAAGACATTTGAAAAAGCAGATAACAACCATATTGGTGAATATGTGCTCGATGCCAATGACAGCTTCGTCATGATGGCTGAATACGCGAATGGCGCGCTGGGTGTCATTCATGCCAGTCGCTGGGCGACGGGGCACCTGAATGAGTTGCGGCTGCGTATCCATGGTGACAAGGGTGCGCTCGAAATTCTCCACACGCCCACAGGCTCAAGCCTGCGCGGTTCCATCGGCGAGGACATTGAAACGCCAGTCTGGCGGGACATTGATGCCGGAACGGTGGAGACGAACTATCAACGTTTTGCGCGTGCTGTAGCCGATGGTGCGGAACTGGAACCGGGTTTCCGTCACGCTGCCAATCTGCAACGGGTTCTCGATCATGCGATGATAGTGGATCGACCGTTGCCTGAAGTCGTGAGTGGATAGAAAGCCAGAAGCCCTCCCGATAGGACCGGGAGGGCTATAGGTCAGTTGTCTTTGGTAAAGGTGTTGTCTACTTCACCACGGAAGAAGTCACGACCATATATCAAAAGGCACAGGACGACACCGGTCGCAAAAGCCCAGGCTGCACCGCGAGTGGCAAGAACCGCACCGACCACGCCGGCAATGCCAAGATCGCGTTGGGAACGTGCTTCAAGAATGCCGACGCGAACCGACACATACCCCTGAATAAGCAAGGTGAGGGCGAGTGCAACGCCAAGGATCGGCTGTACCAGAGTGACGATCGGCATCAGAAACAGGCCAGTATTGGTGCCCCAGCGAAATGAACCTGCGCCACCAAAGATCGAATGCATGGCCTTCTTTCCTTGCGAAAACCGCTCGGTGATGACGACGTGCATGGCCGACCAGAGCGGGCCGCACATGCATACATCCGGTCCGAGAACACTCATTGCAGCATTGCGTCCGCCAAAGATGAGATGGGCCCGGTCGGGGTTGTAGTCCACTTTCTCATCAGGACGTGCTTCGTCGGCTTCCTTCAGAATGGCGCGGCTTTGCAGGACATCGCCGAACACAACGATATAGGCTGCAAGCATTGTCGGGATTGCACTAAGGAACATCGAAATCGGCGGCAAGCCAAGGCCGAAAACCGTATATTCGCGCCATAGCGTGGTAAAATCCGGACTTGTGATCGACCATTCAAGCTTCGGCCACTGTGCTTCACCGAAGAGGGGAGCGATAACGACAGCGAGCAGAATAATCGGGAACACGCCAAGCTTTCCGACAATGGCAAGCACCGGATTACTGTTCTTGATACGCGCAAAATGGCGGGAGAAGATGACGTAGAAGCCAAGGCCGACGGCAATGGTGATCGTGAATGGGAATGCATCGAAACGTCCACCCAACTGGAAAACCGATATCACAGCGGCAAATCCCGCGCCGACAATTATGCCCGCCTTGATGGCGGCAGGAATAATCTGCACCACTCGATGCGCCATGCCCGTCGCGCCGATAAAGATCGAGAATATGCCGAGCATCATCTGGAACGCGACCAGGGCGTGAACGCGTTCGGGGCCTTCGGGGAATGTGGAGCAATAGGCCATCAGAAGTGGGATGGCAGGCGTGATCCAGCCCGGAACCACGGGATCGCCAAGAAGATGATGCGCAAGATAGAACAGGCCGTTCAGCACGACCACAGCAAGGGCGACCTCGAAAGGCATCCCGAGGAGTTCAGTCATGAGCGGGATGGCGGAAAGGTCCACTGCGCACATCAGCAGACCTTGAAAATAGTCAGGCCATTCGAATTTGTAGTGAACGAAGGGCAGGCGAATTTTGAATGGTCCAGCAGGCCAATAGGGCTGCTCCTGACCGTCGATACGTTCAGTGCTCAATTTATTCTCCGGAGACGCAGAGACAAGCTGCGGGGAAGCGGCAGTCAGCTCACTTCCCCGGTGCCTGACGCGTCAGGTCGTTGTGTTTGATTAGAAAGCTTCGCGATAAAGCGTCAGAGCGTCGGCCTCGGCCACGTTGACCGGGTTGTTACCCAGAAGCCGTGTTTGCAGCATCGCGTCGCGCGCCAGCATTTCGAGGCTTTCTTCCGTCACGCCGACATCACGCAGACGGCGCGGCGCGCCGGACTTGTCCATCAGCTCTTCCATATAGGTGACGAAGGCTGCTGAACGCTCTTCGGTCGTGCCTTCGGATTTCTCCAGCAACAGATCGCCAAGCTCTGCATAGAGCTTGGCCGCGCCCGCCATGTTGTAACGCAGCACAGGCCCCAGCATCAGCGCATTGGAAAGGCCATGCGGCACATGGTAGTGGCCGCCAAGCGGATACGCCAATGCGTGAACAGCGCCGACGGGCGAATTGGAGAAAGCCTGACCAGCATAATTGGCGCCGAGCAGCATGGCCTCGCGGGCATGACGATCATTGCCGTTTTCGCAAGCCGCGATGAGATTAGCCGAAAGAAGCTTCAGCGCTTCGCGTGCAAATGCGTCGGACAGTGGGTTTTTCTTGATTCGGCTTGTGTAAGCCTCGATCGCGTGCACCATGGCGTCGATACCAGTTGCAGCCGTATGAAGAGCAGGCAGGCCACAGGTCAGTTCCGCATCGAGGATAACGAAATCGGCATAGAGCTGACGGGCAACGACGCCCATCTTCGTGGTTTCGCCGGTTGTCAGAATGGTGATGTTCGTGACTTCCGATCCCGTCCCTGCTGTGGTCGGGATCTGGATCAGCGGAAGGCGGCTGCCCTGCACCTTGCCGATACCATACAGTTCGGAAAGTTCCTGTTCAGAGACAAGCAGTACTGCTGCGAGCTTGGCGATATCCATGGAAGAGCCGCCGCCCAGACCGAGCACGAGGTTGCAACCGGCGGTCTTTGCTTGCTCGACGCAGGCAAACAGCACGGATTCCGGTGGATCGGCCACCACGTCATCGAAAACACTAATGCCGAAGCCTGCTTTTTCCAGCGAGGCCAATGCTTGATTGAGGACGCCGGCCTTATGGAGACCCCTGTCCGTCACGATCAGAATCTTGCGTTCGGAAAATCGTTCGCCGAGGATTTCGCCGAGGCGCTTTGCAGCACTCCATTCGACGAGCATCGAGCCGACAGTATCGAACGAAAATGGCTTGATCTCTGTTGTCATCATTCCACCCTTATTACCATCATCAGCGCGGAGGTCTCTCATTTCCTCACCGGCACACTACGCTGAGCTTATCCCGGAAACGCTTCTGTCTTGGGAAAGAAGCGCTCCGGCAATTTTTCGATGCAGCCGATGCATCGGCGTTTTGAAATGAAAGTCTTGGGAGAACCTCCGTTTGTTCAATATGCTGAACAATGTTCAAAACTTAGAGACGGATACAGGATGGACTGCGGGGCTGTCAATTTCACCCTTCGACTAAGGCGCTGAAATCAACTCTTAAAAGCTGTTTGGCGAAGCAGATCACGAGGTAAGTGATTGAAAATGTTTATTTGTTATCCGTGTGCATCACACGACTTTGTGATGTTTTAATCAAAATAACTTGCAGGGCTTCGTCCAAGGCTGCGCTTGAACGTTGCTGCAAAGGCGCTCGCGCTTTGATATCCGCAGTCCAGCGCCACAGTCACAACAGGCATGCCTGCGGCCAAGCTGGGCAAGGCAGCGAGCAGCCTGGCCTGTTGCCGCCAGCGACCATAGGGCAAGCTGGTTTCACGCTCGAAATGACGCATGAAACTGCGCCTGCTCATTCCGGTTCGAGCGGCGGCAGCATCAAGGGGGAGTTCCGTATCAGGATTCGCTTGCAACGTTTCGCAAAGATCGCGGAATCGTTGATCTACAGGCATCGGCAAATTGAGTGGTTCGGTCGGGAGAAAGGTCAGCTCTTCCAGTAAAAGTTCACCGATGCGCTGTGTAAACGATGTAATGGCACGATCCTGTAAATCCACCAGACGCAGGATCAACTCCCGCAACAAGGGCGAAACCTCCACCACGCAGCAGGACATGGGGAGGGATCGGGCCGGATCCGAACAGACAAAGATGGTGCGAAACTGAACCGGTCCGTGGCTGCGTGTTGCATGTTCCATCATCGAAGGTACCCAGACTGCGCGGTTGGGCGGTACGACCCAGGTGCCATTCTCTGTTGTGACGGATACCACACCGGATCGCGCATAGATCAGTTGCGCATCCTGATGTCGGTGCGATGGTCCTGCAAAGGACGCATCATCATGTGCCACGGCAGATAAGCCAAGCGTAAGCGGTGACGGGTAATTCAGTGACATGGGTTGACCCTTTTGCGCTATATAATGACCTATGCCCGCAAGAACGCCAATAGCGCCCGGTCTATTATTGATCGAACAAGCCCGCTTTTCAGAGAGCCGATCAGTGCCACCTTGCACCTGCTGCAGAACACTTGCTTCGACGGAGTTGAACGCTCCGTTGGGCGAGACGCGTCTCACTGACGCGCTCCTTCTCCTTCGACTTACACGCGACCGTTGGACCTGATGGCATTCCGGCGGTCGTAGCCCGCCATCATCCCCATTGTCGCAGTCGCTGCTCCAGGCAGTTGAAGGAATTTATTGTCATGATTCAGAACCCGGATATCAAATACCGCCCCTTCATTTCCCCGATTGATCTAGCGGACCGCCAATGGCCGAACCGGCGATTGACGCAGGCGCCGCGTTGGGTGTCGACCGACTTGCGCGACGGCAATCAGGCACTTGCCAATCCGATGGATGGTGACAAGAAAATGCGGTTTTATCGCATGCTTCTGGAAATGGGCTTCAAGGAAATCGAAGTGGCATTTCCGTCTGCCTCGCAGACAGAATTCAATTTTGTACGGCGTCTGATTGAAGATAATTTGATACCCGACGATGTAACTATTCAGGTGCTGACGCAATCGCGCGCCGACCTGATTGCACGTACTTTCGAATCCCTGCGCGGTGTGCGTCAGGCTATCGTGCATCTCTATAACGCTACCGCGCCGCTGTTTCGCCGCGTGGTTTTCAAGATGGAAAAGCATGAAATTATAAATCTGGCGGTCAGTGGTGTAACGGCCATGCTGGAAGAAAGCCGGAGACAGCCCGAAACATGCTGGACTTTCGAGTATTCGCCGGAAACCTTCTGCTTTACCGAGCCGGATTTTGCGCTGGAAATCTGCGAACGAGTTCTGGATGTTTGGCAGCCGACGCAGGAAAACAAGGCGATCCTGAACCTCCCTGCTACGGTAGAAGTTGCAATGCCGAACGTCTACGCGGATCAGATAGAGTGGTTCTGCCGCAGTCTATCGCGCCGCGACAGCGTCATTATAAGCGTGCATCCGCACAATGACCGGGGCACGGCGGTGGCCGCAACAGAACAGGCCTTGCTGGCGGGCGCTGATCGCGTCGAGGGCTGCCTGTTCGGCAATGGTGAACGCACCGGCAATGTCGATCTCGTTACGTTGGCGCTCAATTTCTATACGCAGGGTATCGACCCCAAGCTTTATTTCCCGGAGATGCGCTCCGTCGTGCGAACGGTCGAACACTGCAATGACTTGCCGGTTCATCCGCGCCATCCCTATGCAGGCGCACTGGTCCATACAGCTTTTTCCGGCTCGCATCAGGATGCGATCCGCAAGGGTTTTGCCGCGCATCAAAGCCGCAATGACGATATATGGGAAATGCCCTATCTGCCCATTGATCCTAAGGATATTGGTGAAAGCTATGAAGCTGTTATTCGCGTAAACAGCCAGTCGGGCAAGGGCGGCGTGGCATGGGTGCTGGAGCAGGACCGGGGGCTGAAACTGCCGCGCCCGCTGCAAATCGATTTCAGTCGTCGCGTGCAGGCATTTGCCGATGATACCGGTAGGGAAACGACCGCCGAAATAATCTGGTCGCTGTTCCGCGATGTTTATCATCTGGAAGAGAACGCCAATTTCGAGCTTCTGAACTACAAGGAAAGCAGGCCCGCACGGAGCGGCGAAACGCGTGTCTTCGCCGGACGCATTCGGCATCGCGGGAAAGAAATCGCCATGACGGGGCGCGGCAATGGTTTGATATCAAGTGCGGTCTCGGCATTGCGGGCCGGTTGCGATATCGATCTGGAAATCGTCGACTATCACGAGCATTCATTGAAAAAGGGTACCTACGCGCAGGCTGCGGCTTATATAGAATGCCGGACGATCGACGGGAGGAATGTTTTCGGTGTCGGGATTGATGACGACATCGCAACCGCGTCGATACGGGCAGTGTTGAGTGCTGCCGCGAACTTTTCCACGAGCGGTGTCTAAAAAGTGAAAAAGCAGACGAGATTTGCTCTTGACCTCAACCTTGGTTGAGGAACTAGAGAAGCATGGCCGATTATCTGGAGTATCGTCCATGCGCTTGTCGCTTCTTCTTGTTCCCCTTGCTTTTTCCACGGTCCTCATTGTTTCGACGGTCGCCTCTGGTGAAGGGGCAGATGCTGCGGCAGGGGAAAAACTCTTCAAGCGATGCTCTGTTTGCCACACGGCGGATGCCGACGAAAGCAAACGCGGCCCATCACTGAAAGGTGTGTTGGGCCGCAAGGCCGCATCCTATCCCGGCTATCCCTATTCGGATGCAATGCGCAAGGTGGCTACCGAGGGATTGGTCTGGAACGAGAAGGAGTTGAAGACCTTTCTCAAGAAGCCGCAGGCCATGGTGAAAGGCACCTGGATGGCTTTTGCCGGACTGACCAAGGAAAAAGATCTCGAAAACATGATCGCCTATCTGAAACAGCACTCCGAATAGCTGTTTGGAACCGATATGGCCGAACGGACATCCCGACGTGAGGCCATGGCCGGTCGGAAGCGCTGCGGGGCGTTTTCCGACCGGCGCTATCAGGGACAGAAGCCGAAGGTTGCCTGACATGATGAACAGAAATGTGCTGCATATAGACCGCGACGTAATCGGCGCCGTTTCGAAACGAGAGTTCGCGGATGCGATGTCGCGGATGGCCGCAACGGTGTCCGTGGTGACGGCATGTGATGCTGGTGAAGCCTGCGGTCGCACGGTGACAGCGGTGTTGTCGCTTTCCGCCGAGCCGCCGATGGTTTTGGTTTCGGTGAAACGCGACAGCGCACTGGCAACGGCGATCATTTCTGATGGCGGCTTCTCGCTCGCCATGCTCGCGGAAGGGCAGGAGATGATCGGTGATGCCTTCGCAGGCAAGGTTCCTCACGCGCAAAGATTTCTCATTGGTGTGTGGGGCGATTGGCCATCTGGCAGGCCGCATCTTTTCGGGGCTTCGGCTGCTATTGACTGCGAACTGGCGGGCAGCGTTCCAATGGCGGATCACACGCTTTTTGCCGGGCTGGTAACGAATACCGATTTGCCGCTGCATTCGCGCCCGTTGCTATGGGCATGCCGCAATTATCGCGCGTTGAGACGGGACGCGGATTTGTGAACCGTCTTGCAATTTTGCGGGACTGCAGCCTACACATTCGGCATGATCGAGTTTGACGATATGGAACATTCAGGTCTCAAGAAAAGCCTGACAGTTGGTGACGTTTCCCGGCGCGCTGGCGTGGCGGTCTCTACGGTCCATTTCTACGAAACCAAGGGGCTCATCGAGGGCTGGCGCACAGAGGGTAACCAGCGCCGCTATCACCGCGCTGTGTTACGCCGCATCGCCATCATCAAGATCGCGCAACGCGCGGGTATTCCTCTGGCGATCATTCGTGAGGCCCTGGCGGATCTTCCGCACGACCACGTGCCGACGACAGAAGATTGGCGGCGTTTTTCTGAAGCCTGGAAAGATATGCTTCAGGAACGTATCGACAGCCTGATGCAGCTTCGCGACCAGATAACGAGTTGCATCGGCTGCGGTTGTCTCTCGCTGTCCGAATGCCCGTTGCGAAATCCGGACGACATCCTCGGTCAACAAGGCGCTGGTCCCAGAAGATTAATGGTCAAGCCCGGCGATCTCATCTGACTTCCCTACATCTGAGACGAACCTTTCCCGGCGCTGCTGCGCTCTTTCACGGCGGCGATTTTGCGGAGTTCCATACCACATTTCGCACCGGTCAAAAGCCTTCATTTCCAGTGAAAATAGCCTATTGACCTCAACCAAAGTTGAAGTCCTATAAACCCGTCGGCAACAATTCAGATTACGGAGGCCGACAGTGCAAAGTTCGATCGAAGAGACAACACCAGCGGGAAGTGGGGAACATGCGCCTGCTGGCTGGGGGGAGCTTCTAAGCGGTAAAAACGGCCTCTATGCCTTAGCTTTGGCCGGAGGGGTCACTCTCCATGCGGTCAATATGTACATCGCGACTACAGTCATGCCGAGCGTGGTGCAAGACATTGGCGGTATGGATTTCTACGCCTGGGCGACGACCTTGTTCGTCGTTGCCTCCATTCTGGGGGCTGCACTTACCGCGCGGCTTCTGAAAAGTGCCGGTCCAAGAGGCGCCTATGTCGTGGCGACCCTGCTGTTCGCAGCCGGTACGCTGATTTCGTCTCTGGCCACCAACATGCCGGTCATGCTGGCGGGGCGGAGCGTGCAGGGCCTCGGCGGCGGCTTTCTTTACGCGCTCGCTTATGGTCTCACACGTGTCGTTTTGCCCGAGCACCTGTGGGGCCGGGCAATCGGTCTTATTTCCGCGATGTTCGGCGTGGCGACTCTGATCGGTCCGGCGATTGGGGGCATCTTTGCCGGATATGGCGCATGGCGCGCCGCTTTCTGGTCGTTGCTGCCGGTTTCGGGTCTTTTCACCGTAGTGGCCTTCGCGACTTTACCACGCTCGAGCTGGGACAAAAATGAGCGAGTTTCCATTCCGGTTCTTCAGCTCATCCTCTTGACCGGGGCTGTCCTCGCGGTGTCAGCGGGGAGCCTGTCAAAGGAGACGCTATGGAAAGTCGTCGGTCTGGGTGCTGCGATATTCATGATCTCCATCATCGCGGTCGTGGACCGCGACGCCAAGGCACGTCTCCTGCCGCGTCGGTCATTCAGCCTGTCGACGCCGCTCGGTGCTCTCTATCTCATTATTGCGCTTTTGATGCTCAGCATGCAGCCCGAAATATACGTGCCTTATCTGCTTCAGCACCTGCATGGCCAGTCTCCGCTATGGGCAGGATATCTGGCGGCACTAATGGCAATCGGCTGGACGGTTGCATCCTTCCTGAGTTCCAGATGGCAGGAGAAGGGCGGCGACAAGCTTGTCGTTGCCGGACCTGTTCTCGCGCTTGCCGGTCTCGTCCTGCTTGCCGTATTTCTCCCGATCCATGGCAACGGCAACTGGTCGCTGCTCGCGCCCGTTTGCCTGGGGCTCATCCTGATCGGTTTCGGGATCGGCCTTGCCTGGCCAAGCCTCGTTACCCGCGTCTATCAGAGCGCTCCGTCCACCGAGCAGGATCTCGCAGCGGGTGGAATGACGATCGTGCAGCTCTTCGCCATAGCCTTTGGGACGGCTTGCGCAGGGATGGTTGCCAATTTTGCAGGCATTGCCGTGCCCGGACGCGTGGAAGGCGCGGCGAATGCCTCGCTCTGGCTATCGGTGACATTCGCGCTCGCGCCAGCAATTGCCGTGGCCGTCGCATTCAAGGTCATCCGTGTCACCGGCGGAAAGGGCTGACTATGCCGCGTTTCATCGCCGACACCCTCGATTCCCGTGCCAGTCATTTGCTGACGCGGGTCGTCCTGACCTTCGTTTTCTGGTCGAGCGGTCTGGCCAAGCTCTTCGATTTCGATGCCAATGCTGTGGAAATGGAGAGCTTTGGTCTCCATCCTGGCTGGCTGTTCAACAGCGCGACCCTGCTTTTGCAGATTGTCGGATCGCTGATGATCATCTTCAATCGTGGAACCTGGCTGGCTTGTGGCGTTCTTGCCGTCTTTACGATCCTGACCATTCCCGTTGCGCACCCGTTCTGGGCCAAGGAGGGAGAAGAAGCTTTCCGCGACATGACGGTGGCACTCGAGCACATATCGCTGATCGGTGGTTTGGCGATGGCCGCCATTCTATCGCGCAAAGTCTAAAGTGCTGGACGCACGGATTGCCGTGCCTGTACCTTGCCTGTCGTCTGATCGATAGGCAGGGAGGGCCTGGCATGGACGTGACGATCATAACGGGAGCATCGGATGGTATCGGCGCTGAAACCGCGCGGCAGATCGCTCGGCGCGACCGCGCCAGTGTTGCTGTGGTGCTCGCTGCTCGCAATGTGCACAAGCTGGAGAATCTTGCTACTGAACTGCGGCAACTGGGCAGCTCCACCCTTGTGGTGCCTACCGACGTAAAGGATCGCGCCGCCTGTATCGCTCTGATCGATAAGGCGGTTTCCGCCTATGGTCGCATTGATACGCTGATCGTGAATGCGGGCATGTCGGCCCATGCCAATTTTGCCGAGATCAAGCCGGATGATCTCGATTGGATGCATGACCTGATGGAATTGAACTATTGGGGCAGTGTCTGGCCTATCCATGCCGCACTTCCATATCTGGCGGCCAGCAGGGGGCGGATTGTCGCTGTCTCATCCGTGGCCGGATTGATCGGCGTGCCTGGGCGCACGGCCTATAGCGGAACGAAGTTTGCTCTGTCAGGCTTCTGCGAGGCCCTGCGCGCGGAACTGTACCCAAGCGGCATATCCGTGACAATCGTCTATCCGGGTGTCGTCAAAACCGACATTCGCAAGGTGGGCTATAGCGCAGACGGCAGCGCGCTGGGAAAGAGCGGTGTGCGTGAAGATGACATGATGCCGGTCGAAGAAGCTGTGCAGCTGATGCTGGAAGGCACGCAGGCGCGCAAGCGTGAGGTGCTGATGACACGCCAGATGCGCCTCGGACGCTGGCTGAAACTGATTGTCCCCGCAATGGTGGACCGCATGGCCCTCAAGGCCATCAAGCCGGAATTCAGACCGAAACCGATCAAACCCGCAAAATAGGCAGCTATGGTCCCTGGCGTTCACAGGGTCCCCAAATTGGCTCACTAATTTTACGCTATCGCCAACTATCCGTTGACGGGTTTTTAACTTCGGCTACTATATATAGTGTTCTAGGTTCTTTCGATTCGTTGAGTCGAAAGCTAAGACGGGAATCCGGTGCGTTTCATCCATGACGGATGCGGCAATGCCGGAGCTGCCCCCGCAACTGTAAGCGGAGAGTTTTGTCTATCACGTCACTGGCTTTGGCTGGGAAGGCGGACAGAACGTTGATCCGTGAGCCAGGAGACCTGCCTTGAACGAGTACGTCCACGGGCGGGGTGTCCGGTTGGCGCGCAATCTTGTGTGGCAAACTATTGCCTTACGGGTTGCTGCCCCGAACTTCCCGCTCATAGCTTCGGGGTGAAGTCCATGCCCAGTATATTCAGTTTCGGTTCCGGTCCTCCCTTCGAGGCATAGTTTGTTGCGGTCAGGCTGTTTATTTGCGGCTGGCCAATCCCGTGTCTCATGTCTTTCAACGCGCATCTTGCGATGCGCGAATGGCTCTTTGCGTCTCCCCCAATCAGTGAGGAAAAAATGAACGTCACCGTTTACAGCAAGCCCGCCTGCGTCCAATGCACGGCCACTACACGCGCCCTTGATCGCCAGGGTATCGAATATGAAATCATCGATATTTCTGCCGATGTCGATGCTTTCCATCTCGTTCAGGGCATGGGTTATCGCCAGGTGCCGGTGGTTGTGGCAGGAGAATCCCATTGGGCGGGCTTCCGGCCCGATATGATCAGCACTCTCGCCTGAAGGCTGCGGTCGCATGAGCCTGATCGTCTATTTCTCCAGCCGGTCGGAGAATACGCACCGGTTTGTTGAGCGGCTTGGCATGCAGTCGAACCGTATCCCGATGGACGGTTCGGACGGATTGCAGGTGCGCAAGCCATTCGTGCTCGTGACGCCCACATATGGCGGAGGCGGCTCCAAGGGCGCTGTCCCCAAGCCTGTGATCCGCTTCCTCAATGACGACAGCAACCGCTCCTTCATCCGCGGCGTAATCGCCGCGGGAAACAGCAATTTCGGCGAAGCTTTCTGTATCGCCGGCAACATTATTTCCGCCAAATGTCAGGTTCCCTATCTCTACCGCTTCGAACTTCTGGGAACCGATGAAGACATCGGCAATGTCAAAAACGGGATGGAACGATTTTGGACACGGTAGAAACGACCTTGATCCGAGAGCGCGAAGCACGGCAAGTGGCGCAGCAGGATGCGCCTCAAGCGGCAACTTCCAGCAGCAGCAAACCGTCAAAATCCTCGGACGGGCTGGATTATCACGCGCTCAACGCGATGCTGAACCTTTACGATGACGAGGGAAAAATCCAGCTTGATCGCGACGGGCAGGCCGCGCGGCAATATTTTCTCCAGCACGTGAACCAGAACACTGTCTTTTTTCATAACTTGCGGGAAAAGCTCGATTATCTGGTGGTCGAAGGCTATTACGAACAGGAAGTACTGGACCAGTATTCCTTCAATTTCGTACGCGATCTTTTCGACGAAGCCTATGCGAAGAAATTCCGGTTTCCGACGTTTCTCGGCGCATTTAAATATTACACCAGCTATACGCTGAAGACCTTCGACGGAAAGCGCTATCTGGAGCGCTATGAAGACCGTGTCTGTATGGTGGCGCTGGCGCTGGCGCGCGGCAATGAACAGCTGGCGCGCGATTTGATGGAGGAGATTATTTCAGGCCGCTACCAGCCTGCGACACCCACCTTCCTCAACGCAGGCAAGAAACAGCGTGGCGAACTCGTCTCCTGCTTTCTGCTGCGTGTCGAGGACAATATGGAGTCCATCGGGCGCTCCATCAATTCGGCTCTGCAATTGTCGAAGCGGGGCGGCGGGGTGGCCTTGAGCCTCACCAATATTCGCGAGGCGGGAGCACCCATCAAGCAGATCCAGAACCAGTCATCCGGCATTATTCCGGTGATGAAGCTTTTGGAAGATTCCTTTTCCTACGCCAATCAGCTTGGCGCACGGCAAGGCGCTGGCGCTGTCTATCTACACGCACACCATCCGGATATTATGCGTTTCCTAGATACGAAGCGCGAAAACGCGGACGAGAAAATCCGTATCAAGACCTTGTCGCTGGGCGTGGTCATTCCAGACATTACCTTCGAACTCGCCAAGAACAACGAGGATATGTACCTCTTCTCGCCCTATGATGTGGAGCGGGTTTACGGCGTGCCGCTGACCGAGATTTCGGTTACCGAAAAATATCGGGAAATGGTCGACGATGCGCGCATTACCAAGAAGAAGATCAACGCACGCGAGTTCTTTCAAGTGCTGGCCGAGATTCAGTTCGAATCCGGTTATCCCTACATCATGTTCGAGGACACGGTGAATCGCGCCAATCCGATCGACGGGCGCATCACCATGAGCAATCTCTGTTCGGAAATCCTCCAGGTGAGCGAAGCGAGCATCTTCGGCGAAGACCTGTCCTATAATTATCTCGGCAAGGATATTTCGTGCAATCTGGGTTCGCTCAACATTGCAGCAGCAATGGATTCGTCCGATTTCGGCAAGACCATTGAGACCTCCATCCGCGCCCTGACTGCAGTTTCCGATATGAGCCATATCGGTTCCGTGCCGTCGGTCGCCCGAGGTAATGATGAAAGCCATGCCATCGGTCTCGGCCAGATGAACCTGCATGGTTATCTGGCCCGCGAGCGGGTTTATTACGGCTCGGAGGAAGGCATCGATTTCACGAATATTTATTTCTATACGGTGACTTATCACGCGATCCGCGCATCGAACCTGATCGCGGTGGAAACGGGCAAGTCCTTCAAAGGGTTCGAGAAATCCAAGTATGCGTCGGGTGAATATTTCGACAAATATACCGAGCAGCTTTGGGAGCCGGCGACGGAAAAGGTTCGAGAAATTTTCGAAAAGGCTGACATTGCGATTCCGACGCAGGATGACTGGCGCGACCTGAAAAATGCGGTGATGAAAGGCGGACTTTACAACCAGAACCTTCAGGCTGTGCCGCCGACAGGCTCAATCTCCTACATCAATCATTCGACCTCTTCGATCCATCCGATCGTGTCGAAGATTGAAATCCGCAAGGAGGGCAAGATCGGTCGCGTCTACTATCCGGCAGCGTTCATGACCAATGACAATCTCGATTACTATCAGGACGCCTATGAGATCGGGCCGGAGAAGATCATCGACACCTATGCGGCAGCAACACAGCACGTCGATCAGGGCCTGTCTCTGACATTGTTCTTCCGCGATACCGCAACGACACGCGATATCAACCGCGCACAGATCTATGCGTGGAAGAAGGGCATCAAGACCATCTACTACATCCGCCTGCGCCAGATGGCGCTCTCCGGCACGGAAGTGCAGGGCTGCGTTTCCTGCGCCCTCTGACCACTGGTGATGACCATGAATATTCAAGTGAAGACCAAGAAGCCGAAGCCTGCAGCCGTGCGTGCGATCAACTGGAACCGGATCGAAGATGAGAAAGACCTTGAGGTCTGGAACCGTCTGACCGGTAATTTCTGGCTACCGGAGAAGGTGCCGCTTTCGAACGATATTCAGTCGTGGGAAACGCTGAAACAGCAGGAAAAGCAACTGACGATCCGCGTTTTCACCGGGCTGACACTTCTCGATACGATCCAGAACGCAGTCGGTGCCGTAAAGCTGATGGATGATGCAGCGACGCCGCATGAAGAAGCGGTGCTGTCCAACATCTCCTTCATGGAAGCGGTTCATGCACGATCCTATTCGTCGATTTTCTCGACGCTGTGCCTGACGCCGGATGTTGACGATGCCTATCGCTGGTCCGAGGAAAACGAATTCCTGCAGCGCAAGTCCACTCTGATCCTGGACCAGTATCGCGCAGATGATCCGCTGAAAAGGAAAATCGCCAGCGTCTTTCTGGAGGGTTTTCTGTTCTATTCCGGCTTCTATCTGCCGATGTACTGGTCGAGCCGGGCAAAGCTGACCAATACAGCCGATCTTATCCGGCTCATCATCCGTGATGAGGCTGTGCATGGCTATTACATCGGTTACAAATTCCAGCGTGGACTGGAACGCTTGAACGAAGAGCAAAAACAGGCAATCAAGGATTTTGCCTTCGAGCTTCTTCTGGAACTTTACGACAATGAGGTTCGCTACACGGAAGCGCTCTATGATGGCGTTGGCCTGACTGAAGACGTCAAAAAATTCCTGCATTACAACGCCAACAAGGCCCTCATGAACCTTGGTTATGAAACGCTCTTTCCAGCTGAAGCGTGCAAGGTCAATCCGGCGATCCTGTCTGCGCTTTCGCCGAATGCAGACGAAAACCACGACTTTTTCTCCGGTTCCGGCTCTTCTTACGTCATCGGCAAGGCGGTCGCGACTGAGGATGAAGACTGGAGTTTCTGATGGCATCTCGGCGCCGCGTAACACCGGTGCCGACGTTTTCTGTTCTGGAGATGACGTTGACGTTGCGGTCTTGTTTTGCGACACATGAATGATGCAGACCGCTATCACAATCGATCAGGACTATCTCGTAACACGGCTCAAGGCGCTTCTCGCCATACCGAGCCCGACCGGGTTTACCGACGAAGCCGTGCGTTATGTTGCGCGCGAGCTGGAGCATCTGGGGCTTGAGGTTATGCTGACGCGCCGGGGTGCCATTCGTGCACGCCGGGCGGGCCTGACGGAGAGACCGGCGCGCGGGATCGTATCTCATGTCGATACACTCGGCGCACAGGTAAAATATCTGAAGGAAAACGGACGACTGGAACTGGTTTCCATCGGTAACTGGTCAGCGCGTTTCGCTGAAGGTGCCCGCGTTTCCATCTTTTCGTCCAAAGGAATTTATCGTGGTTCGATCCTGCCGCTGAAAGCTTCCGGCCATACATTCAATGACGAAGTCGATACGCAGCCGGTCGGCTGGCCTTATGTCGAACTCCGCGTCGATGCGCTCGCCCGAAATCGCGATGATCTGCTGCAGCTCGGTATCGATGTCGGTGACATAGTTGCTGTCGACCCCGCGCCCGAATTCATCGATAATGGCTTTATCGTCTCGCGCCACCTTGATGACAAGGCAGGTGTCGCCATCATGCTTGCAGCCCTTGAGGCAATGCAGAGAGCCAATGTGGAAACGCCGGTCGACAGCTATTGGCTGTTCACCATCGGCGAGGAAGTTGGAGTGGGTGCCTCTGCGGTCGTTGTGCCGGATATTGCCTCGCTGGTCGCCATCGATAATGGAACGACAGCACCAGGCCAGAATTCTTCGGAGTTCGGCGTCACGCTTGCCATGGCGGACCAGACCGGACCGTTCGATTACCATTTGACGAAGAAACTCTACGAGCTTTGCGGAGAGCATGACATTCAGGTCCAGAAGGACGTGTTCCGTTATTACCGTTCCGATGCTGCGTCTGCGGTTGAGGCGGGGCATGATGTGCGCACGGCTTTGCTGACCTTCGGTGTTGATGCCTCGCATGGCTATGAGCGCATTCATCTGAGCGCGCTCACTTCCATTGCAAAACTTGCAGTTCATTATGCAATGAGCGAAGTCGAGATCAAACGCGATGCCGAGGAAACCGCCAAGGGCCTCAAGGGTTTCACGCATCAGAAATCGACCAAGGCGGAGCAGGATTTGAAACCCGAGGATACGCCTGCAGAATAGGCTCTGAACTTTCTGAATTCGCGAGTGGGCTCAGGCCCGCTTTTTTTGTCTCGCAAAAATTAATTATGATAATTAATTGATGATCGTTGATTTATGCCTATAAATTAGAGTCTGACGGATTTGACAAATGAAGGGGAACCCCATGAGAAGGTTATTCCGTGCCGTCCTGACTGCTATGGCGCTTTCGGTCGCCGGGGCGGGCACAGTCGCGCTGGCGCAAACGCCGCCCAATGTGCTGATTGTCGGGCAGATTGCAGAGCCGCAATCGCTCGATCCGCATACAGTCACGGCCACCAATGATTTCCGCATCCTCGTCAATATTTATGACGGCCTTGTGCGCTACAAGGACGGAACGCTGGAAGTAGAACCGGCACTGGCGGAAAGCTGGACGATTTCGGACGACGGCAAGACCTATACGTTCAAGCTGCGTCAAGGTGTGAAGTTCCATGATGGTTCGGATTTCAATGCCGAAGCGGTCAAGTTCAACTTCGACAGAATGCTAAAGGAAGACCATCCGTTCTATAACACCGGCCCATTTCCGCTTTCGTTCAATTTCTCGTCCATCGATGCAGTCAATGTGCTCGATGAACACACTGTCGAGTTCAAGCTGAAGGAGCCTTTCGCTCCATTTCTTTCCAATCTGGCCTATCCGACCGGCCTGATCGTGTCGCCGGAAGAGGTCAAGAAATACGGTAAGGAATTTGGCCGTCATCCATCTGGAACCGGTCCGTTCAAGTTCGCGGAATGGCAATCCGGCCAGCGTGTGGTGGTGGAGCGTAATCCCGACTATTGGGACACAGCGCCAGCATTGGAAGCAGTTGTGTTCCGCCCGATCACGGATGCCAATACACGCGTCGCGGAGATGATGGCAGGCGGGCTGGATGTCATGGTGGAAGTGCCGCCAGATAATCTTGCCACCTTCAAACAGGACGCGAATTTCGCGGTTGCCGAACAGGCGGGCCCCCATGTCTGGTTTACCATCCTGAACGCGAAGAGCGGTCCATTCGCGGATAAGAAAGTGCGTCAGGCGGCGAATTATGCGGTTAACAAGCAAGGCCTTGTAGATAATGTGTTGCAGGGTTCCGCAACTGTTGCTGCGGGGCCGATCCCACCCGCCTTCAACTGGGTCGAGAACAAAACCGAACCCTATCCTTATGATCCGGAAAAGGCCAAGGCGCTCCTTGCCGAAGCTGGTGCAAGCAATCCTGAAATTACGTTCTATGTGACCGAAGGCGGTTCGGGCATGCTTGATCCAATCACGATGGGCGCCGCAATCCAGGCCGATCTTCAGGCTGTGGGCTTCAAGGTCAAGATAGAAACCTATGAGTGGAACACGTTCCTTGGTCGGGTCAATCCGGGGCTGGAGGGCAAGGCCGATATGGCCGAGATGGCGTGGATGACCAATGATCCGGACACGGTGCCTTATCTGACGCTGCGCAGTGATGCATTGCCGGACAAGGGCGGCTTCAATTCCGGTTACTATTCCAACCCCAAAGTGGATGAGCTTCTGGAAAAGGCGCGGTCATCGACCGATCAAACCGAGCGCGGCAAGCTTTATGGCGAAGTGCAGAACATTGTCCATGACGATGCACCATGGCTGTTCGTGGCGAACTGGAAGCAAAACGCAGTCACGACCGCTGCCGTCAAGGGGTTCAAGTTGCAGCCGTCCTTCCTGCTGCATCTGAAAGACGTAACCAAGGAATAAGCAGGGAGGGCATTCATGCCAGCCTATATCCTCAAGCGACTTTTGGCCGTTGTTCCTGTGTTGCTCGGGCTCTCGATCATCGTTTTTCTCGTCATGGCGATGATCCCCGGTGATACGGCGACTGCGTTGCTCGGATCATACGCAACACCGGAAAATGTAGAGCGGATCAATCGCGATCTCGGTCTCGACAAGCCGTTGCTGCAACAATACTTCATCTGGATGGGCAATCTCCTGCATGGAGATTTCGGGCGTTCCTTCGTGCTCAATCGTCCGGTGCTGGATGAGGTTATGGAGCGCTTTCAGGCGACACTCGTGCTTGCGGGCGTAGCACTGGTACTGTGTTCAGTCTTCGGCCTGCTCGCGGGCATCGTTTCGGCGGTACGGCAGTTCGGCTGGGCAGACAGGACGATCACTTTCATCGTGCTTGCCGGAATTTCCATTCCCTCATTCTGGTTGGGGTTGCTTCTGATCTATCTCTTCGCGGTCCATTGGCGCATTCTGCCAGCGTCCGGCATGTATGCTGTTTATGGCGGTGGTGACCTGAAGGATCTGCTCTGGCATCTGATCCTGCCTGCCACGACGCTGGCCGTGGTAGCGGCGGGCGTGATCGCACGTCTGACCCGCGGCGCGATGCTGGAAGTGCTTCGCCAGGACTATATCCGGACAGCCCGGGCCAAAGGTCTCAACGAACGTCGCGTGATATACGGTCATGCGTTTCGCGCCGCACTTGTCAGCGTCATTCCTGTGATCGGTATTCAGGCGGGATTTGTGCTGGGCGGCGCCGTCTACATCGAAACCGTGTTCCAGTGGCCCGGTATTGGCGCCATGCTGGTGAAAGCCATTTCCACCCGCGATATCTTGCTGGTGCAGGGTGGCGTACTTGTGGTTGCCGCGAGTTATGTTCTCTTCAATCTACTCGCTGATGTCATCCAGACTATGCTCGATCCAAGGATACGCTCATGAGCGCGCTTCCAGAAATTTCTGCCGCGCCAACGGCGGTCCGCATGTCATCATGGCGGCTCCTGATGAGCAATCGACTGGCGGCTTTCGGTTTTTTTATGCTGTTCGTGATCTGCCTCGTCATTCTGCTGGCCCCGGTTCTCCCGCTTCCCAATCCTGACGCGACTTCTCCCGCAATGCGATTGAAACCCGTTTTCAGCGAAGGACATCTTCTTGGAACGGATCAGCTCGGGCGCGATATATTGAGTCGTGTCATATGGGGCACGCGGGTGTCTGTCGCAGTAGGATTTGCAGCGACGCTGATCGCAGCGATTGTTGGCTCGGCGATCGGTCTCGTGGCCGGCTATGCGGGCGGACGAACCGACAATTTGATGATGCGCGGCATCGATATGCTGATGGCATTTCCTTATATCCTGCTGGCGCTGGCTATCGTGGCGGTGCTCGGGCCGGGCCTGATGAATGCGCTTTACGCGATTGCGGTGGTCAATATTCCGTTCTTCGCGCGTAATGTTCGCGGGGTTACGCTTGGTCTCGCGCATCGTGAGTTTATTGATGCTGCCCGGCTCTCCGGGAAAAGCCCGGTTTCGATCCTGTTAAGCGAAGTGCTGCCCAATGTGCTGCCGGTTATCGTCATTACCATGTCGACCACGGCGGGCTGGATGATCCTCGAAACGGCGGGCCTGAGCTTCCTCGGTCTTGGCGCGCAGCCGCCGCAGGCCGATCTCGGCTCCATGCTCGGCGAGGGCCGCGCGCAACTGTTCAATGCCCCGCATGTCTCCATCGTGCCGGGACTGATGATCTTCCTGCTGGTCATCAGTCTCAACGTATTGGGAGATGGGGTGCGCGATGTTCTCGATCCGCGATTGCGGTCAGGTGCGCTGGGGCGGCCAGGCGCGATAACCGATATTGCCAGGGACCGGTCATCGCCCATGATCAAGGATAGCCAAAAAGCTCTTTCTATTGCCGGTCTCGAAACGGGCTTCGTCAATGGCGGGCATTTCACCCCCGCTGTCCGCAGCGTTTCACTGGAACTTGAACGCGGCGAATGTCTCGGCCTGATCGGGGAGAGCGGATCGGGCAAAAGCGTGACCGCCCTGTCAGTAATGGGCCTCGTGGCGTCCCCGCCCGGACTTATCCGCGACGGCGCGATCTATCTGGGCGACCGGGACGTTCTTTCAATGTCTGAAACCGAGTTGACGGCGGCACGGGGCGCAAGAGTTGCTTATGTGTTTCAGGACCCACTGACGACGTTGCATCCTATGTATCCGGTCGGTCGGCAGGTCGAGGAAGCAATTGCAGCGCATCGGCGGATTGGAGCCAGTGAGCGGCGAGAACAGGCGATTGTGCTTCTTGACAAGGTTGGCATTCCGGATGCAGCGGAACGGGCCAATCACTATCCGCACCAGCTTTCAGGTGGCCAGCGTCAACGTGTCGGCATTGCCATGGCTCTGGCCAATGATCCCGATATCATCATTGCGGACGAGCCGACCACGGCGCTCGATGTCACCGTACAGGCGCACATTCTTGAACTGCTGCGCGATCTCCAGCGCGAGCGCGGCATGGCTCTCCTGTTTATCACCCATGACTTTGGAGTGGTTTCGGAGATTTGTGACCGCGTGGCAGTGATGAAAGACGGCGAGATTATCGAGACGGGTACAACTTCGGCAGTTCTGTCCAATCCGCAGCACAGCTATACGAAACGCTTGATAGCTTGCGTTCCCGAACTTGGGCAGGGTGCCGACTTTCTGGAACGTGTGGCTGGTCTCTTCAAGCGTGAAAACGGGAAGGCGGCAGGATGAGCGGAAATGCGATCAGCGTTCGCGATCTCACCAAAACGTTCGGTGGCGGACGAACACTTCTGGGGAAAGAGCGTCACAAGGTCGAGGCGGTTAAAAATGTTTCGTTCGATCTTGGAAGCGGTGAGACACTGGCGATTGTCGGTGAAAGCGGATCGGGCAAAAGCACGCTCGCCAGAATGCTCGTCGGGCTGACAGAGCCGACGGGCGGTACGATGACAATTGCTGGACGCGATGCGCATGAACTGCGAAATTCCGGTGCTCGGGCATTCGGCAAGGTCATACAATATGTGTTTCAGGACCCTGTCGCTTCACTCAATCCCAGAAAGACGATCCGGCAGATACTGGAAACACCACTCAGGCTTCTGAGCGGGCTGGATTCAGCTCAGTGCCAGCAACGCATGATCCAGTTGCTGGACGCCGTTCAGATGCCCAAGGATACGCTGGAACGCTATCCGCACGAATTCTCCGGCGGGCAGGCGCAGCGTATCGCCATTGCGCGCACGCTGGCCGCTGAAGCGGAAATCGTGGTGCTCGATGAACCAGTTAGCGCGCTTGATGTCTCAGTTCAGGCACAGGTTCTTCTGCTTCTGGATCAACTGAAGAAAGAGTTTGGTCTCTCCTATCTCTTCATCAGTCATGACCTTGCCGTGGTGGAAGCCATCTCCGACAGGGTTGCGGTTATGTATTTCGGGGAGATCGTTGAAGAAGCAACCGCAAGCGCTCTTTTTGCCAGACCTGAACATGCCTATACACGACAACTCGTGGAAAGCGCGCCGCGCATAAGGAGAGAGTAGCAAGATATGGTCAGAATGGGCCAGAATTCCGATCACGAACCGCAATCGCGCGCGAGGGTGGCAAAGGTCCGTCGGCGACCGGAAGAGATTGCCGACCGTATCAAGGATGTTATCCGTTCCGATGCATTGAGGCCGGGAGATCGACTGCCACAGGAAAAGGAACTGATTGACCAGTTCAAGGCCGCCAAGGGCACTGTGCGCGAAGCGATGAAGGCGCTGGAGACGCAGGGTCTGATTTTTACGCGCAGCGGTCCCGGAGGCGGGGCTTTTGTGGCCGAACCTTCCGCCCAGCACGCAATGGAAATGCTTGGAAGCTATTTCTTTTTCGATCAGCCGAGCCTTGCCGAAGTTTACGCTATCCGTAAGCTTCTCGAACCGGAGGTTGCTGCTCTCTTGTCCGGCAGATTGACTGGTGACGACATTGCTCGGCTGGAAAATGCGATGCGGGTCTACGATCGCCCGCCGGTCGATCTTGATGATCAATATCGCCAGCGCATTGCGGAACTGGATTTCCATTCCTTGCTGGCACAGCTTTGTCCGGACCGTCTGTTGGGCTTCATCTGCGGATTGACCCACAATCTGTTGCGAAGCCTGCCAATAGCGCGCGCGATCTATGCTGATCCGACACCGGCTTCGCGCGAAGAAGGACTTATCTTCCAGCACCGATTGCTTGCAGCGCTTGTCGAAAATCGCAGCGAGGATGCGCGCTGTATAACGTTTGAGCATATGGTTTCCGCTGAAAACTATATGCTTTCCAAGGCGAATTTAGTCGGGAAAGCCACGTAGTGGAAACGAAAAAGTTGGGAACAATCCCGGCGCTCCCGCATTTGCAATTATGCAGGCCGCCGCCTTAACAGATGCGACGGCCTCATTTGTTTATGAATGACAATGGAGGTTTCGACCCTTTTTATGTGTGGTATTTGCGGAGAAGTCAGGTTTGACGGTGGTTCCCCGTCAGTTTCGGCAGTCTCGAAAATGGCGGATGTACTCAGTCCTCGCGGGCCCGATGCATCCGGGATTGTGATCCGGGGCAATATCGGCTTCGGGCATCGAAGATTGAGAATCCTTGATCTTTCCGAAAAATCGCAGCAACCGATGATCGATGCTGACCTCGGTTTGACGCTGGTGTTCAATGGCTGCATCTATAATTTCCGCGAACTGCGCGCCGAGCTGGAACAGATGGGCTACAAGTTCTTCTCCGATGGAGACACAGAAGTCATTCTCAAGGCATGGCACGCATGGGGCGAAAGCTGCGTTACGCGCTTTCTCGGCATGTTCGCTTTCGCCATTCACGAACGTGATACCGGCAGGATTATCCTGGCGCGTGATCGGTTCGGCATCAAGCCGCTCTATATCGCCGAGGTGGCCGGTGCCTTGCGGTTCGCCTCTTCTTTGCCTGCTCTGGTTAAGGCAGGCGGCATTGACACCTCGATAGACCGCGCGGCCTTGCACAATTACATGAGCTTTCATGCCGTCGTGCCGCCACCGCGCACGATCTATAATGGTGTTCGAAAGCTTCCCCCGGCGACGATCCGTGTTTACGAACCGAATGGGCGCTTCACTGACCGTATTTATTGGCAGGCACCCTATCGGCGTCTGCCGGGGGACGGCGCGTTGAGCCGCGAGGAATGGCAGGAACAATTGCTCGATATGCTGCGCGTCGCTGTCAAGCGCCGGATGATTTCCGACGTGCCGGTTGGTGTGCTTTTGTCTGGCGGGGTGGATTCGAGCCTGATCGTTGGTCTGCTTGCTGAGGCGGGCCAATCCGGCTTGATGAGCTTTTCTGTCGGGTTTGAGGAAGCCAACGGCGAAAAAGGCGACGAGTTTGTTTATTCCGATCTGATCGCCAAACATTTCGGCACCGAACATCATAAGATCTTCGTACCGTCAGCAGACCTCATGGATGCGTTGCCGGGAACAATCGCGGCAATGTCCGAGCCAATGGTGTCCTATGATAATGTCGGCTTCTACCTTCTTTCCAAGGAAGTTTCGAAGCATATCAAGGTTGTCCAGTCGGGACAGGGCGCGGATGAAGTGTTCGGCGGCTATCACTGGTATCCACCGCTAGTCGATTCCAACGATGTCGTCAGCGACTATGCCAAAGGGTTCCGTGACCGCCCGCACGACGTTCTCGCCACGCAGCTATCGCCGGAATGGATGTCAGAACGTGATTACAGTCAGGACCTTCTGGAAGAACATCTGCTGCAGGATGGAGCGGATACGCCTGTCGACCGTGCGCTGCGGCTCGATACGAATGTGATGCTCGTGGACGACCCGGTCAAGCGCGTGGATAACATGACGATGGCCTGGGGGCTTGAAGCGCGGGTGCCATTTCTGGATCATGAGCTGGTCGAGCTTGCCGCCCGCATTCCGTCGGAGGAAAAACTGCGCGACGGCGGCAAGGGTATCCTCAAGGATGTGGCGAGAAAGGTCGTTCCAAGCGAAGTGATTGATCGCAAGAAGGGATATTTCCCGGTTCCGCAGCTCAAATATATCGATGGCCCTTATCTCGATATGCTGCGAGACGCTCTCTCTTCACAAAAGGCGAGGGAGCGCGGGCTTTTCCAACGCGATTATCTTGAACGCCTGTTTGCAAAACCGTCCGAACACATAACGCCGTTGCGCGGTTCTGAGCTTTGGCAGGCTGGCCTCCTTGAAATGTGGCTGCAAACGCAGGAGGCATGAAATGCGGAAAACCGGTGAGGTGGATATGACCCGGCAGAAAGCGAAGGGTCGCAAAGCCTTTTCGCACCGTCTTACGCGCTTGCGTACACCTGAAAGCGCAGGCTTTTATCAGGAACATGCGCACGGCCATGACAAGGCGGGAAGCGAAGATCGCAAGCAGGATATGGTTGTCGATTGCGGCTGGGGTCGACTACTCTTCGCGCAGACCTTCGAGACCAATGAAGCCATAGTGGAAGCATTACGGGACGAAGCGCCAGCGAGCCGCGATATCGTCTTTTACGTCAGCGATCCTCATGTACTACTGTCACTCGCACCACATGAGATATTTCTCGATCCGTCGCATACATACCGGATTGAACTTGCGACTTATCGACCGGGCGGGCGACGGATACGTGGCATCACCATACGTCGCGCAGTCTCCGAAGTGGACGCGGAAGGCATCAACGCCGTCTATGCGGCCTGTGGCATGGTTCAACTGCGTCCCGACTTTTTCTCATCGGAGCGAGACAACCGTGCTGTTACCTATTTCGTGGCTCAGGACGATGCTACCGGCGAAATTGTTGGCACTGTAACGGGCATCGACCATCAGCGCCTTTTCGATGATCCTGATCGCAGTGCTTCGCTTTGGTGTCTGGCAGTTCATCCTCAAGCGCGGCAGCCGGGTATCGGTGAAAAACTGGTGCGAAAACTTGCCGAGCATTTTCAGGCTCGCGGTTTGAGCCATATCGATCTCTCGGTTCTGCACGATAATGAGAATGCCATAAGGCTCTATGAAAAGCTGAAGTTTCGTCGCGTTCCGCTCTTCGCGATAAAGCGCAAGAACGCAATCAACGAGAAATTTTTCGCCTCGCATCTGGAAACCTTCGATGCGCTCAATCCCTATGCTCGCATAATCGTGGATGAAGCGGTGCGTCGTGGTATTCAGGTTGAAATAACCGATGCTGAAGGCGGTTTTTTCCGCCTCTCCTATGGCGGGCGTTCCGTCCATTGCCGTGAGAGCTTGTCTGAAATGACATCGGGTGTAGCGATGTCAATTTGCGACGACAAGGCCGTGACGCGGCGCGTCGTCGAGAAGGCTGATCTGACAGTACCGGAGCAGATTGCCGCCGAAGCGGACGATGATGCGCTGGAAGCTTTTCTAAAACGTCACAGCAAGCTGGTGGTGAAACCAGCCCGGGGCGAACAGGGGAGAGGAATTTCCGTCGGCATATCGACCATGAAGGACCTGCGAACGGCGATCAAACAGGCGCGAACCGTGTGCGACCGCGTGCTGCTGGAGGCGTGTTTTGAAGGTGAGGACCTTCGGCTGGTGGTTATCGACTACCAGCTCGTTGCAGCTGCAGTTCGCCGTCCGCCACGGGTGGTCGGCGATGGCAAAGCAACAATCCGCAAGCTTATCGAGATACAATCCCGCAGACGCGCTGCGGCGACAGGCGGAGAAAGCCGTATTCCTGTCGATGCCGAAACGAAAAGATGCTTAGAGGAACAAGGTCTGTCGCTCGATTCTGTTTTGGAGGATCATCGTGAAGTCACGGTGCGCAAGGCGGCCAATCTACATACAGGCGGTACGATCCACGACGTGACAGCGTCTGTTCATAGAAACCTTGTCGATGCTGCCTGTAAGGCTGCGCGTGCAATAGGCATTCCCGTTGTCGGGATCGATTTCATGGTCAAGCAGCCCGAAAAGCCAGACTATATTTTCATCGAAGCCAATGAGCGACCCGGCCTTGCCAACCATGAACCACAACCGACTGCTGGCAAGTTTATCGATTTGCTTTTTCCGGGCTCAAGATAATGATTGTTGAGAGAGATCTAAACTATGGAATGTTCGCCGGAAAGTCTCTCCGGCGAACTTAAAACTATGAAACCCGCAAACAATATGCTGTATTCTAGCTATTGAGGAAATTTTAAGCAGAAACTGTACTCAGCAAATCAATTCTCGATTGTAACGGAAAAATTCATTTTTCATTTGGTTTCTGCCTCTATCCCTTTACGACAGGGGGCTCGGGCGAAAAAGGTTGATCGAACCGCATTCACGCCTGAGCGGAAAAGGGCTGAAAATGGATACGCGGGGGCAAAGCAGCAAGAATGTGCCGCTGGCAGTCGATCTGGACGGAACTCTGGTTTCGACCGATCTGCTGTGGGAGGGTATTTTTCTTCTTTTGAAGAGGAACATTCTGTTCGTCTTCATGCTGCCTGTGTGGCTGTTCTCAGGCAAGGCATATCTCAAGCGACAGGTGGCTGAGCGCGTAACGCTCGATGCATCGCGACTTCCCTACCGAACCGAGTTTCTGGAATTTCTGCGTAGCGAACATGGGTCCGGGCGGACTTTGGTGCTGGCAACAGCTGCCGCTGAACCGATGGCCAAGGCTGTTGCGTCTGAGCTTGGGATTTTCAGCGCTGTCTATTCAACATCCGGTACGACCAATCTTTCGGCACAGCGCAAGGCTGATGTGCTTGTCCAGCACTATGGGCGACAGGGATTCGACTATGCCGGAAATGATCGTGATGACCTGCCTGTTTTCGATGCCGCCCGACAGGCGATCGTTGTCGCACCTGATCGTGCAGCGGCACATTTCCAGAAGCAAACTGGTTGTGAACTTTTCAGTGCCGAAAAACCAACTATTCGAACCTATGCTCGTATGCTCCGCGTTCATCAGTGGCTAAAGAATCTGCTCGTCTTTGTCCCGGCCATTCTGGCGCATGACATAATGAAGCCAGACGTGTTGATTGCGACTTGCCTGGCATTCGTGGCCTTTTCTGCGGCATCGTCTGCGATCTATATCGTCAATGATATTGTCGATCTTCCGGTGGATCGAAGACATGTGCGAAAAAATCAGCGACCTTTTGCACACGGAAAGATATCGATTCCCTTTGGCCTAAGCGTTGCGGCCCTGTTGTTGCTTCTGACGGCTTTCGTCTGCTTTTTCCTTCCGCCCGCCTTTACGCTTGCAATCGTCACCTATCTGTTTTTCACGACCGCCTATACCTTCGCCTTGAAACGCATGTTGTTGGGAGACGTGATTTGTCTCGCGGGACTTTACAGCCTGCGGCTATTGGGAGGGTCGGCGGCTTCCTATATCCCGCCATCGTTCTGGCTGATGGCCTTTGCCATGTTCTTCTTTCTGTCGCTGGCGCTGGTGAAGCGTTATGTCGAACTGCAGGGCGCTACAGTGACAGAAAAGGACCGGATTTTGGGGCGAGGCTACCGTCCGGAAGATCGCGATATTGTCGGACAGTGTGGAGTCGCAGCCGCGTTTACCGCAGCGCTGGTTTTGGCACTCTATATCAATAGCGATGCCGTCAAGACGCTCTACACCTATCCTTGGCTGATATGGCCGCTCGGTCCGATCGTGCTCTATATCAACGTGCGTGTGTGGATATTGGCGCATCGCGGCGACATGGATGACGACCCGGTCCTCTTCATTGCCAGGGATTGGCGCAGTCAGGTCGTCATCGTGCTTGGCGCGGTGCTGCTTCTTGTGGCTGGTATGCACTGATGGAACAATCCTTCGACAGTTTCGGACGTATTAACCGGCGAAGGCGGCAATACCTTCCGCTGGAGAGACTGGAGAATGATTTCACGCGAGCCTTGCCCGGCGATGCGAGCCTGTTGCCATTCGGAAATGGTCGCTCCTACGGCGATAGCTGCCATAATGATGCGGGCTTTCTCGTGCCCATGCAGGTGCAAAAAAAGATACTGCATTTCGATCCCGATACGGGATTGCTTACGGCTGAGAGTGGCATGCTTCTGAGCGAGATCATCGCCCATGTTGCTTCGCATGGTTATTTCCTGCCTGTCACGCCGGGCACGCAGTTTGTGACGCTCGGCGGTGCCATTGCCAATGACGTGCACGGTAAAAACCATCACCGGCAGGGTACTTTCGGGTGTCATGTTGAAAGGCTGGAACTGCTTCGCTCGGACGGCGTCTACTACAGATGTTCCGATACGGAGCACATTGATCTGTTTCGGGCAACCATCGGTGGAATGGGACTAACTGGATTAATTCTTCGCGCAACGATCCGGCTCAAGCGGGTCGGCGGTCTCGATGTCGAGGAAAAGGTTCTGCCTTTCGCCAACCTCGATGCTTATTTTGATATGGCCGAGTTGGCCGATCATGAAAATGAATATGCTGTTGCCTGGGTCGATCAGCTCTCCGATGGCCGGGGCTTGCTGATGGTCGGTAATCATGTTGCCGCGCCGAATGGCTCTATTTCGATCGCTGGACGGTTTGGCGTGCCGGTTGAATTGCCATTCTCGCTGTTGAACAAGACAAGCCTGTCGCTTTTCAATGCGGCCTATTTCCAGCGCAAGAGGCGGCTGAAAACAGCGCGTAGAGTGCCGTATCAAAGCTTCTTTTATCCACTCGACGGAGTGAGAAACTGGAACAGGCTTTACGGCCCGGCAGGGCTCTACCAGCATCAAAGTGTAATTCCATTCGAAGCAGCCCGAAAGATCGTTCCAGCGATGCTTGAGGCCAGTCGCAATGGAGGACAGGTCTCCTTTCTGACGGTACTCAAGCGTTTCGGTTCGATGAAGTCTCCCGGTCTCATGTCATTTCCGATGCCGGGATATACGCTGACGATGGATTTCCCCAATCGTGGCCACACAACGCTGGAATTGCTGAACCGTCTGGACCAGATGACTGTTGAGGCCGGTGGCCGGGTCAATCCATATAAGGACCAAAGGATGAGCGCAGAGGTTTTTGCTGCAAGCTATCCGCGCTGGCGCGATTTCGAGGCCTTTCGCGACAAGGCTTTCAGTTCCAATTTCTGGCGCCGGACCGCATCGATGCTTGGCGCTGCAGGTTAGGAAACGTGATGAAATATATTCCCTTCATCCTGTTCACAGTCATGACCAATGCTGCCGCGCAGTTGATGTTGAAATATGGCATGCTGACGCTCGGGCCGATCAGCTTTTCAGCCGAAACATTGATCCAGCGCATATTCCAGATTGTCTTCAATCCCTGGATTTTTGCCGGTTTGCTCACCTTCGTGATCTCGATGGCGTCGCATCTTTACGTGCTGTCGAAAGTGGATCTTTCGTTTGCTTATCCGTTCCTCAGTCTTGCCTATGTCGCGGTCGCTCTGTTCGCCTGGCTTTTGTTCAAGGAAGAACTTGGCGCCTACAAGATTGCGGGAATTGCTTTCATCTGCATCGGGACGGTGCTGATCGCACAAAGCGGCAAGCCGTCCGAACCGCAGGTGGAAAAGCATGTGAACCAGCAGACGCATAGTTGAACGGGGGGCAGTACGATGAGACATGTAATCTTTGGTGGCGACGGTTTTGTCGGGCGCTATCTTGCTCCAAAGCTACTTGCCGATGGTCACGAGGTCCTTGTCGCGGATATCGTGAAAAGCGATCTGCCACACTATGCTGATACCGCTTTCATCGCGACTGATGTGACCGATCCGGAAGCAATCCGCAGGCTTGGTATCCGCGCAGACGACATGGTCTATAACTTGTCCGCCAAAATGCTTTCACCAATTCAGGTCCGGGCAAAGCGGCACGACTTCTTCTTTCCTGTCAATTATTACGGGACGGCGAACATCATCAAGGCGATGGATGCGGCTGGTGCCAACAAGCTCGTCCATTTCACCACCGATATGGTGTACGGGCACACCTATGTCTGGCCACAGAAAGAAGACCATCCGTGCAAGCCGCTCGGTGAGTACGGCCTGTCAAAACTGAAAACCGAAGAACTCGCCATTGAATGGCGCGTGCGGGGCATGAATATCTCCCTGTTTCGTCCTCGTCTTATCATTGGACCGGGCCGTCTCGGCATTTTGGAAAAGCTATTCAAGCTGATTGATTACAATTTGCCGGTGCCGATGATCGGCTCGGGCAGGAACCCTTACCAGTTCATTTCGGTGTTCGACTGTGCGGAGGCGGCACGTGCCGCTTTCAAGGCTAGCGTTCCAAACGAGGCCTATAATCTCGGCTCGCTCAATCCGCCTCCTGTCCGCAAACTGCTTGGTGATCTGATCAGCCATGCGGGTTCGAAATCTATTTTGTTGCCAACACCCGCCTGGGCGGTGAAACGCACGCTGGATCTGCTGGACTGGATGAACATGCCGATCATGGACCCGGAGCAATATCTGATTGCCGACGAAATGTGTGTTCTCGATGTCTCGAAGGGCGAGCGTGAGCTTGGCTGGATACCGCAATATCGTGATGAGGACATGCTGATCGCGGCTTACAGCGAATATCGCAAGAAAATCGGCGCGGCATCATCGGATGTGCGGGCTTCCGAAACGGCATAGAGGCAGAAATGAACAAGACTAATACAACGCTGAAGCCGAAGCTGTTGACGGTTGCCGAGGCGAAAGCGCTCGATCTGCCACGGATGACGGAGCTGTTTACCACTCACCTCAATCCGGGCCAGCTTCACTTCATGAAGCTGCTCGGCTTTCATAAGGTGAAGATCGAGCGTGCTGAAGGCATGTATTATTATGACCAGAATGGGCGCCCCATTCTCGATTTTTTCGGTGGTTTCGGATCGCTGGCTTTCGGCCATAATCATCCACGTATTCTCGAAGCACGGCGTCAGTTTCAGGAAGAAATGCGCCACGAGATTGCAATCGCCTTCATGTCGCAATATGCAGCCGCTCTTGCTTATGACATTGCGGCTTGCTCGCCGGGCGATCTCGACATGGTGTTTCTGGGGTCTTCCGGCTCGGAAGCAATGGAAGCGGCGATCAAGGTTGCGGAACGCGCCGCAAGTCCTAAAAAGGCCAAGATCGTCTATGCGGAAAATTCGTTCCATGGCAAAACGAAGGGTGTTCTGTCCATCACTGATGGCGGGCTATATCGTGGCGAATTCAAGCTGGTCGATAACACCGTTCGGGTTCCCTTCGGTGACATTGCAGCCATTGAAAATGCGTTTCGCTCTGACCCCGAGATCGGGGTGATTGTGCTTGAAACGGTGCAAGGTGGCGGCGGTATCATTCAGGCTGACGCACAGTTCTGGCAAAAGTTGCGAAACCTTTGCGACCAGTATGGTGTGATCTGGGTTGCCGACGAAGTGCAATGTGGACTGGGGCGAACCGGGAAATTCTATGCTTTCGAGCATTATGGCGTCATACCGGACGTCACCGCACTGGCGAAGTCGCTTGGCGGTGGAAAGACCGCGATGGCCGCCATGATCGCGCGGCGCGACGTCTACATGAAGGCTTACGGCACGCCCAAGACGGCGATGATCCATGCGATGGCGACTTTTGGCGGGATTGGCGAAGCCTGCATCACGTCGATTGAAGCTCTGAACGTTCTTTACGACGAGCATCTGATCGACAATGCAGCCGATGTCGGAGAATATCTTCTGGATCGTCTGCATGAGCTGCAGAACCGCTATCCTGCGCTTTTGAAAGACGTGCGCGGGAAGGGGATGATGGTAGGGCTGGAGTTCCATGATTTCTCACAAACGATGCCGGTCGTGTTGCGACCTGTCCTGGCGATGCTTGATGAGAAGCTGAAAGGTTCGCTTCCCGGCTTTATTGGCAGCCATCTGCTGCGCGATCATGGGGTTCTGGTCGCCTTTACTGAATATAATCGAAACGTCATCCGTCTTGAGCCGCCGCTGATCTGCGGGCGCGAGCATGTGGACGCGTTCATCAAGGCGCTGGATGAGGTTCTTTCACGCGGCATCGTCCGAATTGTTCGGGACTTCGTCAAGGCTCAGATCAAATGAGTCATTTCTGATTACGGGATCAGACCGGGGCGAAGCAGCAAATCCCAACAGGGGTTCAAAGCGACGACGGCGCGATCCTGCAGTGCTTCGGCATATATTTTCTGTAAGGCAAGACGATTGGTCGTCGTCGGACATTTCGGGCGCAATATGCCGTCGGTTGCTTCTACGGCAGCCTTCGTTTCCTCGGATAACGCCGGGACGGTGCGGAAGGGATCGGCGCCGATCTGGATATGCCGTGTCGCATCGCGATCCAATATCCATGCAAACGGATTGACGAAGTCGAGCGACATGATGCTTTGCAGGCGAACGTTGTTCTGGGTCTCGAAGGATTTCAGATCCTTCACCATCCGGTTTGCAGAAACGAGCCAGTAGACCTGGAAATCGATTTCCGAATAAAGCTGCCAGCTAGGTAGTTGGCCTTGCGCTGCCAGCGCGTCATAGGCTGCATTGTTTTCCGGGTAGTGGGTTTCGAAAAGCTCTGCCCGTTGCAGAAAATCGGGTCGGGTCAACACCTGCCCGAGATTCTTCAATTCCGGTAAAGTCGGTCGCACATAAGTCGGGGCGGCGGCAACGGCGCGCAGGGCACGGTGCGCAACCTTGGTGAATGTCGGGATGACGCAGAAGGCAGCGAGCACGAGGAAGGCGATTTTGAGTTTCTCGGTGCCAGCTTTTATCCGCTGAAAAATCATGAGCAGGATAGGCCAAAGGAATATGAATTCCTGGCTTCCGGTGTTCTGTGTCTCAAGGATGATGCCACCCAGAAGCCCAACGGTGAGCCAGACCGAACTCCGGTCGAAAAAGCGATTGCGTTTGCCGGAATGGAACTGTTCATTCCAGAAAAGAGTGAGAACAAGGATCGCCGCTGGCAGAATGACGTCCAGCTTCGACGATATGACGGTCAGGAAACGTGGGAGCAGGGCTTCTTCGTTCAGGGCGATCAATGTAGCAATATCGCGAATATATCCGCCGATATTCCCATTGTGCAATTCATGGACGAGCAGAAATGCAACGGTAATGGCGGCGGCCAGCAGAACGTTGCGTAAAGAGATTCGTCCAGCGAGAAGTGCCGCAAGCCCGAACAGTCCACCTGCAAGAAAGCCCGTGACCTTCATCAAAAACAAGGCGAGCATCACTGCCGCACAAAACAGCGCGAGCTTTGCGCCGTTTCGCATAAACAGCAACCCACATATCAGCACGTAGAGCAAAAGCGATGTATGGCGATTATAAATGCCAAACCCATCCAGTCCGGGATAGGGATAAAAGCTTTGTGTATTGGCCGGAAAGATTGCGAAAACCAGAAATGGAACAAGGATGAGAAATCCGGTTATTCGATTATGGGGGGGAAGCTCTGTCAGTACCCATGCCGTCAGAGGGGCTGCAACGACCAATATTGACCATTGAACGAGCAAAAGCGGTTGTGCCTGCGGGAACAAGGAGTGTCCCCATGCAAAAAGATAGTAGCCAAGCGGCCCGACAGGCGTGGAAAAGTCTACACCGGGAATCTGTTCCATTTTTATGCGCTGGGCTGCGTCGAAGTAGATGTAGCTGTCCCAGTACATTGGTCCAATGGGGGCATTGAGCCTGAATGACAGAAGCGCGATCAGCAGAACGAGAACAAAACCTAGCCAGAGCATAGGCGCGCATAGCAGCGACGGTCTGGCCGATTTGAAGGTCGTGCTGAAGAACATGGAACCCCGCTCCCTCGTGCATCACGCGCAGAAATTACCTGCAAACCCTTAAAACTACTGAAATAGCCACAGGGTCACCTGATTGGGTACAAATTTCCGATATGTGTGGAGAGTTCCAGAAAAGAGAACGCCCACTGCACTGGGAGGAGGAATGTGCAGTGGGCGGATCTATAAAGCGCGATTGGGAGGAGGAGTATCGCGCTTTGGGTTCGGTTTTTTGGGAGGAGGAGTAAAACCGAACAAGATCAAAATAGGAATAAGGGCCGCTGCTTACAAGGGCCAACGCTGCAATGCAGATATGCATTTTTGGGTAGCTAAAAAAGAAACCGCCCCGCAGCGGTCTAGCGCGCTGGGGCGGTACTCCCTCCTCCAAGTGAGAGGAACAATAACCGTGCTCATGGAGAAAGCAACCCCCTAATAGAACTCTATAATTTTCAGAAAATACTGAAATTTGTGTAGGATTATTGAGTGATACTCATTCAGGTTCCACCCGGTATAAGAGCATTTTAATTGCATTGCAGGACTGAACTGTACCCGATCTTTAATAGTGTTTAGTCGAACGATTGCAGACGCGGAAAAGTTCGTTGAGATAGGTTTCTCAACCATTGGCTGATATTGTTCACCAGATTCTCAAGTGTGCGTGCAGATTGTCTATTTATTTTCGTTAAAGCTGTGAGTAAGTTCCTCCATCTTCTTCGATTAGGGGCTTTCGGGGGAGATATGCCGCCTCAGCGCGTTCATTCGCTGCGAGGCGGTTTTCATTTGGATCTGTTGAAAGTGCATATCAGCAATGCAAGCTTGTTGATTGAGTAGGCCAGCCGGAGGGGTTATTAAAAAAGCGTCCGGTTCACTCCTCCTCCCAAGAGCCGGACCCAAAGCGCGATACTCCTCCTCCCAATCGCGCTTATAGATTAAGCCCACAACGTTCTCCTCCTCCCGAGCGTTGTGGGCTTTTCTATATTCTACTCACGTAATTTTTCAGGCTGGAACGTATTGTTAGTTCCAGAATCGGAGCTAACGTTCCATTTTCCCTGTGCGTGCACTCCTGAGAGCTCGCCCGCCTCGCGCCCCTAAGCCCCCCGCCCAAACGCGAGGCGGTTCCTTTGAGCGGAACCTTCCAGAAGATTTATATTACAGTGTTTCCGTCAGGGATTATTCTCACTGAATAAAGCTGCGTTCGAAGAGGAATGAAAGCGATCAGAAAGATCGCTGTTGCCTGGTTGGGTTATACTCATTTGCTGTGTCGGCTAGGTTGGTTGATAGGGCGTGTGAAGATTCTTTATAGCGCAGATTGTTCATGGAATTCTTGACGCAGTGTCGACAATACCAGAAACTGATTTAGTTGATCTGCAATTACGGAACAATTAGAATAAATATACTTTAAAAAGAATCGGATAATGTTTTGCAATTTCCTAATTGTTGCAAGTTATTCTGATTTTCGGCCAAATAAAAATATATTATAAAATTATAATACATTACGTAGCGTCATATTTGATTGGAATTTAAATATATATTTTCTGCGCGGTCTTCTGTGGATGGGTGAAGAAACAATGATTATCGATCCTGATATCCGTTTACAATCAAGAATAAGCTGAGTCGTTTTCAGGCTGGAGGCGCTTTCGGCTGTTCAGGTGGGCACAATGTTGCGTTCCGTGCCCGGAGGCTGATGCCTCGCCGATAGTTATGCTTTGATCGTCAAAAGTGACCGACCGCTCCAGCAATGGGGGCGTTCTGGCTTCAGAAATTAACCATCTGTTAACCATTGTGCATATAGACCGGATAAACCGTTTTTTAACCAAGATGAATCAAGTGCTAACACAGTCTCGTCCAATCCGTTTGAAAGGGAGATCCTTTCTTGCGCTGGTACTCTCGCCTGAACTGCCGCTCGATGGCTGGCTCGACAAGCTGGACGATCTTGCAGCCCGTTCCGTGGGTTTCTTTCTGAATCGTCCGATCGTTCTCGATCTGGAGAACGTTTCGATCGAGCGTCCGCAATTGGTTCAATTGCTTGAGGATTTGGTTAAACGTGGTGTCTGGATCACGGGCTTTGAAAATGCGCGGCCCTCGCTGCTGGGGCCAGGCATGCCGCCAGCGATGCGTGGCGGACAACCTGCCGCAGATTTCGACCCGGAGATCACAGAAGCGAAGTTGCAGGAGCGCACTCCGGTGGCACCCGCATCGGTACAACTCGTCAAGGCCGTTCCGTCCATGGTGGTTACCGAGCCGGTACGGTCTGGTCAGTCGGTCTACTTTCCGGACGGCGATGTAACGATTGTTGGTTCTGTAGCGTCCGGCGCGGAAGTGGTGGCTGGCGGCTCGATCCACGTTTATGGCGCGCTGCGCGGTCGTGCGATGGCTGGAACAGCCGGAAATGCCGATGCGCGCATTTTCTGCCGCAAGATGGAGGCAGAACTCGTTGCCATCGATGGTCTTTACAAGACGGCCGAAGACATGGAGAGCCGATTGCGCGGACAGGCAGTCCAGCTCTGGCTCGACGGCGATTACATGATGGCCGAAACGCTAAACTAGCATTTTCCCAAAAGGCCAACAGCCTTGAGAGAATGCTAGTCCAGACAAATTGTCAGGGCACTTTTGAGTGCTGAAAAAGAAAAGCAGAGCATTTCATATCCCGGGTAACGAATGCTCTGGAGGCGCGCGGGAGATACAGGAGACAAATATGGCAAAAGTGATTGTTGTAACTTCCGGTAAGGGTGGCGTTGGCAAAACGACATCAACCGCTGCAATCGGTGCCGCGCTGGCGCAACGCGGCGAGAAGACAGTCGTTATCGACTTCGATGTTGGTCTGCGTAACCTTGACCTCGTCATGGGGGCTGAACGTCGCGTCGTGTTCGATCTGGTTAATGTCATTCAGGGTGACGCAAAGCTTCCGCAGGCTTTGATCCGTGACAAGCGCCTTGAGACACTGTATCTGCTGCCTGCCTCCCAGACGCGCGATAAGGATAACCTGACCACCGATGGCGTCGACCGCGTCATGGAAGATCTCAAGAAAGAGTTCGACTGGATCATTTGCGATAGCCCCGCCGGGATCGAACGCGGTGCCACACTCGCCATGCGTCATGCGGATATGGCTGTGGTTGTCACGAATCCTGAAGTGTCGTCTGTGCGCGATTCCGACCGTATCATCGGTCTGCTGGATGCCAAGACACTCAAGGCCGAACGTGGCGAACGTGTGGAAAAGCATCTCTTGCTGACCCGCTATGACCCGGTACGCGCCGAGCGCGGCGACATGCTGAAGGTCGATGACGTTCTCGAAATTCTGTCCATTCCGCTTCTGGGTATTATTCCGGAAAGCCAGGACGTTCTGCGGGCATCCAATATTGGTTCCCCCGTAACGCTCGCCGATCAGCGCAGTGCGCCTGCATTGGCTTATCTCGACGCAGCCCGCCGCCTCGCCGGCGAAGAAGTGCCGATGACTGTTCCATCCGAAAAGCGCGGCCTTCTGGGTAAACTTTTCGGAAGGAGAGCGGCATGAGCCTGTTTCGTTTCTTCAGCAAGCCTGCTTCCGCGCCGCAAGCGCGCGAACGGTTGCAGGTTCTGCTCGCCCATGAAAGGGCGTCACACGAACATTCCGATCTTGTTGCGGTATTGCGGGAGGAAATTCTCGCCGTTATCGCCAAGCATATCCAGATTGATCGCGACAAGGTCAGCGTGAAAATGGATCGGGGTGACCAGATGTCGACGCTCGAAGTCGATATCGAGCTTCCGTTGAAAACAAAAGCGAAGGTGCGGGCAGCCTGATTAACGCATAATCCGACCGGAATGAAACGAAGGTCGATAAGATTATGCTTACAATAGAAAAGGTTAGAGCGCCGATCTGATTCAATCGGATCGAAATGCATTCTAATACCAGTCTTGCGGATAGCCAGAAAGATGGAGGGAAAACCATGAACCGCGGTGCACTTCTCACCAGATTGAAGGAGCTTCAGGAGCTTCCAAAGTTTCAGAAGCGGGATATCTGTACCATAAGCGCTTTCCTGCAGCTTGAGGCACTGGCTGAACATGTCAGAGTCTGTGAAGAGGCAGCGGGCGTTGCACAAACGGGGCAGGATCACTGATCCTGCCTTTTCCTTGTAGGATTGAGCTTTTCTGAGCACTCATAGCGTGTGTTCTCGGCAGATCAAGATTGTTGCGTGTTTACGGTACGGCAAAAAACATCAGCAAATAGCAGCCGAGAAAGACAAGGGCGATCAGCGCCACGATGAGGAACAGGAGTTTCATGCATCACGCATCGCTCAATCGCTGTTCACGTTCAAGAAAACAGATGGTGATTGACGGCAATGGTACAGAAAATACTGCTTCATCCCATTGTTTCCATGTGTTTTTCGAATTGGCGGCTTTCCTCATTTGTTTGAGATAGGCGCAAGCTCCTGTCGTGCCGTCGTCAAAACCGTCTGTGTCAGGCTTGCGAGCCTGTCGGCCGCAAGGCGGTTGACCTGCCAGAACAGGGGAATATCCAACGGCGTATCCGGGATGAGTTCGACCAATTTGCCCGACTGCAAATGGTCACCGACCAACTGCACCGGATTCATCCCCCATCCCATGCCTGACAGGCTTGCCTCGACAAAAGCTTGTGTCGAGGGAAGCCAATGTGTCGGGCATGCTATGTCGGTTCGGAGGGCAGTGCGCACCCACTGATCCTGCAATCTGTCCTTTTGGTTGAACGTCAGTGCCGGAGCTTTGGCAATAGAATCGTGGGTTATTCCGTCTGGAAAGTGGCGAGCGATGAATTCCGGTGATGCCGTGGCGCGATATTGAAGGATACCAAGCGGGGTTAGACGACAGCCTTGAACTGGCTTTGATAAAGAAGTCACGGCAGCTACAACACGCCCGCGCTGCAGCCATTCGGCAGTGTGATCCTGATCATCGACCGCAATGTTGAAAAGATATTCCGCTGTCGTGCTGAAATGCGAGATTGCTTTCAGAAACCATGTGCCCAGACTATCGGCGTTGGTCGCTATATGAAGCGTTACGCGCTGTGCAGTATTTTCGCTTCTGGACAGTCCAGGCAACTCTGCCAGAAGTTCGCGTTCGAGCATGCCTACCTGCTCGATATGCCGGCACAACCAGTCTCCTTTTTCGGTCGCCGTGCAAGGAGAGCCTCGCTCAATGAGTACTACGCCAAGCCGCTCTTCGAGATGTTTGACACGTTGCGAGATTGCTGACGGAGTGACGTTCAACGCTCGTGCGGCTTTCTCAAAACTGCCCGTCTGAACCACCATCGCCACTGCCCTCAAGGCGGAATAGTCGATCATTAGAGCTCCTAAACTGAAGTTATTAAGTTTAATTATTCTAATCCTCTAGCATTTGGTATCCAAGTGCCGACTTACTCCCAGACGGCGACTACTTATGAATCCTTCAGTTTACGTTACCGGCCTTACTATGGGCCTCACCCTCATTGTCGCGATTGGTGCACAAAACGCTTTCGTTCTGCGGCAGGGTTTACGCGATGAACATGTGTTCGCCGTCAGCCTTGCTTGTGCCGTATCGGATGCCATTCTGATCCTGATAGGTGTGACAAGCTTCCAGAAGATCGCTGCCATCATGCCTGCGCTTGATCCCATCATGCGATATGGCGGTGCAGCTTTTCTGATCTGGTATGGTGCGCGAAGCCTTTACTCTGCTTTAACCTCGTCAGCGGTTCTGGCCACTGCGAACGGGGCGTCCGTGAGCCTCACCAAGACGCTTGTAACCTGTCTGGCACTGACATGGCTCAATCCGCATGTCTATCTGGATACTGTCGTGCTGCTCGGAACGATTTCTACGCAGTTTCCCGGTTTGGAAACGTCGTTCGCGGCGGGGGCTATCACCGCATCCTTCGTGTTTTTCTTTTCGCTTGGCTTCGGTGCCCGCTGGCTGCGCCCGATCTTTGCCCGCCCGTCGTCATGGCGCATTCTTGAAGGCATCATTGCCGTTACGATGTGGTCTATCGCGCTGAAGCTCGTGACCGGTGTGTAACGATCGCAGGCTATCCAAACTAAAAAGCCGGATGCGTTTACTGCATCCGGCTTTTTAGTTTTTGGAAGAACACACCTAGAGGCCCATAGCCTTCAATTCCTGAAGCGGAGGGATCGTTTCGTACATAACAGGATCGAGGCGGTCCCATATGATTCCGCAAGTTGGCTTGTGCGGGTCCTTCACCTCTATTGTGCGGGTGGGTGTGAAAATCACGTCCGCGACGGTGTCATAGACATCCGGCGTGAGCTTTTCGCTCAGAACCTGACAGTCGTGTACGACAGCGGCAGCAGGCGTCGCTGCGGTGATGCGGCCCAGACCGTAAAGCATACCCCATTCGGCATCGAAGAAGCCATGCCCTTTGCCGAAGCGTACGCCCTCGAGATTGATCGCGCCGGTGCCGGTGACCATGTAATCGACGACCGGCATAGCCGAGATATCTTTCAGCGTGACCGGCTGTCCCACACGCTCCATGCCGTCGAGCGTCGAGGCGTAAAGATAATAATCCGGCGAAATCAGCTTCGGATCGAGAACCCAGAAGCCGCGCTTGATGGAATATGTGGTTATCAGAACGGTCTTGCCGTCTTTCAAAGCTTGAAGACGCAGGCGGTCGAGACAATTATCAGGGGTAATGAAGATGAAATCTGCATTCTGGTAATAATGATGGCTTGTCAGCCGGGCTACCGCATCCTCTCCACCTTCAAAATCTGCGATGAACTCGCCGAAGTCGAAATGGAAACGGCTATCCGGGACAGCAACCTTGCGCAACTCGCTCCACACACGTTCGCGAACGGAAGCTTTATGATCGGTGATTTCCATGGGAACTCCTTGCATTTTAGTCTGCCGGGCTCATGCCGCGACGTGCGAGCACCTGGCGCTCGCAGAGGGCTACGATTTGATAGAAAATGACGGACAGCATCACGGACACCACGGCAACGGCCCAGATCATGCCGTAGTCAAGATAGCCGCGTGACTGGTTGAGAAGGTTTCCGAGCCCCGTACCGGTTGCCAGCCATTCGGCGATCATGACGCCAAGCAAAGCGCGCGGTACAGCAAGGCGAATGGCAGCGAAGAGATAGGGCAGGGAGGCGGGCACGGATACCAGACGGATTTGTGTCCAGATGCAGGCGCCATAGGCGCGGGGCACATCCAGTGCGGCACGCGGAACCAGTGCCATGCCCTGAGCCATAGTCACGAAGGCAGGGAAGAATGTGACCGAGACCGTAATCCAGAGGATGACGGACGGACCGCGTCCCAATAACAAAACGAGCAGGGGTGTCAGGGCAACGAGTGGCATCGTCTGCGTCACAAGGGCGACAGGCATGAAACCGCTTACGATGACGGGCTTGGCGACTGAGGCGATGGCGAGCGCAAAGGCGAAAAGGATGCCTGCTGCCATGCCAAGAAAAGTAAGCGGTAAAGTTTGCGAAAGCGCTGTTAGCAATTTTGCCTGTGCGGGAGCTGCAGACGGAGCGAGGAAAAGATAGTCGAACAGTCCGGCTGGTGTCTTGGCAATCATGGCCGGTGTTCCCATGAAAACGAGCAGCAGCCACCACAAGATGAACGGAAGCGCGATTGAACAAATGACGAGAATAATGTTCAGGCCGCGAGAGCCGCGCGGGGCAGTGTTGGGAGCGTTGGCTGGGACGGTGATGGCCTTGGTGCTGCCAGTCAGCATTTTTGCAAGAATGGAAAAGAGCGCATAGGCCAATCCTGCGAGTAAGGTAGCGCACAGACCGATACCCCAGAGCCGAGCCGGTTCGGCTCGCCCGAGAGAACCGATCAGATAGGCGCCGAGACCGAAACGTCCACCACCACCAAACTCAGCCAGAATGGAGCCTAGAACCGCATTGGGAGCGGCAATACGCAGACCGGCAAGGATTGACGGCAGAGCGGATCGCAATTGGGCCAGACGCAGCACTTTCCATCGGCTGCCACCATAGGCACGAACAATATCCACCATACGGCGGTCCGTCTGGCTGATGCCAGTCATGGTGGCGGCCATGGTGATGAAATAACAACCGAGTGCCGCCAGCGTAATACGCGGCGTCATTCCTGAAAAAGTCAGCACCAGAATGGGCGAGATGGCTATTGGAGGCAGTGCAAAAATCGCGATGTTGACGCCCCGACCCAGTTTCGCGGCAGCTGGAAAGAGGGCGAACAGAATGCCTGCAGCTACGGCAACAAGGTTTCCGATGACAAAGCCAGCACCGGCGCCCTGAAGTGTCGCTATTATATGAGCTGGATAATCGGCACGGTCGATCCACAGACGGGCCAGGACCGCCGAAGGTGCTGGCAAGGCGCCGCCTGCAATCAGGGAAAAGCGGCCACAAATCTCCCAGACAGCAAGAAGAATAACCCAGTTGCGCAAGGTGGAGAGATGGGATGATGGCTTCATGTCAGCCATGCAAAGCCTCCGCGACGGCGTCCTCTAGCGCATGGAATTGCGATGTGCTGAATATTTCGGGGCTGCGTGGGCGTTCCAGCGGAATATTGATGATCTTCGCGATGCGTCCGGGGCGACTGTGCATCACCACGATCCGGTCGGCGAGGAAAACCGCTTCGTCTATGCCATGGGTGACAAGCAGGGTGGTGGCCTTGCTTTCAAGCCATATGCGTTGAAGCTCAATGTTCATTTGGCGGCGCAATATCTGGTCGAGTGCGCCGAAAGGCTCGTCGAGAAACAAAACGCGCGGATCGGTGACCAGAGAGCGGGCAATTGCCACACGCTGGCGCATGCCGCCGGAAAGCTCACCCGGAAGTGCTTTTTCGAAGCCTTTGAGGCCAACAAGGGCGATCAATTCGGCAATCCGGTCGGCCTTTGCTGAACGAGACAGGCCAAGCACATCCAACGGCAAGGCAATATTGTCTTCGACATTGCGCCAAGGCATGAGCGCTGCATCCTGAAATGCCACACCGGTCAGTCCGGTCTTTGCGGCCTCTACAGGGCTTTTGCCCATGACTGAAATCGAGCCGCTATCAGGCTGATCGAGACCGAGTGCCAGCCGCAACATGGTCGACTTGCCACAACCGGACGGTCCTATGAGTGCAGTGAACGAGCCGGTGGGGCATTCGAGCGAGACATCGGATAGTGCAATTACATTCGTGCCGCGCCCCGAAAAGGAGCGCGTTACATTTTCAAGTTTGATCCCGGACATATCAGGCATCAAATCTCTTCAAGAAGCGTTGTGTCGAAATGATCGCGCTTGGCGGCGATTCCAATCGTACCGAGCGCCTTGATCGTGTTCTCGATGGCTTCTTCGCTCATGGAGAATACACCATTCGGCGTCTCGATCAGCGGCTTCTGCGCCGTGTTGAAATAGACTTCGTTTTCGATCGAGCGGCCGGTGCCCTTGAACCAACTGTCGGCAAATTTTGGTGGGTAGGCTGCCGGGTCCTTGAGGTTTTCATCCCAGCCCTTGCGGCTTGCGCGAAGGAAAGCAACAAGATCCTTGCGCTTTGTCTTGAGTGTTTCTTCCGTAACGACAATCGTATCGTTGAAGATCGTAAAGCCAAAATCATAGAGCAGGAAGGAAACTGCTTCTTCGCCAGCCTGCTTGATGGTGAAAGGAACATTGGTCGTAAAATCGAGTGAAGCGTCGATTTCACCCTTGATGAGCGGCGTCGGATCATAAGCGTAAGGAACGATGTTGACTTGAGAAGGTTCTATGCCCGAAATCTTCAGCATGGCTTCAACCGAGATGACGTTGACCGGCGGTACAGCCAGCGTTTTGCCGATCAGGTCCTTTGGCTCCCTGATCGGGTTCTTGGCCAGCGAAATAATACCGATTGGGTTCTTCTGATACTGGGCGCCGATGATCTTGAAAGGCGCACCCTGTTCGACGATGGCCTTGATCGTCGTGTCGGGGGTGGTGAGGGTCAGATCGGCCTTGCCCGCAATGATCGTGCTTTCCGGAATGACGTCGGGACCACCGGAGATATAGTTCAGGTCGACGCCTTCTTCGCGATAGAAGCCCTTGTCGACTGCAATGAAATAACCGCTGAATTCCGCGTCATTGATCCAGGAAGCCTGAAAGTTGAACGGTGTATCCGCAGAGGCAAAACGGCTCATGGCTGGCAGAGCGGCTGCGGCGCCCATCAGTCCGAGAAAACGACGGCGATCCAGGGCAATATTCATTGAATTTTCCTTTTGGTGCTGAACTGTCAGGCAATGCCGCGCATGCGCGCAAGCTCACGCAGCGGCGGGATGGACTGGATTTCTTCGGCTGAAACGTCGTTCCAGCGAATACCGCGCGGCCTGCGACGGTTGCGCGTTATCTCGATCAGGCGGCTGGGCGTGGCAATGAAGTCGAGTGCAATATCGTTCTCCAATACGTTGAGGCGCTCTTCCACGATCTGTACGTCATGCACGGCGGCCACAATCAGAGACTGCTCGTCGGCAAGTCCCAGATCGGTGAACATGCCCCATTCCAGATCGAAGAACGCATGGCCTTTGCCAAAACGGACTCCATCGATGGAAACAGCGGATGCGCCAGTCGCAATGACATCAAAACGACCGATATGGGTCAGGTCTTCTAGACTGACCGATCGACCGAAATGTTCCATTCCGTCAAGCCAGGCTGCGGCTTTCTCCAACCCCGGGGGAACGGATCCCGGTTCGAGTAGAAGAAAGCCGCGCTGCATGCCGTAGGTCGGCATGATGAATGGTGTACCCGACATGATCAGGCGACGGCGCAACTCGATCATGGAATTATCTGGCGTCACAAAAACCAATCTGGCTTTCGCAATCCCTTCAATCGCCAGCAAGCGATCCGTAGCTGCCTCTACTTCTTCAAAGTCCGGTATGAATTCCGAGAATTTGAAGTGGAAGCGTGCATCAGGGCGCGCGACGTCTTTCAGCCGATCCCAGATGCGCTGCCGTGTATTGCGGGAATACGCCATGGAGAATCCATGAATTTCAATGTTTCACTATCAATGAAACAAATGTTTCAGTATTGCAAGAGGCGATGATAAGCTTTTTTAGTGCACAGAGAGATTCGGAATAAACGCACATGGCTTCACGTCTGGTACTGCGCATACAGGAACGCTACGCAAAGCTCACGGCAGGCGAGCAGAAAATCGCGCAGCTCGTTCTCGAGCGCGAGGACGACATTCTGATTCATTCCGCTACCGAAATCGCGGAGATGGCCGGCGTATCCAAGGCGACCACAGCTCGCTTCTTTCAGCATCTGGGCTATGCCGATTTCAATGAAGTGAAACTTCAGGCGCGTGAAGAGCGCAATCGCACCGAACCTTTTGAATACTCGAGTACGGTTGACGAAGAAGTGCCGCTGGTGCGTACCATCAGCGCACATCTCGATCTGGAGATCGCCAATATAACCCGAACATTCGAGGGGCTTCGCTCCGACAAGATGCGCGAAGCTGCCGAACTTATTGCAGAAGCGCCGCGTGTCTGGGTGATCGGGCTTGGTGACGAGGAAGGGTTTGCGCGCTACGCGCGGCTTCTGTTTTCAAGGCTGCGCCACAGCGTGATGCTCCTGGGCATCAACCAGGGGTCATGGGCTGAGGACCTCGCCATGACTGGTCCGAAGGATGTGTTGCTGCTGATCACATTGTCACCGCATCGGGCATTGCTGAAACAAATTCTGGGCTACGCCGCAACGAGCCGGTTGAATATCGTGACTATTACAGACCGCGGATCAGTTTTTGAGGCACAGCGTTACGCGCGTGTTGTTCTCCCATGTCATGTAGACAGTATCGCATTGGGCGCATCTTATACCGCCGTCAGCAGCGCCATCCGGCTTTTGGCGCTGACCTACGCTTCATATGCGGGGAAATCGGCGCAACAGCGGCTTGAGATCGTCGCCGGTATTCACGACGAACTTGACGATATGGACTGAAACTCAGCCGTTCAGTTGTTCCTGACATGCTCCGGGCGGAAGCCGACACCGATCAACCTGCCCGCAAGATGTGCAAGAATGGGCCAGCGTGCGAGGTGACGCATAAAGGCGGGTGGCCCATCGCGTCTGGTATTATTCGTTTCACGCTTGCGACGATCACTGCGCATCATCAGTTGCAGTTTCTGCGTTGCCTTTGTGGGAAAGCGACGTCGGGCTTCGACTGCTAGGAGATACGGTTCCAAAGTTTGGTTATTCCTGAGCGGAGCGGCCAGAATATTGGCTGTTGCAACGGCATCCTGAATGGCGAGATTGACCCCAAAGCCACCAATTGGCGACATGGCATGGGCGGCATCGCCGATACACAGAAGCCCCGGTTTCCACCACATTTTAAGTCGGTCGATGCGTACGCTCAAGAGATGAATGTCATCCCATGTGCCTATTTCGTTCATTCGGTCAGGAGGCAATGGAGAGACTTCTGCAACTGCCTTGCGGAATGCATCGAGTCCTCCCTGCCTGACATCGGCAAAGGTCTGTTTGCGGAGTACATAACCGCATTGCCAGTAGTCACCGCGATCGATCATGACGAAACCCTGTCGAGGGCCGCCATGGCCCATCGTATACGGTGGGTCATTGGGAGCGTGCGACAGCTTCATCCAGAGAATTTCGCTTGGCGAGCCAAAACTTTCGACCTCCAGACCGGCTTTTGTACGCACCACGGAGTTTCTTCCGTCCGCACCCACAACAAGTTTGGCATTGATATTTATGGTTTCAGCTGGTGTTGTCGCGACGAGGCCGGTGACACTTCCGTCCCTCTCGGTCAGATCGATCACATTTGCAGGCATAAGGAGCCTGAAGTTTGAATGTTTCGCAGCTTCGCGTGCAATGTAATCCAGAAATTCCCATTGCGGCATGAAAGCGATGAAACGACACTGAGCGGGAATTCTCGAAAAATCGGCTATCGTGATGTCCTTGCCGCCAATCTCCGCATGTAACCGATGCGCCTTGGTATGGGGCAAGTCGAGAAGACCGTCCAGCAAGCCGAGTTCATGCATGACTTGAAGCGTGGACGGGTGAATTGTGTCCCCGCGAAAATCACGCAGAAAATCTGGATGCTTTTCGAGAACGGTCACGTTCAGGCCAGCGCGTGCGAGCAAAAGTCCCAGCATCATTCCTGCTGGCCCACCACCCGCTATCGCGCAATCGGTTTCGATATAGCTTATTGGCTGCGTCATGACTGTTCCACTCGACCGCGCTTGTTTTGCACAAGACATAAAAAGACCGGCGCTCTCAATAGGTCAAGCGCCGGCTGGAAGTCTACGCGACCAGTAGAGGTCAAAACATGAATTAAATTATCAAGTTTAATTTGTCAAGCCAGTGAGCCCTGTCGTTGGGTCAGTGATTGGAGCCGATTTGACGGAAAGTACTCGAAACCTCTGACTCGTCAGTATATCAGGCATTGAGAATTGAAACCTATCCAAGCGCGGGTGGATTTCTTTTGCCAAGCTGCCGCTCGCGGAAGACCGAGAACAATCCGGCGCTGACGACGATGACCGCACCGGCAATGATGTTCCATGTCAATTGCTCGTGGAACACTGTGACTGCGATACACGCGCCGATAACGAGCTGCAGATAGGTAAGCGGCTGTACTTCTCCTGCCTCCAGAATGTCGTAGGCACGGATGAGGAAATAATGGCTTGCTATACCGCAGGCACAAAGGGCTGCCATCCAGAACCAGTCGCTTCTGGCAATAGGCATGAGATAGAAACTGCCGACAAATGTGAGGGCAACAGCACCTGCTATGCCAGTGTAGAAGAAGCTGGTCATGGCATCGTCGCTCTTGCTGACGGCGCGTGTCGCAACCGCGTAAACGGCGAACATGACCATCGCCGCCACGGGTAGAAGCAGGCTTGCGTCGAATGTCGCGTTCACTGGATTGATAATCAGCAGAACACCGATCAACCCGACAATAATTGCAGTCCAACGTCTCCAGCCAACCTTTTCGCCAAGGAAGGGCACGGAGAGCATGGTCACCAATAGCGGCGCGCCCTGAAAGATCGATTGTGCTGTTGCCATGCCCGCGCGACTGAGGGCGAATATGAATGTAACGATTTCAGCAGCAAGCAGGATGCCGCGAAAAACCTGCAAAAACGGACGTTTCGTTGCTGCGGCCTTGGCAATGCCTCCAGAGCGGATTGCAAGCAGGAGAACGAAGGCTGCAAAGACCCAATAGCGGATCATCGTTATGAGGATCGGCGAATAATGGGTGCCGAGATACTTCGAGATACCATCCTGCGTTGCAAAAATGGTAACCGCGAGAAGTGTGAAGAGATAGCCCTGGCCTTTGCGTGTCATGGCGCACTCTTATCGACACAGCATTGGTGCTGCCACCCATAAAATCTGAAATGCCCACATTGTATGAGCATTCCATCGTTATCGGCGGAAGATTTCCAGTCGATGTGCTTTGATGGATTGACACCTCCAAGTTCTCGGTTATTCTTTTATAAAAGCCTATATAACATAATTGTGGAATAAATCAAAAATGGGGGTTCTGCCTTGCGGATCAAATTAGCACTCCTTCTGGCTTCTGCCATGATCTTCAGTCCCGGCGTTTCGCTGGCTCAGGACAAGGGTGGTGTCATCAATGTCGCGACCATTGGCGAGCCACCGACGCTCGACCCGATGGTATCCACTGCCGATCTTGTGGGTATCGTCACGCAGCATATCTTCGAAACGCTCTATACGTTCGACAAGGAATGGAAGCCGACGCCATTGCTGGCGGAAAGCCTGCCTGAAATCAGCGCGGATGGAAAAACCTATACGATCAAACTGCGTTCCGGCATCAAGTTCCATGACGGTAGCGACATGACATCGGAAGACGTGGTTGCGTCGCTGGAGCGCTGGACGAAGCTCGCTTCGCGCGGAAAGCAGGCGTCGGCCTTTATCGATAATATCGCAGCGACCGATCCGGCCACAGTGACGATAACGCTCAAGCAGCCTTATGCGCCATTGACCTCTCTGCTCGCCTTCAACAATTCTGCGGCGATCATCATACCGTCAGAAAAGCAGGCTGAGCCGATGAATGAATTTATCGGTACCGGTCCCTATATGCTCAAGGAGCGAAAGGCTGATCAGTATATTCAGCTCGTGCGTTTCGACGGATACAAGTCGCGCGACGGCGAGAGTGATGGTTACGGTGGCGCACGCCATCAATATCTAGACGAAATCCGTTTCGTGTCAGTCCCGGATGCTAACACCCGTGTCGAGGCAGCGGTTTCCGGACAGTATGATTATGTCGATTCCATTCCGGTTGAATCATTTGACAAGATCAAGTCGTCGACAGCTTCCCAGCCATTGCTTCTCAAGCCCTTCGGCTATCCTGTCTTTGTTTTCAACACCAAGGAAGGTGTGGCGTCGAAACTGCCGGTCCGAAAGGCCGTAACACATGCGTTGAGCATGGAAGACATGCTTGCAGCGGCATTTGGCAGCACGGAATTCTATGCATTGGACGGCGCTTTCTATCCGTCCAATTTTGTCTGGAATACAGAAGCTGGCATCGAGGGGAACTACAATGTGGCCCAGCCGGAAGCTGCGGCGGAAGAATTGAAGGCGGCCGGCTACAACGGCGAGCCGCTGCGTATTCTGACCAGCCGCCAGTACGAGTTCCATTACAAGATGGCGCAGGTGGCTGCCGAATATCTGAAACTTGCCGGCTTTACAGTGGATTTGCAGGTTGTCGATTGGGCGACGCTCACACAGCGCCGCGCAGATCCCAAGCTCTGGGATATCTACATAACGCACAGCCCCTTCCTGCCCGAGCCTGCTTTGATGGGCTCTCTGTCGACCAGCTCGCCGGGGTGGTGGGACACGCCAGCGCGTAAAACCGTAGTCGATGCTTTCACGTCCGAATCCAATCCGGAAAAGCGCGTTGCGCTGTGGGCGGACGTTCAGAAGACCATCTATGACGAACTGCCCCTGATCAAGATCGGCGACTTCAATGCCGTCGCAGCGATGTCCACCAAGCTGGAGGGTGTTGAGCCAGCGCCGTGGCCTTACTTCTGGAATGCTTCGTTGAAGCAGTAACTTCCGGCAAGGCGAATGCCGTCCTTCCGGTCGGCATTCGCTGAATGGTTCAATCTGGAGAATCTGATCGCATGGTGCGCTACATCCTTCAGCGGTTTGTCGGCATGGCTGTTGTCATGTTTCTGGTCGTAACGATCGTATTCGTGATCGTTCGTGTGACGCCCGGCGATCCTGCCGCCGTCATGCTTGGGCCAGACGCATCGGCGCAGGACATTGCCGATCTGCGTGCTCGACTCGGACTCGATCAGTCGCTGATCATCCAATACTTCTACTACATTGGTCAGCTACTGAAGGGCGATCTCGGTCAGTCGATCTTCCTCAACATGCCGGTTGGTGCAGCATTGCTCGACCGGGCTGAGCCGACCTTCTTTCTGACCGTTCTTTCGCTTCTGATTGCCTGCATCATTGCCCTGCCGGTTGGAGTTTATGCAGCTTATCGGCGCGGTTCCTTTGTCGATCAGGCGGCGACAACGGTTGCTATGCTTGCAGCGAGCATACCGAGCTTCTGGCTCGGTCTCATCCTCATGCAGTTTTTTGCTGTCCGACTGAACCTGTTTCCGGTATCCGGCTATGGTGGGCCGGGTTCGAGCTTCATCGATCGAATGTACCATCTGATCCTGCCAGCCATCGCGCTGGGGCTGGTTTCCTCCGCTCTGATCCTGCGTTTCACGCGCGCCTCAATGCTTGATGTTCTTGGTGACGATTACATCCGCACGGCGCGCGCAAAGGGGTTGATCGAGCGGCGCGTGATCATGAAGCACGCATTGAAGAATGCGCTTATCCCTATCCTCACTGTCGTCGGTCTCACTGCTGCTGTTCTGATCTCCGGCGCTGTGGTGACGGAGACTGTGTTCGGCCTGCCGGGGGTTGGCAATCTTGTCGTGTCTGCGGTCCTTCGACGGGATTATCCGGTAATTCAGGGCGCGCTGCTCGTCATCGCGGGGCTATATGTCCTGATCAATTTTATCATCGACATGCTCTATCTGTTCGTAGATCCGAGAGTTCGCTACTGATGGCCGATTTTGTTACGACCACGCAAAAAGCCCCTTCGGAACGCGCTTTGTTCATCCGCCGGCTGTTCAAACGCAAGACGGTGGCGGTAGGCATTATTGTGCTTGCCGTCTTCGCTATCCTCGCGCTGCTGGCGCCCTGGATCGCGCCCTATTCACCGTCGAAGCTATCCATCATCAACCGGCTCAAGCCACCGAGCGAGATGTTCTGGTTCGGTACGGATGAGTTCGGGCGCGATGTCTTTTCACGCACGATCTATGCCGGACGGCTGTCACTTATGGTGGGGGCGGCGGTCGTTGTCCTGTCGGCGATCATAGGGGTTACGCTTGGATTGCTCGCAGGCTTCTTTCAGCGTCTGGATACGCCGATCGCTCGCCTGATCGATGCGATGATGGCATTCCCCGACATTCTGCTGGCCATTGCGCTGGTCGCGGCGCTCGGCCCGTCGCTGGCGACGGTCATCGTTGCGCTGTCTATTGTTTACGCACCGAGGCTGGCGCGCATTGTGCGCGCCTCAACGCTGGTGATCCGTGAGCTGCCCTATGTCGAAGCAGCCCAATCGCTTGGAATTTCGACATTCCACATCATGACGCGGCACGTGCTGAGAAATCTAATCTCACCCATCATCGTGCAGTGCACTTTCCTTTTTGCGAGCGCAATGCTCGCCGAAGCGGGGCTCTCCTTCCTCGGTCTCGGCGTTAGCCCCGAGATTCCAACCTGGGGAACCATGATTGCCGCAGGACGCCAATATATCGGTCAGGCCGACTGGATGACCTACTTCCCTGGCTTCGCCATCATTCTTTCTGTTCTCTCGCTCCAGATGGTGGGGGATGGACTACGCGACATGCTCGATCCAAGACTGCGAAGGGATTTGTAATATGATTTCCGGTGAACAGGCGAAGCCGCTTCTTATCACCAATGTCAAACCGGTAGCTTTCGGTGCAGAACATTCCGATACGGTGACCGATATTCTGGTCGGGAAAGACGGCAATATAAGTGCCATTGGCAAGTCGTTGAACGCACCAGCCGATGTGGAGCGTGTCGATAGCAAAGGAGCCTGGATCTCGCCGGGTTGGGTCGACCTGCATGTCCACATCTGGCATGGCGGTACGGATATTTCGATACGCCCTTCGGAGTGCGGCGCTGAACGAGGAGTGACGACGCTCGTCGATGCCGGTTCAGCGGGGGAGGCCAATTTCCATGGATTCCGGGAATATATCATCGAACCGGCCAAGGAGCGGATCAAGGCGTTCCTCAACCTCGGTTCCATCGGTCTTGTCGCCTGCAACCGGGTTCCGGAATTGCGGGATATCAAGGATATTGATCTTGATCGTATTCTCGAATGCTACGCGGCCAACAGCGAGCATATTGTCGGGATCAAGGTCCGAGCCAGCCACGTCATAACCGGATCATGGGGCGTTACGCCGGTCAAGCTTGGCAAGAAGATAGCCAAGATACTCAAAGTGCCCATGATGGTGCATGTGGGCGAGCCGCCTGCGCTCTACGACGAAGTTCTGGAAATCCTCGGCCCCGGCGATGTGGTCACGCATTGCTTCAACGGCAAATCCGGCTCCAGCATCATGGAAGACGAAGATCTGTTCAATCTCGCGGAACGCTGCGCAGGCGAGGGCATCCGGCTGGACATCGGCCATGGCGGGGCATCCTTCTCGTTCAAGGTCGCTGAAGCGGCAATTGAACGGGGTCTCCTTCCATTTTCAATCTCGACGGACCTACACGGCCATTCGATGAACTTCCCCGTCTGGGATCTGGCGACAACCATGTCCAAACTACTGTCGGCCAACATGTCGTTTGAAAATGTCATTGAAGCCGTCACGCATAATCCGGCGTCGGTGATCAATCTCTCGATGGAAAATCGACTGGCGGTTGGCCAGCGTGCTGATTTCACGATCTTTGATCTGGTTGATGCGGACTTGGAAGCGACGGATTCCAATGGTGATGTGTCTCGTCTGAACAGGCTGTTTGAACCCCGCTACGCAGTCATCGGTGCCGAGGCCATTACGGCCAGCCGCTACATACCACGTGCGCGCAAACTCGTTCGCCATAGCCATGGCTATTCGTGGCGCTGAAACTGTCGGCGCAGCATTGAATTTGCGGGAACGTCCCGTGACGAAATAATGAGGAAAATTCGTGTCTCATTCTCCCCAAACAACCGAAGTACAGCATTCCCCCTATGACAGGCTGGCTTCACTTGGCATAACTTTGCCGCCGCCGCCGCCGCCTATCGCGAATTTTGTCACGCATGTTCGGGAAGGCAATATCCTCTATCTTTCCGGGCAGGGGCCGCGGGAAGAGAGCGGACATTTGCGCGCGGGAAAAGTTGGTGGCGACATTGGCGTGGATCAGGCTTATCAGGATGCCCGTCTGACGGGTATCAATTTGCTGGCCGTCATGCACGAGGCACTTGGCGACCTTTCCCGTGTAAAGCGTGTCGTGAAGCTATTGGGTATGGTCAATGCCGTGCCAGATTTCGAACTGCACCCCAACGTCATCAATGGCTGCTCGGATCTTTTCATCGAAGTATTTGGCGCTGCCGGCCAACATGCGCGTTCAGCCGTCGGCTTCGGTTCCTTGCCGGGCAATATCACGGTTGAAATCGAAGCGATCGTCGCCCTGAACGACTAGGACAGCGTCAATGATTGCGCCAGCCCATCAGCTTTTCGATCTTTGCTGCCGAAGCGCGCACCTGACTGGTGTAGCGGCCTTCGTCGGAAAGCACTTTCTGCTCCGGGAGCACGATGGAGATCGTTGCAACGCATTGTCCATCGCGATCGCAGATCGGGGAAGCAATACAGGCAACCGCGTAATCGGATTCCGCAATCTGGATCGAGAGTCGCTCATCAAAGGCTTTCGCCGCAGCCTCCGAAAGACTTGTGGCGTCGATCTCGGCCCGACCAGTGGGAGAAGTCCGGGCGCAACGCTTGAAAAGCTCGATCCGTTCATTCGCAGCCAAATGACCGACCAGCAAGCGTCCGGACGCGGTCCAGTTCAAGGGTACTCTTGTGCCGACACGCGAGGCAACCTGAAACGGGCTTGGTCCGTCCGCCATGGCCAGAACGAGCATATGATCTCCGTCTCGGCCGCACAACTGCACCGCTTCGTTCGCTTCGCGGCAGAGATCATGCATTTCGTGCGTGGCGACGCTCATGAAATCAAGCGAGCGCGCATAGGCAAGACCATAGTGATAGAGCCGCGCACCGAGCCAGATTGCGCCATCCGCATTGCGGGCGAGCATATTCTTTTCAACGAGATCATCGATGGTCACATAGACCGTCGACAACGGCGCCTTGATCGCTTTTGCAATCGCATAAGGACCGGCTGGAGCACCGGTTTCATAAAGATAATCAATCACCTGCAACGCACGGTCTATGCCGCTCACACGCGAGCGGCGTGTCGACTTTGTTTCTGTGTCGTCCGCAGGTGACGTTTCGGCAGGAATGGCGGCTGACGATACTTTCAATCAAGTGCTCCGTGTAGAATTCGAGAAGTTATTACATTATTATGGCATAAATGTCGATGCCTGAGACAGCAAAAGAAATGGGAGAATTGAAATGACCGATGATATCCGCCGCAAGATCGGGCTTCGACCGGTCATCAATGTTTCCGGTACGATGACATCGCTCGGCGCATCTATCGTTGTGCCTGAGGCAGTAGAGGCAATGGCGGCCATCCTGCCGCAATTCGTCGAGGTCAATGATCTCCAGCGCAAGGCAAGTGAAGTTATTGCGCGATTGACAGGCGGCGAGGCTGGCTTCGTCACGGCGTCCTGCTCATCGGGCATTACGCTTGCTGTTGCCGGTGCAATGACGGACAACAACCTTCTTGCAATCGAAAGACTGCCGGACACTACGCCGGAAAAGTATGAAGTTCTGGTGCAGACCGGTCACGTGGTCAGCTACGGCGCTCCGGTCGATCAGGCAATCCGGCTTGCGGGAGGCAAGGTCGTCCTCATCGGACAGGCAACGTCAACTCATCGCTATCATATGGAAAATGCGATTACCGAAAAGACGGCTGCGGCGGTTTATGTCGTATCGCATCATGTCGTGGACTACGGCCTTCTACATCTCAGCGAGTTTGTCGAAATCGCACATGCCAAGGGCGTACCCGTGATAGTTGACGCTGCCTCTGAATACGACTTGAAGTTGTTTCTGGAAAAGGGCGCCGACATTGCAATCTATTCGGGACACAAGTTTCTGGGCGGTCCGACCTCCGGCATTGTTGCAGGCAAGAAGGAGCTCGTCCGCAATGCTTTCCTGCAAAATCTCGGCATCGGGCGCGGCATGAAAGTTGGCAAAGAGAGCATTTACGGCGCCATGGCTGCATTGGAAGCGTGGGAACAGCGTGACCATGCCGGAATTCGCGAGAGGGAGACCGGGTACCTGGAACTGTGGAAGAAGACGCTGGATGGCCGTCCCGGTATCGCGGCTCTCATCGAACCGGATCCGACCAACAATCCGCTCGACCGCCTGCGAGTGATTGTATCGGCTGCTGACGCTCACATCACGGCCTGGGATTTGGTAACCGCTCTTGCGCGAGGGAATCCGCCGATCATCACTCGTGACCATGAGGTAGAGCACAACTATTTCTATCTCGATCCCTGCAATCTTCATCCCGGTCAGGAGACCGTCGTTGCACAGCGTTTGGGTGAAGAACTCGATAAAGCCCGGACATCGAACGAGATTATCGCCACTCCCTTTGAGGACCGCAGCAGACATCGCTTTGACGGGCTGCTGCGTTGGCCGGATTGATGATCGGCAGAGACTGAGTAAAGCGGAGGAACATCATGATGTCTGAGAAAATTGCGACGGTTGGAAAACACGAACCTGTTTTATCCGTTCAAGGACTGACCACCTCCTTTCTGGTCGATGGTGCCTGGAAGCCGGTTGTCGATGGCGTTTCATTCGATGTCCACCCTGGGGAAACCGTGGCAATAGTCGGGGAATCCGGCTCAGGCAAGAGTGTCACCTCGCTGTCGATCATGCGCCTTCTGCAAAAGGACACGAGCCGCATCGCGGGCAGTATCAGGTTGGGGGATCAGGAGCTTCTGACGCTCCCGGAAGAGGGCATGCGCCGGATACGTGGCAACGAAATCGCCATGATCTTTCAGGAACCGATGACCAGCCTCAATCCGCTCTTCACAATCGGGGACCAGATTTCGGAAGCGTTGCTTTGCCATTCGCAAATGTCGAAAGCAGATGCGCGGGCTGAAACGATCCGCTTGCTTGAAAAGGTCCGCATTCCGTCCGCAGCATCCCGCTTCGATGAATATCCGCATCGCTTTTCGGGCGGTATGCGTCAGCGTGTCATGATTGCAATGGCTCTGGCGTCGAGACCTAAACTGCTGATCGCCGACGAACCGACGACAGCGTTGGATGTAACCATTCAGGGCCAGATACTCGATCTGATCAAAACTTTGCAGGAAGAAGAGGGCACGTCTGTTCTTTTCATCACACATGACATGGGCGTCGTGGCCGAAATATCCGACCGTACAGTCGTCATGTTTCGGGGAAAGCAGGTCGAGACAGGGCAGACCGCCGATATTTTCCGGCAGAGCCAGCATCCCTATACGCGAGCACTTTTGTCGGCGGTTCCTGTGCTGGGTTCAATGCAGGGCTATCAACGCCCTCTCCGGTTTCCGATAGTAGACAATGCGACGGGCCTTTCGGAAAAGCCGGTTGAGGTGGCGGATACGGTCGACAAGATCGATGTACCCGTGTTGGAAGTGAAAGGCCTTACCAAGCGCTTCGAGATTTATTCGGGCTTTATGTCTCGCTTGAGCGGGCGTGTTCATGCCGTGGAAAACGTGTCCTTCGATCTTCGCAAGGGCGAAACCCTTTCGCTGGTTGGTGAGAGTGGGTGTGGGAAATCGACGACCGGCCGTGCCATCATGCGGCTGAGCGAACCGGATTCCGGTGAAGTTCTGGTTGAAGGCCGAAACATTCTGTCCCTCGACAAACAGGCTATGCGCGAGATGCGACGGTCGGTTCAGATGATCTTTCAGGATCCCTATGCATCGTTGAATCCGCGCATGACAGTGGGTGCCGCGATTGCGGAACCCTACATTGAACACCGGCTGGGGAGTGCGCGGGACGCGAAGGATGTTGTTGCAGACATGCTGGAGAAAGTTGGCCTCACGCCTGATATGGCAAAGCGCTATCCGCATGAATTCTCTGGCGGGCAAAGGCAGCGTATCTGTATCGCCCGCGCGCTTGCCTTGAAACCTAAAGTCATCGTGGCAGATGAGAGTGTGTCGGCGCTCGACGTCTCGATCAAGGCGCAGGTCATCAATCTCATGCTCGATCTTCAACAAAGTCTCGATCTGGCGTTTCTGTTCATTTCACACGATATGGCCGTCGTTGAGCGTGTAAGCCATCGTGTGGCCGTCATGTATCTGGGCGAGATCGTAGAAATCGGACCGAGATCGGCGGTATTTGAGAACCCTCAACATGATTATACACGCAAGCTGATGGCGGCTGTTCCGGTTCCTGATCCTGACCGACGCCGGGTGAAGCTTTCAAGCGAAACGGGAGAACTCAAGAGCCCAATCCGTCCTGCGGATTTCGTTGTGCCTTTGCGCGAATATCGAGAGGTTTCGCCGCAGCACTTCGTGGCGTTGTAGAGCACACAATTCATTATGGTGCGCCGAGACGATCCAGTGCGGTGCGAAGTGGAGTTTCGGAAATGTGGATCAGTCCGGCATAGGGGCTCGCCATATCCGAAATCACGAAAATCGCGCCGGCAACGGACAATGAGCATACGATTATTATCAGTATGACAGTGCTGTTTAGCGGGGCCTGTAGACCAAAAGTTGCGAATAAAAGTGCCAGCCATGAAATCAGCACGATGAGAAATGGGACAGGCAGCCCTTCATCTGTCGTTTCCACCAATTGCCAGTGACCTTCTGCAATCATGCCGCTGACTTCAAGCGCGCGTGTTTGGAGAGAGCCTTGCGCGGCGTCCTTCGGGTTCAAAGCGCGCAGACTGTCCTGAATATCCTCAATATCCTTGAACTCCGGCAAAGCTCCATTAGACAGTTCATCGGCTCGCTCGGCATTCCATGCCCGATCGAGACGTTTCTGGATTATTTGCTTGAGTACGGCACGTGGACGCTCCGTTTCAAGACCATAGCGGGCCATGATCCGGTCCAGGAGAACAATACGGGCTGCTGATGTCTTCATCTCGGCTTGCGCATTGTCATAATCGGATTTTGCCGAAGCAATCAGAAGTCCGAGAGCGAGAGCGGAAAGTGTTCCGACAACAGCGGTGGCAAGGCGTATGACATCCTTGGACTCAGAGTTGAGATGATGCTCGGGCAAGCGCGATCGAGCGAACATGCCAAGCATAGTCGCCAATATCAGGATGAAGAACACCAGTGCGCCAAGCAATAAAGAATTCAACTTCGCCTTCCGCGAATTGCTCTCGAATGATCGCCCATTGAAACTTAGTATATCACCTGTGAGTTGAGATGCAGCTTCACCAAAGGGATGGTGTTTTCGGCTCGATATGACCTAGTATGCGAAGAAAGTGTATTCAGTAAATCACACTGCGATCAGATGAAAAAGGTCGGCACATATGGCCGACCCTTTGTTATCAAAACTGCTTTCAATCAGTTCTCTGTATGTTGCTGCTTGGCGAGGTCCTCGACGCACATGTCCGGTTCGTTACGGGTTTTATACAGCGAATAAAGCACACCGCTTGCGAGGATAGCCAGCGTTACGACAAGCGACAGCAGCGTGTTGATGTGAACGCCCAGCGGTACGAGGAAAATCTTGATGCCGATCAGCACGAGAATAATAGCAAGCGAAACCTGTAGATAGCGGAACCGGTTCATCGCCGCAGCCAGCGCGAAATAGAGCGCCCGCAAGCCCAGAACGGCAAAGATGTTCGAAGTGTAGACGATAAACGTGTCCTGAGTGACTGCGAAGACGGCGGGGACAGAGTCGACTGCAAAGATCAGATCGACAGTTTCCACCATGATGAGCGCAACCGCCAGAGGGGTCAGCCAGGTGACCATCTTGCCGGTTTTGGGATGTGGCTGTTTGACCGTGAAGTTGCGACCATGCAATTCGCGGGTGATATTGAACCGGCGACGAAGGAACTTGAAGACAGCGTTCTGCTCGATGTCGGGCGTTTCGTCCTGATGGCCGAACATCTTGAAGCCGGTGAAAACGAGAAAAGCGCCAAAGAGGAACAGGATCCAGTTGAACTCGTGCACAAGGGCGGCACCGAGTCCAATCAGGATTGCCCGGAAGGCAATAACGCCCAGAATGCCCCAGAACAAAACACGGTGCTGGTAAAGACGGGGAATGCCAAGAAAGCCGAAGATCGTTGCGATAACAAACATGTTGTCCATCGCCAGGCTCTGCTCAATGAGATAACCGGTATAAAATTCCAGACCGGATTCTGCGCCGCGTTGCCACCAAACCCAACCACCGAACGCCAAGGCGATCAAGACATAAAAACCATAGAGCAGGAGGCTTTCCTTGGCTTCGATCTCGTGTTCGTCACGATGGAGAATGCCGAGGTCGAAGACAAGTAAACCGACGACAACGACAATAAATGCTGCCCAGAAATATACAGGTGTGCCAAGAAAATCGCCCGAAAGGGCTACAAAAAGCGAATCCATCGCCGGACCATCTCCATTTGAACAAGTGGAGCAGCCCCGACATCGCCATAGCGGTAGCCATGACCAGAGGGGCCCGGCGCTGCATTTCTTCAAATGTGTATGTTTTTGCCGAGTTCAAGAGTGGAGCCTGAACTTTTTGTAATGTTCGATCCGGTACATGTCCCGTTCTGCGAGCCCTTAAAGCCGTTTATGATATTATAAGCTCGGAACTGAAAGCTGGTTGCCGCTAAACGCGACATGGAAAAAGCCAAAAAGTATCCTGATTTAGATTTAAGATACGGAATTAATTTAAAAAATTTTAGATTGTGGGCAGGATCGAACCAAGACTTACGGAGTCAGGGTGTTTCATCTGGCATTGATATCATTGTTGAATCTAGTTGCATGCCGCGTCGATAGCGAGCAGCGCTTGTTCTGTCACCGCCAACTCTGCTCCCTCATTCAGCGAAGGAAATAGGCGACCGTAGGTATCAAAGGTCCTTTGACTGGAGCTGTGCCAAATATAGGGGGTGAACAGCTTTTGATGTCAATTCTAAGCCGCCGTCAGCAATCACACTGATTGCGTTCTTTAGCGGTGTGCTGATTGCTTCATTTTGGCCACTAGCCAAGCCCGGAAAGACAGCGGCGATCAGTTGCACGACCGTGTGGACTTGTTCGGGGCGGAGATGTGTGTCGTGTGGATATTGACGATCGCGTAAAGCAGTTACGCGAGTACAAGGACGAAATGCAGAACGAAACCCGAGAAGGACTGTAGGCGACGAATAAACTTCTCGACCAAGTGCGAGCCGTGTTGGTGCAGATTAAAAAATGTAGTCCCCGCTGCGGGGTTTATTTCGTAAGTGGTCGTGATCGCCATTCAACCGGTACTGTCCTCGAAATACTTTGATGTATGGTGGCACGTGACTCCGGCCTAGCTTTACTGAATATTTGCTGGGACGGATGCGATCTGCTTCTTTCGAAGTCCCGGTACTGCACGCTGAACGCATCGTGCACTGAACGGCTCCTGCATCTCATTGGACGGGTCGCATCGTCAATATGTGAGCGCTCCATTGTTCCGCCCCGTTTGATGTTTCCATTCATAACATATCCCAGACGCTCTCTACGAGCGTCGGGCCCGCGCGCGGCAAATGAGGTGCATGTCCTTGCCTCGCGCTTATCCGCTGAACTTCGTACAACCCATCGGATAATAAGAAAATGCCCGGCCGGGGATGAGCACGGCAGGGCGACGCCAGTAGTGGTTCAGGTGCTGGTTGGGGTTTGCAGGCGCGAAGTTGTGTTCTTGCACTAGTAAAACTCTTACAAGAGTTAATTGTTTCGCCGGGGGGCAGGTCATTCTTCGGGAACAGTTCTCTTATCACCCCTCTGTATGCCATTAACCGTACAATCGATCAAATCATAGCCACGCGTTTCTAAGCCGGTGTTTATTGATCAGCAGGGTCTAATTAGAAGCTGTTTGGCTTCGCCGGGGCGTGGTCGGTGCCTTGCGCTTGGGCTTGGGTAACAAGCCTTCCCTTTGTGCCCTCTTTTTCGCATCCTTACGTGCTCGTCGAATAGCCTCTCCTTTTTCGCGAGTGCGTTTTTCGGATGGCTTTTCGTATGCTCTGCGCTCTCGAAGTTCACGGAAAATGCCTTCTCGCTGCATTTTCTTTTTGAGCACGCGCAGCGCTTGATCAATATTGTTGTCTCGTACAAGTACCTGCATTAAATTCCTAACTATGGCTTTGGTGGTTGGTTGTGTTCCAATCGCGCAGCTCGCAGCCGCTCTGTTTTGGCAACGACAGCGGCTTTTTCTGTCTCGAGAATAGCTTTTGCGGTTTTGTCGGTTATCGCGTTTTTCGCTTCCATACGTGACAAGGGTCTTTTGAAGAGCGTATCTTTAGTTGGTTCGGTCGATTTTTCTTCAAGCATTTTCATTGTTCTTGTTCTGGAAAGGTCACACTTTCCGGTGAAGGATTGAACGGGTGCGAGATTAGCTTCCATATGATCGCCGTAACATCGGTTCCGCCGAAATAATTGGAATTGTTGAGGTCTATCCTGTCGATGCGAGAACACCGTTTGGATGTTTTGACCTCCGCTTATGGGCGAAAAACAAAAAGGCCGGGAAAACCCGACCTTTTAATCGCCTCAACGATCAGTGCCAGTACATCCGTGGTCAGGGATCGAAGGCAATGTCTGAACACTAAAACTAAAGTGCTTGCAGATTATCAGCGGCTTTCTTGCCAGAACGGCGATCAGCTACGAGCTCGAAGCTAACCCTTTGACCTTCGTTGAGCGTATGCAATCCTGCGCGTTCAACTGCGGAAATGTGAACAAAAACATCTGGAGATCCATCTTCGGGTTGGATAAATCCAAATCCTTTGCCGCCATTAAAGAATTTTACTGTTCCATTTGCCATATTGATTTCCTTTCAATTTGCATGGTTTGGGAAACAACGAATAAACTCGTTGCTATTGTTACGAAATTGAAAGAAAAATCAGGGCGCAATAAGCGTCTTGTCGTTCGATTACAAAATCGATATTTGGTAATATATTCCTCTATGATATTTTTTACAAGGCTTGGCCAAAATTAATATTTTTCTTGTTCTGGCGATCAGAACGCTGCGCGGTCGTATCTCTTGCCCAATTCGTGGGGGAATTTGCCAAAATACCCATTGAACAAGCCGCCAGACACGTCCTTGATCGCTCTGGCTGCCTCCGTGGCGGATCACCCGGCCTTCTCTGTTTCTTCAACTAGGTTCACGGTACAATCGGAGATTGCAGAGTGGCAGTCATTATTGCGATCAAGATACTTCTCCTCACGCATAGGGGGCGGACCCTGGAACGATTAGACATCGCGGTCTCCCTCAATCTGAATCGAAGTTAGGTCGTCGTGACTGGCGTTTTGAGGCGCCGTTCAAAACAATCTTGCTTGCGCGTCCTTCGCGCCTTATTGCCATTGCCCGGCATTAGATTGATCAAATCAACATCGGGTGGGTGCTTCTGCATTCCATCCCATGTAGCATGTAGACAAATGTGTAATTCTTCCGTGGTGCGGGAAACGACGGTCATTGCCCGCGGGTGAATTGGCTTTAGGACGGCATTCGTTTCTGTGGAGAGAAACCCAAAGATATCGACCGCGACCGGTCCTTCCTTCTTTTTCATCAAGCCTTTCCAAGCCGACCAGATGTCAGCGAATGCGAAAAGCGGCTTTTCCTCATTGAGAGCGAACCAGCGAAGCGGCTGCGCTTCGTCTTTGGGTCCGGATTGACGCTTTGGCTTTCTGCGCCCTGTCGTCTCCGCCAGTGAGGCGAGGTGAGATTGCGGATACTTGTCACGCAGCTATCTGCTTCCCCCCTTCACATACATCTGCGGGTGGACAGGTTTCAGCGGTTCCGAAAATTTCCTCCTCAGGCGCCGCATGGTTCATATGTCGCGGAAATATTATACAGATTGCATGCGCGCTCCTCCATCGCATGGCTATTCGTCTGCACGCACCTGAGCGTGCGAAATTAACCCAAAGATGAACGTTCCTCCTATGACGTTCCCGACCAAAGTTGGGAACCCGAACTTAAAGATGCTGTCGAACGGGGTGACTTCTCCAATCATAAGTAAAAACAGCACCTCAATTGAACCCACTACGATGTGCGTTAAATCGCCGATAGCTATGAGGTATGTGATGAGGAATATTAACGCTATATGCCCTTGTTTCGTGCTGTGTAGCATCCAGACCAATGTGGCGATAAGCCAACCAGACATTATTCCCTTGCTGAACAACTCATTGCTGCTGTTGGCCATGAGATGTTTACCCATGTCAACAAACGTCCTGGTTACTTCGTCCGAGAAAATCGGCATACTAACCATAACGAAGGCTGCAATAGCGCCACCGATCAGGTTCCCGAAGAGAACAATGGCCCACAGCCTGATCATTTTCAGGAAGTGAGATAAAGTTGGTTCCGTCATAAATGGTAAAACAGGAGTGATCGTATTTTCGGTGAACAGCTGTTGATTGGCAATGATGACGATAATGAACCCGACCGTGTATCCTGCTGAGCTCACAAGGAAAAAGAGATCGCTTTCTGGAAGGTAAGTCTCCAGAATGCCGCGAGCGATCATTGACGTACTCATGGAAATTCCGCCTGCAATAGCAGACCATAAAAGTGCCATTGCTTCGCGGTTTATTTCCTTCTCTCCATCACGCCGGATTAGCTCGTGGATGGCGGCTGACTTCGATGGAAGTCGTTCCTTCAACCCATCTGCTGTCGGCTCCGTCTCTTCCGAACTGGACATCGTGATCCCCTGAATATTTTGTTTTCGGCAGATAGCGCGCCGCAGATGTTTGTCGAGAGGACGGAACCTGACTGGTATCTGTTCGTTTAGTCTGTCTTGGACAGAAGAAGTGATTGCGTAAGTTGATGCTGTTCTTGATTTTAGCCGTTGCTGTGATCTTGGGATTTATCTTCGCAATACCTTATTATTATGGGGTAATTCCCAGAACAGCGGCGAACAGGGCTCTTCTGGGGATCAATAGGCTTTTCTTTCGCAAGATGCGGAACGAGGGCTCAAGCAGTTCCACGATTTACGTTCGGATTAGGAAAATGAAAAGTATAGTCATTTTTGCGCTACTATTTATAGCCCCGAATATAGCGGCTGCGCAGGAATCAGGTATGCCAACACAATCAGGCACGCAAGAACCAGAGGTGCCAGGCAATCCGCCACCTTCTCCCAATCTGCCGCCCTCTGACCCTGATGCGGTTCAGGTTCCACTGAATTCTGAGCCAGAGAAGCAGGACCGCTTGAAAAAGCCAGAAGAAGACGAATGTGCGCCTGGGAAGAATGCAAAGACCTGCGTTGAGAGCCAGCGCGGGCGTAAGTAGGCGCTTATCTAGGTTGTCCAGCGAATGCATCCTCGCCGTGCTGTTCATGATTAAGAATGTACCGGAGCTGGCTAGAGGTCGGCCCGTAGCTGAACGATCCCCAATCCTTGCAGCTCTTCAAATCGTGGCGATGCACGAACGGGCTTTCGCCCCTTGTTACTTGTGTGCTGTCACTGTTGTATCCGACCATTTATCAACTCAGCATTTTCGTCACTCCGAATTACGCATCGTCCTTAGCTGAGTTGATTTTGCCAAGTGTGCTTGTTTCACTTCAGCAATTGTGTCCACATGACTGGTTTCTGCTATTTTTGGTCTGAGGAGAGCATGAAGAATACCATCATCTATCTGATCGGTCATTATGCTGTTGGTAAACTGACAGTTGCGCGTGCTATCGTAGATGCCACAAACGCACGACTTTTCGACAATCATCTAGCAAACAATGTCATTTTCTCTCTCATTCAGGTAGATGGCAGGACGTCACTGCCTGAACGCGTATGGGATATGATTGGCGTCATTCGCGATCAAGCGTTGTTGGCTATGGAGGAGCTAGCTCCATCGGATGCCAGTTTTGTTCTGACAAATTGCCTTCTCGAAAGTGATCCAGGTGATCGGGCGACCTATGAAAAAGTCGAGCAGCTTGCTATCGCCCGCCGCAGTGTGTTCGTGCCAGTGATCCTGACAGCGTCGGATACAGCACACTCCTGTCGTATGGCGTCTCCAGACCGAGCAGAGCGTTTTAAAATGACCGACGCTGTTGCAGCCGCACGTAAACGCCAGACAACGGAACTATTGCGCGTCAGTCATCCTCACCGTCTGGACATTGACACCACCGATATGCCTCCGGTCGAGGCTGCTCGTAAGATTATCTCATATGCAGCAAGCCTAGCCGCTGGTTTGTCGCGTAACTCCTAAGTTTTTTCGACAGGATCGCCAGTGCCGATTTTTCAGGGGGAATATCTGCCGCAAAAGTCGTGTCCGAACGTCAAACCCTCGCGAGCGATCTTCGCGGCGGAAAGTACTCCACAATTGAGTTAATGGCTGGGGCTTCGGCTTAGCTTTCTTGTTGGTTCAGTTGACGGTTTTTTGGGGGGCTGATTCTAGCGATCAGCACCGGAATTATTATGACCGCACCTGGAGCAGACCTTGTTGGGCCATGGATGGTAAATATACAGGCCAAAAAAACCTTCGCTTCTGAAAAGGGAAAACGAACATTTGGGGCATACAAATACGAACATGAACAGAAGGCCGCCGAGGACTAAAACGACTGATCCAATCGTAACGTTGCTCACCCCGATCGCATCACCGATGCCTCTCGTCCAGTCAGGGGATGTCAGTACGAGAACAGACACCATGATCAGAAATAGCCAGGCTTTTTTGTAAAGTGTCATAAGCAATTGATATCTTTTTATTTAAACTCGGCCATTTAATACGTCTTACTTGCCACATCGTTGTAGAAAAAGCTTAACCGCAAACTGCCTAGGTCCGACCATCATCTGATTCTGAGGGCGTGTAACGATTTTAGCTCGGATAGAACAGGGGCCTGCAATCACCTGATATTGGCCCGGTTTTTGATAGATCACTTTGGTTACCGGATATCTGGGAATCTCACCGGCTACTGCTTCAATTACTGCCATCATTTCTTTTGCGCGTTGATAATTTGGAGCCAACGCTGCTTCAGCCGTTGCGGTAAAGGTCAGTAGGCCAGTTAAGACAAGAGCATACTTCAAGCACATTCGATTTTTTCCGATTTTGCAAGGATTGAACGGCGAGTCTCTTCCGGCAGACAAGCGGAGAGATTCCCGCCGACTGGTGGTCTGTTTATTCCATATGCTTTGCCAAGGCCATCAATTAACTCGGGTCGCCCCGGCGTGTTAAGCGCTTCCGCAACGGCTCGCCGCTCGTCGAGCGATCCCTGCTGAATGTCCGCAGCAATGGCTTCCAAGGCCTTTGCGTTAGCGTCAGCATCGCTTCCAAAGTCTTCTATGCAGACAACAGCGATTGCTAGAGCGGTGGCAACATGTTGCATGTTGATGGCCCATTATACGGCGTAATTGGGCACGACCGGGTTAAAGCTTCGGAGTGCGGCTTCTCCATTCGATGTAGATCATAACAAGAATAGCTATCGGAAACAGAACGCCTAGCGGGAAGGATGTATAGCTGACTATCGTGAGCGCTATGGCGGCGACCGCAGCGGCAAAAATCGTTCCCCAATACGCCATCATTTCTCGTTTTTCCTCGGCCCCTTAGCATCACCAAGGCAACTTGACCGAAACGGTAAGGATTCAGTCATGCTGCGACGGACACTCCTCAGTTTACTCGGCCTCTCTCTTTTAGCTGCTGACGTTATTTAAATAACGAAACCGCCATCACCACCAATACCAAAATGAGCATGGCAATGTAGAAAGGGCGGAAAAGATACAGGCGCTGCCAATTGGTGAGACCAAGAGGATACGCGGCAATTCGCTCATCAATTCTGTCTAGTCCGCTATCAACGGAAAAGTCCCAATCATTGTTTTTGTAGAACGCATATTCCTTCATCCAGGTGATGAATTGATGCAATGCCAATGAGCAAACGGCGGCAAATGCAGCTAAAAAAACGATGATCTTCAGTGCCAGCATGGTTTCAACAATTTGTTTATACGGCAGAGGTGGCTAACGGTTTCGAATGCATAATCCACGCCACCCATTATTCAACACCGAGACAAGTGGCGTGTACGCCAAGAGAGCCGTTCCCAGCTCTTGCCCACATCCCAATGTGGCAATCATAATACAGCTTCTGATAATGCGCACTTCTTTGTGCGTACTTCTCGGAAAACCTAAAAGAAGTTCGCAAACACACGCGGCCTTATAGGTAGGCAGTCGTCCTACAAGTCAATCAATGCCCGCTCTTTAATAGCCGCAACTCGAGTGGGGATACCTTCGGCACCGTCTTTGAACGGATCGAGGTCCGCGAGGCGCTTATTCGTCACTAGATCTACTCGATGATGCATAGCGGCAATCTAGGTGAGATTCGTATTGCCTCATCGAAAAATGCTCCCGAACGGATAGCATATTGCCTCACCAGAATGCTCCCTAAGCCCTGCTGAGCGCTGGTAGTTGTTCATCTTCGCCAGACTCGTTTCCGAATATCATTCTATGCGCGCGATCGCGACGCCAGGCTTTCACCCGTCGTTGCACCGTACGGATTAGTGCATCAGGATACTCGCCGGGATAAATGCTTTGAAGTCGCTCCAGTAGCTCCCGGCCGGTTCTCCATGGCTCAGCTTCAAACCAACTGTAAAGATCATTCGTGACGTTAACCAGCGGGTCAGGCCGCCGTCGCTCGCGTTTCAGTTTTGGCTTTGCTTTCGCGGTCGGACGAACTTCGCCCTCCGTCCACGCGATACGCAGGCTTCGCAAAAAGCTCTCGATATCGGGAGCCTCGCTTGAGGGTGCTCCCTGATGCGCAATGTCGGCAAGCCGCTGTTGTCCTGCACGAATGTTTCGGAGGAGCATCACAGGGTCGAGTTGCTCACTCATGCGCACCAAGGGGTCGCGTACCTCGACCGCCGTCCTTGCATCCGACAATAGCCGTTGATGTGGCGTCGCGGGAGAAGAGTAGAGCTTCTTGACCATCGCTCCATTTCGCTGCTTCTCGAGCAATTTAAACGACGGTTGAAAGAAGTTCACGAACAAGCGTACCGAACGATAAAGCTCCGCAAGTGTTGCTGCAGCTTCAACACCCTCATACCGATGATAGCCAACAATTCGGCGGACGACCGATCCGTTTTTCTGCTCCACATAAGCCTGATCATTTTTGCGATATGGCCGACAGCGAGTGAATTCGATATCTGAATGAACGCAATAGTCCCTGAGGGTCTCGTTGATGAATACGCTATCGTTATCCGTATCAAAGCCAAGCAGCGGGAACGGCATCATGCGGCGAAGCTCGGTCAAAACTTCCGTCAAGAGCTTCTGTTCGCGAACAATCAGAGGCGCGCACTCGGTCCAACCGGTCGCAATATCCGTAAGGACAAGAGTATGAATAAAGCTGCCGCGTGCGTTGGGACCGGAGTGCGACACAAGATCGGCCTCGATGAAGCCAGGTGCGGGATCACCCCAGTCGGAGAATTTTCGAATTGGGATACTCCGCTTCAATGCCGATGAAGCAACGGAACGTCGGCGTCGACGGCCGCCTGCTGTTTCTCGCACGCTTTTCAATGCACGGTCGATGGTAGCCGCACTCATCTGTAGCAGAAGTGTGCGGACCTGATCGTCTAACTTCAAATGGCCATGTTGTTCCATCGCCGAGATCAGAATTGGCAGCAAGGGCTTCAATCGTTTGCCGCAGATGCGGTCAGAGGCTTCCCACAGAACAATAAGAGACTGTCGGGTCGCCTCGTTATAAATCTGCGCCCGCGTTCGCGATTGCGGTTGCTTATCTGCCCCCCGCAATAAACGCATCGCGTGTTTTCGATGCATCCCACTGATCGATACGAACTGATCGAGGATCTGCGATTTTTCCTCCCGCTTTCCGGCCGCATAGCGCTTTGCCAGAGCAGCAACCAATTCCTTCTTCGTCGTCACGCTGATCAGCCTCATCTGATTTGCTCCGCACCCACAAATGCTGGGAGCAAATCAGATGAGGCAACGGCCAACAATCAGGGAACATTTCTAGTGAGGCAATGCG
>NZ_JBCAUP010000001.1:0-465138 GCF_038433355.1 Brucella cytisi
ACGGTTATAGCGATCATGTGGAGGACATCGTCAGCGCTGCACCCGCGTGAGAGGTCATTAGCGGGTTTGGCGAGGCCCTGAAGCACAGGGCCTATGGCCTGCGCCCCACCAATACGCTGGGCGATCTTGTAGCCGATATTGGCGGCTTCGAGATTGGGGAACACAAAGACGTTGGCATTGCCCTTGAGCGGTGAATCCGGCGATTTGGCATGGCTGATTGCCTCGACGAATGCCGTGTCGAACTGTAATTCTCCATCGATGCACAGAGCAGGCTTGCGCTCCCGCACCGTCCGGGTTGCCTGAACGACCTTTGATACGCGCTCATGCGCAGCACTGCCGCCGGTGGAGAAGGACAACATGGCAACGGCCGCATCTTTTTCCGTGAGCTGGCGATATGAATCGGCCGACTGTATGGCGATATCGGCAAGTTGCGCGGAATCCGGTTCCACCACGAGGCCGCAATCGGCAAAGACGAAAGCGCCTTTCTTCTGATGATGAGACTGGCACAGCAGCATCAGGAAGAAGCTTGAGACGAGTGATGCGCCTTCGGCCTTACCAATGATCTGCAGGGCATGACGCACCACATCGGCAGTCGTTGCAACTGCGCCAGCCACCGTCCCGTCCGAATCGCCTTCGCGTACCATCATGGCGGCGAAGCCGAGTGGCGTCTTCACGATTGCCTCAGCCTGCTCTTCCGTCATGCCTTTGGCCTGACGCAGCCGATAGAGTTTTTGCGCATAATCCGCGCTTTTGTCCGATACTACTGGATTTATGATCGCGATCTTTGAGCCGTCAATCTGCCTGCTGATGACGCTTTCGGAGCCCAGAAGCGTAATGCGGGCAATGGCTTCACGTTCGGCACGCAGCGCCGCATCGATGATACGCGGATCTTCGCCCTCGGCCAGCACGATGTGACGTGGCCTCGAACGGGCTTTCTCAAAAATCTTTTCCAACGGCAGCATGGCGCAATCTCTTCAAAAGGCCGGGAGTTGCGCTCCCGGCCTGATCACTGACGGACTGGTTCAGACGGGCATTTGCTGGCACATGTCGGCCTTGTCGATGCCGGCCACGACAACGGGCTTCTTCATCGCATCACGGCGGAATGGTTCGCCCAGTTCCTGATTGAGCACGACTTCGATGAAGGTGGTCACCCCCTTGGCCTGCTCGTCGATTGCCGTCTGCAAGGCTTCGGTCAGCGCCTGCTGGCTATCGACGGTCACGCCTTTCAGGCCGCAGCCATCCGCCACCTTGGCGTAGCTCAGGTTCGGATTGAGCTCGGTGCCGACGAAGTTGTTGTCGTACCACAGTGTCGTGTTGCGCTTTTCGGCACCCCACTGATAGTTGCGGAAGATGACCATGGTGATCGCAGGCCAGCCCTTGCGACCGATGGAGGTCATCTCGTTCATGGATATGCCGAACGCGCCGTCGCCTGCAAAGCCGACCACTGGCGTGTCAGGCTGGCCGATCTTGGCGCCGACGATGGACGGGAAGCCATAACCGCAGGGGCCGAACATGCCCGGTGCCAGATATTTGCGTCCGTGTTCGAAGCTTGGATAGGCGTTCCCGATGGCGCAGTTATTGCCGATGTCGGTGGACATGATGGCGTTCTTCGGCATTCCAGCCTGTATGGCACGCCATGCCTGCCGCGGCGACATGCGGTCCTTCTCGCGCTCGCGCGCACCGGCATTCCAATGCGTGCCCGGATCGTCATCCTCATGATCCATCGAGGAAAGCTGCTGCAACCAGGCGGATTTGCGCTGATGGATGAGCTGCTTGCGCTCGTCGCGACCGGCATTGCCCGCATTGGCTCCCATCTGGTCGAGAATCTGCTGCGCAACCTGCCTGGCATCGCCGCAAATGCCGACCGATATCTTCTTGGTGAGGCCGATACGATCAGGATTGATGTCGACCTGAATGATCTTTGCATCCTTCGGCCAATAATCGATGCCATAGCCGGGCAGGGTCGAGAACGGATTGAGACGGGTACCGAGCGCCAGGACCACATCGGCCCTGGAGATCAGCTCCATCGCGGCCTTGGAGCCATTGTAGCCGAGTGGACCGGCGGACAGTGGATGGGTACCGGGAAAGGCATCATTATGCTGATAGCCGCAGCAGACCGGCGCATCGAGCCTTTCGGCAAGCGCGATGGATTCAGGGATCGCACCGCCGATAACGACACCGGCCCCGTTAAGGATGACCGGGAATTTCGCATTGGTGAGAAGCTTTGCAGCCTCGGCAATGGCATCGCGTCCGCCGCTCGGGCGTTCCAGCCGGACGATCTGTGGCAGGTCGACGTCGATGACCTGAGTCCAGAAGTCACGGGGAACGTTGATCTGTGCCGGTGCACAGCCGCGCCATGCCTTCTCGATCACGCGGTTCAGCACTTCGGGAATGCGGGTCGCATCGCGCACTTCTTCCTGATAGCAGACCATCTCTTCGAACAGCGACATCTGGTCAACTTCCTGAAAACCGCCCTGACCGATGGTCTTGTTGGCAGCCTGTGGAGAGACAAGCAGCATCGGCGTGTGGTTCCAGTAAGCAGTCTTGATGGCAGTCACGAAGCCGGTTACGCCGGGCCCGTTCTGAGCAATCGCCATACCCATCTTGCCCGTCACGCGGGTATAACCGTCGCAGATCAGCGCCGCATTCGTCTCATGGGCGCAATCCCAGAAGGTAATGCCCGCCTTCGGAAACAAATCCGATACCGGCATCATCGCGGAGCCGATGATCCCGAATGCATGTTCTATCCCATGCATCTGCAAAACCTTAACAAATGCTTCTTCCGTCGTCATTTTCATGGCGCGTACCTTTCCTTGGAATTCAGAGAACTTCGTCTTTCAGCGCATACCAGTGATACATTGCGCGCTGGCCTATGCGCCTGAATGGCGTCAGCATGCCGTAACTCGGCAATTCGGAGGTGAAGATCGGCAGGTCGAGTTCCTGTCCCCGACCCGTCATCAGTTGGGCAACCCGGCGTCCGGCCTGCGCTGAATACATCACGCCGTTGCCGCCGTAGCCCATGGCATAGTAGATTTCCTGCGTCGGATCAGGACGATAGATGCGGGGCATCATGTCATGACTGACATCGACCCACCCCCACCAGGAATAATCGACCTTGATGCCTTTCAGAGCCGGGAACTTCCGGTAAAGGCCCGAAAGCAGCAGATCGTAATGTTTAGGGTTCGGTGCATCAGCCCCGGTAATCGCGCTGCGGCTACCGATCTGCATCCGCCCGTCAGGCAGAAAACGATAATAGTGACGAAGCGTGCGCGTGTCGGTTAGCGGAATACCGGTCTTGGGGCCGCATGCTTCAATTTCATCGGGTGTCAGCGGTCGTGTCACGACAGAGTTCGACAGCACCGGCATCAGCCGGTAACGGGTGAGAGGATGGAGGCCGGGCGAGGTGTATCCCGCTGTCGCGAAGCAAACCTGTCGCGCCGTGACCGTACCGTTCGGCGTGTTGAGATGGAATACATTGCCGTTCTTGCGGCAGCTGAGAACCGGGCTTGCGGTGTGCACCTTTGCGCCCAGCTTGCGTGCAAGCCGGAGATAGCCGAAGGCAAGTTTCGCGGCGTGAATGCCAATGCCGTCTGGCTCATACATAGCTCCGCGAGCTTCTTGATCCCGGATGAAATCGCGGTGAATCTCGTCGCGACCGACCATGCGCGTCCGATAGCCGAATACGTCGTTCAGCAGGCGGGATTCTTTCTCCAGCGAAGGAATGACCTTGTCGCGATGGGCGATGTAGAGATGACCGCCATCCTGCGGATCACAATCAATTTCCGGTTCGGCAATGAGTGAACGAAAGAGATCAAAACCCTCGGCAATTTCCTTATGCAATTTCCGGGCGACGTCCACACCCCAGCGCTCGATCCATTGTGAACGCTTGAGCCGGCCGGCTGAAATCTGCGCCTGACCGCCATTGCGGGTGCTGCAGCCCCAGGCGACGCCATTTGCTTCCAGCACCACGGCCTTGACGCCATGATCCCGAGCGAGATGGATTGCCGCCGAAAGACCGGTATAGCCTGAGCCGACGATAACGACATCGGCATCGACGTCTCCGCGAATAGGGCCATCGTCTTCCGGCGCCGGTCCGGCAGTGCCTATCCAGTAAGTCGGGGCATAGTCGCGGCCTTGTCCTGGCGTCTTCGAAACCACCGGATCATAAGCGGGGTCGAATGGCTGGGTGGCCGAGAAACTGTTGAGAGTGTGGGTATCCATATGTCGGTCCTCCAAAACACCGACTGGCGATGTTGCGGCTTACGCCTTCAGCAAAGGCCGGTTCTTGCGGAATGCCTGTTTGCGGACGATCTTGCCGTCGCGCTGTGTGAAGAGATCGCAGCCTTCTGCCTCGACGCGTGCGCCGTTGGCATCCGTTCCGCGAAAGGTCCATTCGGACACGGCACGGTCGCCGCTCACGAAATGTCTGTGTCCGTCCCATTTCACGTCGGGCATCGCAGCCCAGACGCCGGAAAAAGCCTTGGCAATCGCATCCTTGCCTTCGAGGCGGGTGCCGTAAACTTCCTCACCACCGATGGTGTAAAACACGCAATCGTCGGCAAAGAAGGCCATGATCGCGTCGATGTCGTGCCGGTTGAAGGCGTCGAAGAGGTCGGAAAAATGCTTCTCTGTGAGTTGTCCGGCGGACATTCGAATGCTCCTTGATACGTCTGAAATCTGCACTGATTTCGGGCAAAGTTTTCCTGTGGCGCGGCAGAGTTGCCGCGCGATTGATATTGCGAATTGGATTTCGGTCGGGCAGGTTAAAGCGGTTGCAGCGCCATCAGACTTTACCCTTCCACGGGATGAGGACCTTTTCCATGTAACGGATCAAAAGGTCGAAGGCGAAAGCGAACACACCGATGACGATGATGCCCATGATGACGGTGTCGCTGGCCAAAAACTGCGCTGCATTGAGTACCATGAAGCCGAGACCGCGATGTGCCGCCACCATTTCCGCCGCTACCAGCGTCGTCCAGCCCACACCGATCCCGATGCGCATGCCGGTGAAGATTTCCGGCATGGCCGCTTTCATGATGACCTGCGTTATTACCTGCGTCCGGGATGCGCCCATCGCATAGGCGGCATGGATCTGTTCGGTTGAGACCGAGCGCACGCCAGCTCTCGCTGCGATCGCCATTGGCGCAAAGATCGCGAGAAAGATGAGGAACACCTTCGGGAACTCGCCAATACCAAGCCAGATGATGATCAGCGGCAGGTAGGCAAGCGGCGGCAGTGGTCGGTAAAACTCGATAATCGGGTCCAACACGCCACGAACGAAGCTGCTCATGCCCATCATGATGCCGATGGGAATTGCCGTGATGCAGGCAATCGCGAAGGCACCCAATACACGTCCAAGGCTGGCGAGCGTATGTTCGGCCAGAGTGGAGTTTGCGACGCCGTCGGTCATGGCAACCATGAACTTGCCATAGACAGCGAACGGTGAGGGGAGAAACAGCGGCTTGACCCAGCCCATTCCCGTCACGAGAAACCAGAGCCCCAGCAAAATCAGTGCAGTTACAAGGCTGATGAAGCCGCTATTGCCGTCGCCGGGGGCGCCATAGATTTTACCGGGTTTGACTGGTCTTGCCCGAGTTACGAACTCAAGCATGGACCAGTTCCGGGTTTCCTGATGCACGTTCATCGCCATAGATAATCCCCAGAATTGTCTCACGCATCTTGATGAAGTCGGGACTGGACTTGACGGCGCGCGCGTCACCGCATTCCAGAAAGCGTCGGTTGAAATCCAGATCATAGGTATGGGTGATCCGTCCGGGGCGCGGCGACATGACGATCAGCCGCGAACCGAGGAACAAGGCCTCTTCGACGCTGTGAGTGATGAAGAAGAACATTTTGTTGGTCACTTGCCATACCCGCAAAAGCAATTCCTGGATCGTTTCGCGGGTGAGGGCATCAAGCGCTGCCATGGGCTCGTCCATAAGCAGCATCGCCGGGTCGCAGGTCAGTGCGCGGGCAATGCCGACACGCTGCTGCATACCGCCGGAAAGCTGGTAAATCTTGTGATTGTGGAAATCCTGCAGGCCGACCAGCGCCAGATTTTTTGTGGCACGCGCCCGGCGTTCTGCCTTCGGTACACCTTGAAGCTTCAGGCCAAATTCGGTGTTGTCAACGACATTGAGCCAGGGAAGCAGAGCATGTTTCTGGAACACGACACCCCGGTCGGCGCCGGGACCACGCACTTGCCTTCCGCCCAACGTGATTTCGCCGGATGACGGGATCATGAACCCCGCCATCAGATTGAGAAGCGTGGTCTTGCCGCAGCCGGACGCACCAAGCGCCACCACGAAATCCCCGCTGTCGATCCGCAAATTAACGCCCTTCAGCGCAATCACGGCTTCTTCCACATAAAGACCGGGATAGGTCAGACTGACATTCGATACGTTCAAGGTTTCCATTACGTCACCTTTCGGGAACGAAGAAGCGGTTCCGGCAAAAGCCAGAAGGCACACACAACATTGCAGGAACCGTCTCGGTTCAGCGGCTTGCCCGAAGGCATGCCGCTGGCGGAGGCGCTTGAATTACTTTACGTAATTACTTCGCTGCGGCTTCGGCAAAACTGCCATTTACGTTGCCGCTATAGTCATCCAGAGCTTGGTCTAGCTGTTTTTGGTCGACAAGAAATTTTGCACTCTGGGTGACGGATTTGAGCGCTCCGCTGTCCTTGCCACCACCGAGCCATGTCGGGGAGGCTTGTTCTTCCACGGTGGGGAAGGACAACAGCGCGAGTGAGCCCGGTATGTCAGCGGCATTGCCACCGATCAGCTTGACCATGCCTTTGACCTGTTCGGAGTCTGCCGTCCACTGGCCGCCATTGGCCTTGTAGTCGGCATAGGCATCCTTCAGCACCGTGATGAAGGCGGTCATGAATTTGGGGTTTTCGCTGGCGAAGCTCTTATCCACCACAAGGCCGTCGAAAGTCGGGACGCTTTTCGCGCCGATTTCTTCGGAATTGGCAATTTCCTTGCCGGTCTTGAGGATTTCGGAAAGAGCAGGGGGCCAGACATAGGCCGCGTCGATATCGCCGCGCTGCCAGGCGGCAACGATCTGCGGCGGTGTCATGTTGAGTATTTCCGCGTCGCGCGGATTGATCTTCCAGATGTCGCTCATGCCGACAAGGAGATGGAAATGCGAGGTCGAGACAAAAGGCACGCCGACCTTCTTGCCCTTGAGGTCTTCCGGCTTCTCTATGCCCGAACCTTCGCGCGCTACCAGTGCTTCCGATTTGCCGATATTATCGAGAATCCAGAAGAGTTGAAGGTCAACACCGCGTGTGGCGGCTGCTGCGATGCCCGTTGAACCGATAACGCCGATCGGTACGTTGCCGGAAGCAAGTGCCGTCGAAATATCGCCACCCGATGCGAACTGGCGCCAGTCAATCTTGTATCCGGCTTCCTTGGCTGCCGCATCGAATTTTCCGTTAGCGATTGCGGTCAGAAACGGCCCGACGATCTGCTGATAACCGACCACGACCGTGGTTTCGGCATAGGCCGCAGACGTGGAAAGCGCTGCTACGGCCGAAAATAACACCACCCGGTTTATGCTTTTGAAATAGTTCATGGAGTTCCCCTTCCATTTAAGAACCATGCCTGACTTGGTCACGACTGTTGACGTTTTTCGCCAATCTGCAGTTCCAGTTACAAACGATAGCCATCTCATGAAATTTGCCTTATATCCAGTTGGAATAGTCAATAAGTCCAGTTTAGCGAGCAAGATGGTGCTACCCGGAAATTGGGGTTCGTGCTCACTTTACCGTCGAAATTATTCCACGAGGAGAAACAGAAAGAAGAAACGCTATTGCTAAGTAGAGCACGAAGCGGAAAAACTGACGCGAACTTGGGTGTAATCGCAGATTCACTAATGGAGCAGCGTTTTGGATGCCGTCTCGCCGACGATCTTCTTCATAGATGGCAGCAGAAATACCGGATTGCAGTCGCAAATCCGGGAAACAACGGTATCAGCCATTCTTTCCGGCGCGGTTTTGCCCGGTGCCCGCATGCCCTCCACTCGGCGGTTGGCGGATTATCTGAAAGTCTCGCGCCTCACGGTAACGCTGGCCTATCAGGAGCTTGTGTCCCAAGGTTATCTGGAAGTGCATTCCCGCAGTGCCTATCACGTGGCTGCAGCGCCGCCTATCAGCCGTCCAGACAAGGATTTTTTGCAAGCACCTGACACCGCCGTCGATTGGTCATCCAAGTTGCGTCTCGGCTTCAACATTGCCAAGACCATTCGCAAGCCTCTGGATTGGCGGAAGTATCGCTACCCCTTTCTCTATGGCCAGATGGATCAGACCTTGTTTGATCTCGCCGCATGGCGCGATTGCGCACGGCGCGCGCTGGCCAGAGAAGACTTTATCCTTATGGCGGGTGATTTTGCCGCTGCCGATGATGTGGAACTTGTCAATTATATCCGTTCGCGCACGCTGCCTAGCCGCGGAATACACGCGGAGCCAGACGAGATACTTGTTACCGTTGGCGCGCAGAACGCGCTTTGGATCATCAGTCATCTGCTTTTGACACGGCGCTCGCATGTCGTGTGCGAAAATCCCGGACATCCCGATATTAGTGCCACACTCCATCTGACTGGGGCCAATGTAACGGCGCTTGACGTTGATGAAGGCGGCTTACCACCCGAGTTACTACCAGATGAGATCGACGCGGTCTTCGTCACGCCGAGCCACCAGTCACCCACGGCCGCCACTATGCCACGCGCGCGGCGTATAGCACTTCTGGAGGCTGCAGCCGAGCGCGATTTCGTCATTGTCGAGGATGATTACGAATTCGAGATGAGCTTTTTGCAGCCCCCGACGCCGGCGTTAAAGTCGCTCGACCAGTATGGCCGCGTTCTCTATGTGGGCAGTTTTTCAAAGTCGCTGTTTCCGGGGCTTCGGCTTGGCTACTTGGTTGCTCCGGCACCTGTCATCCGTGAGGCGAGGGCGCTACGCGCGCTCATGCTTCGTCATCCGCCCGGACATTTGCAGCGAACAGCGGCCTATTTTCTGGCTCTTGGTCACTACGATGCGGTTATTCATCGTATGCGGATTGAATATCACAAGCGCCATATTGTCATGATCGAGGCCCTTAATCGCGAAGGATTGAAAATCGCTGGTAAATCGGCCTTTGGCGGTACGGCATTCTGGATCGAAGGACCGGAGGGCATGGATGCCGACAAACTCGCGCGTGATCTGCGCGAGGATGGCGTGCTGATCGAGTCGGGGTCCCCTTTCTTCTGGAGCGATGACAGGCCATGCCGCTATTTTCGCATCGCTTATTCTTCCATTCCGATTAATCGGATTGCGGAAGGCATCGAGCTTCTGGCCAAAAGAATGCGGCAAATCTCGTAGTTTTGGAACGCTTGGGTTCAGGCTGCGTTCATGTGGATTACGATAACGGATTTGTGAAGTTGCCGGAATTTGTCCCAATTCGATGGATATCGCTGGCGGTTCTACGGCGTCTTTGCCCGCGATTCTGTGGGTGAGACGCATATCAATTCTGCCTTCCAGAAGGAGAAGGATTTATGTCTATTCGTTCGAAGCTTCTTGCCACTGTTGCCGTGCCGGTTCTGTCGGCCTCCATTCTAGCGCAACCCGTATTGGCGGATTCATTGACGGCTCCAATCCTGCTGGCACAGGAGAATGGAGACCAGCCATCCGACGAGCAGCTGCAGCAGCAACAGCGCGAGGCTGAAGAACAGCAAAAGGCAGCGGAAGAAGAAACGCGTCGGGCTGAGGAACAACAGCGCGCTGCCGAGGAAGAAAACCGTCGTCAGGCCGAAGAGCAGCAGAAGGCTGCTCAAGAGGAAGCCCAGCGTCAAGCGGAAGAACAGAAGCGCGCTGCGGAGGCAGAGGCGCAACGCCAGGCTGAAGAGCAGCAAAAAGCCGCCGAGCGCGAAGCACAGAAGCAAGCCGAGGAACAACAGAAGGCAGCAGAGCGCGAAGCGCAGAAACAGGCCGAAGAGCAGGCCAGGCAGGCTGCCGAACAGAAAAAGGCTGACGAAGAGGCACAGCGTCAGAGCGAACAGCAGCAGAAGGCCGCTGAAGGGGAAGCTCACCGTCGCGCTGAAGAACAGAAGAAGGCTGATGAAGAGGCTGCTCGCAAGGCCAATCAGCCGCAGGAACAGACCGCTCCCGCTGAAAAGCCGATGAAGGAAGAGCCCGCACAGGAACCGGAAGCGAAACCTGAGCAGCCGACGGCGAAAGAACCGGCCAAGCAGGCTGAGCAACCTGCCAAGGAAGCACCGGTGCAGGAACCGGAAAAGCCAGCCGAACAACCGGCAGACGCATCTCCGGTCACGCCTCCGCAGAAAGAACCAGCGGAAGAATCCGTTGTTGAGCATCCCGAAGAAGCTCCACCGCAAGAACCGAAAGCAACGGAAGAGCCACAGAATGAGGCTCAGCCTGCACAGCCGGTTGAACAGCCGCAATCAACCGAAGACCAGCAAAAACCGTCTTCGGAGCCAGCACCAGAGATAGTCGATCAGCGTTCGACCGAGGAAAATCAGGAGATTGCGAAAGACCCTGCGAAGACGGACGATACGGTTGTCTTGCCAGTCGAAAATGGCGCTGCCATTCTCGACAGCGACAAGGACGCCGACAATTCCGGCGGAAGCCAGTCGCGTGAAGAGCGTCGCAAGCAGCGCGAACAGCAACGTTCCGTTGAGGAAAGTGCACCACCGCCCGCAAATGATGCGGCGGCACAGGTTGCGATTCCAGAGGAAGTGAAGGCAGCGCTGCCGCAGAAGATCGAAGCCAATCTCAAGGAAGAGGGCACCCGTATCAAGGAAGCGCCGGTTTTTGCAGTGCCGGAAACCACCAATATCATCAACAACACGGTGGTGAACAATACGGTCATCAATAATACGACGGTCAATAACGTGACCAACAATGTCACCAACGTCAAAGTGATCGAGGAGGTGGATAATCGTGTCATTCTGGACGTGGGCGACCGTATCTTCGTTCGCGGCGATGATCGCCCAAGGTTGCGCCGTGATGCCGAGGAAACCTATTACGATGAACTGCCGCGCGGGCGCACCCGTGAAACCATTGTCCGCCCGGGTGGCAACCAGATCGTCACAGTCTATGATCGCTACGGCGATATTCTTCAGCGTTCCCGTATCGACCGGGACGGCAATGAATATCTGATGATCTATGCGCCGGAATATGACGACAATCCGCGCGCTTCGATTATCGATGTTGGTTACGAACTGCCGCCGATGCGTCTGACCATTCCGGTAAGAGATTACATCATCGACGTCGCAGACGATCCGGATCGCGATTTCTATGACTTCCTTGCCATGCCTCCGGTAGAGCGTGTGGAGCGTGTCTATACGATCGACGAGGTTCGTCATTCAGCCCGCCTGCGCGACAAGGTGCGTCGTATCGATCTGGATACAATCCACTTCGCGACGGGTAGCGCCGAGGTTTCGCTTTCGCAGGCGAAGACGCTGCGCAAGGTTGCAACCGCCATGCAGAAGGTACTGGCAAAGGATCCGGGCGAAACCTTCTTCATTGAAGGGCATACGGATGCGGTTGGATCGGACCGTTCAAATCTCGTCCTGTCCGATAAACGTGCTGAATCAGTTGCAAGCCTTTTGACGGAAGTCTATGAAATTCCACCAGAAAACCTTGTCACGCAAGGCTATGGCGAACGCTTCCTGAAAATTCGCACGCAGGCAGCCGAACAGGAAAATCGTCGTGTCACGATCCGCCGCGTGACTCCGCTTGTCCGCCCGGTGGCTCAGCGCTGAACAAACAAACACCCGGATGCGATTTGCATCCGGGTGTTTTTCATGAAGTAATTTTGCTCAGGCAATCTTGGGCTGGATCGTCGTCACACGGTCGAGCATCTGTTCGCTCAACGGACGTGGTTTGACCGCTTCGATCTGCACCATGAGTTCGGCGATCTTCTCGGCATCCATGACGCCGCATTCATAAATCTGGATGATTTCGCGCGCCATTTCGTCTTTTTGGGGAGAAGTGATTGGACAACGAGCCATCGCTTCACACGACTTGACATAAGCCGCTTGCAGCTCCTCCAACTCAATGGGCTTGAAACGCCCGAAGTAGTAATCTCTCGAAAATGGCATTTTATGCATTCCGCAGATGGCGACAGACAGATAATCCGATCTGAAAGCCTGAAAATTCTTGCGACCCGCTATACTAAAACATAGCTGATTGCAAAGCATTATAATCCAGAATTATTTAGTTTATGTAAAATATTCAGTCAGTTGCAAAACCGAAAGCATTAGAGAGCTAAAATTTGCTGAGGGATCGTAAGCAGACTCTTTTCCAACCAATGCCGTTAAACGCGATCAAGTTCCAGTTTGGCTACTATTTCAGCGATCTTGTCTGGATTTTGTTCACCGGATTCAAATGTTCTTATAATTGCGCGTGCAAGCGCTTCTTTGCTTTCGTGCGTCGTTGAACATCGATCAAGCAGTGCGCAGCAGCGATTATAGGCAATCTGCAGCACTTGGAGATCGTTTGGCGCATATGTTCCCTGATATTTGTTGCCGCGAAATGGCATGGACGCCTCCCCGTTTGATTGATTGAACCTCTAATTCAGAGGGAAAGCAACAGATCGTTTTATGACAGCGATATCAGGCGCATCACGATAGTGTTCTTAGTGATCCGGTTCTTCCGAATATAAATAGCGATAATCTCTGGCTACCGGTTTACGGCGTTCGAAATCTCGCCGCGAGTTTGTTGAAAGCTGGTTGAAAGCTTGCCTGCGCTAACCATTCAAAACCGATTGAGGAATCGGCTGCATATCAGGAGGGGTCTGGCATTGCCGGGCCAACAGGAGCTCTCGGAGGAGCGTAGATGAAAATCTCTATCGATTCATGCCGCCATCTATTTGGCGCAGCCTTCATTGGCGGCGCAATGGTACTTGGTGCAGGCGTTGCCCATGCCGAAAAGCTGACAGTGATTGTCGGCGGTATGGAAAAGCAGATTTACCTTCCGGCAGTGCTGACGGAAAAGCTGGGTTACTTCAAGGATGAAGGCCTTGATGTCGAGCTGATCAACAGCCGCGCCGGCGTGGATGCTGAAAACGAACTTTTGGCCGGTGCGGCTCAGGCTGTGGTCGGCTTTTACGATCACACGATCGACCTGCAGTCGAAGGGCAAGTTTATTCAGTCCATCGTCCAGTTCAGTCAGGCGCCGGGTGAAGTGGAACTCGTTTCCAGCAAATATGCCGACCAGATCAAGTCGCCGGGCGATTTCAAGGGGCATACGCTTGGCGTCACCGGGCTCGGCTCCTCGACGGACTTCCTGACTCAATACCTTGCCATGCGTAATGGCCTCAAGCAGGGCGACTACACGCTGCTTCCTGTCGGAGCGGGCAATACTTTCATTGCCGCCTTCAAGCAGGATGCCGTTCAGGCAGGCATGACCACGGAACCGACCGTCGCCAATATGCTGAAGAGCGGCGATGCCAAGGTGCTGGTCGATATGCGCACGCCCGACAAAACCATCGAAGCGCTTGGTGGACCTTACCCGGCTGCGTCGTTCTATGTGCAAAGCGCATGGCTTGAGACGCACAAGGAAGACGCGCAGAAGCTTGCCAATGCTCTGGTCAAGACCATGCGTTACATCGCTTCGCACAGTGCCGAAGAAATCGCCGACCAGATGCCCAAGGATTATTACGTCGGTGACAAGGACCTTTACGTAAAGGGACTTGCCGAGGGCAAGGCGCAGTACACCCCGGACGGCCGGATGCCGAAGGATGGACCTGAAACCGTTCTCAAGGTTCTCGCAACCTTCAAGAAGCCGCTTCAGGAGAAGCAGGTCGATCTTTCGAAGACCTTCACGACCGAATTCGTGGACAAGGCCAACGCAACGCTTGACGCTGCAAAGTAAACAGCCTTCGACTGGCGTTCAAACATGAACGTCAGTCCCGCTGTCCTCCAAAGATTCAACCGCATTGCAGGCGCGCGACAGAGCATTTCCAGCAAACGTGTAAGACGGTTTTGCGCTCGGAGATCTTTGATAACGAAACTATCGCGCGCGAGCGGTGCCGCATACCCGCGAGGAACCCATGCTGATGGAAGCCCCCAGAACCATTGTGCGTGAGAAAGCTGCTGCAATCGCGCTCAACAATGTAACTCGCCGTTTCGTCACCCCGGACGGCAAGATGATGACCGCATTGCGTGACTTCACCATGAATGTTGCGCAGGGCGAGTTTGCCTGTGTTGTCGGTCCGACCGGCTGCGGCAAGTCAACGACGCTTAATCTCGTAACCGGTCTCGCCAAGCCAAGTGCCGGCGAAGTCCGCCTGATGGGCAAGCCTATCGAAGGTATCAGCCCTGATATCGGCTTCGTGTTTCAGGCCGATGCGCTTTTTCCGTGGCTTAATGTCATCGACAATGTGAGTGCCGGGCCGCGTTATCGCGGTATGGGCAAGGAAGAAGCCTATGAGAAAGCGCGTAGCTGGATCGCCCGTGTTGGTCTGGCCCGTTTTGAAAAGCACTATCCGCACCAGTTGTCTGGCGGCATGCGCAAGCGCGTGGCGCTGGCACAGACCTTCATCAACGAACCGAAAATCCTGCTCATGGACGAACCGTTCAGTGCGCTTGACGTACAGACGCGCACTCTGATGCAGGGTGAATTGCTCGATCTCTGGCAACAATCCGGCGCGTCCGTCATCTTCGTCACGCACGATCTCGAAGAAGCGATTGCGTTGGCCGATAAAGTCTATGTGCTGACCGCCGGTCCAGCCACGGTCAAGAGTGTCTACGATATCGACATCCCGCGCCCGCGCGTCATGGAAGACATCCGCTACGACAGCCAGTTTGTGGATATCGCCAAGGTCATCTGGGACGATTTGCGCGAGGAAGTGCAGATCGGCCAGAAGCGCGCGCTGGCAAACGGAAACTAATCGGAGAAAATGATATGACAACACAAGCTCTCTCCGCGTCACCAAGCTTGCAGGTCAATGCAAGTGCCGACGAACTTGCCCGCACCGAAGCGAAATTTCGCGCCGACATGCGCCGCCGTCGCGCGGTCGTTATTCTCGTACGCCTCGCCATTCTTGTCGTTGTTCTGGGCGGCTGGGAACTCGGTGCACGGACCGGCCTCATCGACCCATTCTTCTTTGCAAGCCCGTCCGGCATTGCCGACCAGATATGGATCTGGGTCACGGAAGGCACGTCACAGGGACCGCTTTCGGAACAGATCATCGTAACGCTTGAGGAAACCGCGCTTGGTTTCCTTATCGGTGCGGTCGGCGGCGTCATTTGCGGCATCCTGCTGGGTCGCAACAAGTTCCTCGCCGATGTGTTTTCGATCTATATCAAGATCGCCAATTCCATCCCGCGTGTCGTGCTGGGCTCGATCTTCATCATCGCGCTTGGCCTCGGCATGGCATCCAAGGTGGCGCTGGCCGTCGTCATGGTGTTCTTCGTCGTGTTCGCCAATGCGTTTCAGGGCGTGCGCGAAGCCGACCGCGCGCTGATCGCCAATGCGCAGATATTGGGTGCATCCCGTTCGCAGATCACGCGCACCGTCATCGTGCCGTCAGCCATGAGCTGGATTCTGGCAAGCCTTCACGTCAGTTTCGGTTTCGCGCTCGTCGGCGCAGTTGTCGGTGAATTCCTCGGCGCGAAAAAGGGCGTTGGCCTGATGATTTCCACGGCGCAGGGCACATTCAATGCCAACGGCGTCTTTGCGGCCATGGTCATTCTGGCGGTACTGGCGCTCGTCGTGGAATACATCATCACATTGGTCGAAAACCATCTGGTGAAATGGCGTCCACAGGCACTTTCCGAACAGGGAAGCTGATAGTCGGACAGATGCAAACGAGTCAGGCGGCGGGCAGGGTGACAGTCACCGTAAGCCCGCCGCCTTTCGTTTGGGAAAGCTCGACATGGCCGCCCGCCGTGTCGGCAACTTCGCGCACGATGGCAAGGCCCAGCCCGCTTCCATCGGCGATGGTGCCCGGAACACGATAGAAACGCTCGAAAACGTGTTCATATTCATTTGCGGGGATGCCGGGTCCGTTGTCCTCGACCCGTATGTCGATTTTGGGCCCATCCTGATCAATCACAAGCGTTACTGTGCCGCCTTCGGGCGTATAGGTAAGGGCGTTGTCCACCAGATTGACGATCATTTCCCGCAGCATAGTGCCGTCGCCAGAAATGATAGCTTTGGTTGCTTTGAGCTCGAACCCGAGATCGATCTTGCGCTCGAACGCCTTGCCCGCGAGGCTTTCCAGAATTTGTTGTCCCGCTTCCGCCAGATCAACCAGGTCAGCGCGAGGACGCCTGCTGCCTGGTTCGGCACGCGAAAGCGTCAGCAATTGTCCGGCAAGCCGCGACAGCTGCATGGTGGTATTCTTGATACCTGCCAGAACGTCTTTGCGGTCACTTTCGCAGGTTGTCCGTTCTGCGAAACTGGCCTGCGTTGATAGTGTAGCAAGTGGCGTGCGCAACTGATGTGCTGCATTCTGGATGAAACGATGTTGCGCCGACATCTGCTTGCGCACGCGTTCCATATACTGGTTCAGCGCTGTGACGAGCGGTCGAAGTTCGGTCTGAACTGTCTGTGGATCGAATGGTTCCAGCTCGGATGTGCGATTGCGAACTTCGTTGCGGAGCCGGATCAACGGGCGTAATACAAAGCGCAAGCCCATTAACGAAAGGGCACCCGCGACGATGATGAGCAGCGATTGTTCCAGCACAGAGTTCAGCCAAAGCTCCCGCTGCATGGAGGTGTATCCTGCAAGGGTGACACCCACGACCACGTCGACAGCCTGTGGCAGGTTGGACGGTGCTGCAACGGGATGGCGCAAGACAACCAGACGCAAGGGATGGTCGCGATAGCTGCCCTCATAATGGAGTGGGTCGTAATTCGCGATTTCAGCCGGTTTCGGCAAGTCGGGAAACCCTGCAAGCAGGCGTCCGTCAGAAGTCTCGACCCGATAATAGACCCGGTCGCCATTTCCCGTCGAAAACATCTCCAGCGCTACCGGCGGAATGACAGCATCGATGGCATTATGCGAGGCGGCAGTCGCTTCGCCAATGGCGCGTGCTGACGCTGTCAGCATTCTGTCTGACACGATCCCGGCCATATTTTCCGACGCACGCCATGCGGTCCAAAGGTTGATCCCGGCCACGACAATCAGCGGAATCACGATCCAGGAAACGAGCTGTGCACGCAGGCTTTGGGAGAGGCGGGTGAACAGCCGTTTCATCTCAACTCGCCTCACGCAGCAGATAGCCCAGGCCGCGCAAGGTTACGATCTCGGCTTTGCTGCCCTCCAGCTTCTTGCGCAGACGATGAATGTAAATCTCGATGGCGTTCTCATCAGTCTCGCTGTCGAAATCGTAAATACCTTGAACAAGTGTTGTCTTGCTGACGGTGGTTCCGATGCGCCGCAGAAGCTGTTCCAGAACTGCATGTTCTTTGGGTGCAAGTGACAGTGGATCGTCTTCGAGTGAAAACAGCCGGGTGTTGGTGTCGAAGCGCAAAAGGCCGCAGGTCACAACAGGCGCTGTCCGCTGACTGGACCGGCGAAGATGCGCACGGATGCGCGCTTCAAGTTCGCTGAGTTCGAACGGCTTTGCCAGATAATCGTCAGCACCGGCATCCAATCCACGGATACGCCCATCGAGACTTGCATTGGCCGTCAGGATGATAACGGGCACCTCATTGCCTCTGCTGCGGATGTGCTCCAGCACGTCGAGCCCGGTCTTGTCCGGCAATCCGAGGTCGAGAACCACGAGATCATACTCCGTGAAGGCGAGTGCCTGTTCCGCATCCGCCGCGTCGTGCACGGTATCGACGCTGTAGTTCGACTGTTGCAGGCTTTTTGCCAGCCAGTTTGCGAGGGTGAGATTGTCTTCGACGAGCAGAATTCGCATGAGTGACGATGATAGTGGTTTCTGTTCCGCGTCAAGAAGCTTGGGCGTTGAAACGATGGATGAGATGAATATCTTCCGGCTCGCGCTCGAAGAGCAATGGATCAGGCGTCGTGGTGACTTTTGCACCTTGCTTCACATAAAAATCGATGGTCCGTCGTGTGGGTGTCGCAGAAATATAGAAACCTTCTGCTCCGGCCTCCTTCGCAATGGCCACGCTGCGACGATAAAGTTCACCAGCAAGTCCCAGTCCCCGGACTGTCTTCCCCACATGCATGAAGCCAAGCTGGTACAATTCGGGATAGGCACCGACAGGGCGTACATCCGTAACTGCGACGGCCACCAGGGTGCCATCGAGATAGGCGCCAAGAAATACGCCACCATGGTCGTGACAGTCGAGCAGGATATGTGTGTAGATTTCCGCTTCGCCCTCCGGCCAGCCCTGCACATCGTAGAATTGTGGCTCCAGCAGGAGTTGCTCTCCTTCGAGGCGATACATTTCCTCGATGATCTCGCTGCGATCGATTTGCCAGATGTCAGTCACTTCGCTGCGCTGCAGTGGACGTATGATGAAATCCGCATGCTTCTTTTCGTGTACCATGGCCGCCACCTTCGAAATTTCATTTGTACGATGAACTATCGTTTCATCGATAGGCACTCAAGGGGGAGCAGAAGTGGCGATCGCAGCGCTTCAACGAGCTTGTTGGCAATTTGTCAGGAGGAACCTCTCATATTGCAAAAACTCACAATAATTTTGACCAATATCGTGGCTACTCCCCGCCATTTGTCTCGGGTACTGCTGAGTACAGGTGCGAGGAATATTGAGGCGTGTGGGAGGCTAACAGCTAACTTCAATCGGACGAATTGGACCGAAACAGCTTGTTGAGGGCAGAAAACTCCCTGAAAATGAACAATTTCCCATCAACTCTCCGATCTGCCCTTGCGAGAGCGGGGCCTGAGTTCTATCAGCATCATCAAAAATTGCAGTCTGAGGAAGGTTCGGCAATTGCATTGCCGGAACGTCCTGGTGCCCGCCGCCATCTTGTATGGCGTCGGTGAAATGATCGATGGAGCCGAGTTGAAAAACCATCACGATATCTGGGATATCGTCGACGCCAAGAGCGCCGCATATTTCGAACTGAGCGATACGGTTTGGGATAATCCTGAAACAAACTACGAAGAGTACAAATCGAGCGATGCCCATGCGGCGATGCTGGAAGCCGAAGGGTTTCGCGTCGAGCGTGGTATTGCTGGCCTACCGACTGCGGTGATGGGCGAAGCTGGCGACGAAGGACCGGTCATCGCCATCCTTGGTGAGTTCGATGCATTGCCGGGCCTCAGCCAGATATCTGGACTGGTTGAAGATCAGCCAGTCGAGGCCGGCGGCCATGGACATGGCTGCGGTCATAACCTGTTGGGCTCAGGGTCGTTGCTCGCTGCTGCGGCAGTGAAGGATTATCTTGCCGCACAGGGCATCAAGGGCCGCGTGCGCTATTATGGCTGCCCGGCGGAAGAGGGCGGTTCAGCCAAGGGGTTCATGGTCCGCGAAGGACTTTTTGACGATGTGGATATCGCGCTCTGCTGGCACCCGGCGCCTTTTGCCGGTGTAAACGATCCGGTTTCGCTTGCCTGCAACGAAATCAATTTTCACTTCAGCGGTCGCGCAGCCCATGCTTCGTCAGCCCCGCATCTGGGGCGCAGTGCGCTGGACGCAGTTGAACTGATGAATGTGGGCGTGAACTATATGCGTGAGCATATGCCGTCCACGGCGCGCATTCATTACGCTGTGACCGATACGGGTGGTTTTGCGCCGAATGTCGTGCAGGCGAAGGCAACGGTACGTTACCTCGTTCGCGCCCGCAGCTTGCCGGAAATGCAGACCCTTCTGGAACGCGTCAAGAAGATTGCCGACGGCGCGGCACTGATGACCGAAACGACGGTCCGCAGCGAAATCGTCAGCGGTGATGCCGATCTGATCGGCAACACGCCGCTGGAACAGATGATGCAGCTTCAGCTCGAGCGGCTCGGACCTCCGGACTTCGATGAGCAGGACCGTGAAACTGCAAGCCGTTTCCAGAAGACACTGTCGAGGGAAGACATTTCAGATGCCTTCCGCCGCTTCGGTGTCGAGCCCAAGGATGGTCTCGCGCTTTGCGAAGATATCTATACGCCCTATAAAGGCGATAACACCCTCGTCGGCTCGACCGATGTCGGCAGCGTGAGTTGGGTCGTACCCACCGTGCAGATGCGCGGCGCGACCTGCGCAATTGGCACACCGCTTCATTCGTGGCAGATGGTGGCGCAGGGCAAGCTGCCTGCGGCGCATAAAGGCATGGCCCATGCTGCAAAGATCATGGGCAGCACGGCCATCGAATTGTTCCGTAATCCGGAGCAGATCAAGAAAGCCAAGCAGGATCACGAAAAACGGCTCGACGGAACCGTGTTCGTCAATCCGATTCCAGATAGCGTTCAACCCGCTCTGCCCGAAACCGCGAAATGACGCGGGCGGGCAGACAGAATCTGAAAATAGAAATGACATTCAATCCCCCAATTCCAACAGGGCCTGACGCATCATGAAGCAGATGGGCTTTCTCGATATTTTGAGCTTCGGGCCGGACGGCTGGGGCTACGTGCTGATGATGGGTGCACTGGTGAGCGTGGCGCTCGCCGTCCTGGGCTTCCTTCTTGGCGCTGCCATCGGCGTTTTTGCCGCCTGGGCGAAGATTTCCGGCGGGCGCACGCTTCGCGCTGTTGCCGATGGCTACACCACGATCATTCGCGGTATCCCGGATCTGCTCGTCATCTATCTGTTTTATTTCGGCGGCAGTGCGGCAGTTACAGCGTTGGGCAAATATTTTGGTGCGGAAGGCTTCATCGGCTTTCCGGGTTTTCTGGCAGGTGTGCTGGCAATTGCCATTTCCTGTGGTGCGCACCACACCGAAGTGTTCCGTGGTGCATTCCGAGCCGTTTCCAAAGGTGAACTCGAAGCCGCTACTGCTTGCGGCATGGGCCAGATGCTGAAATTCCGCCGCATCATCGCGCCACTCGCGCTGCGACACGCATTACCGGGGCTTGGTAATGTCTGGCAGGTTTCACTCAAGGAATCCGCTCTGGTGTCCGTTGCGGGTGTGGTTGAGCTTCTGCGTCAGGCACAGATCGGCGCTGGCTCGACCGGACTGCCCTTCAACTTCTTCCTCATTGCCGGTGCGCTTTACCTGCTGATTTCGTCTGTTTCCGGCGGGCTTCTGCAGTTTGCCGAGCGCCACTTCTCGCGCGGCGTTCGGAGGGCAAAATGAATCTTGAATTCTATTCCGATGCATTCTTCCAGATGCTGGGCGGCGTGCCGCTGACCCTGAAGCTTGCGGCAACTTCCATCGTGTTTGGTGCCATACTGGCCTTGCTTTTCGCCTTGATGCGCCTGTCGGGCATCAAGGTGTTGGACTGGATTGCCCGCCTTTATGTGTTCGTGTTCCGCGGAACACCGCTTCTGGTGCAGATATTCATCATCTATTACGGTCTCAGCCAGTTTCCGGCCATCCGTTATTCGTTCCTGTGGCCGGTTTTGCGCGAGCCTTACTGGTGTGCGATCATTGCGCTGACATTGAACAACGCCGCCTATGCGAGCGAAATCATCCGTGGCGGCCTGCTGTCGGTGCCGCATGGCCAGATCGAAGCTGCAAAAGCCTGTGGTATGTCGTCCTTCACTTGCTTCCGCCGCATCGTCATGCCGCTTGCGATCCGTCAGGCGCTGCCGGGCTACGGCAACGAGATGATATCGATGATCAAGGCAACCTCGCTTGCATCGATCATCACGCTCATGGAAGTGACCGGTATTGCGGCAAAGCTGATCGCCGAGAGCTATCGGGCCATAGAAATCTTCGTGATCGCCGGTGCGATCTACCTTGCCATCAACTTCGTTCTGACACGTGCGCTGATGTTCGCAGAATATAAGCTGACCCCTTATCTGCGCCAGCCGGTCGTCAAGCTTTCCTCCGAAGGACAAACATCGTGAGCAAAATCGTTTCCCCCAATGCACCGGTGGCGCTGAAAGTCGAAAACCTGCGCAAGAGCTTCGGTGCGAATGAAGTGCTGAAAGGCATTTCGCTTGAAGCACGTGAAGGTGAGGTCATTTCGATCCTCGGTTCGTCGGGTTCCGGCAAGTCGACTTTCCTGCGCTGCATCAATCTTCTGGAAACGCCGACGTCAGGCACTGTGACGGTTTCGGGTGAAACCATCCGCATGGCGAAGAATTCAAAGGGTGAAGCCTACCCGACCGACAAGAAACAGGTTTCGCGCATTCGTTCGGAACTGGGTATGGTGTTCCAGAGCTTCAATCTGTGGTCGCACAAGACCATACTGGAAAACATCATCGAAGCGCCGATCTATGTGCAGGGACGCCCGCGCGCGGAATGCGTGGCGGAAGCAGAAGCCTTGCTGGCAAAGGTCGGCATTGCCGACAAGCGCGATTTCTATCCGGCCCATCTTTCGGGCGGACAGCAGCAGCGCGCTGCAATCGCCCGCGGACTGGCGATGAAGCCGAAGGTCATGCTCTTTGACGAGCCGACTTCAGCACTCGATCCGGAACTGGTCGGTGAAGTGTTGCGCGTCATGCGCGGCCTTGCCGAAGAAGGCCGCACCATGCTGGTCGTGACCCACGAAATGGGCTTCGCGCGCGACGTCTCCAACCGCGTCGTATTTTTCCATCAGGGTCTGGTGGAAGAAGACGGTGCGCCGGAAGACGTGTTCGGCAACTCGAAGTCGGAACGTTTCCGCAAGTTTATCAGCCACGAAAACGCTGCCTAATTACCGAAATTCTGTGTTCCGGCGTAAACCGGACAGAAATAACCGCAACAGGATATCTGCAATGAAGACCACCGGACTTTTCAAAGCCGTGTTCATTTCCGCTCTCGCTCTGACGAGCATCTCGGCCCATGCCGAGGAAAAGAAGTGGACAAAGATCACTATCGCCACGGAAGGTGCTTTTCGCCCTTACAACTTCACCAAGCCCGATGGCTCGCTGGATGGCTATGAAGTCGATCTCTACAAGGACCTCTGCGCCCGCATGAAGGTTGAGTGCACGATGGTTGCACAGCCTTTCGACAGCATCATTCCGGCGCTCAATGCTGGCAAATTCGATGCGATCATGGCTGGCCTTACTGCTACGCCGAAGCGCGAGGAAACTATCAGTTTCTCGATTTCCTATGGCCTGACGCCGCAGACCTTTGCGACGCTGAAGGACAGCCCTTACGCCAAGCTGCCGCATACCGGCGAAACCCTTTATCTCGCCAAGGATGAAGCGGCTGCCCAGAAGGCAATCGACGAAGTATCGGCTGAAATCAAAGGCCGTACCGTCGGCGTCCAGACCGCTTCGCTCGGCCTGTCGCTGCTCGACAAGTATTTCAAGGATGGCATCGACATCCGTGAGTACAAGACGACGGAACAGCACGACCTCGACCTGAAGTCTGGCCGTGTAGATCTGATCGTGGCTTCGCTCGCTTACCTCACGGATGCGGCCAAGAAGCCGGGCAACGAAGACATCGTCATGACCGGTCCGTTCTTCAAGGGTGGCATTCTGGGCCGTGGCGTTGCTGTCGGTCTGCGCAAGGACGATACCGAACTGAAGAAGATGTTCGACGTTGCCATTGAAGCTGCAAAGGCTGACGGCACGATCAAGCGTCTGTCGGAAAAGTGGTTCGGCTTCGACGTTACGCCGTAATTTTCGAGTGACATCATAAGCAAGGCGCCGCCTTCGGGCGGCGTTTTCATTTGGGAGTATGCAAACCTTCACATCAAACCGACGAGCGCCTATAAGATCGCCAGACGTTTGCTGAGAGCCAAAAACTTACTGTGAGGGTGTGATGGTAAAGATCGGTTTCGTGACTGTTTCCGACCGCGCAAGTCGCGGGGAGTACGAAGACCTGAGTGGCCCTGCCATGGAAGCATGGCTGAAAAGCGCTGTCGTCACGCCTTATGAAACAATCCGCCGTGTCATTCCCGATGGCATGGAATCGGTACGCGACACGCTTATCGATCTTTGTGACAACGAGGCCTGTGATCTTATCCTGACCACGGGTGGCACGGGACCAAGCCCGCGCGATGAAACACCGGAAGCCATGCAGGCCGTTCTGCATAAGGAGCTGCCCGGTTTCGGCGAACTGATGCGCCGCGTCAGCCTGGAACAAACCCCGACCGCCATTCTATCCCGCCAAACGGCAGGCAGTCGCGGCAAGAGCTTCATCCTCAATCTTCCCGGTAAACCAGCTTCAATTGCCATGACCTTGCAGGCGATTTTTCCGGCAGTGCCTTATTGTCTCGACCTCATCGAATCCGGGCGTATCGACACCGATCCGGCAGTAGTGAAAGCCCATCGACCGGGCTGAATTTTCGCCAGAGCTGTGTTTGCGGGCGTAGTAGATCGCACCTCGGGGGTCATGTCGTGACGAAATTGCGCAACCCAGCTTTGCGCTTTTGCATAATTTCCATGCTTGCTTTTCCCTGAGTCAGGACTGAATAATAGGGAAAAAGAAGGGGAATTAGGTGAAGCCATTTGACGAAATGCTCAACTATGGCGGGAATGTCCGCCAACCATATGAATTTCTCAAGCAGTGGCTCGACCAGCAGGACCCGCACAAACTTCTGCAGAAAAGCGATGACGCCGAAAGCGTTTTCCGCAAGACGGGCATCACCTTTGCTGTCTACGGCGATCAGGAAGCGGGCGAGCGCCTCATTCCCTTTGATATCATCCCGCGTATCATTTCAGGTCAGGAATGGCGGCGTCTGTCGCAGGGCATCGAACAGCGTGTGATGGCGCTTAACGCCTTCCTCGATGACATTTATCACCGTCAGGAGATTGTCCGGGCAGGGCGCATTCCGAAAGACCTGATTTCCAAGAATGAAGCCTTCTTGCCCGAGATGATCGGCTTCCGCCCTCCGGGCAATGTCTACACCCATATTATCGGCGTCGATATCGTGCGCACCGCCGAGAACCAGTTCTATGTGCTGGAGGACAATGCCCGCACGCCATCCGGCGTTTCCTATATGCTGGAAAATCGTGAGACGATGATGCAGCTCTTTCCCGAGCTGTTTCAGAACGTCAAGGTTCGCCCGGTTGAGAATTATCCGCAATTGCTGCGCCAGTCGCTGGCAAGCGTTGCACCTCCCGGCACGCAGGATGTGCCGACCGTCGCGGTGCTGACACCCGGCATTTACAATTCAGCCTATTTTGAACACGCATTCCTTGCCGACCAGATGGGCGTCGAACTGGTCGAGGGAAGCGATCTGCGCGTCGTTGACGGACGCGTCGCGATGCGAACAACACAAGGTTATCGCGCCATCGATGTGCTCTACCGGCGCGTGGACGACGCGTTTCTCGACCCGCTGACATTCAGGCCGGATTCGACGCTCGGCGTTGCAGGCATTATGGATGTCTACCGGGCAGGGAATATCACGATTGCTAATGCGCCCGGAACCGGCATCGCCGACGACAAGGCGATCTATTCCTACATGCCGGAGATCGTGGAGTTCTATACGGGTCGCAAGGCCATTCTCGAAAACGTTCCGACCTGGCGTTGTTCCGAACCAGATAGCCTTGCTTATGTGCTCGACAATCTTGTCGAGCTTGTCGTCAAGGAAGTGCACGGCTCCGGTGGTTATGGAATGCTGGTAGGTCCCGCTTCGACAAAGGCCGAACGCGATGCTTTTTCAGAGAAACTGAAGGCAAGGCCGCGCAACTATATCGCGCAGCCCACGCTTGCGCTTTCAACGACGCCCATCTTTACCGAGAGCGGGCTGGCGCCACGTCATGTCGATCTGCGCCCATTTGTTCTGGTTTCGGATCGCATCCGCATCACACCTGGCGGGCTCACCCGTGTGGCATTGAAGGAGGGATCGCTTGTCGTGAATTCCAGCCAGGGCGGCGGAACCAAGGATACGTGGGTACTCGACGACTGAAACTGCATTAACGTGCTGCAACTGACGACAAGATCAGGGCGCGAAAAGGGGAATGATTTATGCTTCTTGGCCGTACGGCAAACGGACTTTACTGGATGTTCCGCTACATAGAGCGTGCCGAAAACATGGCACGTCTCGTCGATGCGGGGCTTCGCATGGCGCTGACGAAAACGTCTGACGCACCGGAGGAGTGGTCTTCGGTCGCGGTTTCAGCGGGTGCAAGTCAGGGCTTCTCTGCAAAATACGACGTCTATAATGCTGCCAATGTTGCGGACTTCCTGCTGCGCGATGCAGACAATCCATCAAGCGTGATGACCTGCATTGAAACCGCGCGTTCCAATGCCCGCATGGTGCGCACGGCGCTGACACGCGAGGCGTGGGAAAGCGTCAACGAAGCATGGATGTCACTGAAAAAGTCGCTGTGCAAGCCGTTGAAGGAAAGTGATCTTCCGCAGCTTCTCGACCAGATCAAGCGCGAGACGGCGCTCATTCGCGGCTCTTTCCATGGCACGATGCTGCGCAACGAAATCTTCGATTTTGCAAGCCTTGGTACTTTCATCGAACGCGCTGATAATACGGCTCGTATTCTCGATGTGAAATATTATGTCCTGTTGCCCGCGATATCCTATGTCGGCACGACGCTGGACAATTACCAATGGGAGTCGATCCTGCGGTCGGTCTCTGCACATCGCTCCTATCGCTGGGTTTATGATGGTGATTACCGTCCGGCGCAGGTCGCGGACTACCTGATCCTGAACGGCCGTATGCCGCGTTCGCTCCATTACTGCTATCGCAGCATCGCCGAACATCTGGAGTACCTGTCGAAAGATTATGGCAATCGTGCTGCCTGCCACGCGACAGCGGACAAAATCTATGCAAGCCTGCAAAATCAGGACATATCCGCGATCTTCGATGTGGGCTTGCATGAGTTTCTGACCGAATTTATCACTCGCAATAACCGGCTCGGCAACGAGATTGCTGAAACCTATAATTTCTATTGAGGTCTTCGCTTGCTGCTCAACATCCGGCACGTTTCGCATTATCGCTATGAGCATCCGGTTCCTTATGCGGTGCAAAGGTTGCGGTTGCGTCCGCCAACAGTGCCGGGCCAGATGGTCAAGCACTGGGAGTTGAAAATCGAAGGCGGTGAGCCGGAGGTTTCCTATGTCGACGGCTTCGGCAACAAGACCGATCTGGTCCAGCATTCTCGCAATATCAATGAAATTGTCATAACCGCCAGCGGCAGCGTCGAGATGGAAGACCGGGCCGGAGTGCTTGGACCAGTCTATGGTTATGCGCCGCTCTGGCTCTTCGAGCGCGAGACGCCGTTGACTGCGCCGGGCGAACGCATCAAGGCGCTGGCAGCTGATCTCACGACCGGGCAGGAACGGCTTGCCCTGATGCACGATCTGATGAACACCATCCACAAGGCGGTCGCCTATATGCCGGGGACGACGAGCGTTTCAACGGATGCTGAAAGCGCGCTGGAAAGTGGGAAGGGCGTTTGCCAGGATCACACGCATGTTTTCCTTTCCACAGCCCGATTGATCGGTATTCCGGCGCGATACGTATCGGGATATCTAATGATGGAAGGTGTGGAAGAACAAACCGCAAGTCACGCATGGGCTGAAGCCCATATCGATGGTCTGGGATGGGTGGGGTTCGATGCCGCCAACAATATTTGTCCGAATGACCGTTACGTGCGGATTGCAACCGGCCTCGACTATCGTGATGCGGCCCCGATTTCCGGCGTTCGTCTGGGCGGCACGGTGGAAAGCCTTGCGGTTCACATCAATGTAGGGCAGTGATCTTTCTGGATAGCGAGTTGCCTGCCGGATATTGCTTATGACCTATTGTGTTGGAATGAAAATCGATCGTGGCCTTGTGTTCATGTCCGATACACGGACGAATGCCGGGCTCGACAATATTTCTGTCTTCTCAAAAATGCGAAGCTGGTCAGAGCCCGGCGAGCGCGTGATTGTTCTGCTCTCGGCGGGAAACCTCGCGACAACGCAAGCCGTTGCAAGTCTTCTGGAAGAACGGATGAAAGCTCCGGCAGACAGGCACCCCTCGGTTTTCGACGCGCCTTCCATGTTTCAGGTTGCGCGTCTTGTCGGTGACACCGTCAAGGAAGTGATCCAGAACTCCGCTACCGGTGGACAGAATGCCGATGCTTTCGGCGCATCGTTCATTCTCGGCGGACAGATCAAGGGCGGGCAATCGCGCCTTTTCTATATCTATCCCGAAGGCAATTTTATCGAGAGCTCGGCCGATACGCCTTTTTTCCAGATTGGCGAGAACAAATATGGAAAACCGATCCTCGTGCGCGCTTATCAGAAGCAGATGAGTTTCGAGGAAGCGGTGAAGCTGCTGCTGGTTTCGTTCGATTCCACACTGAAAGCCAACCTTTCAGTTGGGCTTCCGCTCGACATGGAGATTTATGAAGCGTACAGTTTTGAAACTGGCGCTCGCAGACGGTTCGAGGCCACCGATCCTTATTATCAGACCGTATCGGAAAGCTGGTCGGAAGCGCTAAAATCCGCGTTGGAAAAATTGCCGCCGTTCAGTTTCGACGACGAGTAAAAAGGCCGGGCACTTTGCCCGGCCTTTTCGTATCGCATCAGTCCTTCGTTACGGTCTGAACATAGTTGGCATCGGCCACCATGTTGAAATCGTGCACATTCGGACCCGTCACAGCCGTTTCAATCTGCTGATAGATGATTGCGAACGGGCTTGTTTCCTGAAACTTCTTTTGAAGATCATGATACATCGTCTCACGTTTGGCTGTATCGCGCTCTTCAACAGCAGCCATCGTTTCCGCCGTCAGTTCCGGAATTTCCCAATGCGCCTGCCAGGCGTTGGTGCGCATCGAGACATCTTCGCCATTGTTTGGATTGTTGGTGAACGTCACCGCATTGGTATGCGGATCCCAATAATCTGGTCCCCAGATGCCCAGCGCCAACTGGTGCTTGCGTGCGCGAACCTTGGTGGTGGTCAGCTTGCCGTCACCCTGCAGGATTTCCACCTGAACGCCTGCTTTACCCATCGTCTGCTGAATGCTTTCCGCTATGCCGACGAATGGCTGGCTGTTACGTACATCGAGCGTCACCTTGAAACCGTCGTTGAGGCCAGCTTTGGCGAGAAATTCCTTGGCTTTATCGACGTCGTAGGTGAATGGCTTGTCGCCGACAGCACCGAACATGCCGAGTGGCAGGAAGGACTGGTGCGTGCGACCGATACCCTTGATGAGCTTCGCTTCTATCGTATCGTAATCGACCAGGTATTTCAGTGCCTGCCGGACTTCGGGCTTTGCGAGTTCAGGTACATTCTGGTTGGCGACCAGATAATAGACGCGCCCCTTCGGGGCGTTGATGACATGGTACTTCTGATCCTTGCTCAATTCCTCGATATCGCCAGGTTCCAGATTGCGTGCAATGTCGATGTCGCCCGCCTGCAGGAGCAGGCGCTGCGAAACGCCTTCTTTCACATGGCGATAGATGACGCGCTTCATTGCCGGTTTTGCATCGCTATAATTTTCGTTGCGCTCCAGAAGCAGGACTTCATTTGCGCGCCATTGCTTCAATGCGAAAGGACCGGAACCGGCGTAATTGGTCTTCAGCCATTCATAACCGAAATCGGTTTCGTAAGGAAAATCCTTGGTCTTCTCTGCCTTCTGCTCATGCTCCTTGACCAACTTACTGTCGACAATCGACGCAACGCTGGATGTCAGACAGTTCAGGACGAAGCTTGGCGCAAACGCCTTGTCGGTCGTGAACACAAGCGTTTCGTCGTCGGTGGCGACAATATTCTGATCGGCATTATCGCGAGTGAGACCGAACTGGCTGAGAATGAAGGCCGGGCTCTTGTCGAGCTTGATCGCGCGCTGCAGCGAATAGGCGGCGTCGTGTGCTGTCAGCGGGTTGCCGGAGGCGAATTTTAGGTCCTTGCGGATCTTGAACGTGATCGACTTACCGTCATCGGAAAAGGCCCAACTTTCAGCAATCTGGGGGATGATCTTCGTCGGATCCTTGGTGTCGGTCGTGACGAGGCGTTCATAAGTGCTGGTCAGCACTTCAGACGTCGTGATCTCGAAGATTTCCGCCGGGTCGAGCGAAATGACGTCATCTATGCTCATAGCAATGACGAGCGTGTCAGTCGGTGTAGCTGCTTCCACTGCCTTGGGTGATGCCGATAGAACGAGCGTGAAAGCCAGTGCGGCTGGAATCGATGCGCGCAGCAGCTTTCGTGCAAGGCCATGTCTTGTATGGTCAGCCTTCGAGTTATTCTGAATGAGTGACAGTATTACAGTCGTCATGCAACTTCCCCTCCGGGCTGTGCAATACGCATATGTTACGCAATCGCAGCCCTGCATTGATGAAGCTTCAAGAGCCTGTCGCTTTGTTCGCGACTCTCTTCAAAGCGTCTCCATTACAGCCAGCTTTTGGGGAGGCGACAACGGTCTGATGAAATATTTTTCCGCGGAAATGCAAAAGCCGGAGGAAATTCCCCCGGCTCAATTCATACAGTACAATCAGGCGATTAGAAGAACACTTTGAAGCGGTCGCCATCGTCCATGAAAGCCTTTTCAGCAAAAGGCTGTTCGTTCGAGCCGAACGGCATCTGTGCGCGGAGCTTCCACGAAGCCGGAACGTCCCAAGCCTTGGCGACTTCGTGGTCGATCAGCGGGTTGTAGTGCTGAAGACTGGCACCAATGCCGGCGTTGGCGAGCGCGGTCCAGACCGAATGTTGCGCCATACCGCCCGACTGTTCGGACCAGACCGGGAAGTTGTCAGCGTAAAGCGGGAAGTTTTCCTGAAGACCCTTAACGACGTTCTGGTCTTCATAGAACAGAACCGTGCCTGCACCGGCGGAGAAGCTGTCGATTTTGGCTTCGGTCTGGGCGAAAGCGTCGGCAGGAACGATCTGGCGAAGTGTTTCCTTCACGATGTTCCACAGCCTGTCGCTCTCGGCGTCAAACAGGATCACAGCGCGCGAGCTCTGCGAATTAAACGAAGACGGCGTGTGCTTGACCGCTTCACGGATCAGCTCGGCGGTGTCTTCATTCGACAGCGGAAGGGACTTGCCCAGAGCGTACTGTGTGCGGCGCTTCTTGATGGAATTCAGCAGGGAATTGTTCATTATTCTGTCCTGTGTTTCAGCGGTCCAACAGGCTGTCTGGCTTGGGATTTTCAAGACAACCTCATGAATGATGTTGAGGGAAATATTGTTATTTTGGCTGTCGAAGCCAGCCCGTGTTTCTGAAACACACTGTCAACGATCCGTTGTTAGCCGGGTTTTACTGTTTACGTTTTGATCGTTGCGTCCATGCGCTGTCCGCGCCTGCAGGCGTCTGAACAGGGCAACCTTCCCAGCTTTATGGGGTTTACAAGGGCGATTGTTTATTGGAATCTAACTAAAACAGTGGGATTTAAAAACGACAGTTTGACGACGCGCTTTTCTTGTCGTTGTCGTGAAAAGGGACGAGGTCACGATAGTTTGAAGTCATTCATTATCATCGGAGCGGGCGCAAGCGGCATCATCCTGGCTGCACAATTGCTTCGGCGCTCACCAGATTCGACTGTGCGGATTTTCGAGCGTTCAGGTCAATTAGGGGCAGGCATCGCATACGCGACGGAAAACCCGAGCCATCTTCTCAATGTCCGCGCCAGCAATATGAGCGTATATCCCGATCAGCCGGATCATTTCCTGAACTGGTTGCAGTCGAGCGACATTGCCGCTCCCGGCCATTTGTGGGAGCCGCACAGTTTTGCACCACGCAAACTCTACCGCCCCTATCTGAAGCATCTTATCGCGCCTTATCTTTCCGACGTTGATACACGTTTGAAGGTTGAAAAGACCGGCGTCGTCGATGTCGCGCTGAAGGACGGCAGACCAGCCGTTATCGCTGAGACAGGAGACACGTTCACTGCCGATGCGGTGATTGTGAGCACGGGCAACGAAGCCGCCATCGCGAAATCCGGCAATCACGTTACGGAATACTGGTCGAGCAATGGTTATTTCGATGTGCCGACAGATGCGCTGGTGGCGATATTCGGCACAGGTCTGTCGATGGTCGATAGCGTCCTGTCGCTGCTCGACAACGGGCATCGTGCGGAAATCTATGCGATCTCGCGCCGTGGGCTTCTTCCTGTGGTTCATGCCCCTGCGCAAGCTTTCCCGGTCGAGGCCGACGACCTCCCGGTATCGCTGGGCCTTTCCAAACTTATGCAGCGCGTGCGTGTCATGATGGCGGAAGCGGAAAAAACCGGTTCCTGCTGGCGTGGCGTGATGGATGGTCTGCGTCCGCATACACAACACATCTGGGCGAGCCTGCCGACGTCGCAACGCCGCAGCTTCCTCCGTCATCTGCGTCCTTGGTGGGATGTGCACCGGCATCGCATGGCACCGGCTGTCGCAGAGCGTATTGAAGCTGCCGTTAACAGCGGCCAGCTTAAAGTCGCAGCAGGCCATCTGGTTTCGGTGCGCGACCAAGGCGACGAGATTGAAGTCCGTTATCGCCCTCGGCGTAGTGAGCATGTCGAAAAACTGCAGGTATCGACGGTTATTGATTGTCGTGGCGGCAATCCACGTTTTTCGACAACCCGCAATGTGGCACTGATCGGTCTTATGGAACATGGCTTGGCCCGACCGGATCCACTCGATCTCGGTTTTGACGTCACACGGGATCTGCAGATTCTGAATAAGCGAGGAGAGCCATCCGGTCCGTTTTTTGCTATCGGACCTGTTACGAAAGGCGCGTTCTGGGAGGTTACTGCCGTACCGGACATTCGTGTTCAGGCCGAACGGCTATCGGCAATTTTGCTTGAAGGATGAAGCCGCATCTGCGGTAAAATTCATGGCAAGTTTTGTGTCATCCGGCTGAAAGATTTTCAAGTCAGTATGGCCGACAGTCAGGCGTCGCGGTTCGCAGCGGTTGATAAATTATAGATTTTTCGGCGCAGGGAACAATAAAATGATTCAAATCTATGCGATAAGCCATTGAAAGCTATTGCCATAATGTTCCGTGGCCGGTCATAATAAGGCCATCGGAATATATGATTCCTCACTACAACTTGCCGGAGCGATTCTGTTGCTGTTTTCTTGAGCGGTGCCTGCTTCGGATCAACCTTGATTTCGGCTAGGAGGCCTGTGGCGCATGACGATGGACGGCAGAATGCTTTTCCTGCTTGTCCTTCTACCATTTCTTGGCAGCGCCATAACCGGCTTATTCAGGGGGGCGGATCGTAGCGGTTCGGCCTGGTTTACGGCAGCAATTGCGCTTGTTGCCTTTATTGTCACCGCCAGCCTTTATCCCATCGTGTCGGACGGCAAGGTGCTTCATGGCACTGTGGAATGGCTTCCGGCCTATGGCCTCAATGTCACGTTCCGAATGGATGGCTTCGCCTGGCTTTTCGCGATGCTCATCACGGGTATCGGCCTGCTGGTCGTCATTTATGCGCGTTATTACATGTCGCCCGAAGATCCCGTGCCGAGGTTCTTCTCGTTCCTTCTGTCCTTTATGGGATCGATGCTCGGCGTGGTTCTATCCGGCAATCTGATATTGCTCGCCGTGTTCTGGGAGCTGACCAGCATCTTCTCGTTCCTGCTGATCGGCTATTGGTATCACAATGCCAGTGCCCGCGACGGTGCACGCATGGCGCTCACCGTGACGGGTATCGGCGGTTTCTGTCTGCTGGCAGGCGTTCTGATCCTCGGCCATATTGTCGGAAGCTACGATCTCGACACAGTTCTGGCAGCGGGGAACATCGTTCGGACACATCCGCTTTATAGCGTGGCGCTCATTCTGATCCTGCTCGGTGCCTTTACGAAAAGCGCGCAGTTTCCGTTCCACTTCTGGCTTCCCAATGCGATGGCAGCGCCGACGCCCGTTTCGGCCTATCTGCATTCGGCCACCATGGTGAAGGCTGGTGTCTTCCTGCTGGCGCGCCTGTGGCCGGTTCTCAGCGGAACGGAAGAGTGGTTCTGGATCGTCGGTTCAGCAGGGCTGATCACGCTTCTGATTGCAAGCTTCTTTGCGGTTTTCCAACAAGACCTCAAAGGCCTGCTTGCCTATTCGACCATCAGTAACCTTGGCTTGATTACCGTTCTGCTTTCTCTTGGCAGCCCACTTGCTGCGGTTGCCGCGATCTTCCACATGGTCAACCATGCGATTTTCAAGGCATCGCTGTTCATGGCTGCGGGCATCATCGATCATGAGACCGGCACGCGCGACATGCGAAAACTGAGCGGGCTATTGCGTCCCATGCCCTATACGGCAACGCTCGCCATGGTCGCGAGTGCGGCCATGGCAGGCGTACCGTTGCTCAACGGCTTTATTTCCAAGGAAATGTTCTTCGCTGAGGCGGTGGAAACGCACATGGCGTCGTGGCTAGATACGATCACGCCCTATGTCGCCACGATTGCCGGTATCTTCACGGTCGCCTATTCGGTGCGCTTTATTTATTCGACGTTCTTCGGACCACCACCGCATGACCTGCCGCATGAGCCGCACGAACCGCCGCACTGGATGCGTCGTCCCATTGAACTTCTGGTCTTGCTTTGCCTGTTGATCGGCATCATTCCGGGCCTTTCCATCGGACCGTTCCTGCATTCGGCAGTTCTGTCGGTGCTGGGCAAGGCGACGCCAGAATATAGTCTCTCGGTCTGGCACGGCTTCAACCTGCCGCTGATGATGAGTATCGTTGCCATGATCGGCGGTATTCTTCTGCACTGGATGCTGAAAAACTATCTTGCCACCAGTGAAGACGGCCCCCCCTTATTCCGGCATTTGCAAGGGCAGCGCATTTTCGAACGTGTTCTCGTGACCTTGTCATGGAATTGGGCACGTAAGGCAGAATCCTTCCTCAGCACGCGTCGTCTGCAGCCGCAGCTCCGTATCGTGGTTGCGGTGGCCGTCCTTGCAGCTGCCTGGCCGATTTTCGTTTCCGGCTTGCAGTCAGGTTCGCTTGGCGCCCAGCCCGTGGACCCGATTTTTGCCGGACTTTGGATACTTGGTGGTGCCTGTGCTATCGGCGCGGCCTATCAGGCCAAGTACCACCGACTTGCGGCGTTGATCCTCCTCGGAGGGGCGGGGCTCGTTACCTGCATCACCTTCGTCTGGCTGTCCGCGCCCGATCTTGCTGTGACCCAGTTGCTGGTCGAGATCGTCACCACTGTTCTGCTGCTGCTCGGGCTTCGCTGGCTGCCGAAGCGTTGGGAAGATCCTGACCCGCTTCCGGTGCAGATAGGCCCGCGCATCCGCCGTTATCGCGACTTGCTGCTTGCAATCGGCAGCGGGGCAGGGGTCGCTGTCATCGCCTATGCTGTTATGACGCGTATTTCGCCCAGCAGCATTGGCGATTATTTCCTCGAGAACGCCTATTCAGGCGGCGGTGGCAAGAATGTCGTGAACGTCATTCTGGTCGACTTCCGTGCTTTCGATACGTTTGGCGAAATTGCCGTCCTCGGTATTGTGGGCCTCACGGTTTTTGCGCTCCTGCGTCGTTTCCGTCCTGCCCCTGATACAACCGGATCGACAGCCCAGCAGCAAATCCAGGACGCCTATGACGAGGCGGCGCCTGACCGCAAGGCAGGTGAAACACTGGCCGATTATCTGGCCGTGCCGTCCGTCATCATGCAATGGTTGTTCCCGGTTATCATTGTACTGGCAGTGCATCTGTTCCTGCGCGGTCATGATCTGCCAGGCGGCGGATTTGCGGCCGGTATTACGCTCGCAATTGCATTTTTGCTGCAATATCTGGCGTCTGGCGCACGCGTGGTCGAGGACCGCTTGCGCATTCTGCCATTGCGCTGGATCGGGCTCGGACTGCTGTTTGCAGCGGCAACAGGTGCGGGGTCGTGGTTCTTCGGCTATCCGTTCCTCACCACATTTTTCCAATATACGGAAATACCGCATATCGGAAAAATGCCGACAGCCAGCGCACTGCTGTTCGATCTTGGCGTCTTCACCCTCGTGGTTGGCGCTACCGTGTTGGTTTTGATTGCACTCGCACACCAATCACTCCGTAAACACCGTGTCGAGAAGCTTGCCGCAACGAAGGAGGAGAACTGATGGAACTCGTTCTTGCTCTGGCAATCGGCGTATTGATGGCATCCGGCGTTTGGCTCATTCTCCGCCCGCGTACCTTCCAGGTGGCAATCGGCCTGTCGCTGATTTCCTATGCCGTCAATCTCTTCATTTTTTCGATGGGACGCTTGCGCACGAATGCTGCACCTGTGCTTGATAGCGGTGTTGACGTTCAGGCCGCACAATATACCGATCCGGTGCCACAGGCGCTCGTACTGACCGCCATCGTCATCGGTTTCGCAATGACCGCACTTTTCCTTGTCGTGCTGCTCGCTTCGCGCGGGTTGACGCGTACGGACCACGTGGACGGCAAGGAGAACTGATGTTGGACTGGAAAACGCACCTCATCGTTGCTCCAATCATTCTGCCGCTCGTCACGGCAGCTGTCTTGCTGCTGTTCGATGAGCGCAAGCGCAAGCTCAAGATGGCCATCAACTCCATCTCGACATTGGGTTTGATCGCGATTGCCATCACCCTTGCCGGAATGGCGAGCGACAAGGCGCCTGACGCTCTCGTTTACCTGATTGGCAACTGGCCCGCACCGTTTGGTATCGTGCTGGTTCTGGATCGTCTCGCGGCCCTTATGCTTGTGCTGACAAGCCTGCTCGGCATGGCTTCACTCAGCTTCGCACTCGCGCACTGGCACAAAGCCAGCCCGCATTTCCATACAATCTTCCAGCTTTTGCTGATGGGGCTGAACGGCGCATTTCTGACTGGTGATCTGTTCAATCTCTTCGTTTTCTTCGAAGTGATGCTGGCGGCATCCTACGGCCTGGCGCTGCACGGGTCAGGTCCGGCGCGCGTAAAGGCCGGCATGCATTATATTGCCGTCAATCTCGTCGCGTCGTCTCTGTTTTTGATCGGCGTCAGCCTGATCTATGGCGTGACCGGCACATTGAATATGGCCGATCTTGCGCAGAGAATTCCGCAGGTCGCGGCTGAAGATCGTATGCTGCTTGAAGCAGGTGCTGCGGTTCTGGGCGTTGCATTCCTCGTCAAGGCAGGCATGTGGCCCCTCAATTTCTGGCTTGCGCCAACCTATACGGCAGCAGCAGCACCGGTGGCAGCGGTCTTCGCCATCATGAGCAAGGTCGGCATTTACGTCCTTTTGCGCCTGTCGCCGCTGATGTTCGGTATCAGTGCCGGTTCATCCTATGGATTCGGCAATGACTGGCTCTATTTCGGTGGAATGGTCACGCTTGCCTTCGGCCTGATCGGGGTGGTCGCATCGCAAGCAATGGGACGTCTTGCCAGCTATAGTATCCTCGTATCCTCGGGCACGTTGCTGGCTGCCATTGGCAGCGGTAACACCGCCATGACCGGTGCCGCGCTGTTCTATATGGTGAGTTCCACGCTTACCATCGCTGCGTTCTTCCTGCTGATTGAACTGATCGAACGCGGTCAGGATGCGGCTGCAAACGTTCTCGCCGTTACCATGGAAGCCTATGGTGACGATGAGGAGGAAGAAGACGAAGACGAAGTCGGCGCAGTACTGCCCGCAACCCTTGCCGTTCTGGGAACGTTTTTCGGCATTTGTGCGATATTGCTGATCGGCTTGCCGCCATTCTCTGGATTCATTGCCAAATTCCTGATCCTGGCAGCGGTTTTCAACGGCGACAGTCCGACACCACAGCTTGCAATGCCAGTCAGCCCAGCAAGCTGGGCTTTGGTCGCGCTTCTTCTGCTGTCCGGTCTTTCAGCGTTGATTGCGATGACACGTACCGGCATTCGTACCTTCTGGGCATCGCTCGAAGGCAACGTGCCACGCGTTCTGGTCCGGGAGGTCGTGCCGATTGCGGGGCTTCTGGCAATCTGTCTGGCGCTGACAATCGCTGCCGGTCCGGCGATGCGCTATATGGATGAAACGGCGCGTTCGCTGCACAATCCCGCATCTTATATCAGCAGTGTCCTCAATGCGCCCCGCGCAGGCACCGAAACGGAGGGGACACAGTGAAAAAGATCCTGCCTTACCCGCTTCTGTTCGCCTCGTTGCTCCTGTTCTGGCTGCTTTTGAACGGCTTCACACGGGCACAGCTTCTGCTTGGCGCGATCATCGCGCTCGTGGCGTGTCTCATCATGACGGCCCTGCAACCGCAGAAGAACCATATTCGTTCGATCCCGACGATGCTCTTGCTGTTCGGCACCATGAGCTACGACATCCTGCAATCCAATATCGCGGTGGCTGGCATTATTCTGTCACGCAAGCGCAAGCGACGTCCGGGCTTTGTCGTTATCCAGCTCGATCTGGAAAACCGGACCGCTCTTGCCGTTCTCGCCTGCATAATCACAGCGACGCCGGGCACGGCCTGGGTGGATTACAACGCCGCAAGGCACGAACTGACCATCCACGTGCTCGATCTGGATGATGCGCAGGCGTGGCGGGACACGATCAAGGGAAGATATGAGCAGCCGCTCATCAAGATATTCGGAGCGGCGGACGTCATGGAAGAGGAGAAATCCGCATGAGTGCAGTCATCATCTTCTGGTCCCTGCTTGCTGCTCAGCTGATGCTTCTTGGCGCTCTGGCTTGTGTGGTTTATCGGCTGCTTGTAGGCCCGCGTGCGCAGGATCGCATTCTTGCGGCCGATGCGCTCTACCTCAACGCGCTGCTTCTCCTGGTCACGTTCGGCATACGCACGGGCAGCATCATTTATTTCGAGACGGCGCTGATTATCGCTCTTCTGGGTTTCGTTGCCACCGTGGCGCTTTCAAAATTCCTCATGCGCGGGGAGGTGATCGAATGATCAATGCAGGTGAACTTCCTGTATGGGCCGCTGTGATCATTGCGTTCTTTCTGGTCTCCGGCGCCTTCCTGACACTCGTCGGATGCATCGGACTCGTCCGCTTCAAAAGCTTTTATGAGCGTGTTCACGCCCCCACGCTTGGCTCGTCGTTTGGTGCTGGCGGAATCTTGATCGCTTCGATCATATTTTTCTCCATCTTGCAATCGAAGCCGATTCTGCATGAAGTGCTGATTACCGTCTTTGTGGTCGTCACAACGCCGGTAACGCTCATGCTGCTCAGCCGCGCCGTGATCCATCGCGACAGAACGCAGGACAGCAAGGAGCTGCCTTCATCTTCCGACCCGCTATAGGTCTGTAGGTATCATGCTTGAGGGTGCGGAGAGGGCGGAAAGCTTGCGTTTTCCGTCGCACCAAATGGGGAAATTCGCTGCTCCGTCATGGAAGCGGCGGCGGCTGCTTCCGGGCTGATCGGAGACCTGTTTTGGAGTTCGCTTCAAGACCGGCTATCCTGCCGATCGGAAACATTATCTCCCATTTGCCGAATCTCTGGCCTGACTGCCCACCGACTGCGGAGCGGAAGCGGTGGCCTTTCGTGTTTTTGGGCATTTGGAGGAGTGTCCGGGGCTGCGGCCAATTGTCCATTCGGGCTTTCGCCCGGGACAAACGGATTGAAGGTTAAAGCCATTTGAATTATCTGAATTTCAGTAATTTCTGAAAATTCAGAATTTACGGGAGAGAGAATTTTGGAATTGTCGCCAATCGTTCAGTCGTTCGTGCTCCACTTCGGAGAAATGGGCAGCCGTTGGGGCATCAACCGCACGGTGGGGCAGATCTATGCACTGCTTTACGTGTCGCCTGAGCCTCTTTGCGCTGACCAGATCGTCGATGCTCTCGGTGTGTCACGTTCGAATGTGTCCATGGGTATTCGTGAATTGCAGGGCTGGAATCTGGTGCTGCTGAAGCACATTCCCGGTGATCGCCGTGATTTCTTCACGACGCCCGACGATGTGTGGCAGATTCTGCGCACGCTCGCTGAAGAGCGCAAGAAGCGCGAGATCGATCCCACGCTCTCGGTTCTGCGTGAAATCCTGATGGAGCAGCCGAAAGGCGACAGCGATCTTTATGCGCAGGATCGCATGAAGGACATGTACGGCCTGATCGAAAGGCTGACCAACTGGTACGACGACGTCAAGCGACTCGATACCGATCGTTTGACAAGTCTTCTGGCGCTTGGCGCCAAGGTGACCCGCTTCCTTGAAACCACGGACAGGATCGTGGCGCTCGGACGCGGGCGAACATCGGCCAAAAAGGAGCCTAAGAGAGAGTGAAATCCGTTGTCCCCCGAACGGAAACTTTGACGGCAGAAGACGGCGAAGCGGCAAGCGACCAACAAGGTTCGCGCCGCTCGCAGCGTCGTCCTGTTCCGCCTTTGCTGAAGCGGGGGGCATATCTTCAGGCGTTAGCCGCACTTTTGTGGCTGCCGCAAGCGGGCATTCTCGCATACGCAATCGGACGACTGGCCGACACCGGCTTCGATAATTCCATCTATTACAGCGCGGCGGGCATATTCGTTCTCGGCTGTCTGCGCAGCGTTCTTGATAGTGCAGGCGCTACCAAAGCTTTCGACGCCGCCCGACTGGAGCTTTCCCGACTTCGAACCAATGCTGTTTCAGCGCTTGCGCAACGTTCACCGCTTGATGTGACGCGCCCGTCATCCGGTGAGGCGGCAAGCATTCTTGCCGAACAGGCGGAAATGGTCGTTCCTTATCTTTCGCGCTTCGTGCCAGTCCGCATCCGCGTGATGCTGATCCCATTCGCAATACTTGCCGTCGCACTCTGGTATTCCTGGGCTGCAGCGCTTGTCCTGATGGTGGCCGCACCGCTGATACCGATCTTCATGGCATTGATCGGCTGGCGTGCAAAGGCCGCCAGCAAAAAGCAACTGACAGCCCTTGGCGGAATGAACGGCTTTCTGCTTGACCGTCTGCGCGGCCTTGCAACCATTCGCACATTCCATGCCGTGGACGCGACGGCGAACCGGCTGCGCCAGAACGCCGAAACCTTGCGTTTCAAGACGATGTCTGTCCTGCGCATCGCATTTCTGTCTTCGGCTGTGCTTGAACTCTTCGCTGCTATCGGCGTTGCCATGGTCGCGGTTTATATCGGCTTCCATCTGCTGGGCCAACTCAACTTCGGAGCGTGGGGCCATAAGCTGACTTTGGCCGAAGGTCTTTTCGTCCTGCTTCTATCGCCTGCATTCTTCGAACCATTGCGCGATCTTTCAGCGGTCTGGCACGACCGTGCATCGGGCGAATCTTCAATTGATGCACTGGAAAAGCTGGCTGAACATCCGATGCCAATTGTCGGCAAGGTTGGAAGCCACGCAGCAACTGGTGATGCTCCTACCGTAACTCTACACAATATCGACTTTGGTTATGGGACTGGGGGCAAGGTTCTCACCGCATTCAATCTCGATATTGCGGCAGGCGAGCACGTGGCTCTGCTGGCGCCGAGCGGCTATGGGAAATCGACTGTTCTGGCCCTTGTTGCCGGGCTGACGGCTCCTCAAACTGGTCAAATCGAAATCGGTGGAATCGGGTTGGCCGACGATACAGCAGAGGCGCTTCGCTCAAGGATGAACTGGATCGGACAGAAGCCGCATATCTTTGCCGGTTCTGCTCGTCAGAACATCACGCTCGGTCGGCAAGCCGATGTGGAAACCACCAAAGCCATTATTGATGACATGGCGCTGGGTCATGTTCTGGGTGTCACCGGCAACCGTCTCATCGGCGAGAACGGTGCTGGAATATCCGGTGGCGAAGCCCTACGGCTGGCGCTGTCCCGAGCGGCAGTTGATCTCAATGCCGATATTATCCTGGCCGATGAACCTACAGCCCATCTTGACCAGGAAACAGCGAAGGTCATTGCCGACAGCCTTCTCAGACTAGCCAAAGGCAAGACGCTCATCGTCGCTACCCATGACGAAACCCTTGCCCGCAGGATGGACCGTATCGTCCGTCTGGACGGCAGCGTGGATAACGATCCTGTCTGGCAGAGGAGGGCGGCAGAATGAACGGTTTTCAATCGTTGCAACCGATCCTGCGCCTCTTTTTCCGCACCAAGGGGACAGCACTTCTTGCGGGTATAGCGACGGCTACTGTAACGGTCCTTGCCGGTATCGCTCTTCTCGGCCTGTCAGGCTGGTTCATAACGGCAACGGCGATTGCGGGCTTGAGCATGGCGACGGCGGTTGTGTTCGATGTGTTCGCTCCTGCAGCCGGTATTCGTCTGCTGGCGATCCTGCGCACTGGGTCGCGTTATCTGGAGCGGCTCGTCACTCATGATGCAACGCTTGCGATCCTTGCCGCACTGCGCGAAAAGCTGTTCCGTAGCTGGGCGCGCCCGAGTGCTGCAAACGCGCTATTGAAGCGCCCTGCGCGTCTGCTGTTCCGCCTGACGGCAGACATTGATGCACTCGACTCGCTTTATCTGCGCGTGGTGGTGCCTGCCGGTGCTGCACTCGCTACCGCGCTTGTGGCTGGCATCGCTCTCGGCCTGATGAGCCCCCTTTTCGGGTTACTGATTACTCTTGTCCTGCTTGTTGCCGGTCTGGGCCTTCCGCTTGCTGCGGCTCGTCGTTCCGAAAAATCCATGCGACAACGAGCAAAAGGTACGGAAGCGCTGCGCGCCCGCACCGTCGATCTCGTTGCCGGGCAGACTGAACTTCTTATGGTTGGGCGCCTCGAAGATCAGAAGCTGGCTTTGGTCGGTGCAGACGGCTATGTCGCCGCTTCGGATCGCAGGCTTAATCGCATAGAGATCGTAACCGGCGCGGGTTTCGGCATTGTTCACGCTGCGTTGCTTGCAGGTGGCCTTGTCGCCGTTGGTTTGCTGATGCAGTCAGGAATGATCGGTGCGCCCGTCGCAGCGCTCGGAATGCTTATCATTCTTGGTGCGATGGAGCCGTTTTCAGCATTGCGGCGCGGCGCGATGGAACTCGGGCGCACGATACTTGCTGCCAGGCGGGTTGCACCTCAACCGAACGATGACGCTGAACTAACGGCACCCAAAAAACCTGAGAATGGCGTAGCGGTTCAGCTGAAAAACGTGTCGGTTCGTCACGAGGGCGCGGATCACGACGCCCTCAAAAACCTCGATCTCGATATTGCAGCGGGCGAGTGTATTGCCATCGTCGGCACAAGCGGCGCAGGCAAATCGACCTTGTTCAATCTCCTTGCCGGAGAAATTCCGGCTGATCAGGGCCGCGCTTCGGTTTTGCCCGCGCGCCTTCTCACGCAGCGGACAGAGCTATTTCAGGATAGTCTTCGCGACAATCTCCGGCTGGCGCGTGCCGATGCGAGCGATGAGGAACTGATTGCCGCTTTGCGGGCTGCGGGCCTTGGCGCGTTTATCGATGAATTGCCTGCCGGACTGGACGCAATGCTGGGCGAGGGCGGGCTGGGGCTTTCGGGCGGGCAAGCACGTCGTCTGGCCCTGGCGCGGCTTTTCCTGACCGATGCGCCGCTCTGGCTACTGGATGAACCGACCGAAGGTCTCGATAACGCAACCGCACAGGATGTTCTCGATCGCCTCAAGGCGAGAACAGGTTCGCGCGCATTGCTGATCGCAACGCATATCAGTCGCGAAGCGCGAATTTGCGAACGGATCATTGTTTTAAATCAAGGCGCTCTAGTTGAGTCTGTAGGTAAGAGTTCGCCGCGCTTCGGCGAAATCCTCGAAACCATGAGGTGAGCTGCGCGGACATGGAAATGATTTGAAGTCCGTGTCCATATCTGGACCGATATTTGAAATTGAAGCGGAGTACGGTTTCCAGGAAGCCGCCGTTTTCAAAAAGGGGGCCGCGTTGAAGCGCCGCTCATAACACCAGGAGGGCCGGGTTACCGGCTTAAAGAGATGGAACTCGATATTGTCTCCCTGTCGCGATTGCAGTTTGCAATCACGGCACTTTATCACTTCCTCTTCGTACCTCTGACCTTGGGTCTTTCCGTGCTGCTTGCCATCATGGAAACCGTTTACGTGATGACGGGGCGACTCATCTGGCGGCAGATGACGAAATTTTGGGGTACGCTGTTTGGCATCAACTTTGTCATGGGCGTCGCGACGGGCATCGTGATGGAATTCCAGTTCGGCATGAACTGGAGTTATTACAGCCACTATGTCGGCGACATCTTCGGCGCACCGCTCGCCATCGAAGGCCTTATGGCTTTCTTCCTTGAAGCGACCTTCGTAGGTCTGTTCTTCTTCGGCTGGGATCGCCTGTCGAAAGTCGGGCACCTCATGGCGACTTATGCGGTCGCGGCAGGTTCCAACTTCTCGGCGCTGTGGATTCTGATCGCCAATGGCTGGATGCAGAATCCGGTCGGGTCGGCCTTCAATCCCGAAACCATGCGTATGGAAATCACCGATTTCTTTGCAGTGCTGATGAACCCGGTCGCGCAGGCCAAGTTCGTGCATACGGTTTCTGCCGGTTATGTCACCGCGTCCGTTTTCGTCCTCGGTGTTTCGGCCTGGTATCTGCTCAAGGGACGCTCGGTAGAACTCGCCAAGCGCTCGATGACCATCGCAGCATCGTTCGGCCTTGCCGCGACACTTTCCGTTGTCGTCCTTGGCGACGAAAGCGGCTATCTGGCCAACGAACATCAGAAGATGAAGATTGCGGCGATTGAAGCCATGTGGGAAACCGAGCCTGCTCCCGCTTCGTTTACCGTCTTCGGATTCCCCGACCAGGCAGCACGAGAAACCCATTTCGCGGTGCATATTCCATGGGTCATGGGCCTGATCGGTACGCGGTCTCTCACGACTCCAATCCAGGGCATCAACGATCTTGTTGACAGTGCCGAGAACCATATCCGCAACGGTATTGTCGCTTACGATGCCTTGCAGAAAATCCGCGCGGCTGGCGATACGAACGCCGTTCCGCAGGAGGTCAAAGACGTCTTTGCCGATAACAGCCAATGGATGGGCTATGCGCTTCTGCTGAAGCGCTATGTCGACGATCCGCGTCAGGCAACCGACGCGCAGATCACGCAGGCAGCAAACGACACCGTTCCCGGCGTCCTGCCGTTGTTCTGGGCCTTCCGCATCATGGTCGGCATCGGCTTCTTCCTGATCCTGCTGACGGGCACATTCTTTGTGCTTTCCGCGCGTCGTAAACTTGACCGCTATCCGTTCCTGTTGCGGATCGCCGTGTTTGCGATACCGCTGCCATGGATCGCGGCCGAAATGGGCTGGATCGTCGCGGAATTCGGCCGCCAGCCTTGGGTCATCGAAGGCATATTGCCGACAGCAGTCGGTGTCTCCAATCTCGGAGCGTCCACAGTGCTGCTGACCATACTTGGTTTCGTGGCGATCTATACGGTTCTCTTCGTCATCGAGATGGGCCTGATGATCCGCGCCATCAAGGCTGGACCTGAACCCGACAGCAAGCCGGAAGCAATTCTCGCCCCGGCCAGCATCGCACCTGCGGAGTAAGGATCATGATACTCAGCGACTTGTTGGACTATGAAACCCTGCGTCTCATCTGGTGGGTATTGCTCGGCGTATTGCTGATCGCTTTTGCCGCGATGGATGGGTTCGACCTCGGTGTCGACATACTCATGCCCGTCGTTGGCAAAACCGATGTCGAGCGACGCATCATCATCAACACGATTGGCCCGGTCTGGGAAGGCAATCAGGTCTGGTTGATCCTCGGGGGCGGCGCTATTTTCGCCGCCTGGCCACCACTCTATGCGGTGTCTTTCTCGGGATTCTATCTGGCGATGTTTCTCATTCTGTTCGCACTCATTCTGCGTCCAGTCGGGTTCAAATATCGTTCCAAGCGTGACAGTGAGGCCTGGAGGAGAGGTTGGGACAGGGCACTTTTCATCGGTGGTTTTGTTCCTGCTCTCATTTTCGGCGTCGCTGTCGGCAATGTCTTGCAGGGCATACCCTTCCGTCTCGCAGACGACCTTCAAATCTATTACGAAGGCTCGTTCTTCGGTCTGCTTAACCCGTTTGCACTGCTTTGCGGCGTGCTTTCGGTGGTAATGCTCAGCATGCACGGCGCGTCGTGGCTTGTGCTGAAGACGACTGGGGATATTCAGGCGCGTGCCCGGTCCTACGGCAGCATCGCAGCTCTTCTGACTGTCGTGCTCTATGTGCTGGCTGGCGTCGTCAGCTGGTTCTGGGTTTCGGGCTACCGGATCACGAGCGCCATCGTCACTGACGGGCCATCCAATCCGCTGCGCAAGACTGTGGAACTGGATCACGGCGCATGGTTCACCAACTATGTGAACTATCCTGTCCTGCTGATCGCTCCGGCGCTCGGCATTTTGGGGGCACTGGCGGTCTTCATCGCATTGCGTAGCCGTCGTGAATTAGCCCCGCTTCTGTTCGGAAAGCTGTCGATCTTCGGCATTATTTCGTCGGTCGGCGTGTCGATGTTCCCGTTCATTCTGCCATCGTCGCTCGATCCGCGCTCAAGCCTGACGGTATGGGATTCGTCTTCCAGCCATATGACGCTGTTCATCATGCTGGTTGTAACGCTCATCTTCTTGCCGCTGATCGTTGTCTACACGTCCTGGGTTTACAAGGTCCTGTGGGGCAAGGTCGACAAGGACATGATCGAAGACGACAGCAATCACGCTTACTAGAGTGCTTTTTGATCTGATTGCATCAGATCGGCGCTCTATAAGTTTCGTTTCAACGCGCATCCCGAAAACCGTTTCATACTTTTCAGGATGCGCTTGGAACAACCGAGAAAGGAAAGCAATATGTGGTATTTTTCCTGGTTGTTGGGGCTTCCGCTTGCTGCGGCTTTCGCCGTGCTCAACGCCATGTGGTATGAGCTGATGGATGACCGGGCGCGCAAGCGTCTCACGGCCGATCCAACAGCGGATCTGGCTCGTGAAGGCAAGAAACATCACTGACATGAAATAAAAACGGCCCGGAAACGGGCCGTTTTCGTCGATAGAGGTCGCTTAGAGCATAATCCGACCGGAGTGAAACGAGGATCGAGAAGATTATGCTTAAAACAGAAGAAGTTAGAGCGCGTTTCGATCTGATCCAATCAGATCGAAACGCGCTCTAAGGCTGCGGTATTGTCAGCTCGGCTACGAAATCATAGGCATCGCCGCGATAGAGTGATTTTGTAAACTCCACCACCCGACCGGACGACAGATAGGAAATCCGTTCGATGGACAGGCCCGCATCGCCTTCCTTGACGCCCAGAATGCGCGCGTCGGGGTCTTTGATGTTGCAGGCTGCTATGCGCTGGACCGCACGCACAGGGCGAAATCCGGTGCGGCTCAGCTCGGCATAGAGCGAGCCCTTGACCGCATCCGGGTCGGGCAGGATTTCGCTTGAAAGACTTGCGCGCTCGATGGCCAACGGCATGTCACTCGCAATGCGCAGACGACCGAGGCGGGCAACGCGGGTTTCCGAGGAAACGCCCAGCTTCATCATCTCTTCAGGCGAAGGATAATAAAGGCCGCGCTCCAGCCATCTGGATTCCGTGGTGATGCCACGGCGCGCCATGTCTTCGGTAAATGAGGTCAGCATCGAGAGTGACTGCTGCACGCGCTCGCTCGGGCGCACAACGAACGTGCCCGAGCCATGGCGGCGCACCAGAAGCCCGGCCTTGACGAGATCATCCACCGCCTTGCGCACTGTCACGCGGCTGATATTGGCATACTCTGCAATGTCGCGTTCCGGTGGCAGGGCCTCACCGTCAACCAGCTGCCCGGCGCGGATTGCAGTCTCCAGTGACTGACGCAGCTGCATATAGAGTGGGCCACCAGAAGGGGGAGCAGAACCCTGCAGGTTCTTGGGCAGGAAAGCGCTGAAATTTCCACTCATTCACGCGCCTTTCCATTTTGCGACCCATATCGCTTGAGGGCCAGTTGTAGAGCGCCTGTCAAAGCATCCGCAGCCGGTTTGACCAGAAGCTTCTGCTGGTGTAGCGGCAGCCATTCCACATAAAGCGGTGCCATGCCGCCAAGTAGGCTGATGCGTTCAGCGCCCTGTTTGATCAGTACGTCAAGCGTTTCACTCACATAACCAGCAGAACGCTCAAGCAACATCCGCGCTGTCGCGTCTCCCTCGTTCGCATACTGGAAAATACGTGGAGCATATTTGCCAAAGTCACCGGGCTTCGCCGTCCACGCAAATTCGACCAGATTATCCGGATTGTTGTCGAACTCGTTGAGAAGGTCGGTCGTCAGGCGTGTGCGTGGATGAATTCTGTCATGCACGAGCAGGCTTTCCTGCAACAAGCTTTGACCGAGCCGCGCACCGCTGCCGAGATCGCTCAGGGGGAAACCCCATCCGCCGACTGAATGAATTCGACCGTTCCGGCGTGTGATATAGGCCGTGCCCGTGCCGAGAATGGCAACGATACCGTCCTGATCGCCAAGCGCACCCTGCAGGGCGATCACGCCGTCAAACTCCACATTGGAGTGCGCGAAGGGCAGGCCGCGTTCTATCAGGGTGCCTGCACCCTCGACATTACCGCCTGCCAGACCGAGAACCGCGTGACTGGTCGCATAATGCGTCTTGTCCAGCCCGGCATCATCAAAAGCGTTATCGATCGCCGCGATCACATTGATCAGCGCCGTTCGCGGATCGGTGACGATATTGGCGGAGCCGCTGCGCCCCGAACCCAGAATCGCACCATCGCTACCCGCCACCACGGCGCGACATCCCGTGCCGCCACCATCGACGCCAATGAAGAATTCAGTCATGAAGATACCTCCGGCTTGAAGATACCAAAAAAATACCATTAACCAAGCAGATTTGTCGGCTTGTGAAAAAATTGATTAATTCATTGATAAAATTTGAGAAAACAGACTGCTTTAAATTTTTATGCGCGAAAGTTGTAAACTTCTCTGGACAATTGGTACGTTTTTGGCATTAATTTCAACAGAAGGGGAGCGCAATGCCGCTGAGGGCGAGGAGCACGCGGAATAGGGATAGAGATCACCGGCGGGGGCCGGTACTTTTCCCACAACGCGAGGAGCGATCGTACTGAAGCGGTCTGGCGTACTTTCGCCTCTGTTGCGCATCCGCGCTAAAAAACGGGAGAAGGTCAAATGGTTCGTAATACGTTGAAACTCATGCTGCTGGGTTCCACGCTTTTGGCGTCGGGATCGGCTGCGCTTGCCGAAGACGTCACGCTGACGGTCGAAAGCTGGCGTAACGACGATCTGCAGATCTGGCAGGAAAAGATCATTCCGGCTTTTGAAGCCAAGAATCCTGGCATCAAGATCAATTTCGCACCGAGTGCGCCAACCGAGTATAACGCGGCCCTCAATGCCAAGCTCGATGCCGGTTCAGGTGGCGACCTTATTTCCTGCCGTCCGTTCGACACCTCGCTCGAACTGTTCAACAAGGGCAAGCTCTCCGATCTGACCGATCTCGAAGGCATGAAGAACTTCTCCGACGTCGCCAAGTCCGCTTGGAGCACCGACGACAGTTCGAAGACCTTCTGCGTGCCGATGGCATCGGTTATTCACGGCTTCATCTACAATCAGGAAGCCTTCGACAAGCTGGGGCTCAAGGCTCCGACCACGGAAGCCGAATTCTTCGAAGCACTCGACAAGATCAAGGCAGACGGCACCTACATCCCGATGGCCATGGGCACGAAGGATATGTGGGAAGCCGCAACCATGGGCTACCAGAATATCGGACCAACCTACTGGAAAGGCGAAGAAGGCCGCAAGGCTCTGATCGCCGGTACGGAAAAGCTCACCGATCCGCAGTGGGTCGAACCGTTCAAGGTTCTTGCCAAGTGGAAGGATTATCTGGGCGACGGTTTCGAAGCGCAGACTTATCCGGACAGCCAGAACCTGTTCACGCTTGGCCGCGCCGCCATCTATCCGGCTGGTTCGTGGGAAATCGGCCTGTTCAATACGCAGGCGCAATTCAAGATGGGTGCCTTCCCGCCACCGGTCAAGAATGCAGGCGATACCTGCTACATCTCCGACCACAACGATATCGGCCTTGGCCTCAACGCTTCGAGCAAGCACGCAGAACAGGCAAAGGTATTCCTGAACTGGGTATCTTCGCCTGAGTTCGCTGAAATCTACGCCAATGCGCTGCCGGGCTTCTTCAGCCTCAATTCGACGGCAGTGAAGATGAGCGATCCGCTGGCACAGGAATTCGTTTCCTGGCGCGAAAAGTGCAAGCCAACCATTCGTTCGACCTACCAGATTCTCTCGCGTGGCACGCCGAACCTCGAAAATGAAACCTGGGTTCAGTCGGCCAACGTCATCAACGGCACTGTGACGCCGGAAGATGCCGCGAAGAAGCTGCAGGAAGGTCTGGACAGCTGGTACAAGCCTGCGAAGTAAAAACGCGGGACAATATGGGCGGCGATCGCGGGGGCGCGCCGCCCATATCTTTTCGTCTGTCGCATCGACATGCAGTTTTGCAATCGGTGCATTCCGTGTCAGTTTAAAATGACGCGAGCGGGCAGGGATGGGAAATATGGTTTCCCGGTTTGCACGCATTCTCTTGAACGAGAACGCTAACCATCGGTTTTATGCATTTCCGAACGCAAATGGTTCATACCTTTGCTGGAAATGCTCTTGAAGAGCGAATGCCTATATGAGCCAATCTGCCGACATGACAGGTATTGTGCACAAGCGCCCAAGGCGTTGGCATATACTTGTATTTCTTCTGCCCTGCGTCCTGATCTATACGGCGGTGATGGTGCTGCCATTGATCGAGACACTTCGGCAGGCATTCTTCAATGTCGTCGACGGACAGCGGGCTTTTGTGGGGTTCGCCAATTTCCAGGCACTTTTCGGTGATCCGAACTGGTCACGCGATTTCTGGAATGCGTTGAAAAACAACGTTATATTCTTTTGTATTCACATGCTTGTTCAAAACCCGATCGGCATTCTGCTGGCAGCCATGCTGTCCCTGCCGAAGCTGCGTTTTGCCGCCTTCTACCGCACGGCGATCTTTCTCCCAACGCTGCTGTCCTTCGTGATCGTGGGCTTTATCTGGAAGCTGATCCTGTCGCCGATCTGGGGCGTCGCACCGTGGATGATGGACCTTGTCGGTCTCAAATGGCTGTTTGGCCCGTGGCTCGGCAAGGCGGATACGGCGCTTGTCACCGTGTCGCTCGTCTCGGTCTGGCAGTTCGTCGGCATTCCGATGATGCTGATCTATGCAGCTCTTCTGAATATTCCCGATGAAATCATCGAAGCTGCCGAATGTGACGGCATCACCGGTTGGAGCCAGTTCTTCAAGATCAAGCTGCCGCTGATCCTGCCTTCAATCGGCCTGATCTCGGTGATGACCTTCGTTGCCAACTTCAATGCGTTCGACCTCGTCTATTCGATGCAGGGTGCGCTTGCCGGACCGGACAAGTCGACAGATATTCTGGGCACGTTCCTTTATCGTACTTTCTTCGGCTTCCAACTGCAGCTTGGCAATCCGTCCATGGGCGCAACCATCGCCGCCGTGATGTTCCTCATCATTCTGGCAGGTGTGTCGCTCTACCTGTTCGGCATCCAGCGCCGCATGCGCCGCTACCAGTTCTGAAAGACGAGACCATGTCGAAAGCACGCACATCGCCCATTCGCACCACTCTCGTTCATGCGGCCCTGATCTTCTACATGCTGATCGCCGTGTTCCCGGTGGCGCTCACGCTGATCAATTCGTTTAAGGATCGCAATGCGATTTTCCGCACGCCGTTGCAGTTTCCCACACCGGAAAGTTTCAGTCTCATCGGCTATGAAACAGTTCTGAAACAGGGCTCCTTCCTGACTTACTTTCAGAACAGCACCATCGTCACGGTGGTGAGCATCTTCCTTGTGATCCTGTTCGGTGCGATGGCAGCCTTTGCGCTCGCTGAATATCGCTTCAAGGGTAACACGCTGATGGGGCTTTATCTCGCCATCGGCATCATGATCCCGATCCGGCTTGGCACGGTTGCACTGCTGCAAGGCATGGTAGCCGCAGGTCTAGTCAACACGCTGACGGCGCTGATCCTCGTTTATACCGCGCAGGGCTTGCCGCTTGCGATCTTCATCCTGTCGGAATTCATGCGAACAGTATCCGACGATTTGAAGAATGCCGGACGAATAGACGGCATGTCGGAATATGCGATCTTCTTCAAGCTGGTGCTGCCGTTGATCAGGCCTGCCATGGCCACAGTCGCCGTCTTCACCATGATCCCGATCTGGAATGATCTCTGGTTCCCGCTGATCCTTGCGCCAAGTGAAGTCACCAAGACGGTGACGCTCGGTTCGCAGCTGTTCATCGGTCAGTTCGTCACCAACTGGAATGCGGTTCTGTCAGCGCTTTCGCTGGCGATGTTCCCGATCCTCGTCCTTTACGTCATATTCTCGCGGCAGTTGATCCGCGGCATCACCGCGGGGGCTGTAAAATGAGTTCTGCAATGCAAAATCCTGTTCGTGTTCTTTCCGCCGGTCTCGGCAATATGGGCCGCAGCCATGCACTGGCCTATCACCGCAATCCCGGCTTCGAGGTCATCGGCCTCGTCAATCGCACCAGGGTTGCCGTTCCGGATGAACTGGCAGGCTATGAAATTCATCCTTCCTTCCATGAAGCACTGAAGGAACTGAAGCCCGATCTCGCCTGCGTCGCTACTTATTCGGAAAGCCATGCGGATTATGCCGTCGCGGCGCTGGAGCAGGGCGCGCATGTGTTCGTGGAAAAGCCGCTGGCAACGACGGTTGAGGATGCGCGTCGGGTAATCGACTGCGCACGCGCCAACGGGCGCAAGCTCGTCATCGGCTATATTCTGCGCCATCATCCGTCGTGGATGCGGCTTATTTCCGAGGCACGCCAGCTCGGCGGACCTTACGTCTTCCGCATGAATCTCAACCAGCAATCCAGTGGCGCAACCTGGGAGACGCACAAGAACCTGATGAACACCACGTCGCCCATTGTCGATTGTGGCGTGCATTATGTGGACGTCATGTGCCAGATCACTGACGCCAAGCCGGTGGAAGTGCGCGGCATGGGATTGCGCCTCTCCGACGAGATCAAGCCGGACATGTATAATTACGGCCATCTTCAGGTGTTGTTCGATGACGGCACGGTCGGCTGGTATGAAGCGGGCTGGGGACCGATGATGTCGGAAACGGCCTTCTTCGTGAAGGACGTCATCTCGCCGAACGGCTGCGTCTCGATCGTCATGAACGAGGCCGTGACCAAGTCCGACGATGTGGACGCACATACCAAAACCTCGACCATCCGTGTTCACCGCGCCGAGCGCGGAGCAGATGGAAAGTTCCTGAAACCGGATACGGACCTCTCGATGGCCGACGAGCCCGGACATCAGGAATTGTGTGAACGCGAACAGGCTTACATGCTGAAGGCCATTCGCGAAGATATCGATCTCAACCGACATATGGATGACGCGCTGCAATCGCTGCGCATCTGTCTTGCGGCAGATGAAAGCGTGCGCTCGGGCCAGCCTGTCAAACTGTAAGCCGGTAGAATTTAAGGGAATTTGTTACGTGGGATCGCTGCTACTCAAATCGGTACACAAGCGCTACGGCGCACAGGAAGTTCTGCAGGATATCAATCTTGAAGTGCAGGACGGCGAATTCATCATCTTCGTCGGACCTTCCGGTTGCGGCAAGTCAACGCTGCTGCGCTCCATAGCCGGTCTGGAAGATGTTTCTTCCGGTCAGGTGCTCATCAATGGCGATGATGTCACAGTCACGCCGCCTTCCAAGCGCGGCATCGCGATGGTGTTCCAGTCCTATGCGCTTTATCCGCACCTGACGGTCAAGGACAATATGGGGCTTGGCCTCAAGCAGGCAGGCACGGCCAAGGCTGAAATCGAAACACGCGTTTCGAAAGCTTCAGCAATGCTGTCGCTTGACCCTTATCTGGGTCGCCGTCCGGCTGAAATGTCAGGTGGCCAGCGCCAGCGCGTCGCCATCGGGCGTGCACTGGTGCGCGAACCGGAATTGTTTCTGTTCGATGAACCGCTGTCGAACCTCGATGCTGCACTTCGCGTGCAGACGCGACTTGAAATCGCCAAGTTACACCGCGAGCTCAAGGCGACGATGATCTATGTCACGCATGATCAGGTTGAGGCCATGACGCTTGCTGACCGTATCGTTGTCCTCAATGCCGGCCGCATTGAGCAGGTCGGTTCGCCGATGGAACTCTATAACAAGCCTGACAATCTGTTTGTCGCGGGCTTCATCGGATCGCCGCAGATGAATTTCGTGGACTGCACCCGTGTTGGCGACACAGGAGCGAAGACGGTCGGTATCCGTCCCGAGCACATTTCCGTCAGCCGCGACGGCGGCAAGTGGAAAGGCAAGGTCATCCACGCCGAACATCTCGGTGCCGATACGATCCTTTACGTCGAAACCGAAGCTGCAGGCCTGATTACGGTGCGGCTCTTCGGCGAACATCACTACAACGAAGGCGACATGATCTTCATTACGCCTGATGATAGCAAGACGCATCGGTTCGATGTGAACGGCAAAGCGATCCGCTGAACCGAACATTTCGCAGCTTCTTACCAAGCCGTACCCACAAGCCGCGCCCTCGGGTGCGGCTTTTCTTTTTGAAGAATCGGTATCGTTTGATGGACGTAATTCTCGCTGGGATACATGGACAAAACGCCTCATGCTGAGTTTGTAAGAAACGAAAACGGCGCTCGAAAGGGTCGAAAGAGTACCAATAAGTACTGACGTTTTCGTCAATCAAAAGCAATATTATTGCGGTAGTAGATAGTTAAACATTCCACTTAAAATCCCATCGAAATCACGGGAATAAGCTTGTTTCGTCCGGTGCACCTTAGCTGCTGCCAAAGCACGAGCGAACCCGTTTCACAAATGAGTGCCGAAGTGACCGAAAAATAATCTTGCTTTATTTTTGAACCCGTTCCACCCTGAAAACGGATGGTGCCGAAGGAGGAAATCGGCGCCATGTCGCATGGGAGGAACAAGGTCGGCAGATGTGACCAACAACGCCGGCGATAGGGTTTCCGAAACGCACGGAACCAATCCAATATTCTCCCGTTCGACATTTTGTAAGTTCCCGAGGCCAGTTGCGAGGCCAGTTTCGAGGGTTACCCGCATGAGCGATGATGTCGTACTATCCCTGCATGTTCCCGAGCCGGAGTGGCGGCCCGGTGACGCGCCGGATTTCTCCCATGTCAAAATCCCGCGTGCGGGAAGCGTTCGCAGGCCGGAAATCGATGAAAAGCCGGAAGCGATGCGCGATCTGGCTTTCAGCATCATCCGTGTTTTGAACCGCGAAGGCGAGGCAGTCGGTCCCTGGGCGGGCACTCTGACGGATGACGAGTTGAAGGACGGGCTTCGCCACATGATGATCCTGCGGGCATATGATGCACGCATGATGATGGCCCAGCGTCAGGGCAAGACCTCGTTCTATATGCAGCATCTGGGCGAAGAAGCGGTGAGCTGCGCTTTCCGCAAGGCGCTGCGCAAGGGGGACATGAATTTCCCGACCTATCGTCAGGCCGGTCTGCTCATCGCTGACGATTATCCGCTCGTCACAATGATGAACCAGATTTTCTCCAACGAGCAGGACCCGTTGAAGGGGCGCCAGCTTCCGGTGATGTACTCGTCACAGGACCACGGCTTCTTCACCATTTCGGGCAACCTCGCGACGCAATATACGCAAGCTGTCGGCTGGGCCATGGCTTCTGCCATCAGCCACGACACGAAGATCGCTGCCGCATGGATCGGCGATGGCTCGACCGCGGAAAGTGATTTCCACGCAGCTTTGGTCTTTGCTTCGACCTACAAGGCCCCGGTGGTGATGAATATCGTCAACAATCAGTGGGCAATTTCCACTTTTCAGGGCATTGCGCGCGGTGGCTCAGGTACTTTCGCAGCTCGTGGGCACGGTTTCGGCATTCCGGCGCTTCGCGTTGACGGCAACGACTATCTGGCCGTTCACGCGGTTGCCAAATGGGCTGTGGAACGCGCCCGGCGTAATCTCGGGTCGACCATCATCGAATATGTGACCTATCGCGCTGGCGGGCATTCCACCTCGGATGATCCTTCTGCCTATCGCCCCAAGGCCGAAAGCGATGCATGGCCGCTCGGCGATCCGATCCTGCGGCTCAAGAACCATCTTATCAAGCGCGACGTCTGGTCGGATGAGCGCCACAAGCAAGCCGAAGCTGAGGTGATGGATCTGGTGGTTGCTGCACAGCGCGAGGCGGAAGCCATTGGTACGCTGCATGACGGTCGCAAGCCGTCGATGCGCGACATGTTTGAGGATGTCTATGCTGAAACGCCGCCGCATCTTATCCGCCAGCGTCAGGAAGCGGGGTTCTAATCTATGAGTAAGATGACCATGATCGAGGCGATCCAGAACGCCCACGATATCGCCATGGAACGCGACAAGAAGGTCGTCGTGTTCGGTGAGGATGTCGGATATTTCGGCGGTGTTTTCCGATGTACGGCTGGCCTTCAGAAGAAATACGGCAAGGAACGCTGCTTTGACGCACCGATCAGCGAGTTGGGCATTGTCGGCACCGCCATCGGCATGGCTGCCTATGGCCTTCGCCCCTGTATCGAAGTGCAGTTCGCGGACTATGTCTACCCGGCCTACGACCAGATCGTTTCGGAAGCGGCACGTCTGCGTTATCGCTCTGCGGGCGAGTTCACCTGTCCTATCGTGATCCGCATGCCATCCGGCGGCGGCATCTATGGTGGCCAGACGCACAGCCAGAGTCCGGAAGCGCTTTTCACCCATGTATCGGGCCTGAAGACGGTCATGCCGTCCACACCTGCCGATGCCAAGGGGTTGCTGCTGGCGGCCATCGAAGACCCTGACCCCGTTATCATGTTCGAACCGAAGCGTCTTTATAACGGTCCTTTCGACGGGCATCATGACCGTCCGGTGACATCCTGGAAGAAACACGATCTCGGTGATGTGCCGGAAGGCTATTATACCGTGCCGCTCGGCAAGGCTGCCATTCGCCGCGAAGGCAGCGACGTGACGGTGCTTGCCTATGGCACTATGGTCCATGTGGCGCTTGCTGCCGCCGAGGAAACTGGCGTCGATGCTGAGGTGATCGATCTTCGCACGCTGCTCCCGCTCGATACGGACACCATCATGGCGTCTGTGAAGAAGACCGGGCGTTGCGTAATCGTGCATGAGGCGACGCTGACCTGCGGTTACGGCGCAGAGCTTGCCGCACTCGTGCAGCGTGATTGCTTCTATCATCTGGAAGCGCCGATCCTCCGCGTTACCGGTTGGGATACGCCTTATCCGCATGCGCAGGAATGGGCCTATTTCCCCGGCCCCGACCGGGTTGGCCGTGCGCTAACATCCATCATGGAAGCTTGAGGGGGAGGGAAAGATGGCACATTTTACAATTAAACTCCCCGATGTTGGTGAAGGCGTTGCTGAGGCCGAATTGGTCGAATGGCATGTGAAGGTTGGCGATGTCGTGCGCGAGGACGATCTTCTCGCTGCCGTCATGACCGACAAGGCAACGGTAGAAATTCCGTCGTCACGCGGCGGCAAGGTCATCGCCGTCAATGGAGAAGTCGGCGAGAAGATCGCTGTCGGCTCGGAACTCGTCCGTCTGGAGATCGAGGGTGGTGCGACGGAAGAGAAATCCGAAGGGAACGCAGAAGAACCGGCTCCGATTGCTGTTGAAACAGCCAAGCCGCAACCGGCACCAACTCCTGAAACACCAGTTCTGTTGCAGACGCCGGTTCCTCCAAAAGCGGCTGCCCCCAAGCGTGAAGCCACAAGCCGCGCATTCTCTGGTGCGGGTCCGATACGCAGCGAGGGCGAAAGGCCGCTGGCAACACCGTCCGTAAGACTGCGCGCTCGCGATGCAGGCGTGGATCTGCGTCGTGTTCGCGGTACGGGTCCGGCGGGACGCATCACGCATGAAGATCTCGACCTCTTTTTCCAGCAGGAAACAGGCGCGTCACCGGCTCTGTCCGGTTATGCAACCGACACCTCGGTCAACGAGATCAAGGTCATCGGCCTTCGCCGCAAGATTGCCGAACGCATGGCCGAGGCGAAGCGCCATATTCCGCATATTACCATTGTCGAAGAGGTCGATGTTACACAGTTGGAAGAGCTGCGTAGCGGCCTCAACAATCAAAAGAAAGAAGATCGCCCGCGTCTGACGCTTCTGCCTTTCATTGTTCGTACTATCGTCAAGGCAGTGAAAGAACAGCCCGGTCTCAATGCCCATTTCGATGACGAGGCCGATATCATCCGCCAGTTTGGTGGTGTGCATATTGGCATCGCCACGCAGACACCCAACGGTCTGATTGTACCGGTGGTACGGCATGCGGAAAGCATGAGCGTGTTCGCTGCAGCTTCTGAATTGTCGCGCGTTACCGACGCGGCGCGCAACGGTACGGCGAAGCGGGAGGAACTGACAGGTTCCACCATCACCATCACATCGCTTGGACCGCTCGGTGCAATCGCCACGACACCTATCATCAACCGCCCGGAAGTCGCAATCGTTGGCATCAACAAGATGGCCGTTCGTCCTATGTGGGATGGCGTGCAGTTCGTGCCGCGCAAGATGATGAACCTGTCGTGCAGTTTCGACCATCGCGTGATCGACGGCTGGGATGCAGCGGTTTTCGTGCAGAAGCTGAAAAGCCTTCTTGAGACGCCCGCGATGATTTTTGTAGAAGGCTGATCGAATGAGCGAGATTTCATGCAAACTCCTGATCATCGGCGGCGGCCCCGGCGGCTATGTATGCGGCATCCGGGCAGGCCAGCTTGGCATTGATACGGTGCTGGTGGAAAAGACACGACTGGGCGGCACGTGCCTCAATGTGGGCTGCATCCCATCCAAGGCTCTGATCCACGCAGCTGATGAATTCCACCACCTTTCCGTCTTTGCATCGAAGGGCGCGCTCGGCATTACGGCGCAGAATCCGGCCATCGATTTTGCCAGAACGCTTGAATGGAAAGACGGCATTGTGAGCCGCCTTAATGGCGGTGTGGCTGGACTCCTGAAACGGTCGCGCGTGCGCATGTTCCATGGACAGGCACGCTTTCTCGACGGGAAAACCGTTCTGGTCGAAACCGATACCGGCCGCCAGACGATCCATGCCGAAAACATCGTTATCGCAACCGGCTCGGTTCCGGTTGAAATTCAGGCGCTGCCATTTGGCGGAAAAATCATTTCATCCACCGAAGCGCTATCACTGGAAAAGATACCTGAAACGCTGGCTATCGTCGGTGGTGGCTATATCGGGCTGGAAATCGGCACCGCCCTTGCCAAGCTTGGCGCAAAAGTCACTGTGGTGGAGGCAACAGACCGCATCCTGCCGCAATATGATGCGGAACTGACGCGTGCGGTCATGGCACGTTTGAAGGCGCTCGGCGTCGAAGTCCTGACCAGCACTTCGGCCAAGGGACTATCGAAGGATGAGGCAGGGCTTGAAGTCCTGACCGCCGACGGAGCCACGAAGACCATCAACGCCGACAAGATACTTGTCACGGTGGGCCGCAAGCCGCAGACCGATGGCTGGGGTCTCAGCGAAATCCGCCTCGATATGGACGGACGTTTCATCCGTATCGACGAGCGCTGCCGCACCTCCATGCGCGGTGTCTATGCTATCGGTGACGTGACCGGCGAGCCGATGCTTGCGCATCGTGCCATGGCACAGGGCGAAATGGTGGCGGAAATCATCGCAGGTGGCAATCAGCTTTGGGACAAGCGCTGTATTCCCGCAGTTTGTTTCACCGATCCGGAAATCGTCACTGTTGGGCAGTCACCGGATGAGGCTCGTAAGGCTGGTCATGAAATTCAGGTCGGTATCTTCCCGTTTCAGGCCAACGGCCGGGCGATGACCATCGAACGGGAAGACGGCATGATCCGCGTCGTTGCACGTGCCGATAATCACCTCATCCTCGGTATTCAGGCTGTCGGCGTCGGCATATCCGAGCTTTCATCATCCTTCGCGCAGGCGGTGGAGATGGGCGCAAGACTGGAAGATATCGCCGCTACGATCCACGCGCATCCGACATTGAGTGAAGGCTTTGCCGAAGCCAGCATGAAAGCGCTCGGCCACGCGCTGCATATCTAGCTCTGTGACTTATAGCAGGGCGCTAAGATGCTTACGCATCACGCTCTGAAAATGCTCAATCGCCGCACGGGCTTAACCAAGTCTCGATGAGTCAAACTCAACGAGACTTGGTGTTACGCTCGTGCCGCCAGAGAAAAATCGCAGCACCGGCGACCATTGCAGCAAGCGCAAACCATGTAATCGCGTAGGAAAGATGGCTGTTGCGGAATTTCACGACCGTCAGCCCGCCAATGGGAAGCGCCCCAGTGCCGGATGTCGCATCAGCATCGACAAAGTAGGGTGCAACCGGCCCCAGATTTTCCTTCTGTGCAAAGGCTGCGACATCGCGCGAATTCCAGTCATTACGCGCTGGATCGTTGGGACGCAGGAAAAATCCGTCAGGTTCCGGCATACGCAACAGGCCTGATATAGTGGTTTCACCGGCAACTTGCGTTTCCTGCCGCGATGACGGATCGCGCTTGTCGCTTGGAACAAACCCGCGATTGATGAAAGTCAGCGCGCCATCGGGCGAACGCATCGGTGTCAGAACCCAATAGCCCGCGCCGCGTTCGGTCAGCGCATGAACCAACACTTCCTTGTCGTTCAGATAAGTACCCGTCAATGAGACATGGCGGTACTCATCGTCCTTCTGATTGACATTGGCCCAGTCATCCGGACCCGGCGCTGCAATCGGCTCGGCGTGAACCCGCGCATCGACCCGTGCAATAAGATCGAGCTTCCATTGCAAACGCTCCACCTGCCAGATGCCCAGCCCCATGAAGAGAATGAAGAAAGCCACTCCCAAAACCGACATCAGACCGAGAAGGAAACGGGAGGAGGTCTTCTGGACTGCCTGTTCATTTCTGGAGGAGGGCATTATCTTGTCCTTCAATCACCGCGATCAACAAAGCCTGATTCAGAAAGTGACCTTCTATAGCAAAAATGCAATGGCAAGAACGAGCCGAGCCACAAAAGAACGTGATCGCTGAACTTGTCAGTCGCGGGCCGGATTTCACATACTGGCTAAAAGAGAATCGCACCATTTCTGAGAAGTAGCTGGATATGACAGATTGCATCGTTCTGGGTGCCGGTATGGTGGGTGTCGGGGTTGCGCTCGCCTTGCAGGAAAGGGGCTGGTCGGTGCTTCTTGTCGACCGAAGCGATCCGGGAACCGAAACGAGCTATGGCAATGCCGGGATAATCCAGACCGAAGCCGTCAGCCCCTATGCCTTGCCACGCGCCCCACTGGAACTGCTGAAGGCCGCGTTCGGTGCCAATAATCAGGTTGCATGGCGGCTTCGCGATTTGCCAGGGCAGGTCGGCCCCTTGTCGCGCTATTGGCATAATTCGGAAGCGAGGCGTCACCGCATGGCTTCACAGCTCTATGCACGCATGATCCGGCGCGCAGCTGACGATCATGCGCCATTAATCAAAGCTTCCGGCGCTGAGAAGCTGATAAGACGGACAGGACTGCGTGAGCTGCATCGCTCCGTCCACTCGTTCGAGATGTCTGCGCGTGATGCGGAGCGGAAAAAACAGGAGTTCGGTGTTGGCAGCGTCATCGAGGACAGCAGGACTGTAAGCGCTGCTGAACCATCCTTGAAGGCCGCTCTGGCCGGGGCCATACACTGGACTGACCCTTGGTCCTGCTCCGATCCGGGTGCGCTTGTCCGGTCCTATGTCAGTCTGTTCGTAAAGCGCGGCGGCATCTTTCAGCACAGTGATGCGCGCAGTTTGCGGCAAGATGGTTCCGGCTGGCAGGTTGACACGATGGAAGGACCGCATCGTGCGCGTCACGTCGTGCTTGCTCTCGGTCCATGGAGCCCGGAAGTCCTTCGCGGTTTCGGCTATAAAGTACCGCTTGTTATCAAGCGCGGATATCATCAGCACTTTTCAGGTGCCGGACCGAAGGTGCCCATTGTTGATGTAGGCAATTCAACAGTTGCAACGCCGATGCGCGCAGGCTTGCGCATCCTGACCGGGGCGGAACTGACGCCGCTGGATAGCGCGGCTCGCCATCGGCAGCTCAACAGGTCCATCAAGGCCATAAGCGAGCTTTTTGACATTGGCGTACCCTTGGAAAGCATCCCGTGGTTCGGCAGTCGCCCCTGCATGCCGCGAATGCTTCCCGTCGTAGCAGAAGCCCCGCGACACAACGGTTTATGGCTGAATTTCGGACATGGTCACCAAGGTTTCACGCTTGGGCCAACGACAGGCCGAATTCTGGCAGAACGGATGAACGGTGAGACAAAGGATATCGAGCTTCATCGCGCGCTCGATCTTCAGCACTGAATATCATGTCAGATAAAATTACAGCGCCTGCCGCATCGCAGTGAATGCGTGGCGCTGAACAGGATTGCTATTATATCGCTTTGTTATCAAGCAAGTTTATGAATTCTGCGTCTGCGGTGCGAGTAGCCGCCCTTCGACAAGCGCAATACGTTGCAAACCTGTGTTTTGTCCTCCGAGGGCTTTGGCATCTGCTCATGAATGCGCAGCAAAATCTGCTGCGTAACTGTACGATCCTTTTCGGTAGCCGCAGGACCGATAATAATGCTCTTCATCGATCATTCTCCCTATCTTCTGGGCGCGAGACCGCTTTCGAGGCTATCTCGACCGATTATCAAGAATGTACGAATGAACTAAGTATTAACCAAATTTTACATCTTGACAAGCGCATTGGCGCAACAGTTTCCAACCCATTGGCAAGGCACAGAAAAAAGCCGAATCGCGTGTGCGATCCGGCTTTTTTAACTTGGATTTAGTGGTACTCAGTCGCGGTTGCCTGTCAGGATCTCGCGCTTGCCGACATGATTGGCAGGGCCGACCAGACCATCCTTTTCCATACGCTCCACGAGCGAGGCAGCACGGTTATAACCGATACCGAGGCGGCGCTGGATATAGGACGTGGAACACTTCTTGTCGCGCATCACGACCTTGATGGCCTGCTCATATACGTCGTCACTATCTTCCGAACCCATGGAGGTTGCATCGAAAACCGCTGCTTCCTGCGTTGCGTCTTCGTCTTCCTCGTCTTCCGTGACGGTCGCCAGATAATCCGGACGTCCCTGTTCCTTCAGGTGGTTGACCACTTTTTCGACTTCCTCATCGGAAACGAACGGGCCATGGACACGGACGATGCGCCCGCCGCCTGCCATATGAAGCATGTCGCCCTGACCGAGAAGCTGCTCGGCACCCATTTCACCGAGGATCGTGCGGCTGTCGATCTTCGAGGTTACCTGGAACGAGATGCGGGTTGGGAAGTTTGCCTTGATCGTGCCGGTAATGACATCGACCGAAGGGCGTTGGGTTGCCATGATGAGGTGGATACCGGCGGCGCGGGCCATCTGGGCAAGACGCTGGACAGCACCTTCAATATCCTTGCCAGCAACCATCATCAGGTCGGCCATCTCGTCGATGATGACCACGATGTACGGCATCGGCGTCAGGTCGAGCTCTTCCTGAATATAGGTCGCTTCACCCGTTTCCTTGTCGAAGCCGGATTGCACCGTGCACATCACGGTTTCGCCCTTGCCCTTGGCCGAGGCGGCGCGGGCATTGAAGCCTTCGATGTTACGCACGCCAAGGCGGGCCATCTTGCGATAGCGTTCTTCCATCTCGCGCACGGCCCATTTCAGAGCGACGACGGCCTTTTTCGGATCGGTAACAACCGGGGTCAGCAGGTGTGGAATACCATCATAGATGGACAGTTCCAGCATCTTCGGATCAACCATGATCAGGCGGCATTCTTCCGGCTTGAAACGGTAGAGCAGCGAGAGGATCATCGTGTTGATGGCAACCGACTTGCCCGAACCGGTGGTGCCGGCCACCAGAAGGTGGGGCATCTTGGCCAGTTCAGCGATGATCGGCTCACCACCAATACCCTTGCCGAGGCAAAGCGGCAGACGGTAGTTCGATGACTCGAAAGTGCGGCTGTCGATCATTTCACGCAGGTAAACGGTTTCGCGATTGGCATTCGGCAGTTCGATGCCGATGACATTGCGGCCGGGAACCACAGCCACGCGGGCGGAAAGCGCCGACATGGAGCGGGCGATATCGTCGGCAAGGCCGATGACGCGCGAGGACTTGACGCCGGGCGCCGGTTCAAACTCGTAGAGCGTAACGACCGGACCAGGGCGAACATGAATGATCTCGCCGCGCACGCCGAAATCCTCCAGCACGCTTTCGAGCAACCCCGCGCTGCGTTCCAGCATTTCCTGCGTGATGACATTTCCGTCCTGTTCGGGCGGCATCTGCAGAAGGTCTCGCGGCGGAAACTCATAGCTGCCGTGAATGACAGGCGCTTCGGCGCGGGGGAGGGGCTGTGGCTGGTACAATGCAATCGAAGGCGCCGCCTTGACCGGGGCAGGCTTTCCGATGATCGGCTCTGAAACCACTACTTCCTCAACGACATGTTCCTCCGCTTCCGCAACGGTGAGTACAACTTCGTCCTCGGTGGCTTCGCCGATAACTTCGGGTGTGATCTCAGGCGCAGCCACAATCGGCTGCGGCGCGGGCGTTTCGACCTGAACGGTGGCAACAGGTTTCGGTGCAACCGTTTCAACTGGCGCAGCGGCAGCCGGTGTCTGTACGACTGGCTGAATCGGGGTTACTGCAGGTGGCTCCGGTCGCTTGTTCCATTCGCGAATACGAAACTGTGCCAGAATGGATTCAACGGTCGGCAAAGGCTTGCGCGGTTCTGCTGGAACAGCAGAAACCAGAGGCTCCGCCGGCACGATTGCCGTATCGATGTCGCAACCTTCCCAGAAAGCGAAGTCTGAAAGATAGGCAAAGGCCGATGGCTGGGCCGGATTTACAATGTCAGCCGCGACCGGTTCAGCCACAACTGGGGCTACTTCCAGAGCGGGCTCTGCAGGAGCTGCGACAACTGCCACAGGAACCAAAGGCATTGCAGGCGGCACCGGTGCTATTGGCGAGCGAACCATGCTCTGCGACACGGTCTTTTGCAATTTTGCGACAGCCATAGGCTGGGCTTCGGCAACCTTCTCGACACTGATCTCTGGCGCAGCTTCAGTTTGAGTGCGCTCATTGATGCTCGGGAGTTCCTCGCCGCGACGACGCAAAAGCTCAACTTCTGGCGTGCGGGTAAAACGAACATTCGCACCGAGCGAAAAATGGATTTTCCAGGCATCGTCACTGGCGGGATTTTGACTGCCCGTCTGACCGCTAGGCTGCTTCGGGTCCTGAGCGTTCTCTGCACGATTTCCTGTAGACTGGGGGAAATTTTCTCTCAAATTACGCATGATACCTGAACCATAGATACTGTCGCCTGAATGAGCCCAAGTAATAAAAAATGAAGGTTAACAACCCCCTTCCGAAACGACCCCAAAGACAGAAATTTCTTGCGGGACATATATCCTCATGCATAGCCTCCCAAAGGCTATATTACCTTCGGTTGCATATATAAAATAAATAATATCAATCTAATAAAGATATTTCTTATATTGATTTATGCGCAATGCAACAATCATGGGTAGTTTCCGCTACCTGTTAATTTTGCAGCCGTGAACGGCATCCGGCGGCAGAGAGTCGTCAAGTCCGAGACTCACCGATCAGTCCCGTGCGAGGGCGACGACCGGATCGAGTTTGGAGGCGTTGCGAGCCGGAATAAAGCCGAATCCGATGCCGATCAGGCTCGAGCAGACAAGCGCAACCACGATGGAGGCGGGAGAATAGATGAGCTGGAACATCGAACTGAACTGCGCAAACAGCAGGCCGAATCCGGCAGCGATGAGAACACCAAGCACGCCGCCAATCAGACAGACGAGAATCGCCTCGATCAGGAACTGCTGCAAGATATCGCTCTGGCGTGCGCCAATGGCCATGCGGACACCGATTTCGTTGATTCTTTCGGATACGGCGACAAGCATGATGTTCATGACACCAATGCCGCCGACAAAAAGCGATATGCCTGCAATGCTGGACACGAGAAGGGCAAGCGTCGCCGTTGTGGCCTGAATGGTCTTTTGCAGGCTGTCGGTATTGAAGACTGAAAAGTCCTTCTCGCCATGCCGTTTGGTCAGGAAAGCCGTAATCAGTTTTTCGGCTTCCGACGGGTCCATTGTGTCGGCGACGCGAACGAGGATCATCTGCAATGAACGTGAGCCGGTCATACGTGTCTGCACAGTCGTGTAGGGCAGGTAGACTTCAAGCGTCTGCGCGCCACCCGGTCCACGTTCCTCGGCCTTGACGACACCGACGATGCGCACTGGCACTTTGTTCAAAAGGATGATCTTGCCGATGACGGACCCCACTTCATGGGGAAAGAGTGTCGTCTTGGCTGTTTCATCAACCACAGCCACCTGTTCCAGATCATCGACATTGCGCTGATCGAAAAACCGGCCTTCGAGCAACTTGCTGTTGCGTGTGACGAAATATTCCGCACCCACACCATTCACCGAAACGCTGACTTCCTTGTCGCCGACACGGATCGTGGAACTTGTCGAACCGGATGGCGTCGCAGCTACCACGTAAGGCAGTTTCGCGATCTCCTTGGCATCGCCCAGATTGAGCGTCGTGATCTGCGCGGCTTTCAGGTCACCAAATCCCCTGCCGGGACTGATGTAGAGCGTATTGGTGCCAAGATCGCTGATCCGCTCGAGAATCTGCCGCTGTGACCCTTGCCCGAGCGCCACGACGCAGACGACCGATGCCGTACCAATAATGATGCCGAGCATCGTCAGAAACGTGCGCAGCCGATGCGCATTCATCGACCGGAGCGCCATCGCGAATGCCTCGTTGAAGCGGTCGCGAAGCCCGGCGAGCAGTCTTGGCTTGGCCTGCTGCTGCTCAACCGGCACAGACATCACTCGCCGCTCCGTCTCACCGTTATGTGTGTCGGAGATGATTTCGCCGTCGCGAATTTCGATGATGCGCTGCGCCCGCGCTGCAACCTGCCGGTCATGCGTGACGATGACGATAGTGCGTCCTTCGCGGTTCAGCTCCTGAAGGATGCCAAGGACTTCCTCGCCGCTATGGCTGTCGAGCGCACCCGTGGGCTCGTCCGCCAGAATGACATCAGCATCGTTGATAAGGGCGCGAGCGATGGAAACGCGCTGCTGCTGGCCGCCGGAAAGCTGGCTGGGCCGGTGATGGGTGCGTTCACCCATACCAAGCCGCTGAAGGATCATTTCAGCCTTTTCGCGCCGTTCCGCCTTTTTCTGGCCTGCATAAATGGCCGGGATCTCGACATTGCCTACGGCATCCAGTTCACCAAGCAGATGATAGCGCTGAAAAATGAAACCGAAATGCTCACGCCGCAATTGTGCCAACTCATCAGCTTCAAGCTCCGACGTAGCGCGACCGGAAATCAGATATTCGCCTTCCGACGGACGATCCAGACAGCCGAGAATATTCATCAGCGTGGATTTGCCCGAACCGGACGCGCCAATGATCGCCACCATCTCTCCGCGCTCGATGGTCAGGTTCACATGGTTTAGAACCGTCGTGAAGTCGTCACCCGACGGATATTGTCGGGAAACGCCCTTGAGCGAGAGAAGCGGCGTATCGCTCATGTCAGAAACTGTCCGAGGCAGGAACGGTAACCTGATTATCGGTGACGACTTTGTCCCCCTCGCTCAGACCCGAACGGATTTCGGTGTTGACCTTGTCGGTAATGCCGGTTTCGACCGTGCGTTCTTCGATCTTGTTTGCGCTTGTCACCACGCGAACCGTGGCCTTGCCCGGTTCACTCGTGTCCTTGAGAGCGGTCACAGGCGCAATCAAGACATCTTTAGCCTTCGCAAGCAGAATGTGAATCTCGGTCGTCATGTAGGTTCTGAGCAGCCCATCCGGATTGGGAACGCTGAAAATACCCTTGTAGTAAATGGCCGAGGCAGTCGCCGAGCTCGATGCGCTCACAGCCGTTGTCGTGAAGCTTTTGTCACTGACGATGGAATCCGGAGCCGGTTCAATCTTTTCCAGCGTCGCGTCATAACGCTTCAGGTTTTGTCCCGATATGGTGAAATAAAGCGGCATTCCTTCGCGAACCTGAGTAACATCCGCTTCCGAAATGTCCGCCTCGACGGTCATCGTGTCGAGCTGCCCGAGAATAGCGATCGTCGGCGCGCTTTGCTGCGCGTTAACGGTCTGGCCTTCCTGAACCACCGTCGCAAGGATCGTGCCGTCAATGGGCGCTGTGATGCGGGTATAAGCGAGATTGGTTTCGGCGATCTGGACGTCGACTTTCGCCGCCGCAATCGCCGCTTCGCTGTTGGCGACCTGTGCTTCCTTCGACTTTACGGTGCTGACCGCCTTATCGTAATCCGCACGTGCAACGGCATTCTTGCCGATCATCATCTGGTTTCGCGCCAGATCCTGCCTGGCCAGCTCCAGATCGGCAAGGTTCTGTGCACGGGTGGCTTCGTTCTGGCGAAGCGACGCCTGGGCCTTGTTCAGCTCGTTCTGCTGATTGGTCGAGTCAATCAGGGCAACGACTTCGCCGGCCTTTATCTGCTGGCCCGGTTTGACTTTGAGCGAGAGAATGCGGCCTGTCGCCTGCGCGCCGATGGCAACCAGATTTTTAGGCCGCAAAGTACCCGTTGCAAGAACCGAACTTTCGATCTCGCCGCGCTTGATTTCAGTCGTGGCGGGCAGAGGTTCTTCTTTCGTGAGGGAGCGGACGACAAAATAGCCCACGATCAGCAATGCGATGAGGACGGCCAGCCACAGGCGCCAGCGAAAACGGCGTTTCGACTTGGGTTTCATAGTGGTCTCTTATCGGTTGTCAGCGGAGGAAGCGGCGGGGTCTTGACGATGCGCGGACCTGTATAGCCGTCAACGACTTCAGGTTTCGCAACATCAATGATGCCGTTCCAGCCACCACCCAGTGCTTTCTGCAGGGCGACATAATTCAGGACCAGATCGGTCCGGGCCTGACTAAGGTTGGTTTCTGCGCTCAGAAGGTCGCGTTGTGCAGTCAGCACATCAACGAAGCTCTTCGTGCCAGCTCTATATTGCTCCAGCGTCAGCTCGTTGATCTTGCGGCTGTTGCCAACGATTTTCTGTAGCTGCGCGGTGCGCAAACGGTTCTGGTTGAGCGATACGCTGGCATTCTCGACTTCGCTGAGCGCCATCAGGATTGACTTCCGATAGGCGATAAACGACTGGTCGCGTGCCGCTTTCGCCGCGTCGACATCCGCATTCAACTGGCCGCCATGGAAGATCGGTACGCTCAAACTTGGACCAAAAGCCCAGCTGATTGTAGACAGTTTTCCAAGGTCGCCGAAATTGGCGCCGCCGGTGTTGATGTTACCGGTGAGCGAAATGCTTGGATAGAGGAGGGCCTGCTTCTGGCCGATGCTGGCAGTTGAACTTGCATAATCGCGTTCCGCTGCGCGGACATCCGGGCGGCTAAGCAGCAAATCGGCAGGCAGGCCGGCTGAAATTTTGCGTGGGATCGCGGGTATCGGACGTGATTTGTCCAGAACGCTCGCCAGTGCCGAAGAAGACCGGCCCGTCAACACTGACAACTGATTGAGATATTGGGCGTAGCTGATCCGCAGACCTGGTATCTGGGCTTCAGTCGATGCTGCCTGTGTCTCGGCGCTCAAAAGATCGACCTGCGAGATTTGTCCGGCTTCCAGTTGGCTGCGCGTCAATGCTACGGTCTGCCGCTGGGACGCCGCATTGCGCTGCGCAATGGCAATATTGGCCTGCGCACCGCGCAAGTTTGCATAGTTGGTTGCGATGTCGCCGATCAGCGTAACGAGCGCTGCCCGCAATTGCTCATTTGCGGATTCGACATTGTAGTAGGCTGCTTCCACACCGCGCCTGTTGCCGCCGAAAAGATCGAGTTCCCATTGGGTTTTGAAACCCATGCTCGACTGATTGGAGGCAAGAGTAGTTCCACTGTCAGATCGCGTGAAGCTTCCGCTTCCATCCAACTGCGGATAAAGCGCGCCACCGGCCGAGGTGTAATTGGCGCGGGTCTGCCGCACCTTCGCCTTCGCAGTAGCAACATCCGGGCTACCGGCAATTCCGTCCGCTATCAGCTGATCCAGAACCGGGTCTTTCAGGTTTTTCCACCAATCGCCCAATTGAGGGGCACGCTTGTCAGCCTTGCTGTTCCAACCAGCAGGCGTCAGCACATTTGGCTTCTGATAGTCGGGACCAACGGTGACGCATGCCGCCAGCAATGGCAGGATACTTCCCAGTACAGTCAGGCGAACAAACGATGTCGTCAAAAAATTGGTCCTGAAATTTCAGCGCTGTCATCGATTCGGTATATGACTACCCCGAAAACGAAGCGCCCTTATACCGCCAACGGTTGTGCCTAAGCAGCCCAAACTCGTGGGAGCGTGCCATGGGTCGCGCCGAGTCGCGGTTTTGCCGCATATTGCCATCCTTCGACTTCGACCATTAGGGAATGATCGAAGCCAAATGTGGCAATACACAGAAAATATCAGGATTTGATGTGGACCCCGTCAGAGGTTGCCGGGCCTAATCTTTGTTGCTTTCCAGCCAGTCGGCCAGCGAGCGGCGGTTTGCGGCGCGTCCGCGCATAGGTTCAGCCATGCACATGGAGTTGAGGACGGCTTCCTGCGTGCATTCAGCTGCTGCGCGAAACAGCGTGTCGATACGGCTTTCGTTGAGCACCGCGATCTCGACCACATCACGCGTTTCATCATGGTCGAATATCACCGCCGTTGAAAAGCCGATGGCGATATCACCGCTTCCGTGGCCCCAGAATGCACCCAGACGTGCTAGTCCCGCGCCACAGCGGCGGGTCACGCGCTTCAACTGTCGGTGTTCCATCGGAACATCTGTCGCGAGCACCAGAATGACTGAACCTTTTTCCGGCTGTGCTTCGGCCTTCGGCGAGGGCCTGCGCCCGTCCGGAAGAACCAGATCACCGGCGCGGCCAAAATTGGTCAGCGCCAGAACACCGAGGTGATGCACCTTGCCGCCAAGTTCGAACCGGCGCGAGGATGTGCCGATGCCACCCTTGAATCCGAAACAGCTCATACCGGTTCCTGCACCGACATTGCCTTCGCCAACGTCTGTTCCCGCAATCTGCAACGCTTCCTGCGCATCGGCTTCCGTGACGGCCATGGCCTGAATGTCGTTGAGCGGGCCGTCATTGCATTCCAGAACGACCGGATTGACGGTCGCCGTGGTGCGCCCGATATCGGGATTGCCTGCAATCGCCTCTCGGATCAACGCATTGGCGCAGGTTCCGACGCCAAATGTATTGGTGAGCAGGATCGGCGTTTCCAGCGTGCCCAGTTCCTCGACCTGCACGAGACCTGTGCTTTTGCCAAAACCATTGATGACATCGCAAGCGGCCAGTACCTTGCGGCGATATATGTTGCCGTCATGTGGGATGATTGCTGTCACGCCGGTATTGATATCGCCGTTGCGCAAGGTGCGGTGCCCCACGCGCACGCCCGGAACATCGGTGATGGCGTTGTTTTCGCCCGGCTGCATGATGCCGCAGATGATGCCGTAGTCGCGTGCCTTGCCTGTCATGGTTATTTCCGTGTGCTGGCCTCGATAATGCGCATGAGGAAAGCCCGCATCGACGGGCCTTGCTCTAGGATTCTATCGTTTTGCAGAAAACAGGTCTTGTTCGCAACCTCGCAGGCAAAACCCGTTCGTTAGTTACGGCTGAAGTACCGGCTCAGATCCCGTGCGAGCCATATCCATGTAGATCTCCTGCAAACGGCGGGTGACCGGCCCCGGCTTGCCGTCGGAAATCGTATGATCCTGAATGCCGATGATTGGCGTCACGAAGCTTGATGCGCTCGTGAGAAACGCTTCCTTGGCGGCCTTCGCCTCATCGACCGTGAACAGGCGCTCTTCAATGCGAAGGTGCTGTTCTTCCGCGATCTTGATCACGGCGCGACGCGTGCAGCCAGGGAGGATAGCGTGCGAGTTCGGCCGCGTTACCAGCACATTGTCATTGGTGATGATGAATGCCGTCGATGAACCGCCTTCGGTAACGAAGCCGTCTTCAACCAGCCAGACTTCATGGTAGCCCTTGCTCTTGGCCTGCTTCTTTGCCAGCACCTGCGCCAGAAGCATGACGGTCTTGATGTCGCGGCGCGCCCAGCGCGTATCCGGTGCAATATCCACCCTTACGCCATTCTGGACCGACGGCGAATTGGCGAGGTTCTTGGCCTGCGTGAACATGACGAAATTCGGCTTGATGTCGTCGGTATAGACGAAATCGCGTTCGGCTTCGCCGCGCGTCACCTGCATATAGACGACGCCTTCATGCAGTTCATTGCGCTTCATCAGCTCGATCTGTGCGGCGCGAATGGCGTCCAGCGAAGCAGGCAACGGAATTCCGAGTTCCCTGACGGAGCGCTCCAGACGGGCGAGGTGAAGTTCGTTATCAACAAGGCGGCCATCGATGACAGCGCTGACTTCGTAAATACCGTCACCAAACAGAAAGCCGCGATCGAACACCGACACTTTCGCCTCGTTCTCAGCAACGAAAGCGCCGTTCAAATAAATTACCCTGGCCAAAACACGTCCTCGGACATCTATGTGATTGATTATGCGCACTCCGAAAAACGTGAAGCGGTTTTCGGAACAGATGCGCGTTTAACAGTTTTACCGGACGGTATGGAAAAAGCTTGAGAGCTGCCAATGCTATGTTTTGCAATCACTATGCAGAAATTGCATAAGGGGTAAGGTAGCAGGAAAAAGGTCTCGTTCGAGCCGAACCAAACATACTGCCTTATTGCCCTTTGTTGGAAAGGCCCCGACCCAATGGAACTGAAATGGCTGGAAGACTTCATCGCGCTGGCGGCAACGTCTAGTTTCTCGCGCGCGGCGGATACCCGGCATGTGACGCAATCCGCGTTTTCCCGTCGCATCAAGCAGCTTGAACTCTGGCTTGGCGTTACTCTCGTCAATCGCGCGACTTTTCCTGCAGAGCTTACTCGCGAGGGACGAACCTTTCTGCCGGTCGCGCAGGATACCGTTCGCCAGTTCTACAACACACGCAAGGCGCTGCAGCCGAGCCGCGAGGTCAAAAACCCCGTCCTGACATTTTCAGCCTTGCACACGCTGACAGTCACATTCTTTCCGCACTGGCTGAAGCAGATCGATGACGATGTTGGCAGCATACGCTCTCTGCTCAGTCCGGATCGGGGTGGCTTCGAGGACAATATCGCGACGCTGACGGAAGGAGAGGTTCATTTCTTCCTGACCTATGCGCATAATTCAGTGCCGATCCTGATCGACCGCACGCAGTTTCCTTATATCGTGCTCGGCACGGAACGGCTGATGCCGGTCTCGCGCCCGTCTCCGACAGGCCCGATCCTTGATCATGCCGTTGCCAGCGGGGAGCCATTGCCATATCTGAGCTATGGCGACTTTTCCTTCTTTGGCGCTGCCCTGTCGCAAAAATTTGCATCCGGTACCGCGTTCAAGCGTCAGGTGGTTCACGAAAACACCATGTCGATCGGTCTGAAGGCCATGGCGCTTGCAGGCTGGGGGATGGCCTGGCTGCCCGAAAGCCTCATTTATGATGAACTGCAACGCGGTGAACTTGTGCCAGCCTCAACTGATCCCTATTGGGATTTCACGGTTGAGGTCCGTATCTATCGTCACGATGCGGCACTTCCGGCCCATGCCGAGAGCTTCTGGGAATATTTGCAGGCAAAAGATCGGGCAATATCTGAAAAGGGCGATTGACAGCAGCCCATCGTCGGCGCTGTAAAAGGCAGCATATCTTCAGCCGGTAGCAGGGGACACGTCGCGGCATGAAAGTTACCATCGAACAGACGCTCGATCAGGCGGGTACGGGCGCATTTCAGCGCGGTCTTCTGGGTGTGTTTGGCCTTGTCTGGGCCGCCGATGCCATGCAGGTGCTGGCGGTCGGCTTTACCGGTGCTGCCATTGCAAAGACTTTTGGCCTGACCGTCCCACAAGCATTGCAGACCGGCACGCTGTTCTTTCTCGGCATGCTGATCGGCGCAGCCGTATTCGGACGATTGGCCGATAAATATGGTCGCCGTCGCGTGCTTCTCATCACTGTCGCCTGTGATGCCGTATTCGGACTGCTTTCGGCATTTGCGCCAAGTTTCAGCATTTTGCTCTTCCTGCGCTTCATGACGGGCGTGGCAGTCGGCGGAACATTGCCGGTCGATTATGCGATGATGGCCGAATTCCTTCCCGCCAAAAATCGCGGCCGTTGGCTCGTCATGCTCGAAGGTTTCTGGGCGGTCGGCACCGTTGTCATCGCCCTTGCGGCATGGGCCACCAGCCTTGCAGGCGTAGAAGATGGATGGCGTTATATCTTCATCGTCACCGCTGCGCCGGCGCTCATCGGCATCTGGCTGCGCCTCTGGGTGCCGGAATCCCCGATGCATCTTCTGAAATCGGGACGCCCGGAAGAAGCCAAATCGGTCATGAACCGCGTGCTTCGCCGTAATGGCAAACCGGAGTTACCGCCGAAGGCCCGGCTTGAAGCGCCCCTTATGGTGACAGGCGAAAAGCTTCTGTCGCCAAATCTGCGCCAGCGCACGCTGACGACGCTGGCAATCTGGTTTCTCGTTTCGGTGTCCTATTACGGTATTTTCACCTGGATACCGGCCAAGCTTGCCGGTGATGGGTTTGGCTTCGTCCGCGGCTACGGCTTCCTTGTCGTGGTTGCACTGGCCCAATTGCCGGGCTACGCACTCGCCGCCTATGGCGTGGAAGCGTGGGGACGCAAGAAGACGTTGATCACCTTTCTGTTCATCAGCGCAGCTGCCTGTGCTCTCTTTACAGTGGCCAACAGTTCAGCGGTTGTCGGTGCATCCATTCTCATCATGAGCTTTGCCCTGCTTGGCACATGGGGCGCGCTCTATGCCTTCACACCGGAGCTTTATCCGACGGGATTGCGCGCAAGCGGAATGGGAGCGGCGGGTGCGATGGCCCGCCTTGGCGGCTTGCTTGCGCCGTCCGCGCTGGCACTCGTCATCAGCCAGAGCTTCTATGTCGCCGTGGCACTGTTTGCGGGACTTCTGGCGCTGGCCGGTATTATCGCCTTTTTCATCGATGTGGAGACACGGCAGAAAGCTTTGAACTAGAACATGTCTCCCAAAAGTGGGAACCGGTTTTGGGAGACATGTTAGGAAAACAACCCAGAGATCATTTTATTTCCGGGCATATTATATATTATTTCAGTAATTTATGTCGTATTCTTTATCCATTGCTTTCGGTAATCAGCGTAGGCTTCATTGCCCGGTCTGAAAATCCTGCCGTGTTTCTCCGGAACCGTTGCACCTGCGAGCAATCCGGCACCAAGCGACGTGCCGGTCGATCCTGATACAGCTTCGACGTCTCGTCCCGTAAAATTCGCCAGCGCTTCAAGATAGACCGGGTTTCCGGCAAACGGCCCTTCGACGATAACCGGTCCATCGGCACCCAGCAGATGGAGACAGGTTTCCGTCATCAGCGCCGCATAGATGCAGGCGGCTACATAGCGCTCTGCATCGCTGGCTGTGTCAACATTGATCCAGCGAAGATTGGACCTCGGATAGGGACCGCAACCCGGCACGGCTGACGGCAGCGCCATGATGTGCTGCGCCAGAACCTTTGCTGCAATATCGGGCTGGTCGATGACCGGGGGGACGGTCAATCCTTCCGTCATGATATCGAATTCGCGCCCGCCCATGTAACGGGCGGATGGAACAGCACGACCATAGGCATCGACATTGGCAAGCGTGTCGCGTTCCGGGGCAAGCCCGTCGAAATTGCCGCCAACGGCGAAACTCACCACCCACGTCCCGGTCGAGACGACCGAGAACGGGCCCTCCCGATCCATTAGATGCGCGAGCAGCGATGCATTGGAATCGTGAATGCCGCAAAGAACCGGCACGGCTTTGCAAAGGCCGATTTCTGATGCAATCTCGGGCAGAACTTCGCCCAACGCATCGAAGGCAGACCGAAGCGGCGGGAATTTTGCGCGAACGTCCAGCCGGTCAACGAGGGGCGAGAAGGCGGATTTCTGCGGTAGCCATAAATCGGTGTGGCAGCCCAGCGAGGTCACTTCCGAAGCGGCAATGCCGGTCAGACGCCATGCCCAATATTGTGGATAGGTGAATATGAAATGCGTCCGCGCAAAATCGGCGGGAAATACCGTCTTCAGATAATGAAGCTGCGCACCGAGATTAAGGCCGAGCGACAGCGGTGGCGAGAATGTATCTTTGAAATCCGGCTTTATGGCCGCATAGGCCGCGCGGATTTCAGCCGGATAGTCGAGTTCATAGTCGAGGACAGGCATGGCCAGCGTGCCGTCCTTCGCGACGAGAACCGCCGCCGCGCCATGCGTGGTGATGGAAATGGCGTCGAAGCCCGGCTCTTTGACAAAAGCGGCAAGGCTTTTCAGGAAAAAGCGCCACAGAGCCTCGATGTCATAATGTGGATAGGAGCCATCGCACAGCACCGTATTGGAGATGCGGTTTGCGACGATTTCTTCGCCGCTTGCCGCATCAAGCACAACGACTTTAGCGTTTGTTTTGCCTATATCCAGAATGGCAATGCGCTTCATGGCATGTGAAACACTGGCTTGAGGTCCACGGAAACCGGCGAATTATCGGCATTCGTTGCCATGATATCCGCCATATGCACCCACCAATTTTTCATCACCGGATGATCAGGCAGGGCGGCCATGCCGTGATTGGGCTTACGTACCAGCACGCCGAACAGGATATTGGTCTCTTCATCGAGATAGATCGCGTAATCCGACACACCTGCCTTGTGGAGAAGGTCCACCAGTTCTGGCCATATCTCATCATGACGGCGGCGATATTCCGCTTCCATGCCCGGATTGAGCTTCATGCGAAATGCATAGCGTTCGCTAGTCATGCTGCACGCCTCGTTTTGAACTGCCGGATGAGGATCGGCAGTGAAATGGTGACGATCAGCAGGAGGCCGATGAAGATCGACATGACGATGCCCGGCACATTGAGAAGCCCAAGCCCGAAGGTCACAAGGCCCATGACGAAGGCCGCAATCACCACGCCGACAATTGTGCCCGAGCCGCCAAGGATCGACACGCCGCCCAGCACGACCATGGTGACGATTTCCAGTTCCCAGCCTTGTGCAATGGATGGGCGTGTCGAGCCAAGGCGCGAGGTGAGGCAGACGGCGGCGATACCGCTCATCACGCCGGTCAATAAGAAGAGCACGAATTTGGTTTTCTCGACTGGGATGCCGGAAAAGCGCGCTGCGAATTCATTGTTGCCGATGGCATAGATGCGGCGTCCGAAGCTGGTCCAGTGCAGCAGCACGCCGAACAGAACGGCAAACAGAACGAACAGTGCGAATTCGAAAGAGATCACCCAGAAAACATAGCCCTGTCCGAAATAGGCAAAGCTTGCCGGGTAGCCGCCAAAGGCCTGATCGCCCAGCACAATATAGGAAATACCGCGGAAAAGGCTCATCGTGCCGATGGTCACAACGATGGATGGCAGTTTCAACCCGGCCACCAGCCCGCCATTGATTGCGCCGCAGACGAGGCCGGTGCCGATGCCGATCATCACGAGGCCGGGTGTGCCGACACCTGCCTGCGTCGCTGCCCCCATCGCCGTCGAGGCGAGCGCAATGATCGCGGCGACCGAAAGATCGATTTCACCGGAAATAATGAGAAGCGTCATCGCAAAGGCGATCAATGCCTTTTCGGTGAAATTGAACGTGGCGTCCGACAGGTTCCAGGCATTGAGGAAGTAGGGCGAGGTAAAGGAATTAGCGATGAAGATCGCAATTGCCACGCCAAGCAAAAGCATTTCCCAGCTTGCGAAGATGCGGGAGAATGGCGTTCCGAGCCGGTCGGGGATATGACGGCGCTGTTCATTATTCATGCCGCAACCTCCTCGTAAGTTTTTGCAGCCTTGTCGCGCAGGATGATGCGTCCGCGCCGCTTTTCCTGTCGTGCATTGAAGATCACGGCCAAGATGATAACAGAGCCGGAAATCGCCATCTGCCAGAAGGGCGATATGTCGATGACCGGCAGTGCGTTCTTGATGACGCCGAGGAACAGCGCACCGAGAACCGCACCGGCAACAGAACCTATCCCGCCAAGTGTCGAGATGCCGCCAATGACGCAGGCCGCAACGCTGTCGAGTTCGAATCCGGCTGCAACATCCACATAGGCGACGGCGTAGCGCGACACCCAGAGATAGCCGCAAAGCCCGGCGAGCGCACCCGACAGCACGAAGGCGAAGAAGCGCGTGCGGCCGACGTCGATCCCGGCATAGACGGCGGCGGTCGGGTTGCCGCCGGAAGCATAAAGCGCGCGGCCGAAGAATGTCCGCGTCAGCAGTACATAGACGAGCGCCACAATCAGGATCGCCGTCCAGCCGAGGAGCGGCAGGCCAAGAAAGGACGTGCGCGGCGTGTTGAGGAAGGGTGCGGTCATCTGATGCGCGTTCACCCACGCGCCGCCGGAGAGCACAAAAGCCATGCCGCGATAGATGGTAAGCGTGCCAAGCGTGACGACAATCGCCGGAATGTTGAGCTTCCAGACCAGAATGCCATTGATGGCGCCCAGAACCGCGCCGATGCCGATGGCCAGCACAATGAGAAACACGAGCGGCAGGCCCGGATAGGTCGCATTCAGCATCGCCACTGCCGTGCCGGTAAAGGCGAGGTTGGCGGCGACCGACAGATCAATAGACTTGGTCAGGATCACCGCCATCTGTCCAAGCGCGACAATGATGAGGATGGACGTGTCGTTGAAAATATTCACCAGATTATGCGCGCTGGCAAAACCCGGAGCGCGGCTTGCGAACAGCCCCACCAGAATAGCGATGATGACAAGAAGCAGGAGTTCGCGCTGCTTGAGCGACTGTTTCATCGTCTACTCCGTGTTTCCGGTGGCGGCGCGCACCAGCACTTCCGCGTCGAGGCTGGCGCGCTCAAAGATGCCTCCCATCAGCCCTTCGCGCATGACCATCACACGGTCAGACATGCCGATGATTTCCGGCAGTTCCGACGAGATCATGATGATGCTGAGCCCTTCTGCAGCCAATTCGCTGATAAAGGCGTGAACCGCTGCCTTGGAACCGATATCGATGCCCTTGGTCGGCTCATCGAGAATGATGACCTTCGGATTGGTCGCGAGCCACTTGCCGATGACGACCTTCTGCTGGTTGCCGCCGGACAGCGTACCTACCGGTACGGAAAGGGCGGCGGCGCGCAGGTCGAAACGCTCGGCATATTTGCGCGCCAGCGCCAGTTCTTCCGCCATGCGCAGAAAACCATTGCGCGAGGTGCGGGCAAGCGACGGCAGCGATACATTCTGGAAGATCGGCAGTTGCAGCACGGCCCCGTGGCGTCCGCGCTCCTCCGGCACATAGACGATGCCATGCGCCACCGCATCGCCGGGACGGCGGATGCTGATCTCGCGATCTTCGAGCGTCACGCGGCCATGGGAAGGCTTAGTGATGCCGAACAGCGATTGTGCAAATTCCGAGCGACCGGCCCCCACAAGGCCGTAGACGCCAAGGATTTCACCCTTGCGCAGCTCAAAGGAAATGTCGCGAAATTCGGTTGGATGCGAATAATTTTCGACCTTGAGCACTGGTTTGCCGATGGCGACATCCTGCTTGGGGAAAACCTGTTCGACAGAACGCCCGACCATCATGCGGACAATCTCATTCTGCCGCGTATCAGCAAGCGTGCCGTGGCCGACGGCGTGCCCGTCGCGGAAAACCGCGTAATTATCGGCGATTTCATATACTTCATCGAATTTGTGGCTGATGAACAGGATGGCTTTGTCCTGTGCCTTTAGCCGCGCCACGATGCGGAACAGATCGTCCACTTCCTTGCGCGAGAGCGCCGCGGTCGGCTCATCCATGATGACGATGCGCGAATCCACCGACAGCGCGCGGGCAATGGCGACCAGATGGCGCTGGGCAATGGACAGTTCTTTCAGCTTGATACGGGCATCGACAGTCGTTTCGAGCGACGAAAGCAACGCCTGCGAGCGTGCATAAACAGCCTTCCAGTTGACGAAACCGAACTTCGTGCGGGGCGCATGGCCGAGATAGATGTTTTCACCCACCGACAATTCGTCGAAGAGCACGGTTTCCTGATGAATGGCCGTTACGCCGTGATCGGTCGCATCCTGTGCAGTTGCGAAATGCACCGGCTTGCCGTCGATGAAGATTTCGCCTTCGTCGGGCTGATAGATCCCAGTCAGGATTTTCACAAGCGTGGATTTGCCAGCGCCATTCTCTCCGATCAGCGCCGTCACCTTGCCGGGATAAAGCGCGATGTTCACGTCATCAAGCGCACGCACGCCCGGAAACGTCTTGGCTATGCCGCGCATTTCCAGAATGGGCTGATCCGTGGTGGAAAGCGTCGGCTCTCCGCCGGATAGGCCGCTGGATTGAAAGGCTGCATTCATAGCAGATACCTGAAGTCGGGTTTGGAAAACGATAGGCGGCATTGGGGTTGCATATCCAATGCCGCTTCTTTTGTACGCGCATCTTTTCCGAAAACCGGTTTCCACTTTTCGGGACGCGCTTACCGATCAGAAGACCTTGGAGAATTCGTCGATATTCGACGCGTCATAGACGAACGGATCGCTCATTGCGGCTTCGCCATTGTCACCAATCTTGATCTTGCCCATGCGTCCGGCTTCGATTTCCGAGCCCGGCTTGCCATCGGCATCACCCTTTACAAGATGATAGGCAATCTGGGTTGCCGAATAGCCAAGGTCGATCGGGTTCCAGATGGCGAATTCCTTGGTTGCACCCGTCTTGATGGCGCCGGCCATTTCGGACGGAAGACCAAGGCCGGTCACATAGACATCACCAATCTTGCCTGCATCCTTCACGGCCTGCGAGGCAGCGAGAACGCCAACAGTCGTCGGTGCCACGATGACCTTCACATTCGGGTTTGAAGTCAGCAGTCCTTGCGCTTCGCGGTAGCTCTTGTCGGCCAGGTCGTCACCATAAACGGTGGTCACCAGATTGAGGCCGGGGAAGTCCTTGAGCTGCTTCTTCATCTCGCCAATCCAGATATTCTGGTTGGTCGAGGTGGTGGTGGCAGACAGGATCGCGAAATCGCCCTTGCCGTCCGGCAGGTGATCGGCTGCGAGCTTGAGACACATCTTGCCGATCAGTTCGTTGGAAGACGGGTTGAGGTGGACGATACGGCCTTCAGGTGCGACGCCCGAATCCCACGAGATCACCTTGATGCCGCGCTGTGCGGCTTTCTTCAGGGCAGGGACGACAGCATCCGGGTCGTTGGCCGAAATAGCGATGGCATCCACGCCCTGCGCGATCAGGGAATTGATGACCTCAATCTGACCTTCCGCCGTCGTGGTGGTCGGGCCGGTATAGATGACCTCTACGCCGCCCAGTTCCTTCGCAGCTTCCTGCGCGCCCTTGTTGGCAGCTTCAAAGAAGCCGTTGCCGAGCGACTTCGCAACAAGCCCGATCTTCATGTCGGCGGCCTGCGCATGGGCAGCCATGAAGGCAACGGCCAGTGCAGTGCCTAATGCCAGTTTCTTGAAAAGTTTCATGTCTCATTCCTCCCAGTATAAAGACATATGTTTCGCTTGTTCCGGCTCAGGCCACCTCGGCGGAATCCTCCCGTGGGTCGCCCTTGCCAGCATTTGCGGAGACCTGCGCCACGATGAGCCGGATGCCCGCATTTTCCACCATGCGCCGCGCTTCATCCGAAATGCCGTCATCGGTGATCAGCGTGCTGACCCGGTCGAGAGGGCAAAGGATGAGGCTGGAACGGCGTGTGAATTTCGTTGAATCGACCATCAGGACAAGTTCGTCCGCCTGGCCCATCAGTTTCTGTTCGCTCTGGATGATCAGCGCATCGGATTCCATGACGCCGAGCGGGCTGATCCCCTGACAGCCCATAAACATGCGCCGTCCGTAGAAATTACGAATAACGTCATTGTCGAAAGGTGACAGGATAAGGCTCTGGTCGCGATAGATCGCACCGCCGGGCACGATCACCGTGCTTTTCGACTGGTGCAGAAGATGTTCGGCGATGGCAAACGAATTGGTCAGCACCTGAAGGCGGCGCGGAGCAAGATAATGCACCATCTGGAAAGTCGTGGACCCGCCATTAATGATGATGCTGTCGCCTTCCTCGCACAGCGCAACCGCTTCACGAGCTATTGCGCGCTTGCAATCCGCGTTTTCCGATTCCGAAACCTTGAAAGGACGGCCCGCAAGATTGCCGAACTGCGGCGGATGAATAGCCTCTGCGCCACCACGCACGCGCTTGATACGGCCCTGCATATGGAGAGAAGCAATATCCCGGCGAAGGGTCGCTTCCGACGCCTCCGTCAATTCCACCAGATCCTGAATGGTAATCACCGGCTTTTCCTGAACAGCACTCAGGATGATGCGGTGGCGCTCTCTTTCGTGCATGGCTCCTCCTTGTCTTTGTATCGGGCATAAATGTCGCGCCTGTCAATCATAAACAATCACAATGGCGCACGATAATCACATTAATGATTGATTATGATCGTTTGTGATTGACAGCAATTCGTTTGATACGTCATATCTGCCGCAACATGATCGCTGGCACATTGAACGGGCATGCAACGTACAGGCGGCTTGCGATTCACCATAACAGACTTGGGAGGATGACATGGTGGCCCAGAGCAGGCTTCTCGAAAACCGGTGGGATGACGCCAGAGCAGCAACGATGGATGAGCCGGGCAAGCTGCTTTACCGCTCCAATCTGCTCGGTTCCGACAAGCGCATCACCAATTACGGCGGCGGAAACACTTCCGCCAAGGTGGAGGAAACCGATCCGCTGACTGGCGAAAAAGTTCAGGTTCTCTGGGTCAAGGGTTCGGGCGGTGATGTCGGCACAATCAAGCTCGATGGCTTTGCCACGCTTTATCAGGACAAGCTCGACGCGCTGAAAGGTATCTATAAGGGTGTCGAGGACGAGGACCGCATGGTCGGTTTCCTGCCGCACTGCACCTTCAATCTCAACCCGCGCGCCGCTTCCATTGATACGCCGCTGCATGGTTTTGTCGCCTTCAGGCATGTGGACCATATGCATCCCGATGCGGTCATCGCAATCGCCGCATCCCGGAATTCCCGTGAACTGACGGGCGAGATTTTCGGTGGCGAAATCGGCTGGCTACCGTGGCGTCGTCCCGGCTTCCAGCTCGGTCTTGACCTTGAAGCCTTCGTGAAGTCAAATCCCAAGGCAAAGGGCGTTGTCCTTGAAAGTCATGGACTTTTCACTTGGGCCGATGATGCTAAAGCCTGCTACGAAACCACGCTCGCCATCATCAACAAGGCCATTGAATGGCTGGATCAGAAGACGGCAGGCAAGCCTGCTTTCGGCGGCGCTGTCACGCAGAGCCTCCCAGTTTCCGAGCGCCGGGCCATTGCCGCGCGGCTGATGCCGGAAATTCGCGGACTTATCGGAAAGGATGAGCGCAAGCTCGGTCATTTCGATGATCAGGATGCCGTGCTGGAATTCGTGAACTCGAAAGAATTGCATCCGCTCGCGGCACTCGGCACCTCCTGCCCGGACCATTTCCTGCGCACCAAAATCCGTCCGCTGGTCGTTAATTTCGACCCGGCCAAGCCCGATATCGATGCCGTGGTTGCCGGACTTGAGGGTGCACTGGAAGCCTATCGCGCCGACTACAAGCGCTATTACGAGGCGTGCAAGCACGACAATTCGCCGAAGATGCGCGATCCCAATCCGGTAATTTTCCTGATCCCCGGTGTCGGCATGCTGTCCTTCGCACGCGACAAGGCGACTGCGCGCATCGCCGGTGAGTTTTATGTCAACGCGATCAATGTGATGCGTGGTGCATCCGGCGTATCGGAATATCAGGGCCTGCCTGAACAGGAAGCCTTCGATATCGAGTATTGGCTGCTTGAAGAAGCCAAGCTGCAGCGCATGCCAAAGCCGAAGAGCCTCGCGGGGCGCATTGCATTCATTACCGGCGGCGCTGGTGGCATCGGCTTTGCCACAGCAGAACGGCTGGCAGGCGAGGGTGCTTGCGTGGTTCTGGCGGATATCGATGCAGGATCGCTCAAAATCGCTCACGAAAATCTCGTAAAGCGCTTTGGTGCCGATCAGGTGCGCAGTGTCGAACTGAACGTCACCGACGAAAAAGGCGTCGCGAGTGCGTTTGTCGAAGCCAGTGTCGAGCTAGGCGGCATCGACATTCTGGTTTCCAACGCTGGTATTGCATCATCCGCGCCGGTAGAAGCCACCGAACTTTCCATGTGGAACCGCAATATCGACATTCTGGCGACCGGCTACTTCCTCGTTTCGCGGGAGGCGTTTCGCTTGTTCCGCCGCCAGCAAATCGGCGGCAATGTGGTATTTGTCGCCTCGAAGAACGGGCTTGCAGCTTCGCCCAATGCTTCGGCCTATTGCGCTGCAAAGGCCGCAGAAATCCATCTGGCGCGTTGTCTGGCGCTGGAAGGTGCAGATGCCGGAATCCGCGTCAATGTGGTCAACCCGGATGCTGTCCTGCGCGGCTCCAAGATATGGGACGGCGAGTGGCGCGAACAGCGTGCAGCATCCTCGAAGATTGATGTTTCCGAGCTTGAGGAACATTATCGCAAGCGCTCCATGCTGAAGCTGAATGTCTTCCCCGAAGACATTGCCGAAGCCATCTACTTTCTTGCAAGCGATGCTTCGGCCAAGTCGACCGGCAACATCATCAATGTCGACGCCGGAAACCAGCAGAGTTTTCCGCGCTGACCATATAATCTGGACATTCTGGGAGGAACCATGTCCGAGCAACGCATTGCGGCAGATTTCATCGCCGAGCATAATTCCGGTTTCGAAAATGCATTGAAGAGTGATTATCAGGCGCTCGGCGAACAGCTTTTGCGCCGTGGCATCGAGATCGACACGATTACAGACAAGGTGGCGGCCTATTACGTGGCCGTGCCTTCATGGGGCACAGGCACAGGCGGCACCCGCTTTGGGCGCTTTCCGGGAAAGGGCGAACCGCGCGGCATTTTCGACAAGCTCGATGATTGCGCCGTCATCAACGAGCTTTGCCGTGCCACACCGAATGTTTCCCTGCATATTCCATGGGACAAGGCCGATCCGAAGAAGCTCAAAGCCCATGCCGAAGCGCTTGGTCTCGGCTTCGACGCCATGAACTCCAATACATTTGCCGACGGCGCAGACCAGAATCTTTCTTACAAATTCGGGTCGCTTACCCATGTCGATCCGGCAGTGCGGGCGCAAGCCGTAGAGCACAATATCGAATGTATCGAAATCGGAAAAGCCATAGGTTCCAAAGCCTTGACCGTCTGGGTGAGCGATGGTTCCAACTTTCCGGGCCAGCAGAATTTCACCCGCGCCTTTGAGCGCTATCTGGCTTCCATGGGTGAAATCTATCACGCACTACCCGACGACTGGCGCCTGTTCTCCGAACACAAAATGTATGAACCGGCCTTCTATTCGACGGTGGTGCAGGACTGGGGCACCAATTACCTCATCGCCTCGACACTAGGGCCGAAGGCACAATGTCTGGTCGATCTTGGCCACCATGCGCCCAACACCAATATCGAAATGATCGTTGCGCGGCTGATTCAGTTCGGGAAACTCGGCGGATTCCATTTCAACGACAGCAAATATGGCGACGATGATCTCGATGCCGGGTCTATCGATCCGTATCGATTATTCCTTGTTTTCAATGAGTTGGTGGATGCAGATTATCGTGGTGTGGCCGACTTCCATCCGGCCCATATGATCGACCAGTCGCACAATGTGACCGACCCGCTGGAGAGCCTGATCTCATCCGCCAATGAAATCCGCCGTGCCTATGCGCAGGCGCTTCTGGTGGATCGTGAGGCACTGGAAACCTATCAGCAGGAAAACGATGCGCTGATGGCATCCGATACCCTGAAACGCGCCTATAGAACCGACGGCGAACCGATCCTCGCGGAAGCACGTCGCCGCACCGGCGGGGCCATCGAACCGATTGCCGCCTACCGAGCCAGTGGCTACCGCGATAAGGTTGCGAAGGAGCGTCCGGAGAGTAAAAGCGACGGCGGGGCGTTTAACTAAAACTCCACTTGCCACAAAATCGCCGCACAATGAACGGTCCTTCGCCGCAATTAAAAGGCGATTTCTGTCGCTTGTCCGTTCCGAAAACCGCGTTTGGCAACTGTCAGCGCGATTTTCTGAATGTCAGATTGAGGCGAAACGGACCCAGTTTTTCATGCTCGCTGCGCTTCAGGGTGAGTATGCCATGATAGAAGAGACGTGAAGGTCCGCCCCACACAACCACGTCACCGTGATGCAGGATATATTTCGCAATCGGGTCGGTTCGCTTCAACCCGCCAAACTGGAAAGTCGCAGGCAGACCGAGCGACACCGAAACAATCGGATTGTTGAGATCCTGTTCGTCCTTGTCCTGATGCAATGAAAGTTTCGCACCCAGTTCATAACGATTGATGAGACAGGCATCCGGCGCAAAATCAGGATAACCGGCTTCACGAGCAGCAGTTTGGGCAAGCGCGCGGAAGGAATCCGGCATCGTCGGCCAGAGAAGGCCGGTTTCCGGATCGTCGGTACTGTAGCGATAGCCGGTCCGGTCCGTGACCCAGCCGAATTCTCCACAATTCGTCATCGCAACCGACATGCGATATCCGCCCGGCGTGGTCATATGGCGAAAGGGGGCCACGGCAGAAACATCGGCCACGGCTTTCAGAACAGCATCCTCACTTGGAAGCGCAAAGCCACGCAGAAGCACGGCGCCCGGCGCCAGGATTTTACGCGGTTCAATCTGGTCGAAAAGGTCTCTCATGAGACCTTTCTAGCACGAGATCAGGAGACAGCCTCCCGAAACCTGCTTTCAAACTCAAGCCAGTCCTGTGGCGTTTTCGAAAGTGCGCATGAAAAGATCATTTTCTTCCGGTGCGCCGACACTGACGCGGATGAAAGTCGTGTAGCCCTGCTGCTTCCAAGGCTTCACGATGACGCCGTCTTCCAGCAGTTTTTCGGCAAACGCAACAGAATCCGATTTCACGTCAATGAACAGAAAATTCCCCTTGGAGGGCGCAAAACGGATTTGTCGATCGCTCAGGAAACCGGCCATCCGGTCCCGCTCGCTAAGCGCAAGCGCGATACCCTTTGCGAGATGGTCTTTATCCCGGCGCGCAACCAGCCCCGCAGTCTGTGCAATGCCATTGGCGTTGAAAGGTGTGCGGGCGCGGTCCAGAAACCCGCGCAATTCCAGGTCGCTGACAAGCCCGAATCCCAGACGCACACCGGCCAGCCCATAAGCCTTGGAGAAGGTACGCAGCGCCACCCAGTGAAGGCCACTGTCGCGCAGAAGTGTGGCGGCAGACGGATAATCGTCACCGGCTGCATATTCAGCATAAGCTTCGTCAACGACCAGCAACGTCTCCGGCGAGACCGCATTGACAACGCGCTGCAAAGCCTCCGGTGTCAGCCAGCTCCCGACTGGATTGAGCGGATTTGCGAACATCACGAGACGTGGAGCGGTCGCAACTGCAGCCACCAGCGCATCAACGTCGACTTCAAGCGACGGCGTCACTTCAACCCGTTCGACACTTGCCCCCATGGTCGTCGCATAATCCTCGTGCAACGGAAAGGACGGGTAAAGTGTGACCACCCGGTCGCGCGGCCGCAAAACGGTGCGGCAGATTACGCCGATCAGGTCTTCCGATCCGTTGCCGAGAATGATGCGGTCCTGCGGCCAGTCGAACTCGATCGCAATTTCCTGCGCCAGTTCGCGTCCCGACGGGTCGGGGTAGAGCCGCAGCAGATCATGGGCACCGGAAAAGAGCGCCTGCACCTTGGGTGACGGTCCAAGCGGGTTCTCGTTGGAGCCGAGTTTTGCGATTGCCGGAGGATGATAGCGCGCCTCCACCTCGGCAATGGTGAGACCGGCATTATAGGGGCTGAGACCACGGATTTCGGGCCGAATCAGATCGCCAAACCGGGCATTTTCCTGCGCCATTCACGTTCTCCTCTGGTGCAGCGCGTCACTTGTCGCGCGCCTTTGGGAGAGAAGTTCTAAGACTAAAATCCAATTTTGTATATATATGTATAGACAAGTTATGAAAAAGATGTTCCTATGCTGGGCAGACCACAAAAAATTGCTAAACATTCGACCCGGAACAGTTAGAAGTTCGGGCAACAATATTGTTTTGCCAAAGGTCCGCAGGGGAACATGATGCAGGTTTTATCGCTTTTCGACCTTCGCGGGCGTAAAGCGCTGGTTACCGGTGCAAGCCGGGGACTGGGACAGGCCATTGCCGAAGCGCTAGCCTCGGCTGGTGCCGATGTCGCCATTACAGCGCGCAAGTCCGACGACCTCTCCGAAACGGCATCCCGTATCGCCGCCCATGACCGCGCCTCGGCCACCCTTTCGCTCGATGTGCGCGATGTTGCCGCCTGTGGAGCCGCTGTCGCGCAAGCCTCGAAAGCGCTCGGCGGTCTTGATATTCTAGTCAACAATGCAGGCTATGAAGAAATCCGCCCCTCGCTCGATGTGGACGAGGCGCTTTGGGACCGCATCGTGGCGACCAATCTCAAAGGCGCGTTCTTCTGTGCGCAGGCTGCTGCCCGCCAGATGACGGACAGCGGAAAGGGGGGAACGATCATCAATCTGTGCTCGCTGACCTCCTATGTCGGTGTGCCAACCGCCGCTCCCTACGGTTCTTCCAAATCCGGCCTCATGGGCATGACCCATGCTCTGGCGACAGAATGGGCGCCTTCCGGCATCCGCGTCAATGGCATTGCGCCGGGCTATTTCCGCACTGCCATGACCGATGTGTTTTACGAGAATGACGACTGGCAGAAGGCGATGCTGGGCAAGATTCCGCAGGGCCGTTTCGGCGCGATGGAAGATGTTGCGGGCGCTGTGGTGTTTCTGGCAAGCGCTGCGTCGTCGTATGTCACGGGGCAGGTGATCCCGATAGACGGAGGCTACCTTGCATCCATTTGATACTCTCCAGCGGAATATCAGCGGATTGTGAAACAGGATTGAAATAACTTCATAAAATACCTTCCGGTACTTTGACTGAAATGGGAAACAACGATGAATACAACCGAAACCGGAACTGGCCGTAAAGTCTCCAACGGACCGGCTGCCGTATCGGTCAACAATGTCAGCATGATCTATAACGGCTTCCATGCCGTGCGTGCGGCATCTTTCGATCTCGCCAAGGGCCGTTTTCTGACCATTCTCGGGCCATCCGGCTCCGGCAAGACGACGCTTCTCCGCCTCATCGCCGGTTTCCAGAAACCGAGCATCGGTGAAATATTCATCAACGATGAAGCTGTCAGCGCCGTACCGCCGCACAAGCGCTCCATCGGCATGGTTTTTCAGAAGCTTGCGCTTTTCCCGCATATGACGGCCGCTGAAAATGTCGCCTTTCCGCTGAAAATGCGCCGCTTCGATGCGCGTTCTATCCCTGAGCGGGTGGAACGCTATCTCGACCTCGTTCGTCTGAACGGCCTCGGCGAACGGCGCGTGCACGAGCTTTCCGGTGGCCAGCAGCAGCGTGTCGCCATCGCGCGCGCCCTCGTTTTCGAACCGGACCTGCTTCTGCTCGACGAACCTCTGGCGGCACTCGACCGCAAGCTGCGCGAGGAAATGCAGCTTGAATTTCGCCGCATCCAGCGAGAACTTGGCGTTACGACCATCAATGTCACCCATGACCAGCGCGAAGCGCTCGTCGTATCTGACGAAATCATCGTCATGGATGGTGGCGAAATTCAGCAGATGGCACAGCCATCCGAGACCTATCGCAATCCGTCCAACGCCTTTGTGGCGAACTTCATCGGCGTCACCAATTTCATTTCCGGCAAGGCGTCTTCGCTCGACAGCAATCTCGTGCGGGTCGATGCCGGAATAGCTCTGGTAGGTGTGGCAGGCGAGGGGCGCGGACCGATTGGCTCCGGCGCAAATGTCTCGTGTGCAATCCGCGCCGAACAGATCCGTATTGGCGGCAGCGCCGCGGCACATGCAGAACTCGATACCGTGCTTGAAGGCATCGTTACCGACGCGATTTTTGAAGGCGAACGCATCGTCTATGAATTGCGGGTTCCTGCCTTGGGAGACGTGTTGATGCGCGTCTTCGACCACGATCCCATCGGCCATAGCCAGTTTGCGGAAGGTGAAACCGTGCATCTTGGCTGGAACGCCCGCGATCTCATCGTCTTTGCCGCATGAACTAAAACGTTACGGGGAAACTCCAGAGGAGAAACAAAATGAGCAATCTGAAGAAACCTTTTCTGATACTCGACCGCCGCCGCTTCCTGCAAAGCGCAGGCGCTTTTGCCGCTGCAGCCGGCACGACATCGCTCGGCCTGTCGCGCGCATTTGCTGAAGAGCCGGCAAAGCCGAAGGAACTGATCGTGCGCGCCTGGGGTGGCAGCTGGGTGGAGGCGCTTAAAGCCGGCGTTTCCGATCCGTTTACTGCCAAGACCGGCATTTCCATCCGTCACGACCTGACGGAAGACAACGAAATCCAGCCGAAGCTCTGGGCTGCGGTCGCGCAGAAGCGTGTTCCACCGATCCACGTCAACTGGGATACGACCACCAATGCGACCAAATCGGCATTGCGCGGCGTGACGGAAGACCTGTCGGACCTGTCCAATCTCAAGAACACCACCGATCTTGCCAAGCCGGTTGGTCTCGACGGCTATCCGATCGTCAACACCTATGGCTATGTCTATGTGTTGGCCTATCGTCCGGAAGCCTTCCCGGATGGCCCGCCGAAGTCGTGGCACGCTCTGCTCGATCCGAAGTTCAAGGGACGCATTGCGCTCTATAATGATGGCATCGGCTTCCACTTCCCGGCGCAGGTTGCCGGTGGCGGCAAGCTGGAAGACATTCCGGGCAACATGCAGCCCGCATGGGATTTCATCACCAAGGTGAAGCAGCAGCAGCCGCTTCTCGGCGAAGACCCGGATTTCACCACCTGGTTCCAGAAGGGCGAAATCGATCTGGCCTGCACCATTTCCACCAATGCGCGCGAAGCCCAGAAGAACGGCGTCAAGATCGATTGGACCGTTCCGGAAGAGGGCGCGAAGTTCGACACAGACGGCCTTTGGATTCCAAAGGGCCTACCGGAAAACGAACTTTACTGGGCCAAGGAATATATCAATTTCGCGCTTACCAAGGATGCGCAGCAGGTCTGGCTCGACGGCCTTGGCCTGCCGGGTGTCGTGCCGGGCCTGACCCCGCCCGCCGATCTGGTGAACGACCCGGCCTATCCGACCAAGGACGAGGATTTCAAACACCTCATCCGTATTTCGGCAAAGGTGCAGGTGGAAAACGAAAGCGAATGGTTCTCGAAGTTCAAGGCCATCATGCAGGGCTGATCCAGCTCCGTGAAAACAAGACGGGTCGCCCGAAAGGGCGATCCTGATGCCCGACATATCCGGGCAAACATTTCGGGCAAACATTCAGGAATTGAAACATGCGAGCGGCACGCACTGCCTATCCCATGACATGGCGCATCATGGACGCGCTGGAAGCAATCGCAGCCTTTTTGTGGCCCGCGCGGTTCAATCGCGCCGTGCCTTATCTGATGCTGCTTCCGGCGATTGTTCTGGTCGGACTGCTGGTGCTGGGCTTGATCCAGATCGCGGATACCAGCCTGCGCACGCTCGACACTTCGACGTTCCTGATGTCGGACTATTACACGCTCGCCAATTACAAGCGCGCACTGACGGAAAGCCTCTTTGCAACCGTGGCATGGCGCAGCCTGTTCGGCTCGCTCGTCGTGACCGCATTCACGCTTCTTCTGGCATTTCCCTATGCCTATCTCATGGTGCGCACGCCATCGGCTGCATTGCGCAAATTCCTGCTGATCGCGCTGTTCCTGCCCTTCTTCATTGGTCAGGTCGTGCGCGCCTATGGCTGGCTCATCATTCTCGGTAATCAGGGCATGGTCAACGAAGCGCTTGGCCTTGTCGGTATCGCGCCAATGCGGCTACTCTATAATTATCCGGCAGTTCTGTTCGGCCTCATTCAATATATGTTGCCATTCGCCGTGCTGATGCTGGCGCCAGCCCTGACGGCCATACCGGAGGAAATGGAAGCGGCGGCGAGTTCGCTCGGTGCGAACTGGCTGCGGACCTTCGCCCATGTTGTCCTGCCTATGGCCCGTCCAGGCCTGATCGGCGCTGGACTGGTGGTAATGACGCTGTCGCTCACCGATTTTGCCGTACCGGCCATTCTTGGCGGCGGGTCGCAGGATTTCATCGCCAATGCGATCTATGACCAGTTCTTCCGCACATCCGATCAGGGACTGGGCGCAACGCTTGGGCTGCTTCTGGTCGGCGTCGGTTCCATCCTCGTCGGGATCGTGTTCACGCTGTTCGGGGCCGGTACGCTTGCCATGGGGAGGGCGCGCAAATGACCTCGCCACTGTCAAAATCCATCGTCATATGGACATTCGTGATCGCCGTTCTGGTGCTGCTTTCCGCACCGACCATCGTGGTGCTTGGAGCCTCCTTCACATCCGGCAACATGATTACCTTCCCGCCGGAAGGGGTCTCGCTGAAATGGTATCAGAAGATCGCCGGAACGAGCGACCTCTGGGATGCATTCCTGCGCTCGCTCTATGTCTCCTTCATCTGCACCATTGTCGCCATTCCGGTCGGGACCTTGGCTGGCATAGCGCTAGCGAAATATGCCGTGCGGTTTGAAAAGACAATCCAGATTTACCTGCTGCTGCCCTTCACCATTCCGCTGATCGGTTCCGGCATCGGTCTCATGCTGGTTTTCGGTCAGGCAGGAATTCTGGGCCAGCTCTGGCCGGTAGGGATTGCAGCCTGCGTCATCAATCTGCCCTTCATGATCTGGGCCGTAACGGCAAGTGCCGCCAATCTCGATGCCGATCTGGAACTCGCCGCCGCCAATTGCGGGGCTGGGCCGATCTCGACCTTCTTCTTCGTCACACTGCCGGTCGTCGTGCCGGGCGTCATCAGCGGCTCGCTCTTGATGTTCATTCTGGCGCTGAACGAATTTCTGGTAAGCCTGCTTCTGGTCGATGCACGCATCGTCACGCTGCCGGTGCAGATCTACAATTCGATCCGGTCCATCATCACACCGGACCTTGCGGCCATCTCCGTCGTCTTCATCGCCTGTGCCGCTGCTGCTATCTTTCTGCTCGACCGGCTGGTCGGGCTCGACATCTTCCTCAAATCGAAATGACCGGTTGCGCCACCTCCGCAACCAGCAAGGAGCCGATCATGTCCGATGTTTCTTTTCACGAACTGGCTAAACTGGACGACGCAGCGCGCGCCGAACTTCTCAAGCGCTCGGAAACCGACCTGTCGGGCTTTATCGAGAAGGTCAAGCCGATCATCGAAGCCGTTCGCACCGAAGGCGACGCGGCGCTTGTCCGCTTTGCGCGCGATCTCGACAAGGCAGAAGTCGATCCGGCGAGCATCAAGGCAACGGAAGCCGAGTTCGATGCCGCGTTCGACAAGGTGGAAAAAGACGTGATCGACGCCATCCAGTTCGGCATCGATAATATCCGCCATTTCCACGAGGAGCAGAAGCCGGAGGCCATGTGGCTGAAGGAAATGCGTCCGGGCGCCTTTGCGGGCGACCGCTTCACCCCGATCCGCTCCGTCGCGCTCTATATTCCGCGTGGCAAGGGAGCCTTTCCGTCCGTCACCATGATGACCGCCGTTCCGGCTGTCGTTTCAGGCGTGCCTGATCTTGCCATCGTCACCCCGCCGACACCGGATGGTTCGGTCGATGCCGCAACACTCGTTGCCGCACGACTTGCCGGTGTGGAAACCGTCTATAAGGTCGGCGGCGCGCAGGCAGTCGCTGCTGTCGCCTATGGCACAGAAACGGTGAAACCGGCGCTCAAGATCGTCGGCCCCGGCAGCCCATGGGTGGTTGCAGCCAAGCGCCTGCTTGGCGGTGTCATTGATCCCGGCCTGCCTGCTGGCCCTTCCGAGGCTGTCATTTTTGCCGATGATACGGTGAAGGGTGGACTTGCGGCACTCGACCTCCTGATCGAGGCGGAACATGGCCCGGACTCGTCGGCGTGGCTCGTCACGCATAGCCGCCGCGTCGCGGAAGAGGCGCTGGCTGCATTGCCGGACCATTGGGCGCGCATGACCGAACAGCGCGTCGGCTTCTCCAAAACCGTGCTTACCGGCAAATATGGCGGTATCGTCCTGACGTCATCCGTGGAAGAGAGCTACAAGTTCATCAACGACTATGCGCCGGAACATCTGGAGCTTCTTTCTACCGATCCGTTCGCGCATCTCGGCCATATCACCGAAGCTGCCGAAATCCTGATGGGACCGCACACGCCGGTCGTCATCGGCAATTTCGGCCTTGGCCCGAACGCCGTGCTGCCGACCAGCCGCTGGGCGCGGACCTATGGTCCGCTTTCGGTAACGGATTTCGTCAAGCGGTCGTCCATCGGCTATGTGACGGCTTCCGCCTATCCGGAATTTGCAAAACATGCCCGCACACTGGCGCGTTACGAAGGGTTCTCCTCACACGAGAACGCCGTGTCGGAAATCCGCAGGGATTACCTCTAGAAAGAGCCGGGGAGGCTGACGATGAAGGCTGTCCGGCTCTATGCGGCGAAGGATTTGCAGGTCGAGACAATCGACCCGCCGTTGCGGCCTAAGCCGGGCTGGGTCCGGCTGAAAGTATCGGCTGCCGGTATCTGCGGCTCCGATCTGCATAATTTCATGACCGGGCAGTGGATCAACCAGTCACCTTCGGTCGCAGGCCATGAATTTGCAGGTGTCGTGACTGAAACTGGTGCTGGCGTGACCAGCTTCAAACCCGGCGATACGGTGATCGCGGACTCCCGCTACTGGTGCGGCGAATGCCAGTCCTGCAAAAGCGGCAGGCACAATGTCTGCGAGACGCTGGGGTTCATCGGTGAAGTCTGCGATGGCGGTTTTGCCGAGGAGACAGCACTTCCTGCACGGCTCCTCGTTCATTACGATCCGGCCATCAACCCGGTGGTCGCCGCCATGGGCGAACCGCTTTCGGTGGCGTTGCACGCCATCCGCAAGCAGCGCGTACCGTCGGGCGAGGCGGTTCTCGTTGTGGGTTGCGGGCCAATCGGCGGGCTTGCAGCGCTTCTTCTTTCCCACCTGCATGACGGCCCGGTGCTGGTCTGCGACCGCAACGAGCAGCGCGCCAGTCTTGTTTCAACTGTCACCGGCGCAACCAGGGTTCCGCTCGACAAGGCGGCAATTGAAGCCGCACTCGATGGCCAGCCAATCCGCTATGCCATTGATGCCACCGGCAATATCGGCGTCCTCAAGGCAATGCTCGACGTGCTTTCCGGCGGCGGTTCGCTGGCACTGGTCGGCATATCCCACGGCATGATCGAGCTTGATCCGAATAGTCTGGTCGAGCGGGAGATCAGCCTGATCGGCTGCCATGCCTATCAGGACGAACTGCGTGAAATTGCAAAAGTCCTGCCCGATCTTGAGGCGTCGCTGTTGCAGCTTGTCGACCGGGAAATTTCGCTCGATGAGGTTCCGGACGCCTATGCCCGGCTGATTGCCGGTGAAGCGAACGGCTTGAAAACGATCATACGGACAGGGATGTGACTCATGGGTGCTGGCGACAAATCGGAATCCCATCATGCCGCCGACATGGAACTGCCCGAAACCGCCGGGCCGCTCTATGAGAAGGTCAAGGCGCAGGTGCTGGACAACATCCGCTCCGGTCGCTGGCCCGGTAATCATCGCCTGCCTTCGGAACATGAACTGGTCGATGCACTCGGCATTTCCCGGATGACAGTCAACCGGGCCCTGCGCGAACTGACCGATCAGGGCATATTGAAGCGTATTCAGGGCGTCGGCACTTTCGTCGCGCCCCCGAAGCCGGAAACGACGCTGATCGAAGTCGTCAACATCGCCAACGAAATCAAGGCGCGCGGCGGGCAGCACCGCGCCGAAGTCGTCACCCTCGACATTATCGAACCGACGCCCGAACTGCTCAATGCGTTCGAACTGCATAAGAGTATCCCCATCGCCCATTCGCTGATTGTGCACCTCGAAAACGAGGTGCCGGTGCAACTTGAGGAGCGGTTCGTCAATACGAGCCTCGTGCAGCATTACGAATTGCAGGACTTCCGGGCTATCACGACTTACGATTATCTTCAGAAAAGCACCCCGATGACCGAGGTTGAGCAGGTCATTTCGGCGATAACACCAGACGCGGAAATTGCGCGTCTGCTGCGTCTCGATGATGGTATTGCCTGCCTGCTTCTGGACCGCCGGACATGGACGGGTGAAACGGTTGCGACCGTCAACAAGCTGATCTACGCTGGCAATCGTTACCGTCTTGGCAGCCGTTACAAACCTGAAATCTATAGATAATCCAAACCACTCCGTAACGATCACAATTATCTGACCCAATGCTTTTCACTGGTTGTGTTGACATTTACTGATTCTCGTAACATTTATAGTTACATGAAAAGAGACAGCAAATTATCGGGCGTTCTGCACGTCCTTCTCCACATGGCGGAACATAAAGGGCCGGTCACATCGGAGGTTCTCGCCAAGGCCATGACCACCAATCCAGTCGTCGTGAGACGTGTCATGGGCGGCCTGCGTGAGCAGGGCTATGTTCGCTCGGAAAAGGGACATGGCGGCGGGTGGGAGATCGCCTGCGACCTCAATAAGGTTACCTTGCGCGATATTTACGAGGCCATCGGGGAACCAGCGCTTCTGGCCATGGGAAACCGCACCGAAATGCCAGGCTGTCTGGTGGAGCAGGCAGTCAATGCCTCGCTCAGCAAGGCATTCACAGACGCCGAAAACCTTCTTCTGGAGCGTTTTGGCGAGGTCACGCTGGCCATGCTGAGCGCGGATTTTCATCAGCGCGCGCTGGAGCGCGGCGTAACATTCGATCTGGAGAGCAGTCATGCATCATGATGCAATCATTATCGGCGGCAGCTTCGCTGGCTTGTCTGCCGCAACCTATCTGGCGCGCGGCAGACGATCTGTCCGCGTGATCGACGCTGGAAAGCCGCGCAACCGTTTCGCCGAACATTCGCATGGTTTCTTTGCGCAGGACGGCAGCAACCCGCTGTCCATGCTGGAAACAGCAAAAGCGCAGGTCGAAGCCTATCCGACTGTCACGTTCACACAAGGGAAGGCTGTTTCCGGTAATGGCGAAATCGACAACTTCGCGATCAAACTTGATAGCGGCGAAATCATTGAAGGGCGCAGACTGATCCTTGCTTTCGGCATATCGGATGAACTGCCGGATATTCCCGGCCTCACGGAGCGATGGGGCAATTCCGTCATTCATTGTCCTTATTGCCACGGCTATGAATTCAGCGACCATCAGCTTGGCGTTCTCAATATGTCGCCGATGTCGGTGCATCAGGCTATGCTGATCTCCGAATGGGGATCGACAACCTTCTTCATTGACAAGGGACTGGAGCCGGATGCGGAGGCATTCGCAGAACTGGAACGGCGCGGCGTGAAGATAGAACACAGCCCGGTCCGCGCGTTGCACGGCGAGGGGATCGACATTTCAGAGATCGAGCTTGAAGATGGGCGACTGGTCCCACTCAATGCGCTTTACATCGGGCCACGCAATTGGCTGAACAGCCAGATTGCCGACACGTTCGGCTGCGCAATGGATGAACTGCCACTCGGCAGAACGATACAGACAGACGGGTTGAAGACGACAACGGTTCCCGGAATTTTTGCGGCGGGCGATATTACCCGTGGCGCGCACAGCGTCGCCTGGTCGGTCGCTGATGGCGTGACGGCAGGAACTGCGGCGCATCGATCTCTGGTGTTTTAGCCTCCCAATTTGTTGCAATCTAGCTACATTGGCACACCTGTCTGCGGCCGTCATATATCAGCCCCTTGCTTACACGCTCCAGTCCTGCAAATTCAGCGTTCGTGGCCCTTTCCGCAGTAGGGATTCTAGGGCCGGATCGAGGAATCCATGGTCACCGGGTCAGTTAACTCAAGACCGCTCGCAGGCATCGCGCTTGCTTGCGGCGGTTACGCCTGTTTCGCCCTTCAGGACGCGATGGTAAAATGGCTCGTCGCGACCTATCAGGTGCCGCAGATATTGTTCATGCGCAGTTTGGTGATCGTAGTCATTACCGGCGTACTGATACGCTATCGCCGCCATCCGTCCATTTTCCGAAGCCCATATCGCAACACCATCGTCCTTCGTGCCGCACTTATGCTTGGCGCGTGGCTGCTGTTCTACAATGCGGCCCGCCATCTCGAGCTGGCAGAACTGACCACGCTTTATTTCTCCGCACCGATCATGGTCATGTTCCTGTCGATCCTCGTGCTCAAGGAGAAAATCGGACCGGGGAGGTGGATCGCCTGCGCCGTCGGTTTTGTCGGTGTAACGGTTGCTGCTAATCCCACCCATTCGCCCAATCTCATTCCCGCCGCCATGTGCATCATGGCAGGTTTCTGCTGGGCGTGCAGCACGATCCTTGTCCGGCTCGTCAGCCGCAGCGAAACCACGATGACGCAGATGTATGCCACCGGCCTGCTTTTCGGTCTGGCCTGCGCGCTGTCCTTTCCGTGGACATGGCAGGACCCCGATCTCTCCGGCTGGCTTCTGATGATCTGTCTGGGACTTGTATCGACGCTGGGCCAGTTCCTTCTCTATGAAGGATTTCGCCATGCACCCGCCTCGGCGCTGGCGCCAGTGGAATATAGCGGGCTCATCTGGGCCTTTATCTACGGTTATCTCATCTGGGCGGAAGTTCCGGCAGCAAATGTGTTTGCCGGTGCATTCCTCATCGTGCTGGCAAGCCTGCTGCTCATCGCCTGGGAGCAACGGCAGGCAAACCTGCGCAAGCGCCGCGCCCCCTGTTGAGAGTGCGCTCCAAAACTCGCCCTGTGTGGCTGCAAATGGCAATTTGTCTCCGTTCCGGTGCTCATGTACCCAAAAGTACATTGTGCTCCGGTACTCTAAAATCACCATTTTCGCACACATATGCCGCTTTTGGATTCAGCCTCTAAGGCGCGGCCGCGCCACTCTTGAAGCGATGTCAAACCGCTTCTGCGGTCTGCCCGAGCGGTAGCGGGAACAGTCTGTCATATGCAATGTTGAACACAAACGCATAGACCAGATAGAAAACGACAATCGCTATATCCATCACAAGGGCGGCAATCAGCGAAATTCCCAGATACCAGGCGATGAACGGGATCAGCAGCACGATCAATCCGGCTTCAAAAAGGATTGCGTGAAGAACACGGACAGCCATGCTCTTGTTGACGCTACCCGTGAAACGCAGCATCGCCTTGTCAAAGCCCAGATTGAACAGAAAATTCCACACGGTTGCGGTGGTTGCCGAAACAACCCCGATCACGCCCATCTCTGCTGCAGGCTTGTCCAGAATGAAGGCGGAACCGGGTATGAAGATCGCCAGACCGATGATTTCGAACATCGTTGCGTGGCGGACACGGTCCATAAAACTGCGCATTTCCTTTAATCCCTGTTGTTAATGCGCGTGCTTCTATCTTATTCTGGCGATAAGAAAAGTTAGATACTATCTGGATTTGCGATAAATGAGTATCGAACTCGAACAGCTAGAGGCCTTTGTGGTCTCAGCGGATCACGGCTCGTTCTCCGCTGCTGCGCGATATTTGCGTAAGGCGCAGTCCGCCGTCAGTGTGCTGGTTTCCTCGCTGGAAGACGATCTTGACGTCAAGCTGTTCAGCCGTGCATCCCGCAATCCGGTGCTGACAGATGCCGGTGCGAGGCTGTTGCCGGAAGCGCGGTTGCTGCTTGCCCGGCGTGAACATCTGATTTCCGTCGCCAGAAATTTCGGCGATCATGTTGAAAGCCGTCTCGTGGTTGCAATCGACGAGCTTTATCCCGAACCGGCTATCGCGACGCTGTTTGCAGCCTTCGCGCAGGAATACCCGCATGTCGAACTGGAGCTTACTTTTCCGCCGTCAACGGCAATAAGCGGGCTTGTGCTGGAAGGAAAGGCGGACCTCGGCGTGATGTGGCGCGCCGAGCAGATGCCGGATGAACTTGGCTTCCACACCATCGGATGGGTGCCTCTGGTTCTCGTCTGCGGGCGAGAGCATCAACTGGCTCATACGGCGGTCAGCTGGGAAGATTTGAGATCGTTTCGCCAGATCATGGCCCGAAAGCACAGTGATACGGCTGAAAGCCGTCGTCTGCGAGTGGGTGCCGAGGTCTGGTGGGTGGAGAGCCACTGGGTTATCCTGCAGATCCTCACGCGGGGGATCGGCTGGGCATTCATTCCCGAACATATTTTGCAGGATTCACCGCTGGCACCGGAACTCGTCATTCCGAAACTGCAGTTCGACGAAGGTGCGCATCCGGTCGCGCTTGAGCTTATCTGGAACAAGCGGCGACGGCAGGGGCCAGCCGCGCAATGGCTGCAGGAGCGCTTTGCCAAGAGCCGCTTTTGAATTTCCGTCGACGAAGGTGCAAAGGGCAGGGAATACCCCTGCCCAACGCGGATTATGCCTTTGCGGCTTCCACGAAACGTGGATCGAAAGTTTGCGCAAATGAGATATCCGCACTTGCCAGTTCCGGATCGAGCGCCTTGAGCATTTCGAACAGGCTCTTGAAGCCGTCTTCCGCAATCAGGCCCTTCTCGGAGTACATGGCGCGGGACTTCTCGAAGCCGGTTTTGTAAAGCTCGCGGTCGCCCAGCAGATACTCTTCCGGCACAGCATCAGCCACGTCATCGGCAGAAGCCTTGTGAATCCAGTTCAGCGACTTGACGAAAGCGTTGACGACCCGCTGCGTCGTTACCGGATTTGCATCGATGAAGCTCTGCTGCACATAAACGGTCGCGGCCGGATTGGTGCCACCGAAAAGCTGGCGCGTGCCTTCTACGGTGCGCGTATCCAGAAGCAAGGTGATGTCGCCATCCACTTCCAGTCGCGTGATGACCGGGTCAAGATGGACGAGGGCTGCAATTTCGCCCTTCTTGACGGCTGCGACCGCGCTTGCGCCACCGCCGACACCGATGATCGAAGCGGCATCTGCTGCCAGACCGTTCTTGATGAGCGCATACTGCAGCAAAAGCGAGGTCGAAGAGCCCGGCGCCGTGACGCCGACATTCTGGCCCTTGAGATCGGCAATCGTCTTGATCTCGCCGGCGAGATCCTTGCGCACGCCGATGCAGATGCCCGGAAAGCGGCCAAGCTCGCAGACGGCCTTGATGTCCTGTCCCTTGTTCTGCATGCGAATGGTGTGTTCGTATGCGCCCGTCACCACATCGACCGAACCGCCGATCAGCGCCTGCAGGGACTTTGCGCCGCCACCAAAATCATTGATGGTCGCCTTGATGCCTTCTTCCTCAAAGAAACCCTTGCGCTCGGCAATGGTGAGGGGAAGGTAATAGAAGAGCGGCTTGCCACCAACACCGAACATTAGCTCCGGCTTTTCCGGCGTCGCCGATGCATTCTGCGCATAGGCAGGCAAGCGCGAGGCAATACCCGCAAGCCCGAAAGCGGCGGCGCCCAGCAATATATCTCTACGTGTTGTCCTCATGGTTTCCTCCTTGAATCCTCTTAACCATTGTGTCCGGCAGCTTTCGGGCGCCAGACAAGCAGGCGCTCCTCGACGATGGACACGACCCAATCGATGAGCAGTACGAATGCTGTCAGCACCAGCATTCCGGCAAAGACACCGGTGACGTCGAACACGCCTTCCGCCTGATGGATCAGATAGCCGAGACCTGCCGACGAGCCGAGATATTCGCCGACAACCGCGCCGACGACGGCAAAGCCGACAGCCGTATGCAGACTTGAAAACATCCAAGACAGCGCCGATGGCAGATAGACATTGCGCAGGAGCTGGCGCTCGTTCATGCCAAGCATACGCGCATTGGCGAGCACTGTCTGGTTCACTTCCTTCACGCCCTGATAGACGTTGAAGAAGACGATGAAAAAGACCAATGAGACGCCGAGCGCCACCTTCGACCAGATGCCGAGGCCGAGCCACAACGCGAAGATCGGCGCCAGCACGACGCGCGGCAACGAATTGGCTGCCTTCACATAGGGGTCGAAGATTGCTGCGAGCAGGGGCTTGCGTGCAAACCAGAACCCGATCAGCACGCCGCCAATTGCGCCAATGGCAAAGGCCAGCATGGCTTCAAGCAATGTGATGCCGAGATGATACCAGATCGTTCCATCGGAGAACCATTTGTAGATGCGCTGCGCCACATCGCCCGGCGTCGCAAAAAAGAACTTCGCTTTGGCCGGATTACCCAGCAGATGGGTGGCGGTGAAGAGGTGCCAGACCAGAATAACGGCGACAGCCACGCTGAGCTGCGCCAGAAACAGCATAGGCTTTTTCATTTCTTTTCCCCACTCGTCTGCTGATAGCCCTTGAGAACCTCTTCCTTGAGCGCGCTCCATATTTCGCGATGAATTTCGTGAAACTTGTCGTCGAGACGAATTTCGGAAATCTCGCGCGGGCGGGCGAGGGGGATTTTATATTCGGCCATGATGCGGGCCCGCGGCCCGGCGGACATGATGACGACGCGATCCGCCAGCGCGATAGCCTCTTCCAGATCGTGGGTCACGAACATGACCGCCTTCTTGTCCTGCGACCACAGGTCCAGCAGAAGGTCGCCCATGATAACCCGCGTCTGTGCGTCGAGGGGACCGAAGGGTTCATCCATCAGCAGATATTTCGGATTGCGGATCAGCACTTGCGCAAGGCCGACGCGCTTGCGCTGTCCTCCCGACAGCATATGCGGATAGCGGTCGCCGAAACTGGCAAGACCGACGCGACCGAGCCACTCACGGGCCTGTTCGCGCGCCTGAGCCTTCGAGGTGCCTGCAATTTCCAGCCCGATGGAGACATTGTCCAAGACAGTCTTCCAGGGCATGAGGGCATCCTGCTGGAAGAGATAACCTGCCTTGCGATTGAGACCCTGCAGCCGCTGGCCGCTGATTTCGACAGTACCGCTGGCCGGTACAAGAAGCCCGGCAACGGCATTGAGCAATGTGGATTTTCCGCAGCCGGTCGGACCGACAATCGCCACGAACTCGTTTTCAGCAACTTCAAGATTGCTTTCGGCGACAGCATCGAAGCGGCCGCCATCGGCCAGCTTGAACGAAATCTGCACATCCTTAAGCGCGATTGCGGTCTTGCGTGTTTCTTCCGGCTGAATACGGCTTGGTTCGGCGCTCATCGCTCGTCACATCCGGTGAACTGACGATGTGCTTTGCCATAACGGCTCATATTTCCGCTCCTTTTCGGGTAGCGCCTCATGAATGGGGAAACAGACAAGACGCGGTGTCTTGCCCATCTAAAATGAGACGCAAAAATTTGCGATAGAGTCCCTTCGTATAACGCCCCGGTAAGAACATGCAACGAAAAGCGAACAACGCATTTCATTCTGTCGACAAAATATGTCTATACGAAATATTATTGCGATCAGCCGCGCCAGGTCAGGAAACGCTTCTCGATCTGCCCGATGATGAAATTGACGATCAGTCCCATCACCGACAGGATTGTGACTCCGGCAAACAGCTTTTCGAGATCGTAGAGTGATCCGGCTTCAAGGATATAGGAACCGACGCCGAACTGGGCGCCGAGCATTTCGGCTGCGACCAGCAGAATGATGGCGATGGAGATCGACACTCGCAGCCCGGACAGGATCGCAGGAAATGCGCCGGGCAGGATGATCTTGCGCACGATCGACCACCATCCGAGACCAAAGCTCTGGCCCATGCGCACAAGCGAACGATCCACATTGTCGACCGCGCCGTAAGTGGCGACGACGGTGGGCGTAAAGGTGCCGAAGGCAATGAGCATATATTTCGACATTTCGTCGATGCCAAACCAGATCACGAAAAGCGGCAGGAGTGCGATCTTCGGGATCGGAAAGAGGGCGGCAACGAGCGGCACCAGACCGGCGCGGACATAGCTGAACAAGCCGATCATTACCCCGAGACTCACACCGACCGCGATGCCAAGACTGGCGCCGACAACAAGCCGCCGCAGCGATGGCAGCAGATGCTGCCACAGAAGGCCGGTCTGCCAGAGCTGGACGAAGGTTTCCAGCACGGCGGATGGGCGCGGCAATGTCAGATTGGATATGAAGCCGCTGCGGGTTCCGATTTCCGCCAGCGCCAGCAGCGCTATAAACAGGATTAGGGCCATGTGGCGCACCGGCTGAGGTGCGAAACCGCCACCTCGGAAAGGAACCGGGCGAACATCCTGGCTGGACTGCTTCATTTCTGCGATCTCAACCATTGATCAACTCCTGATCTGCTGCCTGCGCTTCCGCCCGCATCAGCTCCCAGAGCTGCTTCTGCTTTTCTTCCAGAACAGGGTCGCCAAGATGACGTTCGGAAAGGGGAATATCGATATCGACTATTTCCCTGATCCGTCCCGGCCTTCGCGACAGTACCACCACCCGATGACCGAGCCGCACTGCCTCGTTGAGATTGTGCGTGACATAGACTGAGGTGAATGGCTGGCGCGTCCACAGCGCAATCAGGTCATCCATCAGCAGTTCCCGTGTCTGGCTATCGAGCGCCGACAAGGGCTCATCCATCAGCATTACGGCAGGACGTACCGACAAGGCGCGTGCAATCGCCACGCGCTGGCGCATGCCACCCGAAAGCTGCTTCGGCAATGCCTGTCGGAAATCCGACAGCCGGGTGCGCTTCAGAACATTGGTTACGATCCTGTCCATTTCCGCCCGGCCAAGACCGTGATCCTCCAGCACCAGCTTGATATTTCCTTCCACGCTGCGCCATGGCAGCAGCGCGAAGTGCTGGAAAACATAGGTGAGGGGATTGAGTGAATCCTTCGGCGGCGAACCTATCTGCAGCACTTCGCCCGAAGATGGCCGCTCAAGACCGCCCAGAAAACGCAGGAGTGTGGACTTTCCGCAGCCCGAAGGGCCGATCAGGCAGACGATCTGCCCCTGCGGGATGGTAAGCGATATATCTTTGAGAACTTCGACCGGACCATAGGAATGGCTGATATTCTTCAGTTGCAGATCCATTTCAACTCCAGTCAGAAAGTCCGCCCTTCGACGTCAGAGCGCGTTTCGATATGATTGGATCAAATCCGCGCTCTATCTTTTTGGTTCAACGCGCATCTTTTCCGAAAACCGTTTCACACTTTTCGGGATGCGCTCTAACATCCCGGTTTGGAATGCCTGTCGTCGGACTTTGTGCCCGACAAAACCTGTCGGGCACTGAATGTTCAATTTCAGCCAGCCTTGGTCAGTCTCAAATTGTCTTGACGTAGGATGTGTCGAACAGCTTTTCCTGTGTCACAGCTTCCTTGACCATACCTTCGGAGCGGAACCAGTCGAGCTGCTCCACGCAGCTGTTGAGCGACAGGGCCAGCCCCTTGTTGATGCGCATAGCGCCATCGATCAGGTTTTGTTTTGCCGTCTCGAACGGGCTGTCGCTTTCGACATATTTGTGCACGATCTTTGCAATGTCGTCGCGCGCAGCGTCGTCTGCCGTGTTGTCGACAAAGGCCGCATTATAGTCATCGATAGCCTTGGAATAGGCTTTGACGAAGGCTTCAGTCATGGCGCGCTCGTCGCTCGCATTCTTGGTAGATGTGAATGCTGTCGTGACCTGATAATCCGGCGCATAGTCTGAGACGAGGCCGATCTGCTTTGCAGCGCCCTCACGGATGAGCTTCTTGGCGATATTGGGCTGGATGGCCCAGGAATCAATCTGCCCGGTCGACAGGGCACCCACAACAGCGCCGAGCTTCTGCAATGGCCGCAGCTGGATTTCAGAAAGAGGAATATTGTTGGCCTTGGCAATCTTGTGCGCCATGAAATGGAATGACGATCCTGCCGTGGTGATGCCAAAACTGTGTCCTGCCAGCTTGGACGGGTCCGTCAATCCGCCTTCATAGGCCTTGTTGGAGGCCAGAATGACATTGCCGGTAATGCCTTTTTCTTCTGCAAGCGCACCGCCGATGACCTTGATCGCACCCTTGTCGGCCAAACTGATCAGACCGCCACTCATTGCCGTCACACCAAAATCTGCATCGCCGGATGCGATGGCAACAGCCATGGGCTGGGCGGCTTCAAAGAACTTCAACTCGATATCGAGACCAGCATCTTTGAAATAGCCACGCTCGTGCGCGATATAGCTCGGTGCATGGCTCGCCAGATGGAGAACGGCCAGATTTCGCGTCGCGGCGCGGGCAGGGGAGCCGAAAGCCGTGCTGATGCCCAACGCACCAAGTCCCATCAATGTCTGACGGCGTGTCAGGGTGAAATCCATTCCGGTTCTCCTCCGATGCGGGTGTCAGCCTGGCGCAACAGATTTCCTGCTAGGCCCGGCAAATAAAATTTCATTACGTCTCTGCCACGGAAAAATATGGAAGATTGCTTTCGCATAAAGCCACATAGCGGGATTTTCAATAAGATTAACGGTCACGTACTTGTTCTGCCGCCAATGCACAGGCATCGATTCTCCGCAGGAACGGGTCTAACCGAGTCAGTATTGGACCTGAAGCCATCTCAGGCAGAAGATGCCCGCCAACCAGTCCTTCGCCGTCAACATCGATGGCCCAGTCTGCCCATATATCGAGCGGTTCACGCCCGCCGCCATAGCGTCGGCCTTGTTCCCAGAAAACCAGAACCGGCGCATGAATGCGCCGTCCTGCCGCCCGGTCCGCAAGATCGTCAGCTTCATCCACACCTGCGCCTGCGCGATAATCCTCGCATATCCAGTGCCGGACTTCCGCACTGTCAAAGGCTTCCCGATAATCCGCAAGTGCAAGCGGATGCAGCTTGTTGAGACCATGCGCCATCTTCTGCAAGGACGTATCGATCATGAAACGAGGATTGCCGGAAAGAAGCATTTCAGGCAGCGGTTCGGGCTGTGCCAGCATGAACCAGTGCCACGCCCCCATGCCGAAAGCCTTGCTGGCGCCTTCCCACATTTCCGGAGTCGGTACGACTGTCACGGATACCAGTCCAACCACCTTGTCCGGGTGATCCAGTGCCATGCGATAGGCGACACGCCCACCGCGATCATGCCCGATCACAACAAACCGCTCATGCCCGAGCGCCTGCATCAACGCGACCAGACTAGCGGCCATCCGGCGTTTTGATCCGGATCCAACCGGATTGGACGTGATGCGGCTTCGTCCATAGCCCGGCAGATCAGGCACGACGACTGTGCGGGAGCGGGCGAGTTCAGGGGCAATGCGATGCCATGCAGCCATGGTTTCCGGATAACCGTGCAGCAACAGAACCGGCAGGCCTTTACCACCAGTCATGACCGCGAAACGAACATCATTCGTTTCCACCTCCCGCGTCTCAAAGCCGGGAAAGAGCTGCTCGATTGCTGGATTCATACCCCACCGTTTTGATCTCGTCGGAAACTGATTCAGTTGAAAGTGCTATGCTAGAGCATTTCCTGTTTTGATTGAAACATTGGAATCAGGCCACCGCGCGACCTGTCCGCGCGATGGCCATACAACCAGCCTTTATTTCATTTGCTTTTAAGAGACAGCCAGCGGGTTGCGTGTATGTTCATCAGATTGTCGCTGTAGCCTTCAACCTTGTCTGCCACGAGCGCTTGTGAAGATGGGTAGAGCAGTGGGATGACTGGAACCTCTTTCAGCAGAATACGCTCTGCCTGAGCAAGGGTTTCAGCCCGCGCTCTGGTGTCGTCATCGTTTCCGATCTTATAATCAGCGCGTCATAATCCTTGTTCGACCAATCGGAATTATTGAAATGTGAATTCAGGCTGAAGCGCGACTTTTCGGTATGAGTTTATTCATAGCGATGTCTGTTTGCGACAAGTTTCTGACGGAAGATCTCTGCCGGTGTTTTGTAACCCAGACATTTGCGCGGCGTATTGTTGAGGCGACTGCAAATGAATGTCAGATCCCGGTCAGTTATTGCCAGCGGGTCGATGTCTCTTGGAAGCCAGCGTCTGGTGCGTCTGTTGGTGTTTTCGACAGTGCCTTTTTGCCAGGGTGATTGTGGGTCGCAAAACCATGTTTGCGATCCAGTCCCTGCCTGCAGATAGGCCCATTCTGTGAACTCGGTGCCCCGATCAAAGGTGATCGAGCGACGCGCCATTTGGGGCAGGGGTTGGAGTACCCTAATCACACCGTCCATCACCGGCCTTGATTGACGATCATTGTTGCGCAACAGGACGGTAAAGCGGCTGACCCGTTCGACCAGAGACGTTACATTGGCCTTGCCGAACTTCTTGCGAAACTGGATCAAATCACATTCCCAATGCCCAAACTGTTTGCGTTTGGCCACTACGTCTGGACGGTGCAGGATGCTCAGTTCCGGCGAAAAACGGCGTCCATGACGTCGTCTTGCATGTCGTGGCCGTCGTTTGGTACGGCGCTCGGGCAGATACTTCCAAAGCCCATCTTTCCGACCCTCGGCAGAATAGACAAACTGATAGATCGTTTCATGGCTGACAGAAATGGGGTGACGTTCCAACCGCATTCTGCCGGCAATCTGTTGTGGTGACCACCCATGGCTTATGCGGTCGACAACCGATTGACGCAAATGAGCAAAACGAATGAGCTTGCGTTGCCGCGATCGCCGCTCACGCGCTTTCTGATCCGCAACCGTGCAGTAATAACCGGTCAGATCCTTGATCTCATCATCGTTAAACTGATTGCGCTTGAGCTCACGGAAAATGGTTGAACGGTGACGGCCAAGTTTCTCGGCGATAGTTTCGACAGAAATATTTGCCATACGCCAGCGCGCGATCTTGCGCCGCTCATCCAAGTCAATATGCGCGTAGGTGCGGTCCATGACGGGTTCCTTGCTTGGGATAACTCATTGTTATCGTTCGCAAGTCGCACTTCAAGCTAGAACCCACCCCTGCTATATACGTCGATCACATAACATGTATTATGGAACTAACTCATATCCATCTGTCTTGAAACATGGCGACAACCGCTTGCGGCGCTATCGATGGCTAAGCCCTGAATATTCGCGGCACCAAGCACCAGAGAAATAGCACTGAAAACGAGCATGTAACTTCCAGCGAATCGGACCGTTTTTCCACCTCGTTTCAGCTGACATTCAAACGTCGCAAACGGCGGAAATTACGGCGTTTTTCGGGCGCGCTCAGCGAGCATTTCTACTTTGTAAATCCGGCGAAAACCCATAGTTCCGTACCAGAATGCGAGCACTTAATTCGCTCAAGAAAATGTGAATATGTTAATTAAGTCAAAGTGTTGATAAGTTCTCTTGCAAGTGGCGCGCTTATCCATAAGATGCGGGCCATTCCAAAAATTTCAAAGGAGGGGTTCTCAAATGTATCGTAAATTTCTACTGACAGGTGTGTGTCTTCTGGCGCTGGCTGGCGCAGCTTCGGCTGAAGTCGTTCTCAATCGCGGCAACGACACTGATCCGGCGACACTGGATCATCACCGCACCTCGACGGTGGCTGAAGGCAATGTCATGCGCGACTTGTATGACGGCCTGACTATTCAGAACGCAAACGGCGAAGCAGTTCCGGGCGTTGCCAAATCCTGGGATGTTTCCGAAGACGGTACGGTCTACACCTTCCATCTGCGCGATGACGCAAAATGGTCGAACGGCGATCCGGTCACGGCCGGTGATTTCCAGTTCACCTTCCGCCGCCTGATGGACCCGAAGACAGCCGCCGGGTACGCCAGCATGCTGTTCATCATCAAGAATGCCGAAGATATTGCCGGTGGCAAGAAGCCGACTGACCAGCTCGGCGTTGAAGCCGTCGATGACCATACGCTCAAGGTCACGTTGAACGCCCCTGCTCCGTATTTCCTTGAGCTTCTGACCCACCAGACCGGCTTCCCGATGAACCAGAAAAGCGTCGAGGAAAATGGCGACAAGTTCACCACGCCCGGCAAGATGGTGACGAACGGCGCCTATATGCTGGAAAGCTTCACACCGAACGACAAGATCGTGATGAAGAAGAATCCGTATTACTATGAAGCGGATCAGGTGAAGATCGATACGGTCAACTGGATACCGTTCGAGGATCGCGCAAGCTGCATGCGCCGTTTTGAGGCAAAGGAAGTGCAGATTTGCTCCGACGTTCCGGCCGAGCAGATGGACTATGTGAAGAAGAACCTTTCCAAGGAATTCCGCATGGCGCCTTATCTCGGCGTCTATTATCTGCCGGTAAAGGGCAAGACCGCCGACAGCAAGCTGAAGGATCCACGCGTCCGGCAGGCCATTTCCATGGCTATCGACCGTGATTTCATCGCCGATCAGGTCTGGCAGGGCACCATGCTTCCGGGCTATTCGATGGTTCCTCCGGGCATCGCCAATTATGTGAAGGATGCGCCGAAGCTCGACTATTCCGATGACATGCTGGAACGCGAAGACAAAGCTAAGGAACTGTTGAAGGAAGCTGGCGTCGAACCGAACACGCTTTCAATCGAACTGCTTTATAACACCTCGGAAAACAACAAGAATACCATGGCCGCCATCGCCGATCAGCTCGGCAATATCGGCGTCAAGGCTTCACTGAACGAGACCGAAGGTGCGACCTACTTCAACTTCATGCGCGACGACGGTCCATTTGACATCGCCCGTGCAGGCTGGATCGGTGACTATAACGATCCGCAGAACTTCCTGTTCATCAGCCAGAGCAATGTGAGCTTCAACTATTCCAAGGTGAAGAACGCCGATTACGATGCGCTGATGGCAAAGGCCGAAAAGATTCTCGATCTCAACGAGCGTGCCAAGACGCTGGCGGAAGCCGAAAAGCTGAAGCTCGATGAGATGAGCAATATCCCGATCCTCTATTATTCGTCGCGCGCCCTTGTTTCGGACAAGATCGACGGTTGGAACGACAACCTCATGGACAGCCACAAGACGCGCTGGCTCTCGTTTAAGCAATAAATTTTCAGCTTGGGCTGCGCCTGTTGGCGCGGCCCTTTTCTCTTCCGGCAGTTCCGGAGGGCCCTCTTTTGTCGGGGCTAACATTTTTTAAAAAGCATATGGGAGTTTTTACAATGGTTCGCGGATTCCTGATGACAGGCGTTTGCCTGATGGCGCTAACCGGTGCCGCATCGGCAGAAACAGTGCTCAACCGGGGCAACGATACCGATCCCGCCACGCTGGACCAACACCATACCACCACCGTTTCGGAAAACCGTGTTCTGCGCGACCTTTATGAAGGTTTGTTGGTGCAAAACGAGAAGGGCGAAGCCATTCCCGGAGCGGCTGCATCGTGGGATATTTCCGAGGACGGCCTCACCTACACGTTCCACATGCGCGAAAATGCCAAATGGTCGAATGGTGACCCTGTTACCGCCGGTGATTTCGAGTTTTCCTTTCGCCGCATCATGGACCCGAAGACGGCTGCCGGTTATGCCAGCGTCCTTTACGCCATTAAGAATGCCGAGGAAGTTGCTACCGGCAAGACGCCGGTCGATCAGCTTGGCGTGAAGGCGCTTGACGACAAGACGCTGCAAATCACTCTCAAGAACCCTGCCCCTTATTTCCTCGAACTTCTCACTCATCAGACCGGTTTCCCGGTCAACAAGAAGGCTGTCGAGAAGTTCGGCGACAAGTTCACCCTGCCCGGCAACATGGTGACCAATGGCGCCTATACGCTTGTCAGCTTCACTCCCAATGACAAGATCTCCATGAAGAAGAACCCAAATTACTGGGACGCTTCCAATGTGAAGATCGATGCGGTGAACTGGATACCGTTCGAGGATCGCGCAAGCTGCATGCGCCGCTTCGAGGCGAAGGAAGTCGATATCTGCTCCGATGTCCCTGCCGAACAGATGGACTATGTGAAGAAGAACCTCGGCGGTCAGTTCCGCCTCGCTCCCTATCTCGGTATCTATTATGTCGACATCAAAGGCGAGCCATCGAGCAAGCTGCGCGATCCGCGCGTGCGCAAGGCCATATCGATGGCCGTCGATCGTGAGTTCCTCGCCAATGAAGTCTGGCGCGGCGTGATGCTGCCAGCCAGTTCCATGGTGCCGCCCGGCATTGCGAATTACGTCAAGGACGCGCCGAAGCTGGATTTCGGCGACGAGGATGTGCTGGACCGCGAAGATAAAGCCAAGGAATTGCTGCAGGAAGCCGGTGTCCAACCGGGCAGCCTTTCCGTGACGCTGCGCTACAACACCTCGGAAAACCACAAGAATACCATGGCAGCGCTTGCCAACATGCTGGGCAATATCGGCATCAAGGCAACGCTCAACGAAGTCGAAGGCGCCACCTTCTACAACTACCTTCAGGAAAAGGGGATGTTCGACATCACCCGTGACGGCTGGATCGGCGATTACAACGATCCGAATTCGTTCCTGGAGCTTTATACCACCGGCAATTACTTCAATTATGCCGAATGGTCGAACAAGGATTACGACGCGTTGATGGCAAAATCTGCAACGACGACCGATCTCGCCGAGCGCGCAAAAATCCTGGCTGAAGCAGAGAAGATACTGCTCGGCGACGGCGCTGTCGTGCCGCTGATGTATTATTCGTCCACCGCCCTCGTTGCCGACCGTGTTCAGGGTTACGAAGATAACCTCATGAATTCGCACGGCACGCGCTGGTTATCGACAAAGAACTAAAAACAAAATGAAACAAGCCCTTAGTGGGATTTGCCGGATCGTTCAAAGCGGTACGGCAAAGAAGGGAAAAGAACATGCTGGGCTATACGCTCCGACGATTGGGTAGTGCGATACCCACGATATTCATCATCATCACGCTGACGTTCTTTCTCATCCGGCTTGCGCCCGGCGGACCTTTCGACCTTGAAAGGCCGATTGATCCACTGATCCTGGAGAACCTCAAGAAGGCCTATAATATGGATGCGCCGCTATGGCAGCAGTATCTGATTTATCTGGGCAATCTTCTGCACGGCGATCTTGGACCGAGCTTCACGCGACGCGACTTCTCGGTGAACGATCTTTTCGCTTCCGGCCTGCCGGTTTCTATCATGCTCGGCACGCTCGGTCTGACGCTTGCAGCGATCATCGGAACATTCCTCGGCACGCTGGCGGCGTTGAAGCAGAACTCAGCTGTCGACTATTTCGTCGTCGCGCTGGCCACATTCGGCATCACCACGCCCAACTTCGTCGTGGCCCCTCTCCTCAGCCTTCTGTTCGGCGTCATTCTCGGATGGGTTCCTGCGGGCGGCTGGTCTTCGGCCAATATAACCTACTGGATATTGCCGGTCCTGACGCTTGCATTGCCGCAGGTCGGCGTCATTGCGCGTCTCGTGCGTGGCGCGACGATTGAGGCATTGCGCGCCAATCACGTGCGCACTGCCCGCGCCTATGGCTTGCCATCGCGTGTGGTCGTGGGCGTGCATGCCTTGCGTGCCGCCATGCTCCCCGCCGTATCCTATCTCGGCCCGACGGCTGCAGCCCTGCTCACAGGTTCGGTCGTGGTCGAGACGATCTTCGGCATTCCCGGCATCGGTCGTTACTTCGTGCAGGGCGCGCTTAGCCGCGATTACACCCTCGTCATGGGAACCGTTGTTGTCATTTCGGTCTTCGTCGTGGTGTTCAACCTGATCGTCGATCTTCTTTATGCATGGCTTGATCCGAGGGTTCGCTATGACTGATCTTACTGTACCGACGGAAACAGCCCGGCTGGAAGTTCCAAGCCGCTCGCTCTGGCAGGACGCATGGTTGCGCCTGCGCAAGAACAAGGCTGCCGTGGCAAGCGCTATCGTCCTTCTTCTGATGGCCTTTCTGGGCATTTTCGGCCCGATGCTGAGCCCGCACCCCTATGACAAGATTTATCCGCAGTTCGTGCGTGTGGCACCGAGCCTCGAAGCCTATCCGCGTGAAGATACAATCATGCCAGGCCTTGAACGCGAACTTGCCCGTGCGCGGCTGAAAGTTGCCGGCGAACCGGAACTGAACGGCAACAATGTCGTTGTCGACTTCACCGCACAGCGTCCGACGGACGAACGTGTGCTGCGTTATTTCCAGCGCTCCGACCTGTTCAGCAATCCGAAAATCGAGATCGCTACAGACGGGCTGTCGGGCAAGCTGACCCTCGACGTGGCGCGCAATTATTTTCTGCTCGGCACCGATAATCTGGGCCGCGATCTGATGACGCGCATCTTCATCGGTGTGCGCATGTCGCTTGCCATCGGCCTGCTTGCCTCGGCGATGGCACTGGTTCTGGGCGTGTCCTATGGCGCTGTCTCCGGTTATCTCGGCGGGCGCATCGACAATGTGATGATGCGGCTCGTGGATATTCTCTATTCGCTGCCCTTCATCTTCTTTGTGATATTGTTGCTCGTCTTCTTTGGGCGATCCATTTTCATCATCTTCATCGCCATCGGCGCGACGGAGTGGCTGGATATGGCGCGCATCGTGCGCGGACAGACATTGAGCCTCAAACGTCAGGAATTTGTGCAGGCTGCGGAAGCGTTAGGCGCGACACGGCGCGGCGTCATCACCCGCCACATCATTCCGAATGCGCTCGGCCCGGTCATCGTTTTCGTGACGTTGCTGGTGCCGAAGGCAATCCTGCTCGAAAGTCTCCTCTCTTTCCTCGGTCTCGGTGTTCAGGACCCCCTCACCTCTCTGGGGCTGCTGATTTCCGAAGGTGCCCAGAACATGCGCGGCGCAAGCTGGCAATTGATCTGGCCTGCCGCAACGCTGACCATCATCCTGTTTGCGCTGAACTTCCTTGGCGATGGCCTGCGCGACAGCCTTGACCCGAAGGATCGCTGAGATGACGAGTGAAAACATTCTGAGCGTGCGCGACCTGAAGGTCACATTCGACACGCATGACGGTCCGGTAGAGGCAGTGCGCGGCATCAATCTGGATGTCAAAGCCGGTGAAACCATCGCCATTGTCGGCGAGTCCGGCTCCGGTAAAAGTCAGACAACCATGGCCATGATGGGCCTTCTGGCCCAGAACGGCAAGGCAACCGGGCAGGCGCTCTATCGCGGTCAGGATCTGATCGGCATGTCCGAAAAGAAACTGAACAATATCCGCGGCGCAAAGATCACCATGATCTTTCAGGAGCCGATGACGTCGCTCGATCCGCTTTACCCCATCGGCGACCAGCTTGCCGAGCCGCTTCGCTATCATCGCGGCATGAACAAGAAGCAGGCGCGCCCGCGCATTCTTGAACTGCTCAAGCTGGTTGGTATTCCAGAACCTGAACGCCGCATCGACAGCTATCCCTATGAACTGTCAGGCGGACAAAGGCAGCGTGTCATGATCGCCATGGCGCTCGCCAACGAACCGGATATCCTGATTGCCGATGAACCGACGACAGCGCTGGATGTCACCATTCAGGCGCAGATTCTCGATCTTCTGGCCGATCTGCAGAAGCGGTTGGGCATGGCGGTGGTCTTCATCACGCATGATCTTGGCATCGTGCGGCGCTTCGCCGACCGGGTCTATGTGATGCGTTCGGGCGAAGTGGTTGAAACCAACGAAACGGAAAAGCTCTTCACCGCACCGGAGCATCCCTATACGAAGATGCTGCTCGATGCGGAGCCGGAAGGCGAAAAGGCCCCTCCCCGTGACGACGCGCCGGTGCTTGTTCGCGCCGACAATGTGAAGGTCAATTTTCTTATCAGCAAACCATGGCTCGGCGCTGCGAACTATCTCACCGCCGTCAACAATGTCTCGCTGACATTGAAAGAAGGCCAGACCATCGGCATCGTGGGTGAATCCGGTTCCGGCAAGTCCACGCTCGGTCGCGCCATTCTGCGTCTTCTCCCATCAGAAGGCCGCATCGCTTATCTCGGCAAGGAATTGCCGACGGAATCGCAGGCGATGCGTCCGAAACGCCGCGAATTGCAGCTCGTTTTTCAGGATCCTTTTGGCTCGCTCAGCCCGCGCATGACGGTGGGACGCATCATCACCGAAGGGCTTCTGATCCACGAACCGAACCTTTCGGCGAAAGAGCGTGATCGCCGCGCGCAGGAGGCCCTGCGGGAAGTCGGCATGGACCCGGCCATGCGCAATCGCTATCCGCACGAATTTTCCGGCGGCCAGCGCCAGCGCATCGCCATTGCGCGCACGATGATCCTGAAACCGCGCGTGATCGTGCTCGACGAACCGACAAGCGCGCTCGATCGTTCGGTGCAGAAGCAGATCGTCGCCCTGTTGCGCGACCTGCAGAAAGACCACGGCTTGTCCTATCTCTTCATCAGCCACGACATGGCGGTCGTGCGGGCCGTTTCGGACTATGTGATTGTGATGAAGAACGGAAAGATTGTCGAACAGGGCGATACCGAACAGGTCTTCGATCACCCGCGCGAAGATTATACCAAGGCTCTGATGGCGGCGGCGCTCAGCGAAGAGCGCTTCGGTACGTGATGTAATGACGGAATGAAAAGCGAAAGGGCCTGATTTCAGGCCCTTTTCATTTGAAAGAAGTTCAAGCGACACTGTGCAGTTCGGTGCAGACCTTGTTGCGGCCCAGATGCTTGGCACGATAGAGCGCGGCATCTGCCCTGCGGAAGACCGTTTGGAAATCTTCGTTACCCGGCATGCAGAAAGCGATACCTGCGCTGGTCGTCGTTGAGAAATCTCCAGCCGAAGCCTCGAACACGATCGCCGAAAAGGCTTTTCGGATCGTGTCAGCCAAGGCAAGAACATCGCTATTATGTTTCTGCCTCAAGATCAGAACGAACTCCTCACCGCCGATGCGGGAGATGAGAGCCTGACCTTTGACATGATTACGCAGAACGCCGGAGAACGTGTACAGCACTTCATCCCCGACGATGTGGCCATGCGTATCATTGATGGATTTAAAAGCATCAAGGTCGAAGATCACGACTGAATCCCCGAGCTGCAGTTCATTATCGTCCAGCACGTCATAAAGCGCGCGCCGGTTCAGCAATCCGGTCAGGCTGTCGGTGCGCGCCTCGTTGGCATGACGACGCGCAATGCGCGACTGGGTGAAATTCAGCGACAGCGCACCAATGCCCGTAATGCCTATGATTGCGGTGATGGCATTGATATCTTCAGCCCAATTGCTTGGGATCGTAGTCATGACCCACTGTTGTTGATGCAGGATGACAGCGCCGCACAGAAAGAATGAAATCGCTGTCAGGGTATAAAGAACGATCATGCCAATGACCGGAACCGGCGCTTCCCGATAGACATGGAAATATTCTTTCGCCGTCAGCAGGAGCAACAGGGCCGAAGTCAGGTTGAAGATCGCCGTGCCCGTGCCCATCTGTCCGGCCAGAATGGGCAGCGTCGTCGCGCATATGACAGCAATCGCCAGAACGACCAGAAAGCTCCGTTGTATCGGACGTCCGGAAATCTGCCGTGACCCGACAATCAGGAAGATGAAACCGACGCTCTCCAGACCGAAGGCGACAATGGAGGCCGTAGCCAGCGGCAAAGGCCCCGCATAGTAGAGTACTGCCCCCGTGCCGAGCAGGATCATGCCAAGGCAGCCCCAGAGCAGAAATTTGTCACGCGAGTTCTGATACCAGACGCTGAGAATCGTCAGCCCTACTGCCAGAGAGCAGATACCTGTCGCAAAAAACAAAGTGTTCTGGTCGAGTCCCAAAGCTGCACTTCCCCCGCTGCATAGCCAAGTGTAGTTCAGCTCTTGATAATAAGCGATAAGCAATATGTTTAAATCGATCAACCATCGGTCGACATGATGCCATATCTATACAGAACAGATGAGCTATGGTTAATAATCGCCATACATGGCTTTGGTAAAAGAGGTCGAGATGTTGAAAATTGCATTGCTGGCAGGCAGCCTGACACTTCTTGCAGCACCATCGTCTTTCGCCGACGAACAGACAATCGAAGGCGTGGGCCTCGGCAGGGAAATCACCTGCACCTCCGGCGATGTCGGGATTTACGGTGCGGAAAATAACGTCAAGCTCAAGGGAGAATGCGGCCATGTCACCATACATGGCGTTTCTCATACAGTGACGTTCGAAAACGCCCGGAAGCTTTCGGTATCCGGCACGGACAACACGGTTTCGGGCGGAGCAACGCAAAATCTGATCGTTGAAGTGTCGAACAATCAGGTAACCGCCACCTTGAAGAAAGGAACAGATCCTTCAATTCTGGAGGTTTCCGGCGCGGAGAATATCGTCAACGTGAAGGTCGATGGACCTTCGCAGTTCGATGTCAGCGGCGCGAACCATCAGGTGACCTGGTCGCTTGCAGGTGGTTCCGCCGAACCGACGATCTCGATCTCCGGCGCCGATAACGATGTAACCAAGGCTGAATGAAAATGATCTGCGGGGCGCCGCGATCTGGCGCCGCGCAGATTATCGATTTCAGGCTGCCAGCGAAGCCATATCGATGACGAAGCGGTAGCGCACGTCGCTCTTCAGAACGCGTTCATAGGCTTCGTTGATCTCCTGAATGTTGATCTTCTCGATTTCCGAAACGATGTTGTGCTCGCCACAGAAATCCAGCATTTCCTGCGTTTCCTTGATCGATCCGATCATCGATCCTGCAAGCGACTTGCGGCCGGGAATAAGCGAGAACGCATGCACCGGCACCATGTCTTCGGGAACGCCAACGACAACCATCGTTCCGTTTACCTTAAGCAGGCCAAGATAGGCATTCCAATCGATGGCGACGCCAACCGTGCAGATGATGAGATCGAACGATCCCGCCAGTTTCTCGAAAGTGGTTGCGTCGCTGGTTGCATAATATTCATGGGCGCCGAGCTTGAGGCCATCTTCCTTCTTGGAAAGTGACTGGCTTAGAACCGTAACATGCGCGCCCATGGCATTGGCGAGCTTGACGCCCATGTGTCCGAGTCCACCCATGCCGACGATCGCCACACGCTTGCCGGGACCTGCATTCCAGTGACGCAGCGGCGAATAGAGGGTGATGCCTGCACAGAGCAACGGTGCTGCCGCATCAAGCGGAAGATTGTCAGGCATGGAAAGGACATAGCCTTCCTTGACGACGATATGGTCGGAATATCCGCCCTGCGTCCGCGCCTTTCCTTCGGTGTCGAAGGTGTTGTAGGTCTGGATGAGGCCCGGAAGATAATGCTCATTGTCGACATCCCGGCTGGCGCAGCCAACACAGGAATCCACAAAGCAGCCGACGCCGACCTTGTCGCCGACCTTGAACTTGGTAACCGCATCACCGACGGCGGTGACGACACCTGCGATTTCGTGCCCCGGAACGATGGGGTAAACTGCGTTCTTCCATTCATTGCGGACGGTATGGATGTCGGAATGGCAAACGCCGCAATACTGGATCGAGATGACCACGTCATCTGCATTGGGCTCGCGCCGTTCAAAAGTGAACGGAACCAACGGCTCATCTGCATCCGTAGCAGCGTAACCTCTTGCTATGGCCATGATAGACTCCATTTATTGGATTGGGGAAGCAGGCAGAATATGCCGGAAGCAAGGGCAGAAGCGGTAGACCGATCCTGCAAGCTTCTTGCACGATCCTGCAAAACTGCCTGCTTCGCGATTGCCGATGCATGCCTGCCTGATCAATAATTGCTGTATTCTATCTCATCTGAAGCGGATCACCTATGACGTCACTGAACGACACCTACGAGGAACTTGCCGCGCTGGCGGAGCGTTTCACCGCACAGGACGGCGAATACCGAACACCGATCGAAGGTCTGGGGATCAGCAGGCGGACGACGCCAAGCATACCGTGCCACAGCAGCTATCGGCCTTGTCTCGCCATGGTGTTGCAGGGCGCGAAATCCCTGCGTCTCGGCTCCGAGACGATCAATTATACCAAGGGCGAATATCTGGTGACGTCGCTGGACCTGCCCGTCACATGGCGGGTGGTCGAAGCTAGCCCGGAAGCACCACATCTGTGTCTGGCGCTTGCCATCGACAGCGAAAAGCTTACCGACCTGATCGGGCGCGCCGACGTTCGCAGGCACGTGATGGCAGATGGCGATCAATGGGGCATTACCGTCAATGCAGCGCCTGCTGGACTGCTGGATGCGGCTCTGCGCCTGCTGCGCCTTCTTGACAATCCCGAGGATATTCCGGTGATGGCCCCCCTGATCGAACAGGAAATCCTTTATCGCCTCCTGACTGGTCCCGGCGGCGAGCGTTTGATCAACATCGCAACCGCCGACAGTCAGGCCAACCGGATAGCACGGGCTATCGGGTGGCTTCGGCAGAACTTCGCAGCGCCATTGCGGATTGAACAGCTTGCCGAACACGTCAATATGAGCGCGTCGTCATTTCATCATCACTTCAAGGCGATTACGGCAATGACGCCGGTTCAGTATCAAAAGCAACTGCGTCTGAACGAGGCACGCAGGCTGATGCTGGTCGAGCGTCTGGATGCTGGTACGGCTGGCCATCGCGTAGGCTATCAAAGCCCGTCACAGTTCAGTCGCGAATATAGCCGCTTCTATGGAAACCCGCCGATGCGCGATATCGAAGCGGCTTAGATAGCAGAACGGCGGAACTTTCGTTCCGCCGTTCTATTGTTAGTGCCCCTGGCTGTTGCGGACCGCCGCGACATCTGCCGCCTTTACCGGCCCTGCGCTGTTACCCCATGCCGAGCGGACGAATGTTGCCAGTTCGGCGACTTCATCATCCGACAGGCGGTCGGCATAACCCTGCATCACCAGACGCATCGGACGCTTCGCCGTGGACGGAACCTCGGCTCCATGCAGGATGATCGAGATCAGCGGTTTCGTCTCCGAACCTGTCACAAGATCATTACCGGCAAGCTCAGGAAAGATTTCCGGCGCGCCCTTGCCCGTCACGAAGTGGCAGGCGGCGCAGTTATCGATGTAGAGACGTGCGCCCAGAGGCATATCCGGAGAAGCTTCCGTCAGCATCTTTGTCGTTGCTTCACCGGCCGCATCGGCCGGAGCCGCTGGCAGCGCCATCGACGCCTTTGAAGCGAAGCTCTGCGGCACTTCGACAGTTGCACCGTCGATCCCCTTCAGGAAAGCCGCCATCGCCAGATTGTCTGCATCGGTGAGATGCTGCAGCGAATGTTCGACCGCGAGGCCCATTTCGCCATTGGCCGTTGAATGGGAATTGCGGCCTGTTGCGAGATAGGTTGCCAGTTCCTCGATGGACCATTTCTGTGGAGCGGAATTGGCGCCGCGTAGAGACGGAGCGTTCCAGCCATCGACGACACCGCCGATGAGGAAGTCCTTGTCACCGACCTGCGTGCCGCTCTGTGCCATCAGCGAATTGCGTGGGCTGTGGCAGGCAGCACAGTGTGCCGGTCCCTCGACCAGATACTGTCCGCGATCCTCTGCTTCCGACTTGCCGGCGGCCTTGAAGCCCGCTTCCTGACCGAGAGCAAGCCAGTTCCAGGCGCGAATGCCGAAACGCATGTTGAACGGGAAGCCGAGCTTGGTTTCCTGAACGACATTGTTCACCGGCTCCACCTGATGCATGAAATAATCATACAGAGCGCGGACATCTTCTTCCGTCAGCTTGCGATAGTTCTCATATGGCATTGCTGGATAAAGATGCGAGCCGTCGGCACGAATGCCGTCATAGAGAGCGGCGCGAAACTGATCGAGTGTCCAGTTTCCAATGCCGGTTTCCTTATCCGGAGTGATGTTGGTCGTCCAGATCGTACCCATCGGGCTTGCAATCGGGCGGCCACCGGCAAAGGGCTTACCGCCTTCCGCCGTATGGCAGGCCATGCAGTCAGAGGCATACATGACATATTGGCCCTGCCCTTCGACAGGCTTCCAGTCTGCGGCCAGTTCCTTGGTCGGTTTAGTCAGTTGTACCGGCACGAAGATGAAGGCCAGCAGCGCGACAATACCGATGACGACCAGAGCGCCGATTATGCGAAGAAAAGTTTTCATCACCATTCTCCTCAGATCAGCGGACGCGGATTGGACAGATATTGCGTGCGGATCGCATGCGCAGTCGAATAGGCAAGCCCGCCGAGCAGGCCTGTCGGATTGTACTGCGTGTTCTGCACGAAATTGCCCGCGCCGGTCATGAACACATTGTGCTTGTCCCATGCCTGCGAATAGCGGTTGACCACGCCCTCACGCGGGTTTTCCGACATGCTATGGCCACCCGTATTGTGCGTCGTCTGATAGGGACGCACATCATATTGCGCGCCTTCCTTCTTGAAGGACGACTGCATCAGGTCCGGGTTCATCGTCTTGGCCAGTTCTTCCATCTTGGTCTTCATGTACTGGGTCATCCGGATATCATTCGGATTCCAGTTGAAGGTCATGCGCATGAGCGGGCGACCGTGACGATCCTTGTAGGTTGGGTCCAGATCGAGATGGTTGGTCCTGTAAGCCATATGCGAGCCATGGCTGCCGATGGACATGGCATGGCCGTACCATTCGGCAATGGCCTTCTTCCATGCACCGCCCCAGCCCGGCGTACCGGACGGCAGTGGCATACTGCGGATCGGCTGGCCGTTGGTCTGGCCTGCGCGCCAGTACGAACCGCCGATGAAGCCTTCCCGTCCGAAATCGATCTGGTTGACACCGAAATCGTCGATGCACATGCCGTTCGCGCCGGTGCCGATGAACGGATTGAACTCTTCATCCTTGAAGAAGAGCGTCACACCGCCATTCATCTGATAGGCATAATTACGCCCGGTCACACCTTCGCCCGTTGCCGGATCGTATGGCTGGCCGATGCCGGAAAGCAGCGCCAGATGCACGTTGTTGAGCGAGAAGGACGCAAGAATAACGATATCGGCGGGCTGGAACACTTCCTCCTGCGTCGCCTCGTCGAAATAGGTCACGCCCGTAGCCGTCTTGCCATCTGGCGCCATCTCGACACGCAGAACTTCCGACTCCGTGCGATAGGAGAAGTTCGGCATGCGTTTCAGCGCATCGAGAATTGCTGTCTGAGGCGAAGACTTGGAATACTGGTAGCAGCCGAAGCGCTCGCAGAAACCGCAATGGTTGCACGGCCCCATCTGCATGCCATATTCATTGACATAGGCCGTCGACGCGATTCCGCCAGGCGACGGGAACGGATGATACCCCATGCCCTGCGCGGCATCGGCAAACTTCCGGCCGTCCCAGGTCGTGTGCATCGGTGGCATGGGATAGTCGTTTGAGCGCCATCCCTCAAACGGATTACCGCCTTCGGCGATCTTGCCCTTGAGGTTGCCAGCCTTGCCGGAAATACCGGCAATACGCTCGAAACGGTCGAAGAACGGTTCCAGCTCGTCGTAACGGATCGGATAATCGCCCAGAAGCATGTCTTCCGGAATGATCTGCTCACCCCAGCGCTCCTGCACATAAGAGCGCAGGCGCAGCTCTTCCGGCTGCGGACGCCAGTTCAGACCGTTCCAGTGCGTGCCCGCTCCGCCAACGCCGTTGCCAGGCAGAAACGAACCAAAACTGCGATACGGCAATGCAACTTCATTCTCGTTGCGTCGGATCGTGACCGTCTGCTGGCTGGCGCGCTGCATCAACTTCAGGCGCACGCCATATTTCAGCTCGTCGATCATGTTGGGATATTTGAAATCGGGGACCGTGTTCTGGTCATGCCCGCGTTCCAGCGCAACGATCTCCAGTCCCTCTTGCGCCAGTTCCATGGCCAGAATAGCTCCGGTCCAGCCGAGGCCGACGACGACCACGTCTTTTTTCTTTTCCTGACGTGCCATTGTTAAGCCCTCTCGCCCTTGATCGAAACAGGGCCCAGCGGATAGCGAACATTGTAGCGTTCGACCCATTCCTTGTAGCTGCCGCGCGCGCCGGGGAAGCCGATATAGCTCCAGGCCTGCATGCCGTGATTGCCGCCATACATCGGATCGGCGAAATAGCCTTCCTTGGTATTCTGCAACAGGACTGTGAAGAAGTCGCGCAGTTCAGGCTGCAAGCCGACCTCCCCCTTCTGCAGCGAGGTCAGCGCAGCGTCTTGCTGTTCCGCGGTCAAGGCCGAGAACGCAGCGCCATGCTTCTGCTCGCACCACGCATTGAAGGCAGGAATACCCTGCCGGTAAATCTGCGCAGGGTTGAGCGGCGTCTGCCAGCCACGCGTCGGATCGGCGGACGCATCGTGGGGACCAACCATGTACCAGTCATCCGCGCGACCGTAATCACCGGCAAGCTGGAGATCGATGAAGACAGGAACGCGAGCTTCGATAGCGCCTGGACCATCGCCTTCAGACGGGATCAGTCTTGCCGTTGCGGCGAGAATGAAAGCCCATTCGACTTCGTTGAAATACTGACGTTCATATTCTTCGAGTGGAACCGGGGGAGTTTGTGGTTCCGCTTTGGCTGAGACAGCGAGCCCTGAAAGCATCACGCTTGCCGCGGAGGCTTTCAGAAAACTGCGACGACTCGGATATCCGGGAAGGTCGGTCATTGTCGTTTCCTGCCGATTAGGTGGGTAAGACTTTTGGAGGTGTTTCCGAGAAAATTCCACGATACGCAGATGAGAAACATACGCTCTGGATACACAAGCCTTCAGAATTGTTCAAACAACTTGTACCCTAGTTGTGCATAACCAACCTGCGTTCGCTATAAGACTAGAGCCTTAGCGCAATCCGAAAAGGCCCGGAGAGCGACGAAAATCCGGTTGAATGACGCCGAGGCGCGGGCAGCTTTCACAATCACGTGAAGACAATCCCCCGCCCGCCACATATTGCCCGGTGTTGCAGTCACGATCACCCATCAAAGCTGAATTGGGTTCGCCTGACCGGAACTGGCAGCGGCTTTTCACGTTGAAAGCGATGGCCGGAAGTGGCCATTATGGTGCTGTCGCGGTTTGCACGCGACTGAAGTGAAACGAAGGGAGGTCAGAAAAATGAAGGCACGCACAGCGACTGTCGGTGATCTTGAAAGCGTTTTTCACGACCTTTCGAGGCGTATGGCGATCGAATATATCGCCGCCGGCAAGGATACCAAAGCCGCCTATGACAACCTGATGATGAACCTGCGGGAAGGCCGTGCACATGCTTTGCTGCAGGACGGCAAGGTGGTTGCTATCATCGCCTGGCATGAGGGCGACGGTGCCACCGATACGCTTTTTGCGGCGAAAGAAGAGTTTTTCAACCGAAATACCGTGCGTTTCTGCAAGCAGCATATCCGGCAGATTCAGGCTTTGGCAGGTGATCTGCCAATCCATTCACGAAGCTGGCTCGACCGATCCGACATCGTAAAATGGTTCAAGATCATTGGTTACCAAGAAAAAGGAACCGACAATGGTGCCCGCCTCTTCGAACTGCCTGCCCGCCGTGACGGCATAGTTGCAGCATGACACCTCGCCACCGGAGCAATTTCCGGTGGCGTTTCTATCTCTCGCCTGTTTGAAGCAACAACCGAATTCCGTTTTTCGTTTTCTGTGAATACAAAGTAAAATCAAAGACATAAAATAATTACTAGAGCCAATTCCGAGTCTCGCATGAGTTGCGGGGAAAGATCGTTTCTTTCAAGCCTTTAACGCATTCCTGACGATTAGCCGTTATTTGGAAAGATGACTGCCATTCGGGGGAAATCATGGCTTGGAAATTCATGCTTGCAAGTGCCGCTCTTGCTGTAACTCGAACGATGCCGAGGGGTTTCGTTGCGCCCACGGGACCAGCTGTGGTCTCCGATAATGCAATGGAAATGGAACTGAAACCCGCACCGATCAATCCTGACTGGGTGCTGGACGGCACTCCGCAGGCGCGCTCCAGCGAGCAATCGGCAAGCCGGGACCGAGCCGCCTATACGGCCATCTGGGATTGCACCGCAGGCACTTTCCGCTGGTATTTCGGCTGGGATGAAACCGTCTATATTCTGGAAGGTGAAGTGCACGTCACCGACGCGGACGGCGGCACGCGCACCTTGCGGGCTGGCGACGTTGCCTATTTCCGGGGCGGCACATGGGCAACCTGGAAAATCGACAATTATCTGCGCAAGGTCGCCTTCATGCGGCGCACTTTGCCTGCACCCGCTTCGTTCATCTATCGCGCCAGCGACGCGGTGAAACGGCGGCTGGGACGCCGCAAGAGCGGCGCGCTGAACTGATTACCGGTTTGTGATCGGGATGGGCGCCGCATCCGCGCCCATCACATTGACGAACAGTCCGATATTTCAGTATAAATCAATGACAGCTTTCGCCGTACATGATGGGAATGGGGTTCTCCCGAAACTGCCAGCAATTGGCTGATGACTCCTGCTTGAATTGAAACAGGAGAAGAGTGCGTCGCAAGACCTCTCGAAGTGAGATATTCTATCGAATTTCCAGACGTCACCGACTAATCTCTATCCATTATTGAAATGGACACAGAACAATGCAAGCAACCCTCATGGTAGCGCTCGGTGGAGCGATCGGAAGTGTCGCGCGGTACTGGCTGGCCCTCTTGATGCTGCCGATAAGCCGCGAACTTCCCTGGGGCACCATCGTCATCAATATTGTCGGCTCTTTTGCAATCTCGTTCTTCGGTGCACTGACACTGGAGCAAGGCCGTTTTCCTATACCGGAAATCTGGCGCCTCGCCTTTATGGTCGGCGTGTGCGGTGGCTTCACCACTTTCTCGTCTTTCAGCCTGCAAACGATGGATCTTCTGCGCACTGGACAACCCGGCAAAGCCCTGTTCAATATCGGTTTTTCGGTTGTGCTTTGCCTGATCGCCGTGTGGCTCGGGCTGCTTGCCGCAGAACGCTTCAATGGTGGTATCGAACAGGTCGCACAGAATGTAATCGAAGAAGAAGCATCATAAGCTTCACATACGATTGCAACAGCAACGACTGATATTGACGCGTGCCGACCGGCAGTGGGCGCGCAACGCGCTCTAAATATTTGTTTTAACGCGCATCTTATCCGAAAACTGTTTCACACTTTTCGGGATGCGCTCTAATGGACACACGTGTGACAGTGCCCCGGCTTTCAGACCCACGGCTCATATGAAAACACCCTCAATTTGCTATATTATTCAAATAAAATATGGATATATATTGACTTTTATGGCTGTCATTTACTTAAAAAAAACAAATTACTGACCGTAAATTAAATTTATGGTATTTTTTACCTATTTTATATTTTAGTATTTATAAGTATGGGAATTGATACATTCTCTGTTCTTCAATCTATTGCATTGTTTGCAGTCGTGATAGTGATAATTTTCATGATATTTATCGGCAGTGTGCAGCAGCATCTTGCTCAGGACATTGCACCTGCAAAAACCAAGGTGATATTCGCTACACAGCACCCAACCCACGCCGGTAATGTCGATGGCAAGGTGTCCGTGGCTGCGTGGATGACGAAACCGTCCTGGTATGTGGTGAGTGAACAGGATCGCATGATCCAACCAGATCTCCGGACAGCAATGACGCAGAAAATCTCCGCTAAGGTGACCATTCTGCCAGCCGGGCACACACCGCACATTTCCCAACCGTCGGAAGTCGCAGAAGTTATTCTTGAGGCGATTGCCCACGTTACACGGTGAAGAGAAATTCGCCTCTGAACGGGCCACCACCACACGAATCCTGCCCCCAAACCGGGGCGGGCTTTTTGCATCTTAGCAGAAATGTTGATGGAAGCAGGCTCTGGACCGTGCGGCTTGCACCGAAGCACCCGTTGCTCGCAACCGGAGTAACGCGATCGGCTTCGGTTTGCAAACGACAGGCGGCGGCTAGTGCCAGTATTTAGATTTTATACCGAAATGGCGGAGGGGGTGGGATTCGAACCCACGGTACAGTCTCCTGCACGCCGGTTTTCAAGACCGGTGCCTTAAACCGCTCGGCCACCCCTCCAGGCAATTGTTTTATCTATGCTTTTCACAAGTCTGGAAAAACAGCAAATCGCAGCAAGCTATCGATTTGCGCCCAATTGCTCAGCGAGTGACTTCTTAGCAGTTTTTCTTGCGGCGTCAACGTGCACTGTTTCATTTGCCAGCATTCTGAACAACACGGAACGAAACCGGTAGCGAATACCGATCACAATAGCTCGATCCAGCCTCCAAAACCTAACTTTCAATGTTACTGCCATGGCCAGCGGTTAAATGCGCTCTAAGTTCTTTGGCGCAGCCTCAATTGCAGATTGCCGTTCCGGCATCATTCAACACGGAGGATTCCCCATGCAGCACAAAATCCAGGAGAATATGGAAGTCATCGGCGCCGATGGCGTACATGTCGGCACGGTCGATCGCATCGAAGATAACCGCATCAAGCTGAAGAAAACCGATAATTCCGGTATGCACAGCGAACATCATCACTATATCGAACTCGGCTTCGTTGCCGACGTCGAGGGCGACAAGGTGAGATTGTCGGCTAATGCAGATATTGCAGTAACCTTGGAAGAGGAAGCATCCGGCCGCCCTGTCGATCTTTGAAGCAAAGCGCAAAGCCCCTCATAACACGGGGCCAATGGCAGCCGTGTTATGAGACAAACTCCCCTCACCTGCTTCCCATTCTCGGTCTTGGCGCATTGTTGCAGATCGAGACTTCGATCTGTTAGAAATTCAATGCCAAAACGCCGCAAGGAAGCGACCGGGCTTGTCCTTTGCCATATTGCGGCTTAAACTTGAGTTTAATAATCAAAATAAGAAAAAGGGAAGCTATGAGTCTGGATTCCGTTAAGGCTTTTTTTGCGGCCAAAGCGCCTGAAATCGAAGTGATTGAACTGCCGACGAGCACCGCCACCGTTGTTCTCGCCGCCGAAGCACATGGCGTGGAACCGGGACAGATCGCCAAGACGCTTTCTTTTTCCGCCAAAGACCAGACCATTCTTATTGTCACCCGTGGCGATGCGCGTATCGATAATCGCAAGTTCAAGGATCAGTTCGGAACCAAGCCTCGTATGCTTGATGCCGAGACCGTTCTTGCCGAAACCAGCCATCCGGTCGGAGGCGTATGTCCGTTCGGTCTACCGAGCGCCCTGCCCGTTTACTGCGATGTATCGCTGAAGAATTTCGAGGAAGTCGTGCCCGCTGCCGGAGCGACCAACAGTGCCGTGCGCATCGCTCCGCACAAAATGGCTGAGCTGGTCAGCGCCGAATGGATAGACGTTTGCCAGTAGGTCAGAATGGGCTTTTGCAGCGGGTCTGGGAGGAACTCGCGGTTATTTGATACCGGTAACAACTTTTCCCCTTTAAAGGTGAGAAAAGACTTCATATATTTTAAGAATGATTCTAAAGTGGGTTAAGAAACAGATATCCGCTTTAGCGCATGATCCGATCGAGCCTTGAACCTTTCCGGATCGCAAATGCGACAAGACCAGAATTTTGGAGCAGTTCCGAAACAGGGATAAACCGCTTTCGGTTTGGAATTGCGAACTCAAGGATTGGAGCATCGCGTCCTCGGCATCGAGGTTGCAGTTGTTCCGAGACGTGTTGAAAGGAACAGTGATGCGTCTTACCCGCCAGACGAATTATGCCGTTCGTATACTCATGTATTGTGCTGCCAATGACGGCAAGCTCAGCCGCATTCCGGAAATCGCACGCGCCTATGGCGTTTCTGAGCTGTTTTTGTTCAAGATTCTTCAGCCGCTCGTTGAACATGGACTGGTAGAAACTGTACGTGGCCGCAATGGCGGCGTGCGCCTCGGACGTGCAGCACAGGACATTTCGCTGTTCGATGTTGTGCGTGTGACCGAAGAAAATTTTGCCATGGCAGAGTGCTTCGAGAACGATGCCACCGAATGCCCACTGGTCGACAGCTGCGCACTCAATTCAGCGCTGCGCGAGGCACTCAATGCATTCTTCGCTGTGCTGATGAAGTACAGCATTGCAGACCTCGTCAAGGCGCGCCCGAATGTGCGGCACCTGCTTGGTCTCGATGAAATGGAAGAAGAGCGCGTAGCGAGCTGATAATTCAGCGCGAAGCTAGAAATGAAAAGGTCCGGCTTTACGCCGGACCTTTTTTATTCAGCGGCTGCGTGATAGGCAGACTGGGGCAATACAAAAGGCACTCCCTTTTCCGGCGGAACACCCACCCGCAACGTGCATTCATAGACACGTTCGAGCCGCTCGTCGGTCAGTGCTTCGCGCGGTGTGCCCATCACATCGAGCTTGCCTCTGTTCATGACCGCAATACGGTCGGCGAACATGGCAGTCAGGTTGAGATCATGCAGGATAGCAATCACCCCGCCGCCCGCTGCCGCGAAATCCCTCGCAATCTCCATCACCACGATCTGGTGCCGTATATCGAGGCTTGAAATCGGCTCGTCCAGAAACAGATAGCGCGCTTCACCATCCGCAACCGGCCTCCAGACCTGACAAAGAACGCGGGCAAGCTGCACACGCTGCTGTTCTCCGCCGGAAAGTTCCTGATAAAGCCGACCGCCGAAGCCAGCGAGATCAACCCTTTGCAAAGCCAGGTCGGGCAAACGCTTTTCTTCCTCGCGAGAAACGCCACTATAGCCGCCGGTGAGCCCGATCTTCACGATCTCGCGGACCGTGAAGGGAAACGACAAGGCGCTTGCCTGTGGAAGCACTGCCCGCCGCGCCGCCATCTGCCACGGCTTGATTTCAGCGAAGGAGCGACCGTCCAGATAGGCTGTTCCCGTGTAAGCGACGTCACCGGCAAGCGCACGCAACAGCGTAGTTTTGCCTGAACCGTTCGGCCCGACGATTGCGGTCACCTCGCCCGGATTAGCGGAGAAGGCAATGTCGCTGATGATGGTCTTGCCTGACAGGCTTACGCCCAATGCTTTTGTTTCAATCATGATAGCCTCACAGATCGAGCAGGCCGCGTTGGCGCAGCAATATCCAGAGGAAGAACGGCGCGCCAAAAAGTGCGGTGATGATGCCAATCGGCAATTCTGCCGGGGCCACAATCGTCCGACTTACCGCATCCGCCAGAAGCAGAAGCGTAGCGCCGAGTAGCGCCGACGCTGGCAGGAGATAGCGATGGTCCGGACCAATGCTGAGGCGCAGCATATGCGGCACCACAATGCCGACAAAGCCGATCCCGCCAGCAACGGCGACAGTCGCGCCGGTAGCTGCCGCTACGGTAACGATAGCGATGTTTTTGATGCGTTGCACCTGAATGCCGAGATGACCGGCTGCAGCCTCGCCCAACGCCAGTGCGTTGAGACCACGCGCAAGCAATGGCGAAACCACCAGAATGATGGCGATGATTGGTCCCGCAGCGCCAATCTTGGCCCAGGTGGAACCTGCAAGCGAACCAAGCCCCCAGAATGTCAGGTCGCGCAACTGTCGATCATCGGCCAGATAGATGAGTGCGCCGGTCGCAGCGCCCGCCAGGGCGCCAAGTGCAATACCTGCGAGCAGCATGGTAGCAACAGACGTGCGGCCCCGACGCGTCGCGACACGATAGAGCAGCAAGGTGCTGGCAAGCCCGCCCAGAAATGCAGCCAGAGGCAAGGCATAGACGCCAAGGATCGCAATAACGGGAGCAAGAAAAGTGCCGCCCAGAACAATCATCGATACCGCGCCAAGTCCAGCCCCGGCAGACACCCCGACGAGACCCGGATCGGCCAGCGGATTGCGGAAAAGGCCCTGCATCACGGCACCGGAAACCGCCAACCCCGCCCCTATCAGCATACCCATGACGATACGCGGCAGGCGGATCTCCATGATGATCAGGTGATCGCGACGGAATGCGTCCGCGCCTTCGGCTGCGCTGGAGGAGGTCAGAGCGCGCAGAACCGAAAGCACGGACGCATCCGAAGCGCCTGCTGTCAGGCTGAACAAAGCCGCGATGCATAAAGCAACGGCGAGCAATATGATGGTGAACCGTGCACGTGCGGCACGGTCTCCCGTGATGTCACCTTCTGAGGTGTTGACTTCATTTTCTGATTGACGCGCTGCAAAGCGCTGTTCGCGCGCTACGCGACCTTGACTGGTCATTTCGAATAATCCTTACAATCAGACTTGCGTGCTCTTCAATCCCGCAAGTCTGATTATGTTATTGCGCTGCAGAGGCGCCATAGAGTTTTGCTGACAGGTCCCGAATGGCAGAACCAGTTCGAGGTCCAAATCCCAACAGATACGACGCTTCCATCGAAACGACATTCTTGTTACGCCCTGCCGGTGTCGCAGCTATAATGGGATTTTTCAACAGCGATTCCGGCGTCATCCCGTCCGCTCCCGTATCCATCATCAGGATCATATCGGGCGCGGCCTTCTCAACGGCTTCGTCGGTCAGCTGCTTATATCCGTGATATTCGGTGATGACGTTTTCACCACCGGCAAGCTCAATCATGCCATTGGCCGCAGTGCCTGTGCCCGAAGCCATCATGCGCCCGCCGGGCGCCGACAGAACGAAAAGTACACGCTTGCGCGAACTGTGGCTAGCTGCGGCCTTCTCAGCCGCTTCGATATCGCGTGAGACTTCGCTCGCAAGCGCCCTGGCCTTCTCTTCCAGACCGAGAGCCTCGCCCACGATCTCGATTTTCTTGACGACGCTTTCGCCGGTATAGGTTTCCGGCACAACGATCATTGGCACAGACGCTTTCTTCAAAACATCGAGCGTATCCTGTGGGCCGCTGCCTTCAAGGAGCAAAATGCCGGTCGGATTGACCGAGAGCACACCTTCTGGTGCAAGCTGACGCATATATCCGATATCCGGCAGCTTCTTTACCGCGTCGGGATAGGCGCTTGTCTGGTCGCGCGCGGCGAGCATCTTTTCTGCGCCAAGAGCGTAGACGATTTCCGTCAGCGATCCGCCGACGGAAACGATGCGCGACGTATCGCCGAAATGGTCGACGGCTTCTGCGCGTGCAGCACCACCAGCTGCCAGCGACAAAGCGATGGCAGCCAGAGCAGCTCCGCGTCTGAAGCGCAAGGAAATGAACGACATTGCCGTCACCTTATGCAGCGGAAGACTGCGGCAGACGCGGAAGATTTTCCGCGATCATGCGCCAGTCGGCCAGTTCGGCTTCGCCTTCATGACGCTCACCAAAGAACTGAACAATCAGTTCGCCATTGGCATCATAGGCCTCCAGCGACGTCACATACCCGTCCTTCGTCGGCTTGCGCACGACCCAGACGTCAGCGATGTGATCGATGCGCAGATGCATATGGAACGTCGGGTCCAGCACGTTCAGCCACGGGCCCATCATCTTGATTTCATGGATTGGGCCAGTGTGAATCTGGATACAGCCACGGCTTCCGACAAAGCACATGATGGGCAGCTTTTCCTGCACCGCATGGTTCATCATGGCCTCGACCGATGACGTATCGACACGCCAGGCGAAATCATGACCGGCAAGATGCACAGCCTGATGGCGGTCCACACCGAAATCCTTCAACAGGCCAACGAACTGGTGCACATCGGTGAGTGCGCCCCAGCGCTCGCGGAATGCGTCGATATCGAGAAGCGATACGTCTGCCTTCGGTCCCTTTGTTGCAAGCGCGCTGGTCTCAACAGCTGGCGACTGATCGTCCAGCAGCAAATCGGCGACAAGAGCCTCATAGGCTTCAACGTTCGAAGCTGGGCGCAGATGAATCTTGAAAACCGCCTCGCCCGTGGCATCGAAAAATTGCAGGCTGCGACGCGTTGCTTCGCCATCCTGCTTGGCAACGGCAAAACCGTGAACCCAATGCTTCGGGAAAATACGAAGGTCGATTTCCTTGCCGAGCGCCAGCGAAGCATGTTGGCCCCAGATCGTCTTCTCAAAAGGCCCGATCTTTTCATGAACGACGCTCTCGTTACGCGTCAGAGCCATGATTTCGCCGACAGCAGCAATGCGGTTCAACAACGTTTCGACATCGGCGCGAATACGCCGCGCCGAAATGGGGGCTGTTATATCCTGTCCGCAATGTGCTGCTACAAAATCGGCTTCTGATACACCGAGGCTCTGCGCAAAATCACGTTCGCGCATTTTCGGATTATCAGCCCGTGCCTTGAGGATCTGCTCTGGGGAGGGCTTGAAATGGGTCGTCATCTGATGGTTGCCTACTTGTTTAGGATGAGCTTGCCTTGGCGGGTGATCTTGAGACGATAGAGCGAACCGCCGTGCTCTATGCCCACTTCCCGGGAGCCGTCGAAGAGTTCGCGGCTGCCATAGGTTTTCAATTGCGGCTCAAGACCGCCTTCGCCGAAGCGAGGTTTCGCCTGAGCTGGGACAGACCCGGTTGAATCGCTGCGGAGCTGGCTTTCAGGAATGCGATTTGCGGCTCGTTCGGAAACGGGTCCGCGTGGTAACCGCACCTGCATGTCGATATGGATTCGCCTGTTCATTTTCTCGCCTCAGCATCGACTTTCCACACGGTGATGACAGCAAATTTGTTTTGTTGACATCAACAGTCATGTTTATTAATCACTGCATTACTGGAATAATCGAGTCAAGTTTAAATCTCGCTTTTTCCGCGCAAGCCCGGAAGAAATCCTCTTCCCAGCCAGCACGCGCCTTCTCTCGAGGGGGAAGTCATAAACAATTGAATTTTTTAATTTCTTCGTCACCCATCGGGTCGGCGAAGCGCGTCTGGGTCATGAAGGAAACATTGGAAATGCGGGCGACTGGTGGGGTTCACAAACGGTCAATTCTGGCGAGCACGGGGCTTGCTGTCATTCTTGTGGCGATAACGTCACAAGCCTTTGCGCAGGAACAGAAAGCTTCTGAAGAAGAAGCTGGCGTCGCGTTGAAGACGATCACCATTCGCAGAGCGAACGACGCTCAGGCGCCGACTTCCGTTGCGGCACCGGTTGGCAGGGTTGACCGCGAAGAGATCAATCGTTTCGGCGGCGCGAAGCTCGATGACGTGTTGCGCGGCACCGCTGGCGTGTTTACCTTGCAGAATGCTTCCAATCCCGGCGTTGCGGTCAATATTCGCGGTTTTGAAGGCTCCGGCCGCGTCAACATGATGATCGACGGCGTACCGCAGAGCTACCGCAACACTGCGCACGATGCGCAGGGCTATGCCTATATCGACCCGAACCTGTTATCTGAAATCGACGTGGCGCGCGGCGCTGTGACGACCGAAGGCGGCACTGGCCTTGCAGGCAGCGTCAATTTCCGCACGCTCGGCGTCGATGATGTCATTCTGGATGGCAAGGACAAGGGTGTTCTCGGCCGCGCTTCCTGGGGCAGCAATGGAACCGGCTTCTCCGAAATGCTGGCCGGTGCCGCCCGCGTCAATTCCATCGGAATTGTTGCGGCCATCAGCCGTCACGACTCCAACGATTACAAGAACGGCGACGGCGTGACCGTCGAGAAAACCGGCGAAGAACTGACTTCCGGCCTGTTCAAAGCTGAGTTCGGCCTTGGCGAAGACCAGAAGCTGACGCTTGGTGGCGTGCTCTACAACAACCACTACGGAACATATGCGAACGGCTACCGTCCGGGAACCTATACGATCTACGATATGTTCCTGCAGAACCGCACGTTCTTCGCACAGTACAACTACAATCCGTCCGACAACGATCTCATCGGCCTCGACGTCAACCTCTACCACAACAGCACATTGCAGAACTGGGAAGACGGCAATGGCAGCTTCGTAGGACGGCAGGTTTCGACCGAAACCACCGGCATGACGGCCTCGAACACGTCGCGCTTCACCTTTGGCGAAGTGGCAGTCGCGTGGAAGAACGGCTTTGAAATCAACCGCGACACCGCTGGCGGCACCAAAACGGGCGTCAACCCGACAGATGCCACATCCAATCGCGGCGCGGTCTTCTCGGAAGCGACATGGAATTATCAGGTTCTGCAGGTCGTTACCGGTCTCCGCTATGATTATTTCAAACTCGAGAGCGACGACAACTCGATTTCGAACAGCGACAGCGAGTTCAGCCCCAAAGTCACCGTTGCCTACAACCTGACCGACTGGCTTCAGCCCTACATTACCTATGCGCATTCCATGCGTTCGCCGAGCCTGCAGGAAACATTCCTTGGTGGTGTGGCGCATACCGGTCAGCAGCCAATGCACGGCAATCCCAATCTTCGCCCTGAAAAGCAGCGCGGCTGGGAACTCGGCGTCAATATCGCTCGCGATGGCATCCTGACTGCTGAAGACGGACTACGCCTGAAGGCAAATTACTACACGATGCGCGTTGAGGATTACATCACGGCTGCATCCGACTACAGTCAGTTCATCAATGTCGACGGCACTTCGACAGTGAAGGGCTTCGAACTTGACGCACGTTACGATGCGGGCTTCGCGTTCGGTGGCATTGCTTATACGCATTCCACCTCTGAACTGCCTGAGCAGACAGCTGGCATGGGCGCAAACCAGTATCTGCCGGAAGATGTCGTAACGGTTACCGCCGGTGCGCGTTTCTTCGAGCGCAAGCTCGAAAGCGGTCTGCGCGTTCAGCACGTTTCGAGCGGCAAAAGCGTCAGCGGAAACGACACTGATCCCTACACGCTGGTCGACGTCTTCGCGAAATACAAGTTCACCGATACGGTCGATCTCTCGCTTCAGGTGCTGAACATCGCCGACAAGGAATATACCCCTGCCCTCAGCACTTATGGTTCTGGTCGCGGACGTACGTTCCTCGTCTCGACACAGTTCCAGTTCTAAAACTTTGGGAGGCGTTCTCGCCTCTCGTTCATGATCGTCACATCTTCGAAGACCGACCAACCTGACCGCGGCGGCCTTCTGATCCCGAGGTGTGACGCGGCGGGTGCGGCCCCTACCGCTGCACTCGCCAAAAGTTATATAAAGTAGCCAATCCCAAACCTGATGGAAAAGGATCAGCAATGTTCATAGCCATGAATCGCTTCAAGGTTCGCATCGGCAGCGAAGCCGACTTCGAGACCGTATGGAAAAACCGTGACTCGAAACTGTCCGAACTTCCCGGTTTCGAGAGTTTTCACCTTCTCCGCGGTGCGACCAATGAAGAGGAAGGCTACACGCTTTATGCTTCGCACACGGTCTGGCGCAACCGCGATGATTTCGTCGCCTGGACGAAGTCCGAACAGTTTCGCGATGCGCATCGCAATGCCGGAGACAACAAGCCGCTCTATCTGGGACCTCCGCAGTTTGAAGGCTTCAGCGCCGTTCTCGGTTCCTGACGCACGGTAGAAACGCCTATCCACAGGGTGCGGCGAAATAGCGCATAATGTCATAGCGGTGCCATTCGGAGGCCGCTATGACGATAGTAAAGCACCAATTATCTTTTAAAGATGGGTAGTTAACTCATATTTAGAATGATTCTAACTTATTGATTTTTAGAACATTTCAAAAACATAAAAATTGACAGAACGGAGCCCTACCGGCCATAACCTGACTTAATTTGGTGGGTTTTATAAACGCCACTTAAGTAATGCCTTTAATGTTCGGGCCTTTAACCCTTGCAGTTGGAGGAACCATTGACCGGTTCAGTTCGGCCTTGCGCCACGAGTGAAATAAAGCTGCCAGTTTTTCAGGTCAGCTACCCAGTTGAAGTAAAGAGTGAGCCGGTAAAGTCTCTCCAGTCGACGCTTTTTGCGTCTGATTTCTGCTTTGCGGGCATGGGAGATACTTCCTCATGCTAGTCTGCAGCTGTAACGTTATTACCGATAAAGACATTGAAGCCGTTGTTATTGAGCTTCTCGATCAGGATTGCTGGCAACTTATAGTTCCTGGCACCGTCTATAATGTCATGTCCAAACGCGGCCGTTGCTGTGGCTGCTTCCCAAACGTCGTGGAAACGATCATAAGGGTGACTGAAGAGTATCATCTTCGTCATAACCAAATGGACGAAAACGTGGTCCAGTTCATGGATCGTGTACGTTCTCTACGCGACAAATTCGGGAGTTCATGGAATGAAAGGCGAACCAAAGGTCATCGAGCGGCTTAACGAGGCATTGTTCCTCGAGCTTGGCGCTGTAAACCAGTACTGGCTTCACTACCGCCTCCTCAACGACTGGGGCTTCACGCGTCTTGCCAAGAAGGAACGTGAAGAATCCATCGAAGAAATGCATCACGCAGACAAGCTGATTGACCGCATTATCTTCCTCGAAGGTCACCCGAACCTGCAGACCGTAGCTCCGCTGCGCATCGGCCAGAACGTCAAGGAAGTTCTGGAAGCCGACCTTGCAGGTGAGTACGACGCACGCGCTTCCTATAAGAAGTCCCGCGAAATCTGCGACGAACTCGGCGACTATGTTTCCAAGCAGCTTTTCGATGAGCTTCTGGCGGATGAGGAAGGTCATATCGACTTCCTCGAAACCCAGCTCGACCTCCTCGCCAAGATCGGCGAAGAGCGTTATGGCCAGCTCAATGCGGCTCCAGCCGATCAGGCTGAGTAAGCCAAATCCGCTTTGCGAATGGAAGCCGGGGCTTTGCGCTCCGGCTTTTTTTTATCATCTCAACTTTACCGTTGCCCCTTTATCGTGATATTGCGCGCGCAATTTCCGATATTTTGCAAGGTTCTCCCAATGAGCGCACCGCGCGTCAGTTTCGTTTCTCTTGGCTGCCCGAAGGCGCTTGTCGATTCCGAACGCATCATCACCAGCCTTCGCTCCGAGGGCTACGAAATCTCCCGCAAGCATGACGGTGCCGATCTGGTGATCGTCAATACCTGCGGCTTTCTTGATTCCGCACGCGATGAATCGCTGGAAGCCATTGGCCTTGCTCTCAACGAGAACGGCAAGGTCATCGTAACTGGCTGCCTTGGCGCAGAACCCGATGTCATCCGTGAGCGTCATCCGAACGTGCTGGCCATCACCGGCCCGCAGGCTTATGAAAGCGTGATGAGCGCGGTGCATGAAGCCGTCCCTCCCGCGCACGATCCGTTTGTCGATCTGGTGCCGCCGCAGGGCGTGAAGCTCACCCCGCGCCACTACGCCTACCTCAAAATCTCCGAAGGCTGTTCGAACCGCTGCTCCTTCTGCATCATTCCGGCGCTGCGCGGCGATCTAGTCTCTCGCCCGATCGATCAGGTGCTGCGTGAAGCGGAGAAGCTGGTCAATGCAGGCGTGAAGGAAATCCTCGTCATCTCGCAGGATACGAGCGCCTATGGCCTCGACATCAAGTATCAGGAAGCGATGTGGCAGGACCGCACGGTTCCCACCAAGTTTCTCGATCTCTCGCGCGAACTGGGCGATATGGGCGTGTGGGTGCGTATGCACTACGTATACCCTTACCCGCATGTCGATGAAGTCATTCCGCTGATGGCTGAAGGCAAGATTCTGCCTTATCTGGATATTCCTTTCCAGCACGCCTCCCCGGCGGTTCTGAAGAATATGCGCCGTCCGGCACATCAGGAAAAGACCTCGCGCCGCATTCAGGCCTGGCGTGAGACCTGCCCGGACCTGGCCGTGCGTTCCACCTTTATCGTCGGCTATCCCGGCGAAACGGAAGAAGATTTCGAAATACTTCTCGACTGGCTCGATGAAGCCAAGATCGAACGCGCCGGCTGCTTCAAATATGAACCGGTCAAGGGCGCAAAAGCCAATGACCTCGGTCTTGAGCAGGTTCCAGAAGAAATCAAGGAAGCCCGCTGGCATCGTTTCATGGCCAAGCAGCAGCAGATTTCGACCAATCTCCTCAGGAAGAAAGTTGGCAAGCGCCTGCCGGTCATCATTGATGAAGCAAACGGCACAATCGGCAAAGGCCGTACGCGCTACGACGCTCCGGAAATCGACGGCAGCGTTCACATCCAGTCGCGCCGCCCGCTACGCGTCGGCGACATCGTAACGGTGAAGATCGAGGCGAGCGACGCTTACGATCTGCATGGTATCGCGGTCTGATGGCGGCAGAAGCTGCCATAGCGATCAGAAAAGCCGCCGCGGCTGACGTGGCGGCAATTATCGCCATGCTCGCCGATGATGCGCTCGGCGCACAGCGCGAAGATGCGAGCCTCCCCTTGCGGGATTCCTATCGCAGCGCCTTTGCGGCAATCGATGCCGATCCCAATCAGCTCCTGGCTGTCGTTGAACGTGATGGCGAGATCATTGGTTGCATGCAAATCAGCTTTATACCCGGCCTGTCGCGGATGGGCATGTGGCGCGGACAGATCGAAAGCGTGCGGATTGCGAGCCATATTCGTGGCGGCGGAGTGGGCCGTCAGATGATCGTTTGGGCAATCGAGCAATGCCGTGAACGCGGCTGCGGCCTTGTGCAACTGACGACCGATAAGTCGCGTTCCGACGCGCTGCGTTTTTATCAGTCGCTCGGCTTCACCGATAGTCATGAAGGACTTAAGCTATCGCTTTAACAAACAGCTTCAATATTTTGTAAGAAAATAAAAAGAGCGCTTTGAGCGCCCTTCTTTGTTTCTGTATGGAACCGCTTACTGCGGCAGCTTGTCGTCCACGCCAGCGACGTAGAAATTGAGGCCAAGCAAGGTCTTGTCGTCAGCCTGCTCGCCGTCTTTCAGCCAGACGGAACCGTCCTGCTTCGTGATCGGACCTGTGAAAGGCTTCAGTTCGCCCGACTTGATCTTGGCTTCGGTTTCTTCGGCCAATTTCTTCACATCGTCCGGCATGTTGGTATAAGGCGCCATCTTCACGAGGCCTTCCTTCATGCCCCACCAGATGTTTTGGCTCTTCCACGAACCGTCGAGAGCAGCCTTGGCGCGGTCGATGTAGTAAGGGCCCCACTCGTCCACAACAGCGGTAAGCTGCGTGTCAGGCGCAAACTTGATCATGTCCGAAGCCTGACCGAAAGCCTTGATGCCGCGATCATGCGCCACCTGAATCGCTGCGGTGGAATCGGTGTGCTGGGTGATGATGTCTACACCCTGGTCGATCAGCGCCTTGGCCGCATCAGCTTCCTTGCCCGGATCGAACCACGAATTGACCCAGATCACCTTGACCTTGAAGTCGGGATTAACCGACTGCGCGCCGAGCATGAACGCATTGATGCCTTGCACGACTTCCGGCACCGGTACGGAGGCGATGTAACCGGCAACACCCTTGGTCGACATCTTGGCGGCGATCACGCCCTGCACATAACGGCCTTCATAGAAGCGCGCATTATAGGCAGACATGTTGTCGGCAGTCTTGTAGCCGGTCGCATGTTCGAACTTCACGTCCGGGAATTTCTTGGCAACCTTGAGGGTCGGGTCCATATAGCCGAACGACGTCGTGAAGATCAGCTTGTTGCCAGCACGCGCCAGACGTTCGATGGAACGTTCAGCATCGGCACCTTCCGGAACGCTTTCCAGAAAGGTGGTTTCGATCTTGTCGCCAAGTGCCTCGACCAGCTCCTTGCGGGCCTGATCGTGCTGATAGGTCCAGCCAAAATCGCCCGGAGGTCCGATATAAATGAAACCGATCTTCAGTTTTTCTTCTGCATGCGCCGCGCCGCCGAGCATAAAGCTCGCCGCAGTGGCAATCGCCATAAGCGTCTTTTTCATGTTCCCTGCACTCCTTGTTTTTACCCTCTAACCAAACCGAAAACCCTTGGGACGGTTTACGTCTACCCCTCAGCCGTTCGTTCTACCGGTCTGGCACGAACGGCTTGCCGAGCGAAGCCGGCGTATTCATCATCGTCAGGCGCTTGTTGCGCGATATGATGACCAGCACCACAATCGTCGCGAGATAAGGCAGCGCAGACAGAAACTGCGATGGCAGGCCAAAGCCCAGCGCCTGCGCGTGAAGCTGGCCGATGGTCACCGCACCGAACAAGTAAGCGCCGATCAATACGCGCCATGGCCGCCACGATGCGAACACGACAAGCGCAAGTGCGATCCAGCCACGACCGGCCGTCATGTTTTCCACCCATTGCGGCACGTAGACGAGTGACAATTGCGCGCCTGCAAGACCGGCACAAGCACCGCCGAACAAAACCGCCAGAAAGCGTGTGCGCACCACATGCACGCCGAGCGCATGGGCCGAGCCATGGCTGTCGCCGATGGCGCGCAATGTAAGCCCTGCCCGCGTGCGGAACAGAAACCATGCCACGCCGACGACCAGCAGGATCGAAAGATAGAAGATCGGATCCTGTCCGAAGAAGAACCGCCCGACAAGCGGCAGATCGGTCAGATAGGGAATATGGATGGCTTCAAGCCGGACACCAGGAAGCCCGACAAAGCTTTCGCCGAGCAAGGCCGATGCTCCAACGCCAAGGATCGTCAGCGCCAGCCCGGTTGCGACCTGATTGGTGACGAGTATGAGCGTCAGAAAGCCAAAAATAGCGGAGAAAAGCGCACCGACCAGAACGGCGGCAAACAAGCCTAACCAGGCCGAACCGGTCATTTGTGCAATGGCGAAGCCGGACACGGCCCCCATCAGCATCATGCCCTCGACACCAAGATTGAGCACGCCGGAACGTTCAACAACCAGTTCGCCGATGGCAGCGATCAGGAGCGGCGTCGCTGCTGTTGCAATTGTGAGAAGAATAGCCTGCGTCAAATCCATGGGATCAGGCCTTTCCCGCTTGGCGACCGGATATGAAGCGAATGCGATAAAGGATGAGTGTATCGCAAGCGAGAACGAAGAACAGGATCATGCCCTGAAACACGCGTGCAGATTTTTCGGAGATGCCGATAGCCACCTGTGCAGCTTCGCCTCCAAGATAGGAAAGCGCCAACACCAGACCGGCTGCTATTGCTCCCAGCGGATTGAGGCGTCCCAGAAACGCGACGATGATCGCCGTAAAACCGTAGCCCGGAGATATGACCGGACGAAGCTGGCCGATGGCACCGGAGGTTTCCGCGATACCTGCGAGACCGGCAAGGGCACCGGAAACCGCAAAGACGAAGAACACCATCTTGCCCGCGCTGAAACCCGCGAAACGCCCGGCTCTTAGACTTTGGCCGATCACCTTGACCTCGAAACCCTTCAGCGTGTGCTTGAGCAGGAGCCAGACGACAACCGCTGCAACGAGCGCAAAGATGAAGCCCAAATGCGCGCGGCCCGATGCGCTCCAGATTTCCGGCAGAATGGCGCTATCGTTGAACTGACGGGTTTCCGGAAAATTATATCCTTCCGGGTTGCGCCATGGCCCGCGCACCAGCCAGTCGAGGAACAGCTGCGCGACATAGACAAGCATAAGGCTGGTCAGGATTTCATTGGTATTGAAGCGCACTTTCAGCAAAGCAGGAATGGATGCATAGACCGCGCCGCCTGCCATCCCCATCAGCATCATCAGGGGCAGAACCACCCAAGACTGCAGATCAGGGAACATGACGGGCAGGATCGATCCCGCTATAGCACCGGCGATGAACTGCCCCTCGGCACCGATATTCCAGTTGTTGGACAGAAAGCAGACGCAGAGGCCTACCGCGATCAGGATCAGCGGTGCGGCCTTCACGAGCAATTCATGCCATGACCAGATGTCGAACAAAGGCTCGACAAAGAAGACATAAAGCGCATGCAACGGATCCTTGCCCATCAGCGCAAAAGCAAGTCCACCGAAAATCAGCGTCAACGACAGTGCCAGCAATGGTGACAAGGCGCTGAAAAGTCTCGACGGCTGCGGGCGTTTGGCGAGTTCAATCCGCATCATGCAGCTCCCGCCTCTCCTGAGATACCGCCCATCAAAAGACCGATCTTTTCCAGCGTTACATCGACAATCGGCAGAGGATCGGAGAGCTGGCCATGATTCATCACGGCAATGCGGTCACTGATTTCAAGAAGCTCATCAAGGTCCTGACTGATGACGAGAACTGCGGAACCGGAGCGCGCAAGATCGACAAGTGCTTGCCGGATATGTGCTGCGGCACCGGCATCCACGCCCCATGTCGGCTGGTTCACAACCATGACCAATGGTGAGCGATCAAGCTCGCGCCCGATGATGAATTTCTGCAGGTTTCCGCCAGAAAGTGCAGATGCGGGCGGATTTTCAGCACTCTTTCGCACATCCATCCGTTCAATGATGCGTTTTGCAGCCGATCGAAGCGCGCTCTCTGCGATCAGCTTCATTTTGCCACCACGCAAGAACATCTTTGCGTCGGTCTTGTATCGCGACAAGAACAGATTGTCGGTCAGCGTCATGGTCGGAACAGCACCATGACCAAGCCGCTCCTCCGGCACGAAAGCTGCCCCCATCATGCGACGGTCGCTGATACCGACCTTGCCTGCATCCTTCCCGCGAATGCGCACATTCGATGGATTTGACTGCAGCACTTCACCCGAAACAGCTTCAAAGAATTCACCTTGCCCGTTGCCTGCAACACCGGCAATGCCAACGACTTCGCCTGCAGCGACCGAGAGAGAAATATCTTTCAATGCCGTCGAAAATGGCCCACGCGGCGGTTGCGACAGTGACTTGATTTCAAAAAGCGCGTCATTACCGACATCTACCGCCGCCGCGATGGGACTGCGTGCTACAACATTGATATCATTACCGACCATCATACGGGCGAGCGACGCGGCGGTTTCCTTGCGCGGATCGCAATGCGCAACGACCTTGCCATGCCGCAACACGGTTGCGCGGTCACAGAGGCGTTTCACTTCCTCTAGACGATGGCTGATATAGAGGATCGACTTGCCTTCGGCTTTCAGGCGCTCCAGCGTTTCAAACAACTTGTCGGCTTCTTGCGGCGTCAACACCGAAGTCGGCTCATCAAGGATGATGAGATCCGGCTCCTGAAGAAGACAGCGCACGATTTCGATACGCTGACGTTCGCCGACGGACAGATCACCGACATGGGCCTGCGGGTCGACCGGAAGACCGTAAGTCCTGCCAACCTCACGCGCACGCTTCGCAACGTCTGAAAGCGGCAGCGAACGGTCGAGCGACAAGGCAATGTTCTCAGCGGCAGTCAGCGAGTCGAACAGCGAAAAATGCTGAAAAACCATGCCTATGCCAAGTTTTCTTGCGGCGGCAGGTTCGTCTATCGTGACAGGTTGTCCCTTCCAGACGATTTCGCCTTCAAGTGGCTGCAACGCGCCGAACAACATTTTCACAAAGGTGGATTTTCCGGCGCCGTTTTCACCCAGAAGCGCGTGAATTTCGCCTTCCCCGATGGTGAGATCGACACCATCGCAGGCCCGCAGCTGACCAAATACTTTCGTGAGCCGGCGGACATCCAGAAGAGGCCGGTCGGTTAAAGGCGCTGTCATTGTTCCCCAAAATTATATTTTTGAGCGACCTTATCCAGCAACTCTGCTCTTGAAAAGCCCAAAAGCAAGCAGCGGTGGACATATACACACTGCTGCAATCATAAGCCCGATCATGGAAGCAGAATGGTGGTTCCCGTCGTCTTGCGGGCTTCCAGATCCTCATGCGCCTTGCCCGCATCCTTCAGCGCATAGGTCTGGTTGATCTCAATCTTGACAGCTCCGCTTCCGACCACGTCGAAAAGCTCTGCTGCCGTCTTTTCGAGGTCCGCCCGCTTGGCGATATAATTAAACAGCGTCGGACGCGTGGCAAAGAGCGAACCCTTCTGCGCCAGAATGCCGAGATCAAACGGCGGAATGACACCCGATGACTGACCAAAGCAGGCAAACATGCCAAGCGGCTTCAACACGTCGAGCGAACCCATATAGGTATCGCGCCCAACAGAATCATAGACAACGTCGACACCCGCTCCGCCCGTCAGTTCCTTCACCTTTTCGGCAAAGTTCTCGGTGCGGTAATTGATAACATGGTCGTAGCCATGCTTTCTGGCCAGCGCGATCTTTTCTTCCGATCCCGCCGTGCCGAGAACGGTGGCGCCAAGATGCTTTGCCCATTGTCCGGCAATCAAGCCTACACCACCGGCAGCGGCATGAAACAGGATCGTCTGCCCCGGCTCCACCTTGAATGTACGCCGCAGAAGATATTGCGCCGTCATGCCTTTCAGCATCATGGAGGCGGCGGTTTTCAGATCGACATTATCCGGAACCTTGACCAGCCGGTCCGCTGGCAGAATGCGCTCGTCTGCATAGGAGCCCGGTGTCGCCACATAGGCAACACGGTCACCAACACGAACACCCTCAACACCCGGACCAACCGCAATGACTGTGCCCGCGCCTTCATTGCCGAGCGTGAAAGGCATCTGGGCTGCCTTGTAAAGCCCGGTGCGGAAATAAACGTCGATGAAGTTCAGACCGACGGCTTCATGGCGCACTTTTGCCTCGCCCGGACCGGGTTCGCCTATCTCGATCTGTTCATACTTCATGACTTCCGGCCCACCGGTCTGATGGACGCGAATGGCATTGATCATCATGCTTCTCCACTCTTTTTTGCGGCAGCGGCTTTCTCAGCCGCGATGACGGTCGCAGTCCGCCCCAATCCTGGGAAAAACTGCATGACAGCGCCGATGAAGTAGATGTAGAGGCCCGTCACGGAGATACCGACGCGAACCCACAACGGCGCGTCCAGAGTATAATAGAGCGCAGCCGCACCAAAGGCACACCAGAGCAGGAAAACCGTCAGATTAAGTGGTCGCAGGCGCACAACGCGCACTGGATGCAGGAAATTGATCGGCAGGAACGACAGGATTGCCGATACGACAACCGTTGCGAAGGCGACCCACTCCCCCGGTTTGACGATGAAAAGCGTAAAGACCACCATGTTCCAGACGACCGGGAACCCCTTGAAGAAGTTCTCCTTCGTCTTCATGCCGGTATCGGCATAATAGATCGCGCTCGAAACCACGATGATCGCGCCGGATATGAAGGACAGATAAGTCCCCATAAACCCGCTTTGATAAAGCGCGAAAGCCGGTATCAGAACATAGGTGACATAGTCGATGATGTTGTCGAGAAGCTCGCCAGACCAGTTCGGCAGAACATATTTGACTTCAAGCTTGCGCGCGATGGGGCCATCGATGCCGTCGACGAAAAGCGCCAGCCCCAGCCACCACCACATCGCCGTATAGCGCCCATCACTGGCCGCCACGATGGAAAGGAACGCCAGAAACGAACCCGATGCCGTCAGAAGATGAACCGAAAACGCCTTGGCTTGCGGCGCGGTGACTTTTTTGGCTTTGAGTTTTCCGGTCAGTTTGGTTTTCACGCCGTCCGCCATTTCAGTTTGTCGCCGCGCATATCCCGCCCAAGACATTCCCCAAGGCAGCGAGTACATTTCATCAAACGGGGAACGCGTACACCAAACAAACTGACGTCCCCAACCCTCAAGATCGTTGAATAGCTTCTCCCCCAGGAAAAGCCATGATCCTGCAGCAGCTTTCCCTGAATAAGCACAAAAGAGCAAGTAAGGCGTGAGGCAAATCCGCCATAATCCCACGGAAGAATGGTCTTTTGCCTGCAATTCGGTTTAAGTGCAGCTCAAACGCATCCGTCTGGAATCATCAGACAATGCGATATGCATAGCGAACGGTCACGAGGTCTGCACTGTCGGACCAGGGATGAAACACGATGAACGATCTTGTTGTGAACAAGCCTCTCACTGACATTGTCATTAGCGGCAGCGGGCCTGCCGGGATGATGGCAGCGCTGGCGCTTGGCGCAAAAGGCTATCGCACCGTGTTGCTTGGACCGGAGACCGATAAGGGGGACCGCCGCACCACCGCACTCATGATGCCTGCCATCAGACTGTTGGAAGGACTGCACGTCTGGTCGGATATCGAGCCGGAAGCAGCCCCCCTCGCTTCCATGCGCATTGTCGACGCGACGCGGCGCCTCGTGAGAAGCCCTGTCGTCACCTTCCGTGCGGGCGAAATCGATGAGACTGCGTTCGGCTACAATATCCCCAATGCCGTTTTGAACGAGAAGCTGGCTGAAGCCGTTTCCCGCAATCCGAATATCCAGCGCATCAATGCCTCCGTCATCGAGTACCGCCACAATGGTGACCACGTAACCATCACGCTTTCAGGTGGTGACACACTGCATACGCGGCTGGTCGTGGCAGCCGACGGGCGCAATTCGATGGCCCGCGAAGCGGCAGGCATCCGCACACGCCGCTGGAGCTATCCGCAAACAGCCGTCGTGCTTTCCTTCTCGCATAGCGTCGACCACGAGAATATTTCGACGGAGTTCCACACCGAAGAAGGCCCTTTCACTCAAGTGCCGTTGAAAGGCAAACGCTCAAGCCTCGTCTGGGTGGTCAATCCCGGTCGCGCCGAAGCATTGCTTGCGCTTGACGAAGCCACGCTCGCTCAGCGTATCGAAGACATGATGCAGTCCATGCTGGGCAAGATTAACCTCGAGATCAAGCCGCAAGCCTGGCCCCTTTCCGGCCTCGTGCCCCATGTCTTTGCAGCCAAGCGCACGATCCTGATTGGTGAAGCCGCGCATGTGTTTCCACCGATTGGCGCACAAGGCCTCAATCTGGGTTCCCGCGATGTCGAAACGCTGGTCACGGCTATCGAAAGCGATCCTGTCGACCCGGGCTCAGATCGGGTCATTCGCGCCTATGACCGCGCAAGACGTCCGGATATTCTAGCCCGCACCGGCTCTGTCGATGCGCTCAATCGTTCGCTTCTCTCCGGCATGCTTCCGGCGCAGATCGTGCGTGGAGTGGGATTGGAAATGCTCCGCTCATTCGCACCGCTGCGCGCATTCTTCATGCGTGAAGGGCTTCGTCCTGGCAGCGGTTTCTCGCATCTGCTACCGAAACTGCCAAGCCTTCCACACCGAAGCGACGGCAAACGTTCCAGCTAATTTGATTTTCGGACCATCCGAGACATCGAACAGACAGAATTGCCGGTTACCGCCGACTTTAATTTGTCACGCGGTGAACTACATAGTGTTGCATGGGTATGACACAGATAAAGCACGCGAAATTTCAGATCGGTCAGGTCGTCAAGCACCGGCTATTCCCCTTCCGCGGGGTTATCTTTGACGTAGACCCCGAATTTGCAAATACGGAGGAATGGTATGAGTCCATTCCGGAAGAAGCGCGCCCGCATCGCGACCAGCCGTTTTACCATCTGCTCGCGGAAAACGCGGAATCCGAATATGTCGCCTATGTATCGGAGCAGAACCTGGTGCCGGATTTAAGCGGCGAGCCTTTGCGCCATCCTCAGATCGAGGAGATGTTTGATCGACAGGACAATGGTTCCTATCGCGTAAAGTCGCAACATTCTAACTAATATAGCACTATCTTCTAAAGTGATGGTTCAAAAAAGGGGCGCTCAAAGCGCCCCTTTTTCATAACACACTGGACAGACAGCAGCTTAGTTGGCTGCGCCCTTTGCCTTGTCCTGTTCAGCCTTCATCTTGGCTTCGAAATCCTTCTGGCGCTTCTGGACGGCGTCCTGAAGTTCCTTCTGGCGTTCTTCCAGTTCCGACTGCTTGAGAGCCGGGCCGGTCAGAGCGCCAGAGAAGCCGGTGAGTGCAACCGGAATCGGGTTCGGCTTGTTCTGATAGTTGACCGAAGTCAGGGTCAGCTTGCCGCCCTTCTTGAGCGCATTAATGAGATCGTCGGTCAGCGGAGCTTCTGCGATGCAGCGATCTGGGAAGCAGATGCCGTATTCAAGCTTGACCGGCTTGTTGTTGTCGATCTGGAGGCCAACGCCGGCAGGAATCAGACGACCAATAGGAACGGTCACCTGAAAGATCTTGCGGTTGATCTTGCCCTTGATCTCGATGAGGTTGACGGCGGTCAGGAGCTGGCCGGAATCTGCAGTGACGATGTTCTGCGTGTTGCAGATGTCATTGTCTTCCTGCTTCGAGCAAACCTTGAACCAGCCCTGTGGCGGCTGCTGTGCCGATGCAGGCATCGTCGCGGAGGCAAGCAGGGCGAACGCGCCAGCAATGGCAGATGCGGCAGCGATTGTCTTAGTGCTGGACATGATCAACAGGTTCCTTTCAACGCTCTGATCTATAGTTCCCGTTCTGTATTATAAGTCAGCGATAGACCGTCACTGGTTTTAAAATGCGGCAACAGCGTGACCTTGGGGATTTTAGCCCCCATTTGGACCCTGTCCGGGCCCAATCCGGAGCCGTGTTACAACGACTAGGGGTATGAATCCAGATGAGTTTCGACATTCCATGCCCGGAATCCGCCAAAATCTTTATTTTAGCCCCTACTGTCGCGTGACGGACACGCCCTAATTCCGCACTTAATGTACGATCATGCTAGTTTTCGGTTCCGAATCGACGCTTCCCGGCGGCGACCATCAAACTTATTTACAATGGACGATTGAAGTTGAACGGATTGATTGCCTTTCTCCGCAAAGTGGTTCTTGGGAGCCTTACCGGAGCTGTCGTCGGCGTGCTGCCGGCGCAGGCGATAGCCGAAGCACAGTCGGACTATGCGCTCTCCATGCATGGAGATGTGGCGCTGCCGGCTGACTTCACCCATTTCCCCTATGCAAATGCCGACGCCCCGAAGGGCGGCGCCATCACAATGGGCGTTGTCGGCACTTTCGACAGTCTCAACCCATTTGTGCTGAAAAGCATGCGTACGACAGCGCGCGGCCTGTTCGGGGATGTCGACCTTGGAAATCTGGTTTATGAAACGCTCATGCAGCGCTCGCGGGACGAACCCTTCACCCTTTACGGCCTGCTTGCTGAAAAGGTTGTGGTTGATCCGGACCGCAAATGGGTCGAATTCACCCTGAACCCGAAAGCAAAATGGTCGGACGGCCAGCCGGTGACGGTGGACGACATTCTCTTCACCTATGACATTCTGACGGAAAAGGGACGCCCTCCCTACAACAACCGGATGAGTCGGGTCGAGAAGATCGAAAAAACGGGGGAGCGCTCCGTTCGCTTTACTTTCAACGACAAGTCGGATCGCGAATTTCCGATGCTGATCGCCTCATCGATGCCCGTGCTGCCAAAGCACGCCATTGATCGCGAAACCTTCGGCAATTCATCCCTGAAACCGCCTGTCGGCAGCGGCCCGTATCTAGTGTCCGGCGTGCAGCCCGGCCAGCGTATTATCTACAAGCGCAACCCTGACTATTGGGGCAAGGATCTGCCGTCGCAGCGCGGTCTCAATAACTTCGATACGTTGACGATCGAATATTACCGAAACGAGACATCCCTGTTTGAGTCTTTCAAGAAGGGGCTGCTGGATGTCTTCATCGAGGCAAACCCTACTCGATGGGAGAAGCTTTATGATTTCCCGGCTGTAAAACAGGGCCGTGTCATCAAGGACAGCTTTGAAAAAGGCACGCCAGCCAACATGTTCGGCTTCGTGTTCAACAGGCGCCGTCCGATTTTCGCCGACCGTCGTGTCCGGCAGGCTCTGGGATTGCTGTTCGACTTCGAATGGGCTAACCGCAACCTTTTCGCCGATCAGTACCGCCGCACGCAGAGTTTTTGGGAAGGATCGGAGCTTTCCTCCGTCGGCAAGCCTGCCGATGAACAAGAGAAGCAGTTGCTGAAACCATTCCCCGAAGCGGTTCGCGACGATGTCATGAACGGTAATTGGCACCCACCGGTAACGGACGGCAGCGGTCATGACCGGACGCCTGCAAAGAAAGCCTATGATCTGCTGACTGAAGCCGGTTTCCAATTTGAACACGGCCTCGCCGTCGATCTCTCCGGCAAACCGCTCAAATTTGAGATCATGACGCGCTCGCCCGACGAGGAAAAAGTCGCGCTGGCCTACAAACGTAATCTCGCGCGACTGGGCATCACGATCGAAATACGCACGGTGGACGATGCCCAATATCAACAGCGCCTCCAGACATTCGACTACGACATGATTCTCGGGGCGCTGACCGGATCGCTTTCACCTGGTAACGAACAATGGATGCGCTGGGGAGCAGCTTCGCGTGACGTTCAGGGAAGTTTCAACTATCCGGGTGTTGCCGATCCGGCAGTAGATGCGATGATTGAAGCGCTGCTGGCGGCAAGAAGCCGCGCCGATTTCGTGAGTGCGGTCCGCGCACTTGATCGTGTGCTTATCTCCGGGGATTACTACATTCCGCTTTACCACCTGCCCTATCAGTGGGTAGCGCGCTGGGATCGCATCGAGCATCCAAAGAAGACTTCGCTCTATGGCTATCAACTACCGACTTGGTGGCGCGCAAAGCCATGATCGGGCTTTAACGTTGATGTAATTCGCCCTACATGCACCCAATATATGATGAATATTCAACCGGAGGCCACGCCTCTGGTTCTCGTATGGAGACATTGCCATGGCCACCAGAAAGATAACTATCGATGTCGTGTCCGACGTCGTCTGCCCTTGGTGCTTTCTGGGGCGCAAGCGCCTTGAGGCGGCACTTGCCATGGTGCCAGATGTGGAGGCGGAAGTTCGCTGGCGTCCCTTTCAGCTCGACCCTACCCTGCCTCCGCAGGGAAAGGATCGCCAGACCTACATGCGCGAGAAATTCGGCACCGGCGGAAAGATTGATGACATCCACAAGCAGCTGACGCAGCTTGGAGAGGAAAACGGCATCGTCTTCGATTTCGACGCCATCGCCCGCGCACCAAATACTCTCGACGCCCATCGCGTCATCCATTGGGCAGCACAGGCTGCACCCGATACGCAGGACCGGATGGTCGGTATGTTGTTCTCGCTCTATTTCGAGCAGGGACAGGATATCGGCGACCACGAAGTGCTGGTTGATGCTGCGGCAAGCGTCGGCATGGATGCCGAAGTGGTCGCCCGGCTCCTGCAAAGTGAGGCAGACAAGGCAACGATTCGTGAGGAGATCGATACCGCCAGCCGCATCGGCGTGCGCGGCGTACCATGCTTCATCATAGATCAGAAATATGCCGTCATGGGCGCTCAGACGGCAGATGTCCTTGCTGACGCTATTCGCCAGACGGCTGAAGGCTTTGAGCCGGGGATTTCTGAAGATCGCTAAAAGACGCGAAGCGGCGGGTTAACCCGCCGCGATCTTCGCCAGTTGCGTCATGATGACGGCGGAACCATTGAGACGTTTCTCCGGTGTCGGCCAGTCGCGGATGAAAACGATGCTCTGATCCGGCCTGATCTTGGCCATGGACCCTTGCTCGCCGATCAATTTCACCAGACCGACCGGGTTGTTGAACGTCGCATGACGGAACTGGATGACCACGCCCTTCGGACCGGCATCGAGCTTCTCGACATTCGCACGGCGGCAGAGTGCCTTGATGTAGACGATCTTGAGCAGGTGCTGCACTTCATCCGGCATCGGACCAAACCGGTCGATGAGTTCCGCACCAAATGCGTCAATATCCTGTGGCTCTTCCAGATCGGCGAGACGGCGATAAAGGCCAAGACGCAGCTGCAAGTCAGGCACATAGGCTTCGGGGATCATCACAGCCGTGCCGATGGCAATCTGTGGCGACCACTGGCTATCTTCAACTTCACCCACACCCTTGAGCGTGGCCACTGCCTCTTCCAGCATCTGCTGGTAAAGTTCGAAGCCAACTTCCTTGATATGGCCTGATTGCTCCTCGCCGAGCAGATTGCCTGCCCCGCGAATATCCATATCGTGGCTGGCAAGCTGGAAGCCTGCGCCCAGCGTGTCGAGCGACTGTAGAACCTTAAGGCGACGTTCCGCCATCTGCGTCAGCATCTTACCTGCCGGAAGGGTGAACAGCGCGAAAGCGCGCTGCTTCGAGCGACCAACACGACCGCGCAGCTGGTAGAGCTGTGCCAGACCGAACATATCGGCGCGGTGCACGATCATCGTGTTGGCCGTAGGAATATCGAGACCGGATTCCACAATGGTCGTGGACAGAAGCACATCATACTGGCCGTCATAGAAGGCGTTCATGATGTCATCCAGCACGCCCGGCGCCATCTGGCCGTGGGCCACGGCCACTTTCAGTTCGGGCACGTGCGTTTTCAGGAACTCCTCTATCTCGCCAAGATCGGAAATGCGCGGGCAGACGTAGAAACTCTGGCCGCCGCGATAGCGTTCGCGCAAAAGGGTCTCGCGAATGACGAGCGGATCGAACGGTGAGACGAAGGTGCGCACCGCCATACGGTCGACGGGTGGCGTGGTGATGAGCGACAGTTCGCGCACGCCGGTTAGCGCAAGCTGCAAAGTGCGCGGGATCGGCGTGGCGGACAATGTCAGCACATGCACGTCCGACTTCAGTTCCTTCAGCCGCTCCTTGTGCTTGACGCCAAAATGCTGCTCTTCATCGATGATGAGCAGACCGAGATTCTTGAACTTGATCGAGTTGCCGAGCAACGCATGCGTGCCGACGACAATATCGACGGTCCCGTCTTCCAGTCCCTTCTTCGCAGCCGTAAGTTCCTTCGTGCCCACGAGCCGTGAAGCATGGGCAAGATTAATGGGTAGGCCATGGAAGCGCTTCGAGAAGGTCTTGAAATGCTGGCGCGAGAGGAGCGTCGTCGGCACGACTATCGCCACTTGAACGCCACTCATTGCCGCAATGAAGGCAGCGCGCAGGGCTACTTCCGTCTTGCCGAAGCCGACATCACCGCAGATCAGGCGATCCATCGGCTTGCCAGCGGCCAGATCGTCCGCCACGGACTCGATTGCCGTCAGCTGGTCGTCGGTTTCATCATAGGGGAAGCGAGCAGAAAATTCGGCATAGAGACCATCTGGCGGCGTCATCACCGGCGCACCGCGCATCTGCCGTTCGGCAGCGATCTGGATCAGATGCCCGGCAATCTCAAGCAGGCGTTTCTTGAGCTTGGCCTTGCGCATCTGCCATGCGCCACCGCCAAGCTTGTCGAGAACCGCATCGGAGCCTTCTGAACCATAGCGCGAGAGCAGCTCGATATTTTCGACCGGCAGAAACAGCCGGTCATCACCCGCATAATGGATTTCAAGACAGTCATGCGGAGCGCCTGCGGCGGTAATGGTCTTGAGGCCAATGAAGCGACCGATACCGTGATCGACATGGACGACAATATCGCCAGCGTTTAGCGAGGCAACTTCCGAGATGAAATCCTGATCGCGCTTGCGGCGCTTGGAACGGCGGATAAGACGGTCGCCCAGAATATCCTGCTCGGCCACGATGACGAGATCGCCCGCGTCGAATCCGCTCTCGACGGCCAGCACAGCCGCCGTTACCTTGTCACGCGATAGCGCTTTGACGGTAGAAAGCCGGTCAACCGACTCGATCTTTTCCAGCCCATGTTCATCAAGGACCTGCAAAAGACGGTCGAGAGAACCTTCGGTCCAGGCAGCAACCAGCACTTTCTTGCCCGCTGCACGCAGTTCGGCAATATGCTTCACCACCGCTTCGAACAGGTTCACGTCGGTAGCGGCGCGCTCCTCGGCAAAACTGCGGCCCTTGTGCACATCGGCATGAATAATCGTCCGTCCCGTAACCTCCGGCGCACCGAATGGCGTCAGGTCAATGCGCATACCTCCGGCCTCAGCGTGCTTCTCGACCTCTGACGGGGTTAAATAAAGCGCTTCCGGCTTGACCGGCTTGTAAGGCACGGCATCACTGCCCGGCTCCTTGCCTTCGGCCTGCCTCAGCCGCGCTTCGTAGTGATCGACAACCATTGTGTGGCGCTCGGTCAGCGCTTCATGCACCAGATGATCGAAAACCACCGGCATATTGCCCGCATGGTCGAAGACGGTATCAAGCTTGTCGTAGAAAAGCGGCAACCAATGTTCCATGCCCGCAAAGCGACGACCTTCACTGATCGCCTGATAAAGCGCGTCATCGCGCTGCGGCGCACCGAACATCGCGACGTAATTCTTGCGGAAACGGCTGATCATGTCCGGCGAAAGCGTGATTTCGCTCATCGGCTGGAGCACGAACTCCTTGCGTGTGCCCGTGGTACGCTGCGAAGCCGGATTGAAAGCGCGGATCGATTCCAGTGTGTCGCCAAAGAAATCAAGCCGCAACGGCTCTTCCGCGCCGGGTGCATAAAGATCGAGAATACCACCACGAACGGCAAATTCGCCGATGTCACGCACGGTGGAAACACGTTCGAAACCGTTGCGCTCCAGCCGGGATGCCAGATCGTTCATATCCAGCTGGTTGCCGGGACGCGCCGAAATCACCTGTTCGGCGATCGCTGTTTCCGGCGGCAGCTTTTGCAGAACGGCATTGGCTGTGGTGAGAATGATGGCCGGATGCGGTGCCTTTTTAAGCTGGGACAGCGCACTGAGTGCGGCGAGCCGACGTGCCGATGCGTCTGCGCCGGGCGATACGCGGTCATAAGGCAAGCAGTCCCAAGCAGGCAGATGCAGAACCGGCATATCCGGCGCCACGAAACTCAAGACCTGCTCCAGATCGGCAATGCGTTGCCCGTCCCGCACGATATACATAATCGGCCCGCGTTCGCCGATCTCTTCCGCCAGACGAATAAGACAGAACGCCTCGTAACCGTCGGCAACGCCGTCGATCACGATATGACGATTTGCCCCGAGCGCGCTGGAGGACTTGAGACCTAGTTTGCTGAAAACGGGCATGGGAACCTTGAACTCAGAATTCTATGCGGTCGCGGAACGCGACAATATCGCGGAACAGAGGCGTGTCGTAATCGGTCGGGATCGGGCTTTCACCCGTCACCCATTTCAGAAGATCGCGGTCAAGCACTTCAAGAATATGCTCGAACTCATTGAGCTGCGGATCGGTGAAGCCGACAATATATTCATCCGCATATTGCCCGAGGATCAAATCCATCTCGCGCATACCGCGATGCCACGCCCGAAACAGAAGCTTGCGGCGCCGTACATCCAGATTTTCCGTCGCCAATGTGCTGCCAGTCATCCTCGGTAAGCTCCAATCATTCAAATTGCTGCTGGTATATAGCATCTGCGCCGCAAACGGGAACCCGTTTATCCAACAAGAACAAAAAGAGCACAGAAAGATTGTGCACCGCCCTTGCACCGCAGGACGAAGCAGTTAATGCTCAAGCCCATGCGCCCATCCATGCTCGATCCATTTTTTGCTTCCGTTCGTTCGCTTTCCGGCATTGGCCCGAAGGTTGCCGCCCTGCTTGGCAAACTGCTTGGCACCGACATACCGGGCGCGGAGCCCAAGGTCGGTCAGCTCCTGTTTCTGGCACCGCACAGCGTGATCGACCGACGCAATCGGCCTGGTATCGCGCTTGCTCAGGAAGGTGCAATCGTCACGCTGGAAGTCATCGTAGACCAGCATCAGCCTGCACCACCCGGGCGTGGCAATGTTCCGCATCGCGTCTTCGCTCATGACGACACCGGCGAAATCGCGCTGACCTTCTTCCATGCGCAATTGCCGTGGTTGCAAAAAATGCTGCCTGAAGGTGAGACTGTCATCGTCTCGGGCAAGGTGGAATGGTTCAACGGTCGCGCCTCCATGGTCCACCCGGACTATATTGCGAGCCTGGAAGATGCAGCCAATCTGCCGATGGTCGAACCGGTCTATCCGTTGACCGCGGGTCTGTCGCCAAAGACATTGGCGCGCGCCGTCAAGGAAGCACTGGCCCGCGTGCCCCCGCTGCCGGAATGGATCGACGGCCCGTTGCTGGCGCGGGAGCGCTTCACCAGTTTCCAGCAATCGCTGAACACGCTTCACCTGCCGGAAGACCCGTCGGATATCGCGCTTGAAAGCATTTCGCGGCGCAGGCTTGCATATGACGAGTTTCTGGCCGGACAATTGGCACTCGCCCTTGTTCGCGCTAAAACACGGCGGCTTTCCGGTCGTCCATTGGAGGGCACGGGACGCATCGTCGCCGAAATCATGCGCCACCTGCCCTATCGCTTGACCAAGGGGCAGGATCAGGCTGTTCGCGAAATCATCACAGATCTTAAATCGCCGGAGCGCATGTTGCGGCTTTTGCAGGGCGATGTCGGCTCCGGCAAGACGGTCGTTGGATTGCTTTCCATGGCCCACGCCGCAGAATCTGGTGGACAGTCAGCACTCATGGCGCCTACGGAAGTTCTCGCCCGTCAGCATTTTGCAACCATCACGCCGCTTGCGGAGAAAGCGGGATTGAAAGCCGCCCTTCTGACCGGTCGCGAAAAGGGCCGTGACAGGAATGCAGTTCTCGAAGGATTGAAAACTGGCGAAATCGATATCGTCATCGGTACACACGCGCTGTTTCAGGAAAAGGTCGAGTATCACGACCTCGTTCTGGTCATCATCGATGAACAGCATCGCTTCGGCGTGCACCAACGCCTGATGCTGACCGCAAAGGGTTCTGCACCGGATATGCTGGTCATGACGGCTACGCCCATTCCGCGTACCCTCGTCCTCACCGCCTTTGGCGATATGGACGTGTCGAAACTGACCGAGAAGCCTGCCGGACGCCAGCCCATTACGACCGCCATTGTGCCAATGGAGCGTATGAGTGAACTTGTCGAGCGCATCCGAAAAGCTGTGGCAGAAGGACAGAAAATCTACTGGATTTGCCCGCTCGTTGAAGAATCCGAAGTCGTTGAACTGACTTCGGCGGAGGAACGTTTCGAAAGCCTCAAACCCGTCTTTGGGGATCGCATCGGTCTCGTCCATGGCCGCATGAGCGGGGCTGAAAAAGACGAAGCCATGCGGGCATTCAAGCAGGGCGAAACGCGGGTACTGGTCGCGACCACTGTGATCGAAGTCGGCGTAGATGTGCCCGATGCGACGATCATTGTTATCGAACATGCCGAACGTTTCGGCCTGTCGCAACTGCACCAGCTGCGCGGTCGCGTGGGGCGCGGCGACAAACCGTCGACCTGCCTGCTGCTTTACAAAGGCCCGCTGGGCGAAATCGCACAAGCCCGGCTGAAGGTCATGCGCGAGACGGAAGACGGTTTTCGTATCGCGGAAGAAGATTTGAAACTGCGTGGCGAAGGCGAATTGCTCGGCACGCGGCAATCCGGCACTCCAGGCTTCCGCTTGGCTTCCATCGAAGCGCATGGTGATCTTCTGGAAATCGCCCGCAAGGATGCGCGCTATATTCTGACAAGCGATCCAGATCTGGAATACGAACGCGGACAAGCACTGCGCGTGTTGCTATATCTTTTCGGGCGCGACGAAGCGATCAGGCTCCTGAGAGCAGGATAGCAAAATGGCGGCCATCAGCCGCCATTTCTATTAACTTATCAAGATTTTGCTATAATAAGCTGATTTCACTCGACAGTTACCGACTTTGCGAGATTGCGTGGCTGATCGACATCCGTCCCCATCAGAACGGCTGTATGATAAGCCAGCATCTGGATCGGCAGCGCATAGACGAGCGGCGTGATGAATTCCGGCACATCCGGCAGAACGATGGTTGCCATCGTATCGATGCTTGCGGCTTTAGCGCCCTTCTTGTCGGTGATGAGAATGATGCGACCGCCGCGTGCTGCAACTTCCTGCATGTTGGAAACCGTCTTCTCATAGAGACGATCAGACGGCGCGATAACGATAACCGGCATGGTTTCATCGATCAGCGCAATCGGGCCATGCTTCAACTCGCCAGCGGCATAGCCTTCAGCGTGGATATAAGAAATTTCCTTGAGCTTCAGCGCGCCTTCCATCGCCAGCGGGAAAGACGTGCCGCGACCGAGATAAAGCACATGATTGACCTTGGCCAGTTCATGGCAGACCGCAGCGATCTGGTCTTCAAGCTTCAGAACCTGGTTGATGAAACGCGGCGCTTCGGAAAGCTGGCGTACCAGTTCCTGTTCCCGCTTATCATCGATTGCGCCACGCGATTTTGCAGCCGCAATTACCAGCGAGGCCATGGCCGAAAGCTGGCAGGTAAAGGCCTTGGTGGAAGCAACGCCAATTTCTGGGCCCGCAAGCGTCGGGAAGACAGCATCGGATTCACGCGCAATGGTCGAGCCGGTGACATTCACGACGGCGGCAATCTTCAATCCTTGCGACTTGCAGTAGCGTAGCGACGCCAGCGTATCAGCTGTTTCGCCCGACTGGGACACGAACATCGCCAGCGAATCCCTCGAAAGAGGCATTTCGCGATAGCGGAATTCGGAAGCGATATCGCTGTCAACTGGCAGACGCGCGATCTGCTCAAACCAGTATTTGCCAACAGAAGCCGCATAGTAGGCCGTACCGCAAGCAGAAATCGTCAGGCGATCGATCTTGCTGAAATCGATATCAATGGCTTCCTGACGAACCTTGCCCGTCGTGAAGTCGAGATAATTGGCGAGCGTGTGGGAAATGACTTCCGGCTGCTCGAACATCTCTTTCTGCATGAAGTGACGGTGATTGCCCTTGGAGACGAGCATATTCGCCGTCTGCGTCTTCTGGATCGGCCGCTCAACTTCACTGTTGTTTTCGTCGTAAACGATCACACCCTTGCGCGTCAGCACGGCCCAGTCGCCATCTTCGAGATAGGCGATAGTATCCGTGAAAGGCGAAAGTGCGATAGCGTCGGAACCGAGGAACATTTCGCCCTCACCGTAACCGACGGCGAGTGGAGGCCCCTGGCGCGCTCCGATCAAGAGTTCTTCGTCACCCTCAAACAGGAAAGCGAGTGCGAAGGCACCATGCAGCATCGGCAGACTGTCGCGCACGGCTTCAACCGGAGACTTGCCCTTTGTCAGTTCGCGGGTCACCAGATGCGCAACCGCTTCGGTATCGGTTTCCGTCTGGAACTTGTAGCCTTCCGCCTCAAGCATGGTGCGAAGCTCGGCGAAGTTCTCGATGATGCCGTTGTGGACGACCGCGAGACGATCGGTAATGTGCGGATGCGCATTGCGTTCCACAGGCTTGCCGTGCGTAGCCCAACGGGTATGGCCGATACCGATAACGCCGGGAAGCGGCTCTCCGGCCAGGCGCTTTTCCAGATTGACCAGCTTGCCTTCCGCACGGCGCCGGTCGAGCCTGCCATTCTGTAGTGTGGCAATACCGGCAGAATCATAGCCGCGATATTCAAGTCGCTTCAGTGCATCCACAAGAAGCGGAGCGACTTCGTTATTTCCGATGATGCCGATAATTCCACACATAGGCTGCTCCAAATCCGACGTTCAGGCGTGTTGTTTTGCGGTTTAAAGATTCTAACGCAGAACGGCAACCCAGGGGATTGCCGTTCGATTAAACAATTGGACGACTTATTTGGTCGCGGTTTTAGCCGCTTTGATGGCAGCGTACTTCTCTCGCAGGATCTTCGCCCGTCCCTCTTTTGTTTCCTGCCGGGCACGACCGAAAGCCAGCGCATCGGCAGGGACATTGTCGGTAATCGTGCTGCCTGAGGCGATATAAGCATTGTCGCCGATTTCCACCGGCGCGACCAGTGAGCTGTTCGACCCGATAAATGCGTTTTCGCCGATCACCGTCTTGTATTTGTTGTAGCCGTCGTAATTGCAGGTGATCGTGCCAGCGCCGATATTGCTGGAGGCTCCCACAGTCGCATCGCCGATATAGGTTAGGTGATTGATCTTCGCGCCTTTGTGCACGGTGGCATTTTTCACTTCGCAGAAGTTGCCAACCTTGGTCTTCTCACCAAGATTTGCACCCGGGCGCAGCCGCGCAAACGGCCCGATTTCGGCCTTCGGCCCAACGTCAGCACCTTCCATATGCGAGAAGGAATGGATCAAGGCACCCGTCGCGACATACACGCGAGGACCAAAAAACACGTTCGGCTCAACAATGACGTCGGCTTCGATCAGCGTATCATGCGAAAAGAAAACAGTTTCAGGTGCAATAAGCGTCACGCCCGCAAGCATCATCTCGCGGCGCTTGCGATCCTGCCAGATGGCTTCGGCTTCTGCCAGTTCAACACGATTGTTGATGCCGATGACATTATCAACAGGCACTTCGATGGCCGTCACGCTCATGCCCTTACTGTGGGCGATGGCGACAATATCGGTCAGATAATATTCGCCCTTGGCGTTGCTATTGTCCACCGCATCCAGAAGCGCCAGGGCGTGTTGACCACGAACCGCCATCAGCCCGCCATTGCAGAATCCGATCTGCTTCTGCTCTTCGGTTGCGTCCTTTTCCTCAATGATGGCGACAAGTTTGTCGCCTTTCTCGATGAGGCGACCGTAGCCGTGCGGATTGTCCGGACGGAAACCGATAACGACAACGTCTGCACCCTCGGCCAGTCGTTCGCGAGCTTTCTGCAGAGATTGCGCCTCAATCAACGGCGTGTCACCAAACACGATGAGCAGATCGTCATAACCGCTTTCTATTGCTTCACGCGCAGCGAGAACCGCATGCGCAGTGCCGAGACGTTCCTTCTGTTCGAAGGCCGACACCGGACCTGCATTCTTTTCTACTGCCGCCCGCACATCGTCGGCGCCACGCCCCACCACCAGCGCAACATCGCTTTTGCCGGTGCCCTGAACTGCCTTGACCACGTGAGAGACCAGCGGCAAGCCTGCCACCTGATGCAGTACTTTGGGCAAGTTAGATTTCATGCGTGTGCCTTCGCCAGCAGCAAGTACGATGGAAAGGCAGGTACGGTCTGTCATGGTATCGTCCAGAAAATTGAGATGATTTTCGCTCTTAACATCAAAGCGTCTATGAAAACTTACGGGCTGCTGCCAAACCTTTAACCTAACCGTCCGAGCGCGGGGAAATTCTCAAGCAGCCAGAACGAGAAGGATTGCATGCCTCCGGTCAGGAACAGGACACCTGCAGCGACCAGAAGCGCGCCCATTGCTTTCTCCACCTTGCCGAGATGCACGCGGAAACGTGAAAGAAACCGCATGAATGCGCCGGAAAAAAGGGCGGCAATCAAAAACGGAATGCCAAGGCCAAGCGAATAGGTTGCCAGCAATAACGCGCCCTCACCAACCGTGCTGCTGCCGCCTGCAAGCGTCAGAATCGGCCCAAGAACAGGCCCGATGCACGGCGTCCAGCCGAAGGCGAATGCCAGTCCCATGACATAGGCTCCAAGCGGCGATGCCGGAGCGTTGCGTGCCTGAAAACGAGCTTCGCGGGACAGGAACGAGAAACGCAAGATGCCAAGAAAGTTCAGTCCCATCAATATGATGACGACGCCCGCAACGATTGCGATCTCCTGCTGCCATGCGCGCAGGAAGGCGCCGATGGACGAAGCTCCAGCGCCGAGCGCCACAAAAACAGTTGTGAAACCGAGAACAAAACAAATTGCCGCAAATGCCAACGAACGGCGCGCTGAAGGCGCGGCGGCAACGGCTGTCGCCTTATCTGCGCGAAAATCTTCAACGCTCACGCCCGCCATATAACACAGATAAGGCGGCACGAGCGGGAGAACACAGGGCGACAGGAACGACAGTGCACCGGCTCCGGCTGCGGTCATATATGAAATATCGAGCACCAACACCTCTTTCAGTTCATCAAGCGGCTGGCCAAACCACAGGCTTATATAGACTAGATTCTGCTCTACTTAGAATATTTTCAATGCGGCATCTCGCTCGAACACAAGTTCGCCCTAAATCGAGATCATTGCGCGATTTATAATATATTGCTCCAACTGGACGACGTTCCTATGAGCCTTATTGATGATGAAGTGCCTTCAACACCACCTGCAACGTCGACAAGACATTCTGGCTGGCTCAAGCGATACCAACATTTTCTGTTTCCAATAGCGGGCATCGCCATTGCGCTGCTGGCGATCTATGTGCTGGAGAATCTGCTCCAGAATACGTCTCGCACGGAAACACTCGCTGCCTTCCACGACATTTCGTGGACGACACTTGGTTTAGCTGTGTTCTTCACAGTTCTGAGCTACGCAGCCGTCGCACTCTACGATGTGGTGGCTGTCGATACGATTGCGCCCAACCAGATACCGCGCCGCATCGCTGCCATCGCAGGTGCTGCCGGCTACGCAATCTCCAACGCGCTTGGGTTTTCCCTGCTGACCGGCGGCGCATTGCGTTATCGCATCTATGCTGCGGAGGGTGTTAGCCTTGCCGATATCGGCAAGATTGTCGGGACATCATGGTTCGCGATCTGGTTCGCACTGATCATCATGGTCGGTGCAGCGCTTCTCATCGACCCGCAGGATGTTCCCTGGCTTTCCACCATCGATTCCCGAATCGATATCGTCGCCGGTATCGCCATTCTGGGTGGCATCGGCTGGCTGATCTACTGGCTGTCTTATGGACAGCGTAGTTTTACGGTGGGTTCGTTCAGTCTGCGCTTGCCGAACTCAAAAGGCGCTCTGACCCAGATCTTTGCCGGGCTTGTGGACGTGGGCGCAGCTGCCGCTACACTCTATGTGCTCATGCCTGCCGACGCAGTGCCAAGCTTTGCGGTTTTCGCGTTGGTCTATGTCATCGCCATCGTGCTGGGTATTGCCAGTCATGCTCCGGGCGGTCTAGGCGCATTTGAAGCGACAATCATTGCTGGACTCGGCCTAGGCGGGAAGCCGGATGCAATTGCGGGGCTTCTCGCCTACCGTCTTATCTATACGGTTATGCCGCTCGTTGTAGCGACCGCAGGCATTCTCATATGGGAGGTCATGCGGCGGCGCCATATGCTCGGCAAGCAGGCGCGCTTCGCCAAACGTCTGGTCGAGCCACTCATCCCGAGCCTTTCTGCCAGCATCATCTTTCTCGGCGGCATCATTCTTCTGGTGTCCGGTGCGACACCAGACCTCCGCTACCGCGTAAAATTGCTCTCCGACATTGTTCCTGAATCTTTCATGGAAATGTCGCATCTTGCCGCCAGCCTCGTCGGAGTCGCGCTGCTGATCGTTGCACGCGGTCTGTCTAAGCGGCTTGCACGTGCGTGGGTAGCAGCACTAATCCTCCTCCTCAGCGGCGCTGTCTTTTCCCTCGCCAAAGGCCTTGACTGGGAAGAAGCGACCATCCTTTGCATTTCTGCATTCACACTTTGGGGCTTCCGGGATTCGTTCTATCGCCGCCCGATTTCCGGACCGTTCGATTTAAGCTGGAACTGGATCGCGACCGTCGGCACGACGGTGCTTGTCTCAACATGGCTCGGCTTCTTCGTCTATCGTCACGTGGAATATTCCAATGACCTCTGGTGGGATTTCGCATGGAACGGCAATGCGCCCCGGTTTTTGCGTGCGACTGTCCTTGTCTTCGCCGTGGTCGCTGCAGTGGGCCTTTACTCGATTATCAACCGGGCTGGTCACCGCAAACGCAAGGTGGATTATTCCATACCTGATGTCGTGCCGGATCTCGTTGCCCAATGGCCACATACGGATGCCGCTTTGGCAATGCTTGGTGACAAGCAATTCCTCCTCGCGCCAGACAAGAGCGCCTTCATCATGTATGCGCAATCAGGGGGCAGCCTGATTGCGCTTGGAGAACCCATAGGCCAGGAACAGACGGCTAAGGAGCTTGCATGGTCATTTCACGCACTGGCCGACGAGCTTGCCCTGCGAACCGTATTCTACGGTGTCGGCCCGCAAAGCCTGCCCCTGTTTCTGGATATGGGACTGATTGCCCTGAAGCTCGGCGAAGTCGCCCGCGTTGATCTCGCCAATTTCTCGCTCGATGGTCCGCGTCGCCAGCCATTCCGCTATGCCGACCGCAAGATCGACAAGGACGGCCTTACGTTTGAAATCATTCCGGCGGCCGACGTACCGCCACTCATTCCACGCCTGCGCGAGATTTCCGATGCGTGGCTCGATTTCAAGTCGGGCAGCGAGAAAGGCTTCTCGCTGGGGTACTTCGATGACGAATACATGAAACGCTTCGACGTCGCAGTGCTGAAAAGTGACGGAGAAATCGTGGCTTTCGCCAATATGTGGCGTGGTGCGGACAAGTATGAAATCACCGTCGACCTCATGCGTTACATGCCCAATGTACACAAGCTTCTGATGGACGCGCTGTTTGCAAAACTGCTGATGGCCAGCAAGGAAGAAAGTTACAAGTGGTTCAATCTTGGTGCTGCCCCGCTTTCCGGCCTGAGCGGTAGCAGGCTGGCGTCCCGCTGGAACCGTTTCGGCTCCTTCATCTACAAGCGTGGGGCCGATCTCTATCATTTTGACGGACTGAAAGCTTTCAAGGAAAAGTTCGATCCAGTCTGGACCCCGCATTACATGGTTTGCCCGGGTGGCCTGGAAACGCCGCGCGCGCTTCTCGATGCCACAACCCTCATCAATGGCAGTCCTCTGGAGTTCATCCGCAAATGACGAAAAGACGCGTTCTCTTCATTTTTCTTGGACTGGCGTTGGTGGCTGCGGTGGGCGCGTATGGCGCAATACATACAGGCAAGTTCGCCCGACTCTGGACGAAAATCACCGATTCCGATGAACCGGTCATCCACGCCAGTGCTGAAAGACTGTCCAATATTCCGGTCTACATGCCTAAGAACGACCCCGTCGGCCTTGCGATTTTACTAAGTGACGAAGGAGGTATGAGCGACCGGGAGAAAAGCTTCATGGACGCCATGCTTGCCCGGAACATGATCGTTCTGCCGGTCGAGCTTAGCCCGTGGCGCGCCGCACTCGATAAGGAAGATGGCGATTGCAACTATCTCGACTCTGATTTCGAAGCCATTGCCAAGGAGGCTCTGCGTGGACTTGATTTGGGCGTCTATTTTCATCCCGTTCTGACAGGTGTTGGACAAGGCGCTACCATCGCATATGCCGCAGCCTCGGATTCTCCCGATGCGACGATTGCAGGCGCCGTATCGCTTGATCCGGTCCCAGCCAAGACCCGTCTGCCTTCCTGCACCGAGAAAGCCGAAGCGACCAAGGCGCCCGATGGCGGCTTCATCTATGGCTTCAACGCGGCAATTCCCGCCCCTGCCCTTGTGGTCGGTCCCAGCGGATCGCCGGTCAACAATCCGGTTACAGCCCGCCAGGAAAATGTCGCCGTGCTTCAATCCGCTCCGGAATTTCCTGCTCGGCTGAAAATGGCTGTCGACAATGTCGTCGCCATGGCGGATCAGGATGCCAAGAACGAAGCCCTGCCTATCGTCGATCTTCCCGCCAAAGGCGGCAAAGCCGATATGGTTGCCGTTTTCTATTCGGGTGATGGTGGCTGGCGAGATCTCGACAAATCCATTGGTGAATGGCTGCAGGCTCATGGCGTTCACGTGATCGGTGTGGATTCGCTTCGCTATTTCTGGTCGGAACGAACGCCGGAAGAAACAGCCAATGACACGACGGCCATGATCAAGAAGGCCGACCCGACGAACAAATTGCCGGTTGCAGTTCTGGGCTACTCATTCGGCGCCGATACATTCCCCTTTGCCTGGAAATATCTCGACCCTCCCATACAGGACCGGACGAAAATGATCGGGCTTCTTGGTGTCGAGTCGACGACGACCTTCCAGGTTTCGATTGAAGGCTGGCTCGGAATGGATGGCGACAAGGATGTCGTTCCTGCTATCTCGACAATCCCGCTTGATCGGGTTGTTTGCGTCTATGGCGAAGAAGAAGACGATACCGCCTGCACAGCTGCCGAGCTCAAAGGGATGGAAGTCATGAAACTGGCCGGCGGTCATCATTTTGATGAAAATTATGAGCCAATTGCCGCCAGTCTTCTGGAAAAGATGCGCGTCCGTGCCGGATTGCCGCCACGACCGGCCAGTTGATAATTAAGCCAGAGCTGGCGCCCGGAAGACGGGCGCCAGCTTTTGATCTAGCGCCCGGCAGGTTTTTGACCGCCAAACCACCAGCGCACGGAATCAACCAGCAAGAATGCAATCAGACTGATACCGACCAATGGCAGCGTCCAACCTACAAATACAGCAGCGATTACGATCCCAATCTGTTGCGCGGCAGTGAGACGTCTCCAGCTTGCAATCAACGTTCTGGGCATTGATCCGGCAGGCGGGCGACGCTGCCACCAGATGCGATAGCCATAGACAATCATCACAATCAGCGAGAGGCCGAGCGCAGCCATCACGATCTGATTAGTTACCCCGAACAGGACACCCATATGGAGATCGATACCCCAGCGGATCAATTTTGCGATAAGCGGAAAACTCTCGAAGTCAGCTCGACTGATAACCTCCATATTTCGGGGATCGAGAGCAACCGTATCCACTTGTGTCGGCCAGGAACGGTCATATTCACGCACCAGCCAGCCTTGATCCGATGAACGGGGCAGTCGGATTTCAAGCATCGGCGAATCGAGGCCTGCCTGTTGTGCAGCCAGATAAACACTATCCAGCTGTCTGACATGATCCTGCACATCTCCTGTTCCGGACGGCATCGGCATGCCGCCATGGTCCTGATGCGCACTCTCTTGGCTAGATTCTGTCGCCTTATTCAGAACTGTCGAAACTGAAGGCGTAATCCAGCCAACCGCCGCTCTGAACTGATCAATCCTTTCCCCCGCCAATTGCGACCAGGTCATGCCGGTTGCCGAAAGGAACAAAAGACCGACAGCTATCCAGATACCGACCTGACTGTGAAAGCGGCGGGTCTTCAGGTGGAGATTTTTCGTTTGTTTTTGTTTTCGCCGGATCTTCCGATTCCACCACCAAAGCAGAGTGCCGCCTAGAGCCGCGATCCACAGCCAGGATGCAGCGAGTTCACTGTAGTAACGCCCAAAATCCCCAAGCATCAGATTGCGGTGTAGGTAGTCGATCCCCGCGCGAAACGGCAAGGTCCCACTTGTGCCATAGGCAACGAGGTCGCCCTTTACGGCCAGCGTGACGGGATCGATGAAGATTGCCCGGCTTTCAGATTCTCCCAATCCAGGCTGGGTGAACATGACCCGTGTATTCCAGCCGGGCGCAATTGAAGGCCTCACGGCAAAAAGTTTTGGGCCCTCGCCTATAAAGGCTTCGGCCGCCTTCACCTGGTCCGCCAATGGCTGCAAGGTTCCAAGTGATGCGGTACGCAACTGGTCGCGGTAGATGTAGTTTTCAAGCTGAGGCGTCAGCACATAAAGCGTGCCCGTCACAGCTGCAATCAAGATAAAAGGACCAACAAACAGGCCGAGATAGAAATGAAGCCGTGTGATGAAGGCCTGGAAGCCGGAGTTCGCAGAACTAGTGGTATTCGGCCGTGCTTGTACCCCAGCTTTTCCTTCAAGAAGCGTATCCGTCATGGAACCCTCCTTGAAAAGCAGTCGAAGCACAGCGCAGTGCGTGGGCAGCCAGCCTGGGCTGCCGCGATAAAATCATGATTTTGCATCGATATCTCCAAACGATATGAAATTGCCGTCGCGGGGCGGCGGCGTCGTTTTCAAAGATCGTGCGAAGCGGGAGGCCCTCTGGCTTGAGCAGCCGTAACAAACTGACCAGGAGGTGCGCGAACCGCGAGAGGAAAAGCGACCGTGTCTTTCGCAACAATCGAATCGAAAGACACGGTGACCGGCTGTTCTGTCAATCCTGTCCCAATGGCACATGCGGCCTGACATAGGGTCGAGCAGCAATGTCTGGCGAGATCTTTAAGGGGAGCGTTTGCATCTGCCTGCGTCCTATGGACTGAACAGATCACGGACGAGGGACCAGCGCTCCACGCCGCCATGGAAGCCTGCGCGTATGCCGTTACTAGCCCTTGCAGAAGAATAACAAAGGTCAGCGATACAACCCAAAGGGCGGTATCCGACCGATCGCCAACAATTCTTCTACGCAAGGTCATGATCGCTCATGGCATTCTTGCAATGCAAAGTCACTGCGACAAAGGTGAAATGAACCAATTTGAAGAGAAAGTGGTGAGCGCGCAGGGATTCGAACCCTGGACCTACTGATTAAAAGTCAGTTGCTCTACCGGCTGAGCTACGCGCTCCCTGTAGGAGCAAATCGCCCCCGGAAGTGCGGCGGAACATAAGGGCGGCTTACGGATTGGTCAACACCATAAAATCAGGTTTCTTCAACATAAATTCAAAAAAATCACAGGTCTGGGATACTCCATGCCAGACCGCCTCTTCCATATGCCGGTAAACAGGCGCTTTTCATGCTCGTTTGGATACTTAACACCCTGAGCAGAAGGGCGATTCTGAATCGCGAGGTGCCTAACCAGGGCTATTCAGCTCCTGCTTCTCCGTGCCGGGCCTTGCCGCCCGCTCTTGCTACAGCTAGTTTCATTCCGATGACTTAATCTGCGTGGTGCTTCATGTCTCTGGCCACCAAGGCATTTTCTCATTTCCGACGTTCCTTGTCCGGCGTGGGTATCGCGCTCGGAACACTGTTTTTCGCCGCAGCCCTCACCCCCAGCCTTATCCCGCGAACCTACGTCATGCAGGGAATTCTCGGAGGTGTCGCCTTCGGAGCCGGTTATGGCATCGGCGTATTGTGGCGCTGGCTATGGCATTATCTGGAATTGCCTGAACCTCGGAATCGCCTGCGCAGTCGGGCCAATCTTGTGGTGGGTTTGGTTTGTCTCGCCGTGGCCGTCGTAGCACTCTATTTTGCCGCGGGCTGGCAGAACTCAGTTCGTGCAGTCATGGATATGGAGCCGGTGCCCAGCGCCTATCCAATGAGTGTCTCCGCGTTAGCTGTGCTGACATTTCTGGTTCTGCTAATTCTGGTTCGCCTTCTCATTCTATTGGGGAAATTCGTCTCCGCTAAAGTACAACTCATTATGCCTCGCCGGTTAGCCAATGTCCTGGGCGTTACGATCACTGTTGTGCTCATCTGGACCATCGCCAACGGCCTGCTCATCCAGTCCACTTTCAAGGTTCTGGATCGTTCGTTTCGCGAGTTTGACGCTCTGATCGAACCGGATCGCCCACAACCGACATCACCGAACGAGACTGGCAGCGCCGCTTCGCTTTTGCATTGGAACGAGCTTGGGCGAGCTGGACGTGAGTTCGTTTCCTCGGGTCCCGGATCTGCCGATATTGCTGCCTTGACTGGCGAAATGGCTATAGACCCGATACGGGTCTATGCAGGTCTGCAAGTAGCCGATACGCCTGAACAACGAGCCGAACTGGCACTTGAGGAACTGAAGCGTCAGAACGGTTTTGAACGTTCTGTGCTGGTCGTCATCACTCCAACCGGTACAGGGTGGGTAGATCCAGCAGCCATGGACGGACTGGAGTTTCTGCACAATGGCGATGTGGCCAGCGTTGCCATGCAATATTCCTATCTTTCCAGTCCCTTGTCGTTGTTGTTCCAACCCGAATACGGAGCAGAAGCGTCCCGAGCTCTGTTCATAACCGTCTATAATTACTGGAAAAGACTTCCGCACGATCAGCGCCCACGTCTGTATCTCTATGGCTTGAGCCTTGGGGCGATGAATTCTGAAGTCTCAGCCGAGCTTTTCGAAATGCTTGACGATCCAATCAACGGTGCCTTGTGGAGCGGGCCACCTTTCCCGAGCAGGGACTGGAAAGCCATGACCCGACGAAGAAACCCTGGAACTCCAGAATGGCTACCAGTGTTCCGAGACGGCTCCTTTGCCCGTTTCATGAATCAGAATGGTGAAGCGCTGGGAAATGGAACCCGCTGGGGGCCGTTGCGGGTGGTGTATCTGCAATATGCCAGCGATCCGGTGACATTCTTCGACAGTCTATCGTTCTATCGTCAACCTGACTGGATGCAGGCACCGCGCGGACCGGATGTTTCACCGGAACTGCGGTGGTATCCTGTCGTGACCATGCTGCAATTGGCACTAGATATGGCTTTTGGAACCGCCACGCCGATAGGACACGGGCATGTTTATGCTCCGGAACACTATGTCAATGCGTGGCTGGAAGTCACCGACGTGACCGGATGGGACGCAGACAAGATCATGAGGCTAAAGCAGCACCTGCGCCAGAAAATGGATGGAGAAAGCGTCGAAGGTTATGACCAGCGCGGAGGGTAGAACACATCCCAAAAAGGATGAAACGCTTTTCGGGATGTGCGTCAAACGTGACAGTCACGACCCAGCTGGTCGCTCTGCAACTATATCAATAGTCAGGTGATTTCTGCTGCGTCTGGGAATTGCTCAGGTTCAGCATGGGTATTGCTCCATTCGGTAGCATCGTGCTTGGCAGCTGACCGTCCCATCGTTCTGCTTGCGTCAGTGCGACAAGACCCGGATTGTCACGCAGTGCATCGCCACGTGCCTTGATCGCGGTTGCTTCCGCCTCGCCCTTTACACGTATCGCTTCTGCGTCGGCTTCAGCCTGCAGACGAACGGCATCGGCCTGAGCCTGAGCTTCGGCACGGCGTGCGTCTGCCTGCGCCTTTGCCTGCGTCACGGTGATTTCAGCCTGTACCTTTTCGCGCTCTGCATTCTGGCGGAGACGCTGCACTTCAACTTCGGCCAACATACGCTGTTCGATGGACTGCTCATAGGAGTCCGAAAAATCGATATTCTCGATCTGCACCGTGTCGATAATAACCGGACCGCGTACACTGCTCTGAATTGCCTCCGCAATTTCCTGATTGAGTCGGCTACGCTCCTGAATGGCTTCCACAGCATTGAATTTGCCGAAAACAGTCTTGCTTTCCTCAAAAACGCGTCGCTCGACAAGGCGGGACAATAGGCCGTCTTCACCGCCGTAGGTCGCGTAGACTTCCTCCACACGGTCTGGCGGAATACGATAATTGACCGACAGGTTCATCGTAGCTGGTTGCTGATCGCGGCTATAGGCTTCCATGCTGTTATAGATCGCAGCCTTGGATTGCACCGATATTCGCACAATCGAATCGATCACCGGAATTTTGAAGCCCAGCCCCGGTTGTGCAACACCGGAAACCGCCCCATAGCGCAAAACAACGCCGCGCTCACCTTCGTCAATCGTGTACCAGGAACCAAGTACTACGCTCAGTATGCCGAGTATAACTATACCGGCCAAAGCCTTGGGTAAAATCTGGCGCATCCCGTCTCCTTTAGCGCTTCGTTATGAAATGGGGAGACCGAAAGCGATTCAACAAATGCACCCCGGAATCTTATCCCGCCGCCTTTTAGAATGCACAGATATGGATGACAATTACTCACGGATACAGTTGATAAACTTAGTCCACAAAAACAAAGCCGCCCATGAAGGGCGGCTTCATTGAGTTTAACAAATTTCCACTGTCAGTATGGCGAATAACACTGCTGACGAGGACCGTTATACGGCTGGAAAGTGTTGTCGGAAGCCCGATAGGACCGATAACGATTATAACACCACTGGACATGCGAGTTGCTGTAACCGTAAGCAGGCGCGCGATAGACCGGTGGGGGTGGCGGAGCTGCGATCGCACCACCGATGATTGCGCCAGCGCCGAAAGCTGCGAGCGGATACCACCACCCGTCATTGCTGCGACGATAGCCATGACGGTAGTGCCGATAACCGCGGTGTCCATTCCAATAGCCAGGTCCCGGACGATGAGGACGGCCATGCCAGCCCGGACGATACCCAGGTCGGTGTCCACCCCAGTTTCCATGTCCTGGCCCGCGGCGCCAGCGGTCATCGCGGACCTGCTGAACATTCTCATTACTTGCCGCAGGCGCAGTTGGCATCACAGGTGCAGCCGAGACCGGAACCATTGCGCCGATCAGAAAGCTTGCACCGACGAGGCCAGCCATCATCTTTTTGAAGGTGTTCATCCTGTGCTTCTCCATTTCTATGATGCCATCATTGCTTTCCGTTTATGAATGCACGCTGAATATTGTCGGTAAATTATGTTCATGCCTTATTTTCACGTCGCAATGCATGGCCATTCCATCAATGATTTAACGAAAGAGCCAATGTTTTCGTTCGAGCTATTCCATTATTTTTGTTCGCAAATTAAGCGACAATGAGATAACTTGCGTGAATTAGGACAGCTTGTAAGCGTTTTCAGCGAGTGGGGTTTGCATTGGCAATAAGAGCACAGCCGTCCGTGAAAGTTTTGGGAGCATCTTTCTCCCAGGAAGCGAATCCCTTCACGGCAGCGGTTGAACTGACGCCCATGCCAATGCTCATCACAAATCCGCGTCTGCCGGACAATCCGATCATCTTTGCAAACGAGGCCTTCCAGAACCTCACTGGTTACGAGGCCGACGAGATCATCGGGAAAAACTGCCGCTTTCTTCAAGGCCCTGGCACAGACCCGAAACATGTCGAGATCATCCATACGGCATTGGAAGCCGAACAGTCCGTTGAGATCGATATTCTCAATTATAAGAAATCTGGCGAGCCGTTCTGGAACCGACTTCATATCTCCCCGGTCAAAACCGAGAATGGCGAACTTCATCACTTCGTTTCGTCGCAGCTTGATGTGACGCTGGAACTCGGCAAACTGGTTGAGCTCGAAAAAGAACGCGAAACGCTCTCAATTGAAAAGCAGCGTAGCAGCGATCAACTCCAGTATATCGTTGAAGTGGCGAATGTCGGTTTCTGGACGCGAGATTACACGACCGGGGAGATTAGCTGCTCGGCCGAATACCGTCGCATTTTCGGACTGACGCCAGACGAACCAGTCAACTACGACAAGATCATCGACATGGTGATGCTTGAAGACCGGATAACACTTATCCAGCGTTCGCAGGAATCTTTTGCCACAGGCAAATCTTTCCGGGTTGAATATCGCATTACCAACAGGCTGGGACAGGTGCGCTGGGTGGAAACACGAGCCAAAGCTCTCCTCGGCAAATCACCTGCGCTTCTGGGTATCGTCATCGACGTCACCGAACGCAAAAAAGCCGAAGCTGACAAGGCACTTGTGACCCGCGAAATTTCGCACCGTTTCAAGAACTCAATGGCAATGGTGCAATCGATCGCCAACCAGACCTTGCGCAATGCCACCGATCCGCAAACCGCGAACGAACTATTCAGTGAGCGGCTGCGAGCGCTTAGTCAGGCCCATGACATGCTGCTTCAGGAGGACTGGACGGGCACAACGCTCAGCCAGATCTGCGAAACTGCCCTCGCCCCATTCAACAGCACATTCGGTCATCGAATCCGAACCAATGGTCCAGAACTCCTGGTAAGCGACCGTGTAACGGTTTCGCTTTCGCTTGGTTTGTACGAACTCGCGACCAATGCCGTGAAATACGGCGCGCTCTCCAATGAAAACGGCACGGTCCAATTCAGCTGGGATGTGCTCGAAAGGCAGGGCGAGCGAAAATTTCATATGCGCTGGGTTGAAGACGGAGGACCCGCAGTCGAACGCCCTACCCGACGTGGCTTCGGCCAGCGGCTGCTCTATTCCGTTCTTACGGGCGAACTCAGGGCCAAATGCGACATCAACTTCGCGCCAGATGGACTGGTGATTGACGTCCTGGCCCCTATGACAGCGGATGTATTTCCGCAACTTGACAGTCTTTCCGACACACAAGCCGAGCCGGTATAAAAAGAGCAGCGAAATCGCTGCTCTTTTTCTTTGTTAGTTGTGCGGGCCGCGACGACGTGGCTCAATATAGATTCTGTCGCGATGACGATCACGATCATGGCGCCAGCGTCGGTCACGATCCCGTTCGCGATAATAACGTGGTGAGTGACGATCCCATCCGCGACGATCATCCCGCCAGCGGCGATCGGTAACACAGCGACCGCTCGGCGTGCGAACCATGCCGCGACGGCAGCGATAGTCGACCTGAATGGCCGAACCAGTGCTATTGGCGGCTATAGCCGAAATCGGAGCCGGAGCAACCGGTGTGCCTGCTTCAGCGACAGCGGTAACCGCAAAGAGCGCGAGAGCCGCAGAAAGTAACGTAAATCTCATTCCGGGTTCCTTTCCAGAGATGGCCAGAATTGGAATCTTGCCCGCAGATAGGTAGGCCAAACAATCATTTGGTAAAGTCACTTAATCTTACGACGCTCTATCAATCTCGACCGCACTCTACAAAAAGCACTGCGAATTAAACCCAATTAATAACCCGCCATTTTGCGGAGAGATTTTTTAAGAAAGTCGGGATATTAGGTGCCTGTTGAGTTCGCGCACAGCCCTTTCCAAGCAAAGGGAAAGCCGCAGAATCTCCAATCCGCGAGGCCGATCCGGCACCGGTCTAAAACCGGTAGCGGGCGGAGCTTTGCGGCCATCGCAAGGAGCAGGAACATGGACTATTCGACCTCTGAAATCGACACGACATGGGGATCGAAAACTGGATTGGGCGCAACCCAGACCGAATGGGTCGAGCTGGTCAGCGGCCTGCCCGAAGAACATGCTCTCTTTCTCCGTGATCTGATTGGCCGTCACCGCGAGCAGTTTGTCGGTGTTTTCTATAATCGCCTTATGAACAATCGTGATGCAGCGACATTCCTGTCCCAGAAAATGGTGCAGGAACGTTTGCACAATTCACTGAGCGACTGGCTGTTGAAAATGTTCCAGAGAACAGCCGACGATGTTGAGGCATTCATTCGTGAACAGCGCAAGGTTGGCGAGGTTCACGCCCGCATCGATGTGCCGATCCACGTCGTCATGCAAGGCGCGCGCCTGCTGAAAAACGAAATCGTCCGTCAACTGAAACTGGAAGTTGCCTCAAGAGAGGTTCTGGCGCGCCTGATCGTGCATGTCAGCAATGCCATCGACATCGCTATCGAAATCATGAGCCAAGCCTTCGTCAAGGACGCGCGCGAAAGTGCCCAGACCGACGAAGCCTACCGGGCTTTCACGCTAAGTCACGATTTTCCGCTTGAACGCGAATCGCAACGTGCCGCGCTTATGGAATGGAGCCAGTCGCTTCTCTTCAACCTCTACGGCAATGCCGATAGTCCGCTTCACTCGCTCGCAAGCTCGGATTTCGGATTGTGGTTGCAACACAAGGCTGATCTGATGTTCTCCAACTCCGGCACGTTGGAAAACATCCGCCGGAATGTAGAACATATCGACAATGTTCTCCTGCCTGCCATCAACAGCGCACGCAAGGACAACCCCGCCTGCCTTGCGGCTTCGTTGGCACTGTTTCAAACCAAGATCGGTGAAGTGAAATTCTTGCTGTCCGAACTGTTTCAGGCGGCCGCCGCGATGGAAACAGGTCGTGACCCACTGACACGTGCTCTAAACCGGCGTTTCATGCCTTCAATCCTCACTCGTGAAGTGCGCATGGCCTCGCAAAAGGCCATGGATCTGAGCGTTTTGATGATCGATATCGATCACTTCAAGAACATTAACGACACATACGGACACAGCAGTGGCGATGCCGTCCTTCAGCAGGTGGCCGAAGCGATCCTGTCGCTTTGCCGCCCGAGCGACTTCGCGTTCCGCTATGGTGGCGAAGAGTTTCTCGTCGCTCTCGTAGAAGCCGACGAGAACAAAGCTTTTACAATCGCCGAAGAGCTTCGCAAACAGATAGCACAACAACCGTTGAACCTTCCCGATGGCGCACGCCAGTCTGTAACGCTGTCTATCGGGGTTGCAGCATTTAACGGTCATCCCGATTATAGCCATCTCGTCAATGCCGCTGACCGCGCGCTTTATCGGGCCAAGCAGGCAGGACGCAATCGCTGTGAAAAGGAAGTGCCGCTCGCGATTCATTGATCGGGGAGGCATTTTGCCATCTGGCGGTTGCACTGCAAAACCGCCATATGCTGCCATCATGACGAATAATTCCGCCTTTCCCATTTTCGAGACAGATTCACAAAAGCCGCGTGAACGCGATGCGCTGGAGGCACATTTCCAGCCTGTCGCCGCTGATGCGGCTCCGGTCGATTGGGTCGTTGCCGTAGGGCTGACGGATTATGAAGAAGCACTCGCTTTCATGGAAGCACGTGTTCAGGCCATCCGGGACGGCACTGCCAATGAACTCGTGTGGCTGGTCGAGCATCCCTCGCTTTACACGGCGGGGACGAGCGCCAATGCAGACGATCTCCTGACCCCGAACAGTCTCCCTGTCTTCAACACGGGACGCGGCGGAGAATATACCTATCACGGACCTGGCCAGCGCGTTGCCTATGTGATGCTCGACCTGAAACGCCGCCGCGAGGACGTGCGCGCCTTCGTGACAGCTCTTGAGCAGTGGATCATCGAGAGCCTTGCCGAGTTCAACGTCAAAGGCGAGCGTCGTGAGGATCGTGTCGGCGTATGGGTTACACGGCCTGAAAAGCCGCGCCTTGCCAATGGCGGCATGTGTGAAGACAAGATTGCTGCTATCGGCATCCGCCTCCGTCGCTGGGTGAGCTTTCACGGCATAGCCATCAATGTCGAACCCGATCTCAGCCATTATTCCGGCATCGTTCCTTGCGGAATCTCGGAACATGGCGTTACCAGCCTTGTAGACCTTGGATTGCCGGTAACAATGGGCGACATGGACGTCGCTTTGGGAAGAGCGTTTGAGACGGTCTTCGGAGCCCGTCAGCTGAAATAGAGCATTTCCAGCAAAAGTGCGAAGCGGTTTTGCGTTGGATAATGCATAAAATAAAGAGATAGAGCGCTCCCACGATTCCGTTTTAACTGGAACCGTTCTAGCTCTGCCTCAGGCCACGGCGTCGACTTTCACACGGCGCTCGCGCATGAAAACATAGAAGCCAGATCCGACGATGATCGCGATGCCGCACCATTTCGACGGTGTCGGGAAATCGCCGAACACGATCAGGCCGACCAGAACCGCATTGACGATTTCCAGATATTGGAACGGTGCCAGCATGGATGCCGGTGCCAGCTTGAACGCCTGCACGACCATCAAATGGCTGACGGTTCCGATCGTCCCCAAAAGCAGCAAAAGCAGCCAAGGCTGAATGCCTTGCGGCAGACCGAAACTCAGATCACCAAGCCCAGCCGCAGTTCCGAAAATCATGGCAACGCCAGCGAGCATCCACCCGCCCACACCCGCATAAAACTGCATGACGAGCGGGCTTTCCTTCACACCATATTTTCGGTTCAGGATCAGGTAGATGGCAAAGGTTACGGCTGTCGCCAACGGCAGAAGCGAGACAGCACCGAATATCTCGAAACTCGGCTGGATCACGATCATCGTGCCGATGAGACCGATGCCGACCGCGCTGAACCTTCTCCAACCCACTTTTTCTTTCAGGAAAATTGCCGAAAAGAGCGTCAGAATAAGCGGCTCGGCGAAGAACACGGCCATAGCATCAGCCAGCGGCATATATTTGACCGCCGTGAAGAAGCAGAGCCCACCAAACCCCATCAACACGCCGCGAATGAGGTTGCCTGCCAGATATCGTGTTCGCAGCGCGGCGAAACCACCAACGATGAGCAGGATAAAGAACATCAGCCAGCATTGAATGAAAAAACGCATGAAGGTGACAGTGGCAGGAGGCATATTATCCACCATGGCGAGCCATTTGCCTATGGCATCCATCAGCGGCAGCAAAAGCACCGAGAGCACCATGATCGCCATGCCCTTTACGTGCGCTTCCATGCCGCTTGTCGCGCTGTTTTGCATTTCAAACTCTCGGTATTCTGAATATTCCCCGCTATCGCTCTATGCCAACTACTGCAGCGTTTCCATCCAATTTGATCGGAAATGTCCTGCTTGTTTGACTTTCGCCTTCTTTCTGGTGCAAATCAGTTCGGTTGTGAACAAAACCCTTTGAAAAAGTCGTGCGAAAACGGAACGTAAGGCGAACTTTAGTCGCCTTTCGTGAGCGCGCATGGCATCATTCAGTTGATTCGCGAACAGTATTTTCCGGTCGATGGCGAGCAGGCTCGGCAAAGACCTCCTGAAATTCAGATAGAGAGCTTTTCGGAACAGATGGACGATAGCAACGATCTCTTCTCGAGAGTGGTCAACAATGCCCGGGCCCGAGAACAAGAACAGGGGCGCCAGGGGGAAAAACCCAGCGAAAAACCTGTGGCGCAGCCAGTGGCAGCGCCCTCGCTCTCTGTTCCAAAGCCGGTAACGGCCAAGGCGCCGCCTGCTTCATCGGCAGGCGACGACTATAACGCATCATCCATCCGCGTTCTGGAAGGTCTGGAGCCGGTTCGCCTGCGTCCCGGGATGTATATTGGCGGCACAGACGAGAAGGCGCTGCATCATCTCTTTGCTGAAGTCATCGACAACTCGATGGACGAAGCTGTCGCGGGACATGCCAATTTCATCGAAGTGAGCTTCGATGCCGATGGGTTTGTAACGGTTTCGGACAACGGACGCGGCATTCCTGTGGATGAACATCCCCAGGTTCCCGGGAAGTCCACGCTCGAAGTCATCATGACCAAACTGCACGCGGGCGGCAAGTTCGACGGCAAGGCCTATGAGACGTCAGGCGGTCTGCACGGCGTCGGTGTTTCTGTGGTGAATGCCCTTTCCGACGTGCTGGAAGTGGAAGTCGCGCGCAATCGCCGTCTTTATCGCCAGCGTTTCTCGCGGGGTATTCCGCAAGGCGGGCTGGAAGAACTCGGCGAAGTGCATAATCGTCGCGGCACCCGTGTCCGTTTCCATCCAGACCCTGATATTTTCGGCAAGACAGCGCAGTTCGATCCGCATCGTCTTTATCGCATGGCGCGGTCGAAAGCTTATCTGTTTGGCGGGGTTGAAATCCGCTGGAACTGCGATCCTTCCCTGCTCGACCCAAAGAAGGAAACACCTGAAAAGGCCGTATTCCACTTCCCTGGTGGCCTGAAGGACTATCTTGAGGCATCGCTTGGTAAGGAACATCAGGTCACGCGTGAGATTTTCGCGGGCAAGACCGAGAAACAAGGTGGCCACGGTGCTGTCGAATGGGCCGTTTCGTGGTTTGGTGGGGATGGTTTCGTTCACTCCTATTGTAACACTATCCCGACCGGCGATGGTGGCACCCATGAAGCAGGTTTGCGTATTGCCTTGACGCGAGGGCTGAAAGCCTATGCGGAACTGACCAACAACAAGCGCGCTTCGATCATAACCACCGATGACGTGATGGTGTCGGCTGCAGGGATGCTGTCGGTTTTCATTCGCGAGCCGGAATTTGTCGGCCAGACCAAGGACAAGCTTGCCACGGTCGAGGCACAGCGCATCGTAGAGAATGCGATCCGTGATCCATTCGATCATTGGCTCACAGCCTCTCCGCAGGAAGCATCTCGCCTGCTGGAATGGGTGATCGACCGCGCCGACGAGCGCTTGCGTCGCCGTCAAGAAAAAGAAACCGTTCGCAAGAGCGCAACGCGCAAACTACGCCTGCCCGGCAAACTTGCCGATTGCACGCAAAATGCCGCAGCCGGTGCAGAACTGTTCATTGTCGAGGGTGACTCGGCAGGTGGTTCAGCCAAGCAGGCGCGCAATCGTGCCAATCAGGCCATCCTGCCATTGCGCGGCAAAATTTTGAATGTTGCCAGCGCCGGGCGCGAAAAACTAACGGCAAACCAGCAGATAAGTGATCTTGTGCAGGCACTCGGCAGTGGTACGCGCAAGAATTATCGGGAAGACGACTTGCGCTATGATCGCGTCATCGTCATGACCGACGCTGACGTCGATGGTGCACATATCGCATCGCTGCTCATCACCTTCTTTTATCAGGAAATGCCGGACCTGATCCGCAATGGTCATCTCTATCTGGCTGTGCCTCCGCTTTTCCGCCTAAGCCAGGGTGGAAAGGTCGCTTATGCGCGTGATGAAGCACATAAGGATGAACTTCTACGCACCATGTTTACCGGGCGTGGTAAAGTGGAAATCGGTCGCTTCAAAGGCCTTGGCGAAATGCGCGCCGAACAGCTCAAGGAAACCACCATGGACCCAAAGAAGCGCACGCTTCTGCGTGTTCAGGTGGACGAAGATTATGTCGAAGAAACCCGCAACACCGTCGATGAACTGATGGGCACCAAGCCAGAGGCCCGTTTCCGTTTCATTCAGGACCGTGCGGCTTTTGTGGAAGAGTTGGATATCTAGAGCGCATCCCGAAAAGTGGGAACTGGTTTTCGGAACGAGATGCGCGTAAAAAAATAGAGCATTTCAGCGGACCACGAAACGTGCCCGAGAATGCAGACAGGATGAACGGCAATGCGCAAGTACGGTGCCGTTCATTTTCTTTTTCAATAAACTATTTAAGCCGTTGAGAAATAGAAGCTTCAGGCTTTCACATCAATGCCTAGCTTGGCTTCAATCTCCTCAATCGACTCTTTGACGAAGAACGTCTGATCCGTACTCAGCGTAACAATACGTGCGCCGGTTCCATAAGCGTTATAAGAGAGAACGTGATTAAAATTCACGGCGAGCTTTTCGCCGTTCACTTCCGTCAACATGATCCACATCGCTTGCCCTCCTCTTGAGGTTATCCACTCCAAGGAAGAATAGGCGCGATAGACTATTCGGCAACGGTTGCGGTAAGCTGGCCTTCAAAGATCAGCGCGCATCCTGACTTTCTCGACGGTTCTTTCGAAACTTTCCGACCACTCATCTCCTTGCCAGTCGATCCGGAAACCAGCCTTTTTGTAAAGATTGATCGCGGGAAGATTATCCGCATGGGTGCCGATCAGTGCTTCGTCAAAACCATCAAGCAGAATTTGCGCCATCAGGGCATCAAGAATCTGTCTGCCAATCCCCTGCCCGTGATGCGGTGGATCGACCCATAAATCGGAAATGTAATTGCTTTGGGGCACCCTAGCACCCCAGCCTGCTAGTATTCCTGCCTTTTCGGCAGCCAGAACACCGTCCGCAATTTCTTGGAGATCGCGCTGGAACCTGGCTTCCAGCACTTCCTGCCGCTCAGTGGTCAGTTCAATATCGCGCGCTGCTATCCGCCAGGCCCTGACCGCTAATGCAGCCATAGAAACAAATTCGCCGGAGAAACCCCGGCGAAGAAGTTCGGTTTTTACCACCACTTTGCCGGAGTAAACCGTCCGGCAGCCTGCTCAATGGCATGCGCTGCCTGGAACAAAGTCTCTTCCTCGAACGGACGCCCAATCAGCTGAAGGCCAAGCGGCAAGCCTTTATCATTAATACCGGCCGGCACGGCAATGCCCGGCAGACCGGCCATGTTGACTGTTACCGTGAAGATGTCATTGAGATACATCTTGACCGGATCATTGGCGAGATCCTCATCGGCAAGACCAAAGGCAGCCGATGGCGTCGCTGGCGTCAGGATCGCATTTACGCCCTTGGCGAATACATTTTCAAAATCCTTCTTGATCAACGTACGCACCTTCTGCGCACGCAGATAATAGGCGTCGTAGTAGCCAGCCGACAGAACATAGGTCCCGATCATGATACGGCGCTTTACTTCCTTGCCGAAGCCAGCCGCGCGGGACTGTTCGTACATATCGGCGATGTCCTTGCCGGGCACACGCAGACCGTAACGCACGCCGTCATAACGGGCGAGGTTCGAAGAGGCTTCCGCCGGTGCCACGATGTAATAAGCGGGCAGCGCATATTTCGTGTGTGGCAGCGAAATATCGATGATCTCAGCACCGGCATCCTTCAGATACTGGATACCCTTTTGCCAAAGCTCCTCAATCTCGTCCGGCATGCCGTCAACGCGGTATTCCTTCGGAATGCCGATCTTCATGCCCTTGAGCGACTTGCCAATAGCAGCCTCGTAATCCGGAATAGGCAGATCGACCGACGTCGTATCCTTGAGATCAAGCGAAGCCATGGATTTCAACAGAATAGCGGCATCGCGCACGTCGCGAGCGATCGGACCAGCCTGATCGAGCGACGAAGCGAAGGCAACCGTGCCCCAGCGTGAAACGCGGCCATAGGTCGGCTTGATGCCAACTGTGCCGGTGAAGGCTGCGGGCTGGCGGATCGAGCCGCCTGTATCGGTTGCGGTGGCGCCAGCGCAAAGCTGTGCGGCGACAGCGGCAGCCGAACCGCCCGACGAACCGCCCGGCACCAGATCGGCGTTGGAGCCATTAGCGCGCCACGGATTTTTGACCGAACCGTAATAGGAGGTTTCGTTGGACGAGCCCATCGCGAACTCATCCATGTTGAGTTTGCCGAGCATAACCGCACCATCAGCCCACAGATTGGCTGTGACGGTTGATTCATATTCCGGCTTGAAACCGTCGAGAATGTGAGAGCAGGCCTGCGTATGCACGCCCTTGGTGGCAAACAGATCCTTCACGCCGAGCGGAATGCCTTCCAGTGCGCCCGCTTCCCCCTTGGCAATACGCTCATCCGATGCTTTGGCCATCGAACGCGCCTGATCGTGAGTCACTTTCACGTAAGCGTTGATGGTTTCATTCGCGGAATCGATAGCGGAAAGATAGGCGTCGGTGAGTTCGGTCGCGGTGATGGCTTTGGCCTTCAGCTTGTCGCGCGCCTCAGCAATGGTCAGTGCGGTCAGTTCGCTCATCGTCAAATCCTGTCAGTGCGCCTCAACGAGACGCTTTTCAAAAAAGGCGCTGTATTCGGAATCCGGATAGTCCAGAACTACACCACAGCGCGTAAAACCCGAATTCTCATAAAGCCGCCATGCACCAGCAAAACCGGGCCCTGTGCCCGTTTCGAGTACTAGGCGGGAAATGTCCTTGGCCCTTGCCTGATCGACAATCGCATCCACCAGAACCGAACCAACGCGCTTTCCGCGCACTTCCGGAAGGGTGAACATACGCTTCACCTCACCGACGCCATCTTCGTGCATCTTCAAGGCACCGCAGCCGACTGCCTTGCCGTCTTCATCGCGCGCCACAAAAACCGTCGTATCTGGCCCCGCCATCTGCTCAACTGTCATCTTGAACTGGAATTCCAGTGGTGACAGCGGCAGAAGATGCGCATTCAGGCCCTCGACCAGTGCGCGCACATCATCCTGCAAGGGGGTCTCGACTGAAACCCGTATGGCCATAACCTACTCCACGACCTTTGGTACGACGAAGAAATTGTCTTCCGTAACCGGTGCGTTGGCCACCACCGCAGCAGCAATACCGCCATCCGTTACCTTGTCCTGGCGCATGCGCATGTCCATCGGCGTAACAGAAGTCATAGGCTCGATACCATCGACATTGACTTCGTTCAGTTGCTCGACAAAGCCCAGAATAGCATTGAGTTCGCCAGTCATGCGTTCGGCATCGTCGTCATTGACGGCAATGCGCGCCAGATGCGCGACGCGCTTGACGGTAGAAATATCGACGGACATCCTGTTCTCCGCAAATGCTAGATTGGGCGGCGAACCGCCACCCTGAAAAGTTTTCCTACCGGCTATAACGGCGCGATTGTTGAAGCGCAACATTTCTTGCGCTTCAAATCCAAAGTCAGAACGAATGAACGGTGCCAGCTGGATCAGCAATAACCTTCGTTTCCCGATGATCTGCCATTCCGGCCAAGAACTTGTCCGCCGTCTGGTTGATGATCGGAAATGAGGCGTAATGGCATGGCAGCACGGTTTTGAAGTTGAAATAGCGCTGGCAGGCGAGAGCCGCGACCGCGCCACCCATCGTGAAGCGGTCACCAATGGGAACGATGCCGATTTCTGGCTGATGGAGCTCGTTGATAAGACCCATATCCGAGAAGATGTCCGTGTCGCCCATATGATAGAGCGTCGGTGCATCTTCGAAATGGAATACCAGACCATTAGGATTGCCCAGTGCCTGTGAGACACCATTTTCCGCCAGCATTGCCGAGGAGTGGAGCGCATTGACGAAGGTAATGGTGAACCCGTCATGCGCCACCGTGCCACCCGTATTGCCAGGATCGAGCTTTTCCACGCCCTGACTGCCAAGCCAGCTTGCAAGATCGGCATTGGCAATCACAATCGCGCCGTGTTCCTTGGCGATAGCTACCGTATCGCCCACATGGTCGCCATGTCCGTGGGTCAGCGCAATATGAGTTACGCCCTTAGTCACATCCTTGAAATCGATGCCCTTTGCACCGGGATTTCCGTTCAGAAACGGATCGATGAGAATAACAGCCTTTGCCGTTTCAACGCGGAAAGCGGCGTGGCCAAGCCATGTTAGTTTCATAAAGTCTCTCCTCAATCTCTGTTTCCGGCTCGATTTCCGGTTTGCGAACAGATATGACGCCGATAAAGTTGAAGGCAATATGAAACCACTTCAAAATCCGATGAGGACCAATGGCTGTCGTTGAAATCGAGGAAATTCCGGCGCTGCTTCAGTCCGGGCAGACCATTGCCGGACTGGATCTGGGAACCAAGACCATCGGCCTTGCGGTGTCTGATCTCGGTCTTTCCTTCGCGCATCCGCGCCCCGTTATCAAACGGGTGAAGTTTTCCATCGACGCACAGGTGCTTTTGAAGGCACTCGACACCGACAAGGTCGGCGTTATCGTCATCGGTTTGCCTATGAATATGGACGGAACATCCGGTCCCCGCGTTCAGGCCACACGGGCATTTGTGCGCACCATGCAGCCGTTGACCAACCTGCCCTTCGTTTTCTGGGATGAACGCCTATCGACCGTCGCTGCCGAACGGGCGCTGATTGGCATGGACGTCTCACGCGGCAAGAGGGCCGAACGTATCGATTCGGCTGCTGCATCCTTCATTCTCCAAGGTGCACTCGACCGCCTGCACAGTATCAGGCGGTCGGCATCCGACGATTACGACGCCGGATAAAGCTGATCCAGAATTCGTTCAGCATTGTGGCGTGCATCCAGCATGCCATAGGTCGAACGCCACTGGCCGCCAAGACGGGTCTCGATGAACGCATCAGCCACATCGTCGGCCCCAATCTGACGCAATTCTGCTGCTGCAGCAGCATAGGCCAGTTGCTCGGTTAGAAGGCGTGCGACACCCGGATCGGTTTCGGTCAGCTGCAATGCAGCACGCAGCACATCAAGTGTCCCCTGCCCACGCGGACCAAGCTGCCCACCGATCCACTCCAGCACTTCATCGAAAAGCCCCGGTGCGCGCGACAGCACACGTGCCACGTCCAGTGCCATGACATTGCCGGAACCCTCCCAGATCGCATTGACCGGCGCTTCGCGATAGGCGCGTGCGAGATTGCCTTCTTCGATGTAACCGTTGCCGCCGAGGCACTCCATTGCTTCATAGAGCAATGCAGGTGCGATCTTGCAAACCCAGTATTTCACCACCGGCGTCATGCAACGGGCAAAAGCCGCCTCGGCACGATCACTGGCAGCCATATCGAAAGCGCGTGCCAGCCGCATGGAAAGTGCAGTCGCACCGGCAACATCGAGCGCCATGTCGGCAAGAACGCGCTGCATCAATGGCTGCTCGACAAGAGCCTTGCCGAATACCTGACGATGACGGCTATGGTGCACGGATTCGGCAAGGCCCGAACGCATCAGTCCGGCCGATGCGACAGCACAATCGAGCCGTGTCAGCGTGACCATATCCATGATGGTTTTGACGCCTTCACCGGGATTACCGATCAGATGACCGATGGCACCATCGAATTCAACCTCCGACGAAGCGTTGGACTTATTGCCGAGCTTGTCTTTCAGGCGCTGGAAAAAGAACCCATTTCCGCTTCCCTCTGAAGTGAGGCGCGGGAGCAGAAAACAGGAAAGGCCTTCTTCTGCCTGCGCGAGCGCCAGAAAAGCATCCGACATTGGTGCGGACATGAACCACTTGTGGCCGGTTATGGCATAGGTGCCATCGTCATTGTGTGTCGCGCGGGTCGTATTGGCGCGCACATCGGTTCCGCCCTGCTTTTCAGTCATGCCCATGCCAAGCGTAATGCCCTGCTTGGCAAAAGCGGGTTTCTGCGAAAAATCGTATTTGCGCGACAGGATGACCGGCGACCATTCCTTATAGATTTCCGGCGATGCCATAAGTGCTGCGAGCGACGCGCTGGTCATGGTAAGCGGGCAGAGATGTCCCGCCTCGAGCTGTGCGGTCAGGAAAAAGCGCGATGCACGCGCCTGATGACGGCGGCCGCTTTCGAGCGGATTGCCTTCCCAGATCGAGCAATGCAGGCCTGCCGCGATGGAACGGCGCATCAGCGCATGATAGGCAGGATGATACTCGACAAGGTCGATACGGTTGCCCTGCCTGTCATGCGTGCGCAATTTTGGCAGTTCGGTATTGGCGAGACGCGCAAGGTCCTGCGCTTCAGCCGACGACACAAAACGGCCCGTCTGTTCCAGATCGGCATGCAGTTCCTTCGGGAATCCTGCCGCAATCTGCATCAAGAGCGGATCGCCCAGATAGGCATTGTTGCCCGTCATGGGTGGCGTCTGGTTGGTAACGTCGTGCGTTTTCAAAAGCTCATTCCGTATTGTGCGATTCAATTTAGTTTAGGTTTCTTGCATTGCATTTGCTAAAATTTTGCCATCCCGAACACAATTTGTCGTCAGAACAGCACAGGTTTTTCTTGGTGAATCGCCTGAAGCCATTATAAGGACGGTTGCGGGACCTGCCTCATGGTCCTATACGGGTGACTTGCCATGACAAATCAAACGGTCCCTCCGCTTTTCCCTCACCGCCACCTGCTGGGCATCAAGGGGCTTTCGCCCCTGGACATTCTCTGCCTTCTTGATCTCGCCGATCAGGAAATCGCTGTCTCCAGACAGCCAGAGAAGAAAAAGTCCGTGCTTCGCGGTCGCACGCAAATCAATCTCTTCTTCGAAGCATCGACACGAACGCAATCGTCGTTCGAGCTGGCCGGAAAACGGCTCGGTGCCGACGTCATGAATATGTCTGTCGGCAACTCGTCGGTCAAGAAAGGCGAAACGCTCATCGATACAGCGATGACGCTGAACGCCATGCAGCCGGATATATTGGTTATCCGTCACGCTTCGGCGGGCGCGGCTGCCCTGCTCGCGCAGAAAGTCGGCTGTTCGGTGGTCAACGCCGGTGACGGCGCGCACGAACACCCCACCCAAGCACTTCTCGATGCGCTAACCATTCGTCGCGCCAAGGGCGGAATCGAAAACCTGATTGTCGCCATTTGCGGCGATGTGCTGCATTCCCGCGTCGCACGCTCCAACATTCTCCTCCTCAACGCGCTTGGCGCACGGGTACGCGTCGTCGCGCCGTCCACGCTTCTGCCTTCCGGCATGGCCGATATGAGCGTCGAAGTCTTCAATTCTATGGAAGAAGGCTTGAAAGATGCCGACGTCGTCATGATGCTGCGCCTTCAGCGTGAGCGTATGGCCGGTTCCTTCGTGCCTTCGGTGCGCGAATATTTCCGCTTCTACGGCCTCGATAAAGAAAAGCTCAAAGTCGCCAAACCTGACGCACTCGTCATGCATCCCGGTCCGATGAATCGTGGCGTCGAGATCGCATCCGATGTTGCCGACGGGCCGCAGAGCGTGATCCAGCAACAGGTAGAAATGGGCGTCGCCGTGCGTATGGCCGTGATGGAAGCCCTGCTCGATCCGCGCCGTAATCCCAGCAACGGAGAAGCAGCATGAGCGCGATCCTGTTTGAAAACGCGCGCATCGTCGATCCGTCGCGCGGTCTCGATGAAACCGGCAGCGTTCTGATCCGCGATGGCAAGATTGTTGCCGCCGGAGCGGATGCCCGCAATCAGGGTGCACCGGAAGGTGCGGAAATCATCGACCTGAACGGCAAAGCAGTATTGCCTGGCCTCGTGGATGCGCGCGTCTTCGTCGGTGAGCCCGGCGCCGAACATCGCGAAACCATTGCGTCGGCAAGCCGCGCGGCAGCTGCTGGTGGTGTGACTTCCATCATCATGATGCCCGACACCGATCCTGTGATCGACGACGTGGCTCTGGTGGAATTCGTCAAACGCACGGCGCGTGACACGGCTGTTGTCAATGTGCACCCGGCTGCGGCGATCACCAAAGGTCTGCGCGGCGAGGAAATGACCGAAATCGGCCTGCTGCGCGATGCCGGTGCCGTTGCCTTCACGGAAGGCAGGCAGACAATCGCCAATACTCAGCTCATGCGGCGCGCTCTGACCTACGCCCGCGATTTCAATGCCGTGATTGCCTGCGAAACGCGCGATCCGTTCCTTGGTGCGAATGGCGTGATGAACGAGGGTCTGTTTGCAAGCTGGCTCGGTCTTTCCGGGAGTCCGCGTGAAGCGGAGGTGATTCCGCTGGAACGCGATCTGCGTCTAGCAGCGCTAACCAACAGCAACTATCATGCCGCACAGCTTTCCTGCGCAATGTCGGCGGAAGCCGTGCGCCGCGCCAAGGATCTCAGCGCGAAAGTAACGGCAGGCGTATCGATCAACCATTTGTCGCTCAATGAAAACGACATTGGTGAATTCCGCACGTTTTTCCGCCTTTCGCCACCTTTGCGCGGCGAGCAGGATCGCCTTGCTATGGTCGAAGCTGTGAAGAACGGCACCATCGATATTGTCGTTTCGGCTCATGATCCTCAGGATGTCGATACCAAACGTCTACCCTTTGCTGATGCCGAAGCCGGTGCCATCGGCCTTGAAACATTGCTGGGGGCCGCACTTCGTCTCTATCACAATGACAGCATTCCGCTGCTGCGGCTGATTGAAGTGCTATCAACAGCTCCAGCGCGTATTTTCGGCCTTGATGCTGGTACGCTAAAGCCAGGCGCCAAGGCAGATTTCGCCATTGTCGATCTGGATGAGCCTTGGATCGTACGTGAAGAAGATCTGCACTCGCTATCCAAGAACAGCTGCTTTGAAAGTGCTCGCTTTCAAGGTCGCGTCGTCCACACCTTAGTGGCTGGCAAGACCGTTTACTCAGCTTGAAAAACGCCGCATAACCCGGAACAATCATTCGAAAATTCCGGGTAGGCGGAATCAAGAAACAAGGGGACATTCATGGCCGAACCGGGATTCCTTAGCTTGACGCTCATAGGGGCGCTCATCTTCGGCTATTTTCTTGGCTCCATTCCATTTGGTTTGATCCTGACCCGGCTTGCAGGATTGGGCGACGTCCGGTCCATCGGCTCGGGCAATATCGGCGCGACGAACGTGCTACGCACCGGTAACAAGAAGCTTGCCGCTGCGACGCTGATTTTTGACATGCTGAAAGGTACGGTCGCCGTTCTCGTCGCTTCACGCTACGGCCCGGACGCCGCTATTGGCGCAGGCTTCGGTGCCTTTATCGGGCATCTCTTTCCAGTATGGATCGGCTTCAAGGGTGGCAAAGGCGTCGCCACCTATCTGGGCGTCCTCATCGGGCTTGCATGGCCCGGAGCATTGGTCTTCGCTGCCGTCTGGATCGTGACAGCACTTTTGACGCGCTATTCCTCCCTTGCGGCACTTATCGCCAGCATCGTTGTTCCCATTGCGCTCTATTCGCGGGGGTATCCAGCAATCGCAGTGCTCTTTGCGATCATGACGGTCATCGTTATCTTCAAGCATAAGGCCAATATTACGCGCCTCTTAAACGGCACCGAGAGCAAGATCGGAACCAAGGGATGAAGGAAAGCGCGAATTCAAAAACTGGAATTCGCCTCTCCGATCGCCAGCGGCTTAACTGGCTACGCCTCATCCGAACCGACAATATCGGCCCTGTCACCGTTCGCGATCTGATTCTGTTTTGTGGCTCAGCTTCAAGCGCGATAGAAATGCTACCTGATCTCAATATCAGAGGAGGCAGTGCCCGTCCGATCCGCGTTGCGTCCATGGACGACGCTGAGCGCGAGCTTGAAGCTATTGAACGCTCCGGTGCCCGTCTTGTCGGCATGGGCGAGCCGGATTATCCACAGCAACTCAAGAATTGTGAGGCTCCCCCCTTTGGTTACGATCAAGGGGAATGCAGCCATTTCCAGCAAGCCACCCATCGCTATTGTCGGTTCACGTAATGCTTCGGTGATTGGCGCACGTTTTACCGAGCGTCTGGCACATTATCTTGGCGAGGCAGGATTTGCTGTGATTTCCGGGCTTGCCCGCGGCATTGATGCCGCTGCGCACCGCGCAAGCATGAAAACCGGTACCGTAGCAGTACTTGCAGGTGGACTTGACCGCCCCTATCCGCCGCAAAACCTTCCACTCTATCAAGCCATACCAGAACAAGGCGGCGCGCTCATAAGCGAAATGCCAATGGGCGCAGAGCCAGGCTCGCGTGATTTTCCGCGCCGCAATCGGATTATTGCAGGCTTGTCGCTGGGTTTGATTGTCGTCGAAGCAGCCAAGCGTTCCGGCTCGCTTATCAGCGCGCGTATGGCCGGGGACATGGGATGCACCGTGTTCGCTGTTCCTGGCTCTCCGCTTGATCCTCTTGCGCGCGGCACAAACCTGCTTCTGAAACAAGGTGCGACACTGGTTACCGAAGCAAACGATGTCATTGAAGCACTCCGGCCGCTGGCCGGTCCAAAAAGCCTATCAGGCGAATATACCAGCACAGCCCGATCTTTTATCTCCAGCGTTGGAAGAACCGGAGTCGCTCCAACCGTTCGCAACGGAAGAGCAAAGAGACATCGTTATCGATGCGCTCGGTCCTGTACCGACCGACATTGACACCCGCGTTCGTCACACAGGTATGGATACTGGAGCTGTTCAGCTCATTCTGCTGGAACTGGACTTGGCAGGGCGGCTCCATCGATATGCCGGCAATCAGGTGGCATTGGTTCCGATGGAGTGACGACTGTTACGACTCGGCCTCATTGTGAAGCGCTTCCCGAGCCTCAATGAGAGCTATTTCGATCATATAGGCCAGCAACACATAATTCGTACTTTTCGCCATCAAACTGAGCTGTTCAAGCATCTGCTCTATATATGCTACCGTCTCGGAGCGAGTCGCGGTTTCCATATCCTCACCGTCTTCCATCTCTGGAAAACTCGCCGTATCATCCATACCTATCTCCTCGAGAGATAAACTCGATTTCTTCACACCTTATGCTACTATTGGTTTTATTCAACTTAACAGCAATCTTAAGTTGTATTTCGTGATTTTTGTTGTCCTGCTCTTGACCAAACGCTGCCCGCTGTTCATGTGAAGGCAACGAATTTCACGCGGAGAGGAGGTATTTTATCTCCATGGGGCGCGAATCTGGGCTGCTTTAAATGAACGTCGTCGTTGTCGAATCGCCTGCCAAGGCTAAAACCATCAATAAATATCTGGGCTCGAACTATAAGGTTCTGGCCTCGTTCGGTCATGTGCGGGACTTGCCAGCCAAGGATGGCTCGGTTCGTCCCGACGAAGACTTTGCAATGTCGTGGGAGGTGGATAGCAATTCCGCCAAACGCCTTGCCGATATTGTCAAAGCGCTGAAAGACAGCGATGGCATCATTCTCGCAACCGATCCGGATCGCGAAGGTGAAGCCATTTCCTGGCATGTGCTTGAAGTGCTCAACCAGAAAAAGGCGCTCAAGGGCAAGACAGTCAAACGTGTGGCTTTCAATGCCATCACCAAGAAGGCTGTTCTGGATGCCATCGCCAATCCGCGCGACATCGATGAACCTCTGGTCGATGCATATCTTGCACGCCGTGCACTGGATTATCTTGTTGGCTTCACGCTTTCGCCCGTTCTGTGGCGCAAACTGCCGGGCGCGCGCTCGGCTGGCCGCGTTCAGTCTGTCGCGCTGCGTCTCGTTGCAGATCGTGAATCCGAGATCGAACGCTTCATCCGTGAGGAATACTGGAATATCGCGGCGTTGTTGAAAACGCCGCGCAATGACAGTTTCACCGCCCGTCTCACTGCCGTTGACGGCAAGAAGCTCGGCAAACTCGACATCAAGAATGGTGAACAGGCAACGGCCATTCGTACCATGCTGGAAGGCGCAAGCTTCAAAGCTCTTTCGGTCGAGGCAAAGCCAACCAAGCGCAATCCGGGGCCGCCATTCACCACGTCAACCTTGCAGCAGGCCGCATCCGGCCAGCTCGGATTTTCTGCCTCGCGCACCATGCAAGTGGCGCAGCGACTTTACGAAGGTGTCGATATTGGCGGCGAGACTGCCGGCCTGATCACCTATATGCGTACCGATGGCGTGCAGATAGCTCCAGAAGCCATCAATGCGGCCCGCGACGCCATCGGCAAAAGCTTCGGCGCAAAATATGTGCCGGAAAAGCCGCGCTATTATTCCAGCAAGGCAAAGAACGCACAGGAAGCGCACGAAGCCATCCGGCCAACAGATTTCTCGCGTCACCCGAAGGATGTGCGTCGCTATCTCGATGACGATCAGGCGCGGCTCTATGAGCTCATCTGGAAGCGCGCCATCGCCAGCCAGATGCAGGCTGCCGACATTGAGCGTACAACCGTCGACATTGAGGCGGTCAACAGCTCGCGCTCGGCCATGCTGCGCGCCAATGGGTCTGTCACGAAGTTCGATGGCTTCCTCGCAGCCTATATGGATCATCGCGAAGAAGAGGACGACGACGAGGATAGTGCAAAGCTGCCGGAAATTCGTTCCGGTGAAGCTCTGGCGCGCGAGAAGATCGATGCGACCCAGCATTCGACCGAACCGCCGCCGCGCTATTCGGAAGCTTCGCTCATCAAGAAGATGGAAGAACTCGGTATCGGTCGTCCTTCGACCTATGCCGCGACTCTGGCCACGCTGCGCGATCGCGAATACATCACCATCGACAAGCGCAAGCTCATTCCGGAACCCAAGGGTCGTCTCGTCACCGCCTTCCTCGAAAGTTTCTTCGAGCGCTATGTGGAATATGATTTCACAGCAGACCTTGAGGAAAAGCTCGATCTTATTTCGGACGGCAAGCTTTCCTGGAAAGACGTTTTGCGCGATTTCTGGCGCGACTTCTCGGGTAATGTCGATGACATCAAGGAATTGCGCGTCACCAATGTGCTTGACGCACTGAACGAAGAGCTGGCACCACTGGTGTTCCCGGCACGAGAAGACGGTAGCGATCCGCGCTCGTGCCCGACCTGCGGCACAGGAATGCTGTCGTTGAAGCTTGGAAAATACGGTGCATTCGTCGGCTGCTCCAACTATCCCGAATGCAAGTATACCCGCCAGCTCGGCGGAGACGCCAACGGCGAATCTGCTGCTGCGGACGAACCGAAATCGCTCGGCAAGGACCCATTCACCGGTGAGGAAATCACTGCACGGACCGGTCGTTTCGGCCCCTATGTCCAACGTGGCGAGGGCAAGGAAGCAAAGCGCGCCAGCCTTCCGAAAGGCTGGGCCGTCGACACGCTCGACCATGAAAAAGCCGTTGCGCTTCTGTCCCTGCCGCGCGACATCGGGCAGCATCCAGAAACCGGCAAGATGATCTCCGCTGGCATCGGTCGCTACGGGCCTTATGTTAACCATGACGGCACGTTCGCCAATCTGGAGAATGCCGAAGAGGTCTTCTCCGTCGGCCTCAATCGCGCCGTGTCGGTTCTGGCCGACAAACAGTCGAAGGGTGGCGGTCGTGGCCGCTCCACGCCGGCTGCATTGGCGACGCTTGGCGACCATCCAGACGGTGGCTCGATTACCGTTCGCGACGGTCGCTATGGGCCTTATGTCAACTGGGGCAAAGTCAACGCCACTTTGCCGAAGGGCAAGGACCCGGCAAGTGTCACGCTGGAAGAAGCGTTGGCTCTGATTACGGAAAAGGCCGGGTCTTCCAAAAGTAAGAAAGCCCCTGCCCGCAAGGCTTCAGCCAGCACTGAAAAGAAAGCTGCTGCAAAAAAGCCCGCGGCCAAGAAGGCACCAGCAAAAGCCAAGTCGACAGCCAAGCCGAAAGCCAGATCCAAGGCCGAGACGGTAGAGGAGTAGCAATTGGCACGCCGTTTTTCCAAATCCGATACCGGTCGATCCGCACGGACCGAACGGCGTGCAGGCAAAGCAAAATCTGCCGATGGGAAGAGCGATCCCAATGCGTTTCTGCCAACCCGCGAAGAGGTTCTCAAATATATTGAAGAGAATCCTGACCGGGCAGGCAAGCGTGAACTGGCAAAAGCATTCAACATCAAGGGCGATGCGCGGGTTTATCTGAAAGATCTTCTACGCGAACTTTCCGACGAGGGTCTGGTTGAAAAACGCGCCCGCAAACTGTCTCGCCCCGGCGCACTGCCTGCTGTCACCGTGCTGGATATTACCGGGCGCGACGAAGATGGCGGTTTGCTCGCACGTCCGTCGGAATGGGACGAGGCGGGTTACGGCAAACCACCTATTGTCCTGATCCGCCGCACCCGGCTTAACAAAGCCTCCGAAGGCGGCCCGGCAGTCGGCGTCGGCGACCGCGTTCTGGCGAAAATATTCCGCAGTGAAGATCGCGACGGACCGGATTATACAGCCCGCGTCATGAAGCGTCTCGAGCACCGCACGAACGCTGTGCTGGGTATTGTTCGCAAACTCGGCAACGGTGAATGGCGGCTGGACCCTGTAAACCGAAAACAGCCTGAGGTGCAGCTCGATCCGGCACAGCTAGAAAACGCTGAAGCTGGCGATCTTGTTGAAGTGGACCTGATTTCCTCGCGTCGTCAGGGATTGCCGCGCGGCAAAGTTCGACAGGTGGTTGGGTCTATCGACAGCGAAAAAGCCCTGTCGATGATTGCCATCCATGAGCATGAAATTCCGCATGTTTTCCCGGCTGAAGTGCTGAGCGAAGCAGAAGCCGCCCAGCCTGCGACGATGGACGGCCGGGAAGACTGGCGCGACATTCCGCTTCTCACCATTGATCCGGCTGACGCCAAGGATCATGACGACGCCGTTTACGCCGAGCCGGATAAAGACCCGGAAAATCCGGGTGGCCAGATTGTCATCGTAGCGATTGCTGACGTCGCCGCCTATATCCGTCCAGATTCCACGCTTGATCGTGAAGCACAGAAGCGCGGTAACTCGGTCTATTTCCCGGACAGGGTCGTACCGATGCTTCCCGAACGGATTTCAAACAACCTCTGTTCGCTTCGTGAGCTTGAAGATCGCCCCGCTCTTGCCGTCCGTATGATTTTTGCTTCTGACGGGCGCAAGAAGTCGCACAAATTCCATCGCATCATGATGAAATCAGCGGCTAAGCTTGCCTATTCGCAAGCCCAGGCTGCCATTGACGGCGCGCCGGATGATAAGACCGCGCCCATTCTCGATGGCATACTAAAACCGCTGTGGGACGCCTATGCTGTGCTGAAGCGTGGGCGCGATGCCCGCGAACCGCTGGAACTCGATTTACCAGAAAAGAAAATCCTGCTCACGCCCGATGGCAAGGTAGACAAGGTTATCGTTCCTGAACGGCTCGATGCACACAAGCTTATCGAAGAGTTCATGATTCAGGCGAATGTCGCTGCTGCAGAAACATTGGAAGCACACCGTCAGCCGTTGATTTTCCGCATTCACGATGCTCCGGCTCTTGCCAAACAGGAAACCCTACGTGAATTCCTGCGTACACTTGATCTGAGTCTTGCCAAAGGCGCGGAGCTGCAACCCGCGCAGTTCAACCGGATTCTTGAGGCCGTTGAAGGCTCGGATCATCAAGAACTGGTCAATCAAGTCGTACTGCGCACGCAAAGCCAAGCGGAATATAACCCTGATAATATCGGGCATTTCGGCCTGCATCTGCGCCGTTATGCGCATTTCACCTCGCCGATCCGCCGCTATGCCGACCTCATCGTTCACCGCGCTTTGATCAAGGCCCTGAAACTGGGAAGTGACGGACTAACGACAGAAGAAGAAACACAGCTCGAAGAAATCTCCGCGCTGATTTCCTCGACCGAGCGTCGCGCCATGCTGGCTGAGCGTGAAACCGTAGACCGCCTCATCGCGCATTTTCTCGCCGCACATCTCGGCGACGAATATGAAGGGCGCGTTACAGGCGTTACACGGGCAGGCCTTTTCGTGAACCTTGCGACATATGGCGCGGATGGGCTGGTACCCATTTCAACTTTAGGTCATGAATACTATTTATATGACGAAGCGAACCATGCGATTGCCGGTGAACGGAGCGGTAAAGGCTTCCGGCTTGGTGATACAGTGACGGTTCGGCTTGTAGAGGCGCTCCCCGTTGCGGGCGCGCTTCGCTTTGAGATGGTTTCGGAACCGCATCCCCTGCCGATGGCGACCCGCTCGCATCATAAGGCAAGCCGGACGATGCGTGGGCGAAGGGGTAAACCCGCGGGTATTCCGCGTCAGAAGAGAAGAGGTCGCTGATGAGCACGCTAGAGGCCAATTCCGCGCAAAATGTTCAGGTTTTCGGTGGCGAAAGCCCCAAGGCCGTTCACCCAAAACGCCCTTTGGGTGAAGCTATGTGGCGCGGCTTTCGCGGACGTTGCCCGCATTGTGGTGAAGGAAAGCTTTTCCGGTCGTTTGTGAAGCCAGTGGCGCAGTGTTCCGTGTGTGGCGAAGACTACACGGAACAACGTGCCGACGACCTTCCTGCATACCTCACCATCCTGATCGTGGGACACGTGGTTGTAGGCGCTTTCATGGGTGTGGAAGCAACCACCAATCTGCCACTCTGGGCTCATATGGCGATCTGGGGACCGCTGACTGTGATCATGTCGCTGCTGCTGCTTCAACCTATGAAGGGCGCGACCATCGGCCTGCAATGGGCCCTCTACATGCATGGTTTCGGAGGTAAGGGCGAAGGTGAATATGGCGACGTGACCTGAAGGTCACCATGACTGCCATGGTTCACCCCCCATCCTCAACTAAAGCCGTGAAAGCTTTGCGACCGCGTGACGCCGCATCCCTTTTGCTTGTCGACCGGTCGGGCAGCAAGCCGCGAATTCTCATGGGCAGACGCCACGCCAGCCTCGCCTTTATGCCCGGAAAGTTTGTTTTTCCGGGTGGTCGTGCCGATCCTGTAGACGGCGCTATCGCTGCCGCGGCTGAACTGAATAGCAATGATGTTGCCAAGCTGCTCGCAGGCATGGGGGCTCGTGCATCGCTGCGTCGCGCCCGTGCACTCGGCCTATGTGCCATTCGCGAAACCTTTGAAGAGACTGGCCTTCGCATCGGGCAAGCGATCTCAGCACCGGTTGCTTTGCCCACACATCACGACTGGTCAGCCTTCCTCGATAAAGGCATGATGCCGGCTTTGGACAGCCTGCGCTATTTTGCTCGCGCGGTAACGCCCCCGGACTATGTTCGCCGTTTCGACACCCGTTTTTTTATCGCATTTCGCGATCAAATACCGGAACTCGATCAGCAGCCACTCGTTCCCAGTGGGGAACTGGAAGACCTCGACTGGGTTTCCATTGACCAAATCGATACACTCGACGTCGCTCATATTACTCAGGCGATCTTGAAAGAAGCGCGCGTGCTTCTGACGGATACCGAATTTGAACTGCCAGCCACCTTGCCGGTGGTACAATATTGGAAGCGGCATGGCCGCTTCATTCGCGAAGTGATCTGAACCCAATGAATAAAGAAATCCAACCCGCCGATCTTGTCCCGCAAGAACCTGGCGGCGGGCCGGCAGAGGGCCAGATGCACTGGCGTTCGCTTGCAGCAGCCATTGCCACCATCAGTGCAGTTGGTGCAGCAATCGGGCTGGGCATTCCGCTGTTGAGCGTTCTTCTGGAAAGCCGCGGTCATTCAGCGAGCCTGATCGGTGCTAACACTGCCGTGGCAGGACTGGCATCCATCGTTGCGGCTCCCCTTGCCGCCCCCATCGCTGCACGACTGGGTGTGGTCAAGGCGATCTTCCTTATGCTCATCATCGGAAGCGGAGCCTTTCTCGGCTTCCACTTCTTTCAACCACTCTGGGCGTGGTTTGCGCTGCGCATCGTCCTGCATTTCGCGCTGACCGTGCTTTTCGTTTTGTCAGAGTACTGGATCAACGCCTCCGCACCACCTGAAAAGCGCGGGCTCGTGCTTGGAATCTATTCAACATCACTTTCGCTGGGCTTTGCGCTCGGACCGTGGCTGTTCTCGAAGATCGGGAGCACGGGCGGACTGCCTTTCTATGTCGGCTTCGTCATCATCCTGATCGCCCTCATACCGGTTGCATTCGCATGGCGCGACAGTCCCGATTTCGAAGAAGGCGAACACGTCCCGTTCCTGCCCTTCATCTTTGCCGTTCCGACTGCAACCATGGCTGTCTTTGTTTTCGGTGCTGTGGAAACCGGCGGCTTTGCCCTCTTTCCAGTCTTCGGAGCGCGTATCGGTTATCCGGAAGCAGACGCAGCACTTCTGCTTACGATGATCGGCCTCGGCAATGTGTTGATGCAGATTCCATTAGGCCTTGTCAGCGATCGCATTTCGGATCGCCGCAAACTTCTGCTCTTCTGCGCCACGACGGGCCTGATCGGTATGATCGCCCTGCCCTATCTCATGCAGCACTGGTATCTCATGGCAGCCATTCTGTTCCTATGGGGCGGTGTAGTGGCTGGCCTCTATACGATCGGCCTCGCGCATCTCGGCTCCGAGTTGACGGGACGTGAGCTGGCATCCGCCAATGCCGCTTTCGTGTTCTGTTATGCCATCGGCATGCTTGCAGGACCGCAAGCCGTTGGTGTCGGTATGGACATGCTGGGACCAAAAGGATTCCCCATGACTCTCGGTGTGTTTTTTGCCGCATATGCACTCTTTGCAGCAGGAAGGCTGCTTTTGAGGAAGAAGCGGGCTTGACTTTTCGCCGCCAATACGTAGTGTCGCGCCAAATTTCCGCTGCCGGATGAGATTACCGGAATCGCTGGAGGTTTCCATCCATTGAGCATGATCCCGAGAATTGGGAACCGATTTTCGGCAAGATCATGCTCCGGCAAAGATACAGAGCAGGTAATTCGATATGGCCAAGGCTACGACGATCAAGATCAAGCTTTTGTCGACCGCTGACACCGGCTTCTTCTACGTAACGAAGAAGAACAGCCGCACGATGACGGAAAAGATGACAAAGACCAAGTACGACCCGATTGCGCGCAAGCACGTCGAGTTCAAGGAAACGAAGATCAAGTAATTCGTTTTCGGTCGTCATCGACAAGATGATTGAGATAAAAAGCCGTCTCTTAGGAGACGGCTTTTTTGCTTCCAGCTTCGTGGGCCCTTCAGGCAGCCGAAGAGACAATGCGATTGCGACCACCTTTCTTTGCCTGATAGAGCGCAGCATCTGCCCTCGAGAAAAGAGCGTCAGCGCTATCCCCCATCAGCCTCAGCCCTGCAACGCCCATGCTTATGGTCAAGTTGACCTTGTGCTTGCCGTTGGCGACGGCAAAGGGCGTGTCTGACACAGCAACCCGGATTCGCTCGGCAACAGCCTTCGCAGCCTCCACGTCGCTATCCGGCAGAACGACGACAAACTCCTCTCCGCCATAGCGACACATCAGATCCATCCCACGGATATTCTTGCGCAGACGCGTCGCAAATTCTCGAAGAACATCGTCACCAGCATCATGTCCGTATTGGTCGTTGATCCGTTTGAAGTGATCGAAGTCGAGCATGATGACTGACAATGGCCGCTCGCGCCCCATGGCGCGGGTCAGCAGGACAGGCATATGTGTATCGAGATAGCGGCGGTTGTGCAGCCCTGTGAGACTATCCGTCACCGCCATGGTGATCGTACGGTTCAGGCTCTGCCGCAGTAAATCGTTATAGCACTTCCGTTTGATCTGGGTTCGCAAGCGCGCAAACAGCTCCAGCTTCTCAAGCGGACGCATCAGATAGTCATTTACGCCAAGCTCCAGCGCACGCACCACGAGCGCGCCCTCATCTTCCCGAACAACGAGAATGATCGGCACCAGCCTTGTGCGTTCAATGGTTCGCAACTGCGAACAAAGGCGCAGCGGATCGTAATAAGTGAAGTTGGCTGAAACGACGATACTGTCGTAATCCGTATCTATCGCCCGGATCAAAGCCGTGCTGGCATCGCTGGCCACATCGATACGATAGGTCTCTCCAAGAATGAGACGAAGGCGTGCAGCCGCCAGTTCGTCCTCATCAACTATGAGAATGCGGGCGACCTCATCCTTGTCGGCATAATTCCCGCCCATCTTGCTTGCCAGCAGCGTTTCCACTTCCGCGTCCGCAACCGTGCCCGTTCGGTGGAAAAGCTCATCAGAGACCAGTTTCAGCCGCGCCAGGCTCTTCACACGCGACAATAACTGAAGATCGCTGACGGGCTTTGACAGAAAGTCGTCGGCGCCAGCTTCAAGGCCGCGAATCTTGTCATCGACACCATCGAGCGACGTCACCATGACAACAGGAATATTGGACGTACGTGGATCATCTTTCAATCGATGACACACTTCAAAACCGTCCATCTCCGGCATCAATATATCTAGAAGAACGACGTCAATCTGGCCGCCCAGACAAAGCTCAATGGCTTCAGGACCGCTATAAGCCGTAATAACCTCATAATATTCGGAGAGGAGCCTGGCCTCGAGGAGCTTTACATTGGAATCCACATCGTCAACGACGAGAATTCGTGCAGTCATGATGCCCCTCGCCCTGATTTTCGCTAAGCGTCGCCCAAATAGGATTTGATTGTTTCTATGAAGCGCGGCACCGATATCGGCTTGGATATATAGGCTTCACAGCCGCCCTGCCGAATACGCTCCTCATCGCCCTTCATTGCAAAAGCCGTCACGGCAATAACCGGAATGTGTCGCAACTCGTCATCGTCTTTCAGCCATTTTGTGACTTCCAGTCCCGACACCTCGGGAAGCTGTATGTCCATGAGAATCAGATCAGGTCGATGTTCACGCGCAAGATCAAGCGCCTCAAGCCCGTTTCTCGTCCGGATGGTCTCATATCCGCTGGCTTCGATAAGATCGCGAAACAACTTCATATTGAGTTCGTTGTCTTCGACGATCATCACGCTTTTCGGCATCGAAAATTCCTTGGTCTTATTCCCTGCAGCAACCCGGCATTTGCTCGATTTTCTTATCCGCCAGAGAGTCCCCACTTCTTAGACTGCGGGTAGTTTAACCTCATTTCATTGATGAAAGGCAAATAATTCCATTGTTCCTCGACTGAGCGACCGTTACACATTCGGCAAAGCAACAGAAAAAGCGGAGAAACCACATGAAAACGCTGATGAGCCAGGCGGATGCGGAAGCGATCGCCATTGAAGCGTTGGCGTGGTTGGCTCAGGACAAGGACCTGCTGCCTCGCTTCCTCGCCCTGACAGGCATTGAAGCTGCGTCGATCCGGCAGGCAGCACGTGAACCTGGCTTTCTGGCGGGTGTATTACAATTTTTTCTGACACATGAGCCGACGCTGCTGCGCTACTGCGAAGAGGCTGGCCGTGATCCGGCAACAATTGAGAAAGCCTTGTCATATCTGCCCGGCGGGCTGAACCAGCACCTTTAGCAAAGACTTCGATCCGCAAATTAAAAGCCCGGCATTGCCGGGCTTCTTGGTAATTATTCAGCAGCGGGATTTGCCGCAGAAACCTCGGCTTCGTTCGAAACCGACAATACGTTCAACTCGTGCTGCTTGCCATCGCGTGCCGTCCAGGAAATCGACTGGCCGGGCGCAAGACCAATCAGCGCAGTGCCGATAGGCGTGAGAATCGAAATTTTGCCCTGCGCGATATCCGCTTCGCCCGGATATACCAGTGTCACCCGACGCTCCTGCCCGTCATTGGAGCGAAACTCCACAGTAGAGCCCATGTGAATCACATTCTGCGGCAAACGCTTCGCAGGAACGACTTTCGCGCGGTCAAGTTCAACCATCAACTCCTCGGCGATCTCCTCGAGACGTTCCGAAACGTTTGTGGCCAGCCCCATCAGACGCTCATAGTCGATTTCGCTAACAACGATATTGGGCTTCTTGCGATTCTTTCCGCTCATGGCGAGTGCTCACTGCTGTTGAAAGGTAATAAGTCTCCGTGCTGTTTCTGCACGAAGCCGTTCAGATTGATTTTAATGAAAGCGCTTATTTGAAATCCGCTTTTGGACAAGCGGCGTACCGTCCCCCGGAGTTCCCCTGCGCTAGGCAGAACTCGAGGGTAGCTATCCCGTGATCGGATAAACCCGATGAAATATGGATGCAAAACGGTTGTTCATATTGCTAAACTTGGTGATATTCCCGGCAATGTCAAGTGTAAGACCAACCGGGATGATATATCCCCATGGCACTTCAGCCTTTCGATGCTATAAAAGGATGTTCCTTTTATGTTCATCAGACGGTTCGTCCTCATGGCTGAAACCATTGCACCTAACGGTTCGGAAAAAGGTGTATGCCGCGACTGCCTTGCGCCGCAAAAATCGCACACTGGCAGACGATGCCATGCATGCGGCAGCCCTCGCCTTCTCCGTCACAGCGAGCTTTATAAGCTCTCTCTGGCGCATGTTGATTGTGATGCGTTTTACGCCTCGGTCGAAAAACGCGACAATCCGGAACTTCGGGACAAACCGCTCATTATCGGCGGCGGAAAACGCGGCGTGGTATCGACGGCCTGCTATCTCGCCCGCATTCATGGCGTGCGGTCTGCCATGCCCATGTTCAAGGCACTGGAAGCATGTCCTGACGCCGTCGTCGTTAAGCCCAACATGGAAAAGTATGTTCGCGTCGGTCGTGAAGTGCGGCAAATGATGCGTGACCTGACGCCCCTCGTCGAACCTCTTTCCATCGATGAGGCTTTTCTGGATCTGAGCGGCACAGAACGCTTGCATAAGGCTCCACCCGCAATCGTTCTCGCAAGTTTCGCCAAGCGCTTAGAGGATGAGATAGGCATTTCCGCCTCGATCGGACTGTCCTATTGCAAGTTTCTGGCCAAGGTTGCATCAGATATCGAAAAGCCGCGCGGTTTTTCCGTTATCGGTGAAGCAGAAGCCCTGACGTTTCTGCGAGATCGATCCGTCAGCACGATCTGGGGAGTAGGCAAAGCTTTCGCAGCCAAACTGGAAAGTGACGGAATCAGGTCGATCGGCCAACTCCAGACGATGGAAGAAGGTGCACTTATGAAGGCGTATGGCACTATGGGGCAGCGTCTTTACCGTTTGTCACGAGGACAGGACAGCCGCAAGGTCGAGCCAGACCATGATATGAAAAGCGTTTCGGCAGAAACAACCTTCAACAATGACTTGTCGGATGCCAACGATCTCGTTCCTGTTCTTCGGGCGCTCGCCGAAAAGGTCTCGCGGCGACTGAAAGCAAGTGAAATAGCCGGGCGTACTGTCGTTTTGAAGCTGAAAACACACGACTTCAAATCGCGTACGCGCAATCGGCAGCTTTCTGATCCCACCCAGCTCGCGGATAGAATCTTCCGCCACGGATTGCAGCTTCTTGAAAAAGAACTGGATGGAACACGATTTAGATTGCTAGGGATTGGGGTTAGCGAGCTTTCTTCAAGTGATCGCGCCGATCCGCCCGATCTAGTAGACACTCAGGCCACCAAACGCGCCGTCGCCGAAAATGCCATCGACAAGTTGCGAAACAAATTTGGATTAAGTGTTGTTGAAACCGGCTATACCTTCTCCAAGGGCAATCTGGCACGTCCGCAAATGCCGCCAGACCGAGACGACCAACCGTGAACCTACAAGGCGCGAAGAAACCTATGTAGAAATTTTCTACATTTGGCTCTAACGGCTTGACGAGACCTATCTGTATCAATATTGGAACGGACCAAGGCGCGACCAACTGATTTGGCAACCGCCTTACGGAAGGCCTCGTGGCGGAGTGGTTACGCAGAGGACTGCAAATCCTTGCACCCCGGTTCGATTCCGGGCGAGGCCTCCAATGTTTCCCAGAATCATCAGCAACGCATTGAATTGACACATCTTATTTTTAAGGTGTGGCAACATGTTCACCCGGTGTTCCGCCACACCTTTGCGGGTGTGGCAGTTCGTTCCTTATTTCACTCCCTTTCCACATGATTTCACTCCCCAAAGATTCTCTGTTGACTCTAACTTCGGGTGAGAACATTTTAGGAACATCGGAAGGCGGACCGATAACCTCACAGACACGCTAGGTGGCGTGTGTGTCTGCTTCACTGGAGCAGAACAATGAACGCGGTTGCGCAGGAAAATGAATACGAAGACGAAATTGAACTGGTTCTCGCCTATCACAAGGGCGATGTGCGGGCTGCGATAGAATCACTCCTCAAGGATCAGGATTTTCTCGTCAAAGAGATCGAGTACGCCAGTTTGGCTATGTCGATGGGCTTTGCACGTGGCTGGAAGCCGACGATGTTCGTGAAATGAGTGGGAGATCGCGCGGTGAGCCGCCAAAGACGCTCATCAATAAGGAATACCCGTTCCAGGTGGTGCTGTTCATGACTGAATGGCACCGAACGAACCTTATTCAAATGCTGCATGACCGTGAACGGCTAGGCGGATATCGACTGTGGGGCGGCGTTCGGCACAACATTACGCTGTTTGAAATAGCTAGGTTCAATACCGAAGAAGGCCAGCAAGAGTTCATCCAGCTATATGGCGGCGTTCCCTATGATCCAACGGACAAGAAATCCAAGCCGTGGGAGACGTACTTTGACTGATTAAACCGCGTTCACCATACCTGACCGAAATGGCGGTATCGACCCGGATATGCGCAGTTTGGAATTACGAAGATGCCGAGGTGAGAATGGCCGCTTACAAAAACGACAACGCCCACGTAGCAAAAGCTGGAAGTCTGTTCGTGCATCTCTGCGATTCAAACGGCTGCAAGGAATGGGGCTCGTTCGGATACAAGACGTCGTACGGCCAGCTATGGTTCTGTCGCGCCCATAAACAGGAAGGCGAGGACGCGATGACTGGCAAAAAGAAATAGGCGCCCGTAAAGGGCGCCCGTTGGAATTACCTGCCCGACTTGCATCCCTTGCCGGTACGGCAGTGACTTTCAGTTGGCTTCCAACTAGCCATCGCGGAAGCAGTCGAGGCGCCAGCCAGTAAAATGGCCATGGCGATAATTGCGTATTTCATTTTGCCCTCCAATCAAGCCTTCCCTTTTGGAAGGCAGGGAGAAATTCAATCAAAAGGGGCGAAGATGAAATACGGCATCTGTCGTAGATCGGTACGGCTGGACGGCACAAACAAGCGTCTGCCCCGCCTTAACGGGGCAAACCATCCACCTTAAAAACGAAAGCTCTTGCCCGTCCCTGGCAAACCAACGCGATTCTGTTTGCCCGAGCCACCTGCCACAACTGGGCCGGATGCTTGGTCTTGCTTGATGGTCTGCTTGACGGTCGATAGAGCAGGCGCGGACGCGAATGCTGTCCCCGACACCATGAATACGCCTACGGCCGCTATTGCTAAGATCTTCATATGCCCTCCTCTGCTGGCTACACCAGCAATTCGCCTGAAACACAGATGGGACCGTGCAGGCGAAGTGCACGATCTGCAAACACACGGCGGCAGAATCAGGTGAAGCGCTATACGGCAAATGCCGTATTTCGGCATGACTGGACGGCGGAAATAAGCGCGCTATTCTCTCCCCAACGAGGAGGTGCGCATGTGCAATCTGTACAATATCACCACGACACATGAGGCCATGCGCCGCCTGTTCAAGAAATTCTCGGACCTGACCAACCGCGTCGATCCGCAGATGGATATCTTCCCCGACTATCCGGCCCCGGTATTGCGAAACATCAAAGGCGACGAGCCAGAGCTCGCAATGCTCCGCTGGGGGATGCCGACACCTCCGATGTATGTGAAGGGCGAAGCTGACAGCGGGGTTACGAATATCCGCAATCTCACCTCGCCTCACTGGAGGCGCTGGCAGGGCGCTGAAAGCCGCTGCGTTGTTCCAGCCACCTCATTCTCGGAATACGGGCAAGAACCAGGCCCGAAGACCAAACGAAAGCCGCTTCACTGGTTCGCTCTCAATGAGGAGAAGCCGCTTTTCGCATTCGCTGGCATCTAGACAAGCTGGAAAGGCGTGAGGAAGAAGAAGGAAGGGCCGGTAGAGGTCGATATCTTCGGGTTTCTGACAACAGAGCCGAATGCCGTGGTAAAGCCAGTTCACCCGAAGGCAATGCCGGTTATCCTCCGCACTACGGAGAAAACCGACACGTGGCTACGTGCTCCATGGGATGAAGCCAAGGAGATGCAGCAGCCCCTGCCCGATGCGGATCTTATCGACCTCACGCCAAGCATTGACAATAAGGAAGAGCAGGCAAGTTTGTTCTAGGAAGGATGGATTGAAAGGGCCGATTTTAATTATTTTGCAACTACTTATACTCTATTGATTAAGCATAGAATTCAGTCATTGGTTGTTTACCATCGGTTTTAATGCGGCTGCAACGAATGCGAGGATAGGTTGTGCACAGTTCAGCAACGAACGGGGCCAATTTGAAGGGGCAAACACATGATGAAAATTTTCTCGCGTTTCCGCAATGATGAATCTGGTGCAACCGCTATTGAGTACGGCTTGATTGCCGCTTTGATCGCCGTTGCGATCATCACCGCAGTTACCACGCTTGGTAGCGACATCTCCGATACCTTCGACAAGATTTCGAAGGCGATCACCGGTACCGGTACTGGCACGTAAGGTTTTTGAGCTGAGAGGAGGCTTCGGTTGCTCCTGAGCCTCCAAACTAGGCCGCCCCTCGAAAGATGGGCGGCTCTTTTTTGTCCGCATCCAGCTCAGGGCGATCAATGATGTGTCTCGCGGTATATTTGTCGGAAATTCCGGAAAAGATCGGAATGAATAGTCGACTGGTCCAATATCGTCTCCGTATGTTCTGAGAAACTTTCTTCCTGCTCGTGCATTAACCAATATCAATCGACTTAACGCCGTAACGGCTTTTACTTTGGTTCAGCACTGGAGGGAGGCTGGCTATGCCGCTTTTTAGCGAAGCGAGCCGTATTTATACGCTCGAAGAAGTAAACTTCTTAAGACGGGTCCATAGTGACGCCGCTAAACTGCTCAGAACAAGCGACCGTGAATACGCGGAAATTGATCTCTCGAGCACAATTATTATGCTCTACGAAAGCGGCCTTCGCGACCTTGGCTACATCACCGAACTGGCTGCTCGGTTGGCTCATCAAAAATATCAATTCCGCCATCCGCACGACAGTTTCCCGGCTGCCAATTCGAATATGGAAGCAGCCAACAAAGACTAGATTACGGCGGGAACAAATCTGCGTCGACGGCGTTTCTCGCAATGCATCGATACCACCTCGCGTCAGCGCAATTCTGTCACCACTAGAATCGTCGCGGACGCAGCCCTGCCTAGCTTGTCCCTAAGGCAGGGCATTCTTTTTTGGGAGGCCTGCATGCCTTGGGAGCAACCAGTGGACGTTGAGCTGTACGGTGTTGGGAAATACCGTGTCGTGCCTGATACGCAAACAGCAACGAAGTGCTTGGTAAACGATTGGCCCAAAGACGCCCATGGCCCGGAATACGAAGAAGCCTTGCAGGCTTGCCTGGCCGATATGGAAGGCTTACCAAATACCGCCAGAGAGTCGTTCGTCAAGGCCGCCGAAGCAGCTGGACTGACTATACGGCCTAACCAATGGAATTGAGATCGTTCGGGAGGAGACACTCGAACGATAGCGCTGGCAAGGACATGCACCTCATTTGCCAAGCGCGGCCCCGACGCCTGCCGAAAGCGTCGGGGCTTTACTTTTTGTCTCGTCTGAATAAAATTTTGACCGCAGGCATATGACACCTTCCATCTAGCCCCGCGCGATCACGCTGCGGGGCTTTTTTTGTCATACCTTCTTATCTTGCGCCAACACGGCTAGCACCTGATCAAGCCTCTTGTTCGTTTCCTTCAGGCCCTCGCGGGTCTCATCCCGCATTTCCTTCATGCCATCCCGCAACTGCTTGACGTGATCATCCAGATCCACACGACGTACATATTCGTCGCGAACGCGATTAACCCGCTCGTGTAATTGATCGTCCCCAGCTTTTATCGCCTCGGCCAACCGGTCATCGCCGTTCTTAATGGACGCGGACAAGGATCTGAATGCCGTGAGGAGCGCGCCACCGAAAAAGGTCGCCAGACCGAGCGCTGTACCAATCAACCATTGCAAGTCGGCATTCATTGAAGCCCCCTCTTCAATTCATCATAAAAGCCCGCGCATCTGTCCGTCCGGTCGTTTTGCCGATCGAGCGCTTCACGCTCACGTTTCAGGATCGACAGTTTTTCCTGCCCCTCGACAAGCGGCGCATGCGATTCTTTGCGGCGGCAGTCGTCGGGATAGTCTGGCAGGTTTGTTCCTGCAGCCGCTATACCCTGAGTTTCGGCGGCGGCGATCAGCTTCCGGTCAGCGGCGCAGGAACTCAATATCGTCGTTATCAAGCAGGCAAGCGCGGCCCGCCTCAGCAAGCTTGCGTTCATAGTCGGCGATCTCCTGTTCGGTTTTCACAGTCCGGGCAGCTTCGGCAGCCCAGACATTGCGGACCTGTTTCTGATAGGCAGCAGTCACGAACTCGCTGACTTTTAGCTGGCGCTGCAGCTCATCCCGCTCGGCGCGAGCTGCAGCAAGCTCGAATTGCGGTACGAGCCCTTTCTTCGCTTGCCCCTCGAACAGGAAGCCCACTGCCGGCAAATCCTTGAGAACCGGCACGCCATTGAAGTAGATCGAGCCAATCGCAATGCCAGCGACAACGCCCAGCCCGATCTTGATGTAGTCGAGAAGCCCGAACATCAACCCAGCCCCGCAAGGCAAAGCTCCAGTTCGCCGATGCGCTGAGCATCACCGTATTCACGGCGCTTTTTCAGGCCCTCGATCACCTTGCCGCCGGCGCGATTGTAAAGCGTCATCGCATGGCAGGCGTCTCGCCATTTGCGTTCGGTCATGCGCCGTGCCGCAGTTGACTTGCAGGCAGCGCCTATCCCGACATTGTAGGAAAGGTCGAGCATGGATGCCTGGACACTGATCGGAGCGAGATCGAAGGTCACAATGCATTTCTGCAAGGGCTTGCGGAAATCATTCTCCAGCCGCGTTTCCAGCATTTTGAGACATTGCGCGTCGGTGTACCTGTCGCCGGGTTTCACGCCCTTGGTTTCGCCAGCGCAGACCGTCCAGACACGGCCCAGCCTGTCATAATAGGCTTTGTTCTCGACGCCCTCCCACGGAACAGTGAGATAGGCGGCAGTCATTGCAACAAGACCAAGTCCGGACGCGAGCACGCCCTTTGCACGTTTACTCATTTTGAGGAATCCTTTTGGGAAATGATGCGCGCCATGAACGCCGCGATCGTCACGACGAACATCAAAAGGCGAAACCATCGGTCGGGGATGAGGGATGTGTCAGCCAAGTAGGGCAACACGGCTTCGAGGCCGGTCAGAATACCAGCCGCGATCAGCAGACGGATGCTCCACGCATAGCGAATCACCCACCTCCAGTCGGAGACGAGTTTCATACGAACCTCGATATTTTGAATTTTGAACTATTATGTCCGCTGGCTATTATCGTCAGCGGGAGGGGACGCCATGCACTGGTATTACTGGGTCGAAGGCGCGTTAGCTTTGGCGCTTCTGGTCATCATCATCTGGATGATCTGGAGAGAGAAAAGCAGGTGACGCGGTCACGCAGCGAAAGTAGCATCAACCTGTTCGACGGTCGTAATGGCTCCGGCCTCTATGCAGTCCAGAACCTGCGCTTCAGTGGCGAAGCAACTCGATACATGAGCAAGCACCGCATCGCTGATCGCGACAACAGCACTGGCATCGAGCGGAACGAACTCCCCGCCGGATCCTTTCCACGCTGTCGTGTAATTCAGGTTTTCCTCGATCGGCTGCATTTTGCCGCCGGTTTCGTGGAATGCCGTTGCGAGCACATAAGCGGTCTGCCCGTCAGGCAGGCCTCGGCGCTCAGCTTCAGCCAGAATTGCCGACGTGCCGTCGACCTGCGCCTGGCTCAAGCGCCCGCCAAAAGGCGCGCGCCTCGCATACGCGAAGAACGTTGTTTTGTTCATGGGGATGTCCTGAAATTTAACGATAAGAGGTTCTTGAAACCGCCGACGCGATCACTAAATCGAAGCCGTCATTCCAACACACTTCGTTCGATCAAATGGAGGTTTCGATGAGCGACCGTTTGTTTGACAGTCCAATTTTTGTGAAGGACGGAAAATTTCTGATAAGGGAGATTGCAGGCCCGATTGACGCAATCGATTTTCTTTATGAATGGCCAAAGGATGATCGTGACATCATCTATGAAGTGGCATGGAGCGCCTGTTGTGACGCTCACAGCGGGCAGAAACCGCTAATCGTGGCGCAAAACGCCTTCGAAGGCTTCGCTCGAAAACGCAACATTCTCGAAAAACCTGGAGCTGCTATGCCGTGGATGACGTCTCCCCCCCCCGGGTGGCGGACGCGTTCAGGTATGAGGCAGCACCATGCACTGGTATTTTCTAATTGAGGGCACGATCCTCGTTGCTTTGCTCTGTGTCATAACTGTGCTTTTCTGGGACACCAGACGGCGGCAATAGTTTTAAACCCCGGCTCGTTCCGGGGTTTTCTTAATCGTCGACATCTTTATACTGGCATTGCGCAACGTTCTTACTAGCCATGTGCGAAGTTGCGTAGAGCCCCGGTAGCCGCACGTTGCCGGGGTTTTCTTTTGCCATAAGCTACGGTAACCATTCAACGCTCACGGAAGGGCTTAAAAACCCTGTGTCCTTTGGTGAGCAGCCCCGGTTCAGTCGTTCCACTGGCTGGGGTTTACTTTTTCAGTTTCGATATGGCTCGTTCCCCAGCGCAATCAGCCATACCCACACTTCCTTTCGGCATAAAAAACCGCCCTGAAGGCGGCGCTTTGTGTCGAGTAAACGATATCGTTTATGCGGTGGCGAGAAGTTGTCCCCCCCCCCTCTCTTCTCCAAATAAATCAGTCGCCATTTGCACCAACAGCGGCCACAGCTCATGATCTGAACGGAAGGTGTTCGCCGTCAGGAAGATTTGACGGGTTCGGAACGGCTGGGTTGCCATTGCGGCGTCAACCTGTTCCGCCTCTGCTTCGGTCAAGCGTTCCCAAAGTGTGACAGCAGGAAGGATTGTGACTGGATCGGCGACCGGTGGCATATATTCAACCACATCTCCGTTTTCCCAACGACGCAAACCGGAAAACTCAACAAACTCCGCGTGCTGCTCATCTGTTATCGCAATGGCGTCGTCCGGGATAATGCAGTTCGGATTTCGTTGGTAACCGATGACGGGGGCGGCAGGGAACGGATTTTCCTCTGTCGGTTCCGGCGCTTCTCCAAATACGGGCACCTCGCGCAAACCCAGAAGGCCCTCGCTGTAGAAGGCTACAGGGAAACCGTCTTCGTTAAACTTTGCATACTGCTTCATGTCGTTACCTTCCGAATGCAACCCAGCAAGTGATGACCGTCTGGTTTATTGCGCTTGTGGCAAAGGAGACTTGTGAGTTGCTCGAGCCGGGCGCATAGAAAACCCACGTGTTTGTGCGAACGTTGGAGTTCGTCCAATCACCGTTAATGCCAATGGCCGTCTGGATACCTACCGGGAACGTTGTGTTGAGCGGTATCGTGAGAAGCGTCGATGATGACGTTGCGGCCTGAGTGCGGCCCCATTGAACAATCGATCCACCGGGCAAGGTAAAAAACACTTGCCCTGTTCCGCCGATTTCCGTCCAATCACCCCAAACCCCGGCGGCGTCATCAGCCCGCCATTGGCATACGAGCCGGAAAATTCTAATTCCCGGCGGTCCAATCTTGGGGCTCAGTGCATCGTCGTGACGGACTCTACCAAAATTTGGAGGAAGTTTCGGGTCTCAGGTCACGAGATCAGCTAATTATCGATGTGTAAGAGCACCAAATACCGCGGGAAAAAATCAAGCAACCATTGAAAAAATTGACGTATTTATAGTATGATTGATTTGATGAATCGGGCGGGACATACATTATACTGGGCAGGAGAGCCAGCCATGTCGCCGAAGCTTAAAGCTGCCCTTATGGGTGCAATCATCGCAGTTGTTGTCGGCTTTGCCGCGTCGCAAGGACTGATCAGCCAACAGACAGCAGAAGACATAAAAACCAAGACAAATGAAGTCCTTGCAGAAGAACCTGCACCAGTACCTCAACAACCTGCTCCCGCGCCTGCCGAAGCTTCTCAACCGCAAGAAAACGATACGCCGGCACAATAAGGCTCAAAGCGACTTCAACCCGTTGCTTCCGTCGGCATCGAAACCCGGATCAACTCGTACGAAGCGACCAAAGAAGCGTCCGGTCGGAACTGTCGGTACAAAGATTGGCTCTGCGGGATAATCGTGGCCACAGTTTGCTTTGCTTGACCGAGGCCATATTAATCAGCGTCCGACCGTCTTGCGTCTGGGTACACAGAACTGCAGTTCGGCAAACGAGATATCCTGTTCAAGTCAACGGCAACAATCTTATCCGCCACGGCATCGACTTGACCACCTTGGTGTGCGGACCAACGTCTATCAGTTCAGCATGAATGCCACTGCGGAAGCCATCGTTGACACTAACGCCAGAGCATCTCTCCTAGCTTCAGCAAAAGCGGGCGATATGGAACCAAAGATAGGTCACAAGTACGGGGTTACCAGCAGGCGCTTAGATTACCCCTCAAAATTCGACTTTTATCTCGTATGGTAAGTCCAGTGTAGTGTAAATTTCGTTCGTTTTAGTGCGGAAGAGCTCAATTGAATGGGAGAAGTTATCCGTCTCGCACCTTTACGGCGGGTCCCACAATAGTGAGACGTTACAAGAACTTTTCCCAGAATCAAACGACGGCTGAAACTAAGAGTTACGATGATTTCATACGGCGTGCTCACCAAACTTGATCATATCAAGTTGGTCTTCTCGACAGGTCACCCAACCTTCGGTGACCTCTCGAAGGGATCGTGAACCGACGCTCCCCCACACGAGCGACTGGCCATTATTGACCATCGATACTGCCCAATATTTGTAACATACCGAATTGTTATCGAATCAGCTGAACAAACATGTGGGCGCAGACCGCGATTACAAAGACTGCGGCGAAGCCGGATTCGAGACGAAAATACCAAGGCATTGCCACTCTCCAATCATGGTTAACAGATAGCTAACCAACGCACGAAGAACGATTTGGTTCAAAATGCTTCAGCAAGAATGAATATCGTCGCCAGTTCAAGGGCACATCTTAGATTCAGGGCTATCTATCCGTTTTGAATTGAGATGATACAAACGAGCTCGCATGGAGAGATTGTGATTGTTCAGCGAATGTATTGACCAACAGCACAATGCCTGCACTCTCAAGCGCTTGGTTACGTCCGTCATTTCGACAAATTCGTTAAATCGTTAGCCCGCCCTTACACCGCAATCAATAAAGAGCCAAGGTCCCGTCACACACCACAGTACATAGCGCCAGAAACTTCGTTCTTAATGCAGTAAAAGATGAGCAACTTCATGAGATGAAGCGGCTCCCTGGCCGGATTATTTTTATTAATCGAACCTTTGATAAAGGTATTATTGATCAATTATTTATAGACTTTTTTTAATCAAACAGAACACCAAATGTCACCCATTCCGCCGCCCGAATCAATGCCTCTTGACTGCAATCAAAAATGAGAACAAAATAGGAACATCTGTGGAGAACAGGAGAAACTTATGAACGCTCTTGTCCAAAGCTATGACGCCGAAATCGAGGAAGTTCTCGCTTATCACGACGGAGACGTGCACGCGGCCATCAGAACTTTCTGATAGCGTCCATCGACCTGTAGCACGTTGCCAGATCGGGCCGTCTTGTTCTCATTATTATCGCTTTGAAGCAGATCGCCTCCTCCAAGCACGATAGCCTCTCCACTCGGCGGAGTTCTGGCTACAAGATCCTCGATCGCGTGGCCAATGACTTTTTCGCCGATTTCCAGATCCCAGTTGATGCCGGTCTCTTTGCCCCAAGAGAAAAGGCCGAGATGCAAATCAGCTAACGGTGTCAGCGTCAGGAGGTCAGTGTTTGCAACGGTCGGCGCGGGCTGCGGCTTCGCTGCTGGCTGCCAGTCTTCGAATGCGGCCTTGAGGGTTTCGGCGATATCCACTGCCGACGGTTCCTCGCGGGTTTTAACCCACTGTTGCATAATCCGACCTTGAGCATCGACAAGTGCGGAGACGCCCTTAACCGAATGCCCGTCCGGAACATTAAACTGCTCGCCAAGGTCGGGACGCTGCTGGATGAATTCACGAACGACGTCGCCGTCTTCATTTGTAATAGCGGTGGTCTTTGTAAGCCGAAATCCCGGCAAAACAGGGCTCGTACCCAACAGCCCAACCTCAGCCGCCCGCTTAATACTGTCGTGGAATGCCGACTTCTTTATGCCTAGAGCCGCAGCAGCCTTAACCAGCGCGCCGTGCTCGCGGTAGGCCTCGGCACGCCGCTGGAGTTCTTCGTGTGAAAGGCGCGCACCCGCGCCCTGTCTGTCATGGGACATACAGTCTCCTCGTGTTTGGTTGGTAGCCGTGGTGAGCGGCGCAAAAGGAAGGATGGAATGCCTCGATAAATGTGGTGTTAATGGAGGGGCCGAGATGCGCACAATACTTTCGTCTTAGAGACGAATTACGCGGGGTTGTGTTTCATTGAACTGCTATCAATACGGGAGGCTAAGATGGCAGATATTCAAATAACATGCATAAATAAAACGCCGCGTAACAACCCTCGTGAGGGTATTACTCATTTAGGAAATTCGTCCTGAAAATGGACGCGGCAGCAGGTTATTGCTTGGATCGAGGCGGGAGCGCATACATTTTACACATCATCTGGCGGGAACAGGTCAAACGTTGGCGTGGTGGATGGTCGCAACGGTAACCACTTAAGGACCCATGCAAACGGGTACTATAACGACAATCTTTTGGCTCTGCCTGAGTGCAGATAAAAGCAGGCGCCCTTCGAGGCGCCTTTCTTTTATGTTCTCGCCCGCGGCTTTAACAGAACACCTTCACACTTAATCTAAATCAAGGCCACGTCGGTCATCATGAAGTAGGAATAACCTTCACAATCGCGAAGGAACCTGCCGTGGCTGCCCAAGAACTCATCGAAGAAGTTGCGACTGCGATCGAACAGTCCGGATGGGAAGACGTCGATGTTCTTCAAATGAACGAAGTCATGGCGATTGCCGCCATAAAAACTGTCTACGCCACCCTTATTGAGCACGCTCGGCAAGCCAACGACGAAAGCATAATTCGCTGGCTTGCCGCGAGCCCAATCGGAACTACAATTGTCCAAAACTAGGTCGGCTCCACTTTCGTATGTCCTTTCCCGCGTCGTCGTCCTCGTCGCCACGAGATATTGCCGCCGCACTGCCCACCAGCTAAAAGCGCGCATGATTTCATTTCCTTTGTGGGTTGCCGCCCTCGTCTATATGTCAATCTATTGGCCGATTACCGTGATGATAGCGGCGGCCATAGTCATGACTGCTTTCATGGGAACGAATAGCACCGGGTGGAGAGTAGCCTGGAGTGTTCTGGCATTCCTGATCGTGGCGCCGGTCATCTGGTTCTACACGCTTTCATAAAGGCCCCCCCTTCTAAGCGGGCAGTCTGTAGCGGCCCGATGGCCGCCTATGTTCTCGTGCGCGCCGTCCTCGTCGCCATGATGTTATCAATCCGTTCTGTGAGCCCGTCGATGCGGTGCGCCACACTTTCGATGGCCCGCATGATCTGGGACGTCTGCTCCTGCATGCCTGCCTTCGTGGCGAACGTCTCAGCCGCGCGCAGCTTGTAGTCGGAAAGCTCCTGCAGCGTCAGGCTGGCAAGAGCCGTTGCAGCGTCCGCTTTCGCAGCGTTGCGCGTTTCGGCTTTCGCGATCTGGCTTTCGACGTATTTCCAGAGGCCGAACAGAAAGCCCATCAGCATTACGATAAAGCCGACAACGGCCATGATTTCAGCGTCGGTCATCAGGTGGTTTCCTTAGATTAGACATAAATATCGCTCCTACTGCTTGAAATTAGGCTGCAACACCAATTCAGAGACCTGCCGATGATTGGCATCCGACACTCTGCATGCATGGCACTTCGAATTCTATGCATCGCGCTGCCCATCGTCGTGGCACTAACGGCCCTGACTTTGATCATATCGTTCGACGATGATCGGAACGTCGTTCAAACAGCTGGAGTAGCCGGCGCGACTGAACCGACCGAGAACTAGCCCTCACGGTCGCACCCCGCAAAGCTTTTCAAGTTTCGTGTTTTCCGCGAGGATCTGACGCTTCGTACCGTCGGTCAGGCTGTCCTCGACGCTCGGGCGGATGGGCCGGGCTACGTCGCAGTAGCTACCGAGACAGAGCAGCGTCAACATCATCGCCGCCAAGCTTGCTGGTTTCATCTTCGATTTTCCTTGCTTTGTTGGCGGCTTTCAGTCGATCGGCGGTTGCGCTTGTGGCGTTGTCCGCCCTGCCTTTGAGGTAAGCACCCGCCAGAATTGCAAGGGCCGCAGCGACAGCCACGGCCCAGCCTGTGATCCTGGAGCGCAGGAATAAGAGCCAGGTCATGTCGGCACTCCTGTCAAAATCAGCACGCGCTGCTGCCCTGTGAGCGGCAGCAGATAGCCGTCGCGGGTCTCGACGGCATCGCATACCATGAGCTTTGCATGGTCCCACTGCTGCGAGTCGTTATCGATCCGCACCGTGGCCGTTCCCGCGTCGCTGTCATATTCAATGGCAATTCTTGTGAGGCTCACGCCGCTGCCCTCTTCAGTTCCAGCCTGCCGCTCTTCCTGAGCCAGAAGCCCGCGCCTGCTGCGACCAGCAGAAGCGCGACAGTTGCAAATGCCCATTGATTTGAAACTGCGCCAATCAGCCCGGTAACGAGCGTGCCGCCTGTGCCGGCCACGATTGTCTGCACCGTCTTGTCATGAAGCAGAGGCACATCATCAGGCTCGGCGTCTTCTGACTTGGCGGGCTTCATCTCACGGGCAGCTACGAGGCTGTCGAGGAAGTTGCGATAATAGCCGGCGATGAGGCTTGCCTTGTCGCTGCCGTTGACGATAGCGCGGGCGCCTACCCATAGCCAAACTCATGATCGTGCCATTAGGCATTGACGAATGCTGTACCAACATTTCCTGGCGTTTTGTTGTAATTCCAGATCATGAGATTATTCGGAACAGTCCACGAATGGGACCGTTCCAAGGTGGCGTTAGACTGCCCAGTAACGAGGATGAATATGGAGCGATCTTCAATCCGGGAGATGACATTCTGCGCACTTTCGGAGAATGACATTAGCCCCATTTGCCCGGGGCCAGTAAAAACAGGGACTTGGTCGGCATCTCCCTTCAGCTGAGCAAAAGACAGTACATTACCACTCCCCAAGAGTTCAATAAGCGTCGTTGTCTGCGCGGTCACCCGTTCACCGTCAGGCAGATAGCGTGCCCGATAAGGCTCATTGGTCAGGCTCGTGCCAGTCCACGGCACCGTCAGCGTCAACGACGTATTGCTGTTCACGCTTGCGATTATTGCCGTCAGGTTCTGGATATAGAGCGTGTCACCCGGTCGAAAAGCCGCCGTCGTGAACATGGTTCCCGTACCAGTTACGGTCGTGGAACCATTGGCAAGCGTAATCGTCCCGGTCACGTAGTCGGGCAAAACAGCCATGAGTTTACCTCCCCGCGCTGTAAACGCGGTTCTTTCCGTTTAGATTTGGATGAAGATCAGCGTTTCCAGACGAGCGCCTGAACGGTGCCAATGACATTGTGAACGGAGGTTATTCCGCTGCTGTTCAGAACTTCCAACTTCACGGCATAGACGTTGTTTCCAGCAACTGAGCTGAAATCAACATTGCTGCCCGAAAGCGCAAATGTCACTGATCCGTTTGTCGCCGTTGCGGTATTGGAAATGATTTCCTTGCCGGTCGTATTGTTGACGATGGACAGCTTGAGTGTGACCGTGCCGCCCCCAGCGCCTGTGCCGAACGTCAAGGACAGGTTGGCACCGGCAATAATCTTGTTGCCGACCGGATTTGCAACAACGAGTGCCGCGACAGGTCCGGCGGAGGTGTTGACCTGCTGATTGAACGGAGCCGACGAAGCTTCAGTCACCGCGCCAAAGTCGATGTTTGTGGTGCCAAAAACCGCATTATTGATCACGGCATTCTGTATTTGCGCCCACTGTATCGAAACATTCACGATCTTCGCCCAGGCACCGTTCCCCAAAACCGTGCTGGAATTCATGGAGCGACAGAATGAGTTGCTGCCCACGGGTGAAATCGTTGTGAAGCCGAACGGCAAATACTGGGAAGTGGTCGACGCTATTGCGGGCGCAGCAAATGTCAACACGCCGGAGGCGAGCAACGACAATGTGCCGGCATCAAACTATGGTCGCGTATCTGCCGGGCTGGCTGAATTATTGGACGACGATATTCCGTTTTAGGAAGTTCCGCATCGCGCGCTTGGGCGGGGCTTAGGGACGCGCGATGCGAGTGCATTCCTAGGAGGAGTGCACCGCCAAGATAGGGTTACATTAGCGATTGACGAAATAACGGAATGTGACGGTTGCCAACATTTGTCATTGCAACCGCAAGAAATAGAAAAGCCCGCTTCGCGATTGGGAGGAGGAGCGAAGCGGGCCGATCTGAAAAGCGCGACTGGGAGGAGGAGTTGCCGCGCTCAAGGTCCAGTTTCTAGGAGGAGGATGAAACTGAACGAGGCGTAAATAGGTGCACCACCCGTGCGTTGCAAGGGTAGAAATTGCATAGCTGATATGCAGGGAAAATAAAACCGCCCGGCAGCGGACGGTGCGCGCCTGGGCGGTCTAACTCCCTCCCAAGAGTTGGGCGAATATACATAAACATTTGCCGTATGCAACAGTTAAAACCAAGTATTAATTACACTAAAACAGTAGGATTAAGTTTATCAAAATAAACCAATCCATTAACGGGATGCGCCGTGCGGCGTGTTAACTTACCAAAACCAACCACCAAAACACGAGGAGATACCATGCAGAATAAAGCTGACAACACGAAAGCACAGAACTATCTGGCCTATGACGTCACGGTACTGGAACGGGAATTTGCCGACTTGGTTGCGGCATACCCGGAACTGGCAGATGATGACGAACGTAAGCGCTATTTTCGATGCACCTAGACGGCTTCTTCAGAGGTAATCGCGCTCGGATGCTAGCGGTACCTAGCTTTATTGGGTAATTGTCTTGGAGAAGTTGAATGACAAAAGGTCGCCGATGTCGGTCGCTTCGCCCCGCTGCGGCAATTCAGTGAGCACGTGCCGCAGCCAGATCAGAGGGTCGACGCCACAGGCGCGGCATGTCAGCATCAAACTATAGATCACTGCGCTGGCCCTGGCTCCGTCAGCAGTGCCGCTGAACAGCCACGATTTTCTTCCGGTCGCAAAAACTCTGATGTCACGTTCCAGAATATTGTTATCGATCGGCATCCTGCCGTCGCTGGTGTAACGCGTCAGGTAATCCCATTGGTTCATCGCATCGATATCGATGCCATCGAGGATCCAATGCAGCTGCTCTGTCGTCAGCGTCACCACCGCAGTCTCCCGGCGGGGCCATCGGAACCTGTCTTCCGTCAATTTCGTCAGGACCATCACAAACCCGGACCGATCAAAGAACAAAAGCTTCACCGGTCACGCCGACGATTGCAGAAGGCAAACACCGATGGAGCAAACGGGTCTAGCTCCATCACCTCTTGCACCGGGACCGCAAGGCTGTTGATGCCCGCGCGGAAGTCGATCGGCTCCTGATGGAGTTAGACCTTCAGATCAGCGTCCAGTCTGAACATGACTCAACGCTCCTATGATTGCCGCCAGACCATCGACATCGCTGCATTCCACCGTCACGTTGACCCCGTTCGGCAGCATCGCGCTCAGCTTGGCCGTACAAGACAGCCTCTTGATGCTTTTATCCAAGCTGCTGCGCTGCACTGGCAGGCTCCCACCGGGGCAGACCTGAACCTATCCGCTGGCTGTGCAAGGAATGCGCCGACATCGCCGAGCATATCCGGCACCGCAAGAGGCTCGACCCTTACGAACTGCGGGCCCTTGATACCGGCGTTGAGGCGGTTGGTTCATATCTGCAAGAGTTGGGAAAGACCGACCTTAAGGAAATGGACGAGCTCGAGGCCAGGCAACTGGCGAAAGCCGCATGGGAAGGTTGCGGGCGGGGAATGCGGGAAGCTTTGAAGGAGGCGCCGTTTTGAAACCCAGCTTTAGCCAGTCGCCGGCGGCTCGATAGATGGCATCTTCTTGAGTAACGTATCGTTGTATGTGACGCCACCCTGTCCATGATGAACTTTGCGATGGCAGGTTGGGCAAAGCGCAATCACATAGCTGGGGTCATCAGGGCCGCCGTCGCTCACTCGACGGATATGATGAGGTTCCAGGTAAGGTTGCCCGTTGACGCGCAGAAAGGGCGCTGGGCACCCGCAGCCCTCACAATGACCGTAGGCACGAGCTAGCACGTAATCCCGAACGTGTCGGCTTCTTTCATAGATGGTTCGGCTTGATGTCTCACCCTCTCGGCTGCCGGCGGCCTCTTTTGCAAGGCGCCGCATGGCAGCCAAGTCAAGGGTGGGGTCGGGTTGATCATCATCGACGGTTTCTACAATATTCTCGAGATTTCTAAGTTCGAAGATTATGGCCTTGCGCATATCATTGTTGCGATCGGGCGACTGTCCCCATCGCCAACTCTCGCAGATAAAGCTGCCCAGGAAGATCAGATCTTTGCCTTTCCCGAGGCTTTCAAAAAGGAGTAGATCCTTGCCCAACATAGCATGGTCGCGAATTGCTTTATTGCCGCGGACCATTTCCATGTCGCCGACTTGACCTTCACCATAATAGTCAAAACGTCCATCGGGCAGGTGTTGGTCTTCATAGCCGTAATGACTGCCAGCCTTGCCGGTGATGATAATTACAACGTATGGTTGGATGGAGTAACGATGCCACCCTGTTGCTGGCCAGCAAACTGACCGTGAATGTCTTTCCGCCTGTTATAATGTCCGCCTACGACAAAGCCCCAAGTCATGCTTACCCCCGCGTTGAAAGCCAGGGCTAAGCACTACAATATCATAGCGAAGTGTTCCAGACCGTCAGCAGGCCTGGCGTCGCTCTTCTAGCGAGTTAAGCAAATCGCTCAGTTCCTTGGCATCGCGGTAGTTCATTCCTACCGCCTGCCGTTCGCCCATCTCGACTGGCTTTTGAACTTTCTGATCAACCACTGACCAGGTGTCGTTAATTCCGTTTGACGCTTTGTATCGTCCGCCGATGTACCGCCCACCCTTCAATGTTGATCTGCTCATCCCAGTCCTTTCAAGGTTCGAATCGATTGAATTCTATGATTACAGACATGGTTAACACATCGCAAGTTGCTGCCGTCGCAACCGACCCCATGCTTGACATTGCGCTGTCCTAGACACAGACGACGAGGTGCAGAAGAAGCAGGCCGGCCTCATTACCAAGGCGCTATTCAAGGAAGGTTTCCTGGCAAAAGTCGAGGAGCGCGATCCGATACCGCGGAAAACGACGTCGTTTGTGAGAGCGGTTCGGCTTTCCTCAATAATGAGCTTGAGGGCGCAGAAGACGCTGATTGCAAGACGGAACTTTACGGCGAGCTTTGCGGCATCGGTATCTGACAGTTCAGCGGCTTGTTTGGATCGAACGTACAGATCATCGAAGTTTCCGGCCGCAATCTCGGCAACGGGCCGATATGCGAATCCCAGCGATTGAGTTGTGCGTATCGCTGCGTCGTATCGCTCCCACTCCGGCTTATTATCGTTGCCTGAAGCCATGGCCGAGCAAAGTCGTTCGGTCGCATCGTGCACGCCTTGAGCTTTCTCAAGCGCCTCTTTGTGGTTCTTCGTTTTAAGGCTAACTTTTATGAAGGTGCGCTTATCGTGCTGAGCCACTTCCACCGGCACGCGACGGTAATAGCGATATATACCGCTCGGCTGACGTTGGGCGTATTTTGTGATATCGGCTGACAATCGCAAACACCCGCTCTGTAACCCGTTTTGTAGCCGAGAATATAACCCAAACGGACCAAGGATCGTATACAAGTTAAAGCGACTTAATATAAGTGATTGATTTTGCTGAGCTAAATTTTTGATTTTTGTAACCCAAAAATCAAAGTGGCTCCCCGGGCCGGATTCGAACCAGCGACCAACCGGTTAACAGCCGGTTGCTCTACCGCTGAGCTACCGGGGAACAGGTGCTCGTCGTGTCAGCGAGGTGGCGTATAGCAAAAGGATTTCGCGTTTGCAAAGGGCTAAATCCATTTTTTTTCATCTTTTTGCATTATGGGACAAAAACCCTATATTCTCTGGGACGTTTTCATCCTGTGAATTGTAACATATCAGCCTAAGAGATGCGCCTGTGAGTGACGAATACGCCGAAACGCCCCGGAAAAAAGCCATCGTGATTCTTGGTCGGCGAATCCCAATGCCACAATCAGTCATGATGCGGCGCATGCTTGGTGGCACGCTCGTCGTCGGCGGCTCGCTTGGTTTTCTCCCGATTCTCGGTTTCTGGATGCTTCCACTTGGACTTATCGTGCTTTCTCACGATTCTCATCGAGTCCGTCGCTTGCGCCGCAGAAGTGAAATCCACATCTGGCGCAAATGGTTGAAACGAAAGCCGACCAGCGTCTCAAATTGATCAACTGTCTTGTACCCGATGTTGCCACCACTCGGATCAATTGCTCCGTGAAGACGGGCCGTGTGCCAGGAAATTGTACCAAGCCCCCCCTAGTTCTACTTTCGTAATTCGCCCGGAGTGAGCTGTCGATGTTTTCGCAAAGCCGTCGTGAGATGGCTCTGACTGGAAAAATTCAAATTGCGCGCGATCTCGTTTACTGGCATCGATGTTTTTCTGAGGTACCGTTCAGCTTCGTCAAGTCTCAGTTCCATCAGGTATTGGTGAGGCGTCTGTCCAAAACTCTTTCGAAAGCACGTCGAAAAATGGCCTGCGGAAATTCCCAACAACGCAGCCATATCCGGAACCGAAAGAGGCTTGTGAAAGTTTTGGTTGAGATACGCTTATATCTGATGACACGCTGATTGCTAAGTCCGATCTTAATGTCAGTCGAAGCGCGCTCATTCAACAAGACGCGTGCGATCGTGCGCATTAGAACCAACCCTAGAACATTCAGGTAAGCTTCATCCTGCCCGCCTCGCTGGCAAATTTCATCCCAGATCAAATGAGATAGCGGCTTGCAATCTTTGCATGAGAAACTCGTAACGTTCTTGGTGCTGTTGTTTTCCTTGAATAGAGAACTCTGAGAAAAACTATCCTGAAAAAGTTGCTGATCAGGCTGCATGATTATGATTTCGACGGGATCAGACCAGTTAATTGATAAAGTTGTAAAAGCCGGAACAATGAAAACAGTTCCGGCTGGGAAACTAGATTTCTCATCCGTCTCCACAGAAGAATACCATTTTAAATTGCTGGCGTGTTCTCGTAGGATAATGATGATCGTGCCATCTCCGTGGTAACTAGCCAGCCCGTTTTGGGTAGTCGCGCACGACCTCCCTGTCGTGCACCTGCCAAGAATACAGCCACTAAGCTTAAACCATTACAATAACGCAATTTAAACGTGCAATCGGAATCTCGAACGCCGAACGCCGATTATTCTTTTGCAAATGGTTCGCAATAGCACTTGATCGTAAAACAGCGATCGGCTATGCAATTGCAACTGATTGGCAACAAGGATTTGGATATGCTGCGTCATATTTTACGAACAACGACACTCAGTCTCGTGAGCGGGGCTCTTCTCTGGACAAGCGCAAGCGTTGCTTTTGCGGAGAAATTCAAGGCCGTGACGACATTCACTGTTATCGCCGATATTGCGCAGAATGTTGCGGGTGATGCCGCGACGGTTGAGTCAATCACGAAGCCAGGTGCCGAGATCCACAATTATCAGCCAACACCGGGAGACCTGATTAAAGCTCAGGACGCCAAGCTGGTCCTCTGGAATGGCCTTGGTCTGGAACTATGGTTCGAAAAATTCTTTTCGCGTCTCAAGGATGTTCCAAGCGCAGTTGTTTCCGATGGCGTTGAGCCAATCGATATCAGCGAGGGACCTTATAGCGGCAAGCCAAATCCGCATGCCTGGATGTCACCGAATGCCGCATTGATCTATGTCGACAATATTCGGGATGCGTTTGTCAAAAATGATCCGGCGAACGCTAACATCTACAAGGCAAATGCAGAGATTTACAAAGCGAAGATTAAAGCGACGATCGATCCTATCCGGGCTGAGCTGGCAGCTATTCCTGAAGACAAGCGTTGGCTCGTTTCAAGTGAAGGCGCATTCTCCTATCTGGCTCGGGACTTCGGTTTGAAAGAGCTTTATCTCTGGCCAATCAATGCAGACCAACAGGGCACTCCACAGCAGGTGCGAAAAGTGATTGATGCAGTGCGTGAAAATGGCATTACGGCTGTCTTTTCCGAAAGCACGGTTTCTCCTGCCCCAGCCAAGCAGGTCGCTCGTGAGACCGGCGCAAAATATGCCGGTATTCTCTATGTTGATTCACTTTCGGACCCCGATGGTCCCGTGCCGACATATATTGATCTCCTGAAAGTCACCTCCAGCACGATTGCCCAAGGGCTCAAACAATGAATGCACCCATAGACCTTCATGGAGATACCTTCGCCATGCTGGATAAAAGCGCGGTCGACGGTATCAACGTGAAAAATGCAACTGTCACGTATCGAAACGGCCATACGGCTTTACACAATGCAAGTTTTACGACCCCAACCGGAACGATTACAGCGCTTGTCGGCGTCAACGGATCCGGCAAGTCGACCCTGTTCAAAGCGATTATGGGGTTTGTCAAACTAGCCAAGGGCGAAATATCTATTCTCGGAATGCCGGTTGGGGCTGCTCTCAAGAAGAACCTAGTGGCCTACGTCCCGCAAAGTGAGGACGTCGACTGGAACTTTCCGGTTCTCGTCGAAGATGTCGTCATGATGGGGCGCTACGGCCATATGGGCATGATGCGCATCCCGCGCCGCGCCGACAAAGAAGCCGTAGAAAAAGCGCTTGATCGCGTGAATATGCTTGAATTTCGTCATCGACAGATCGGTGAGCTTTCAGGCGGGCAAAAGAAACGGGTATTTCTTGCGCGAGCGCTCGCACAAGACGGGCGCGTCATTCTTCTGGATGAACCCTTCACTGGCGTAGATGTGAAGACCGAAGAAGCAATCGTCACACTTCTTCGCAGTTTGCGAGATGAGGGGCGCGTCATGCTGGTCTCGACCCACAATCTTGGCAGTGTTCCCGAATTCTGCGACCGAACCGTATTACTGAAACGAACAGTTCTCGGTTACGGGCCGACTGCGGAGGTTTTCACACAACAGAACCTCGAAAAGACTTTCGGCGGCGTGCTGCGCCATCTTGTACTCGGCGAGACTAGCGGTGCAGGACGAGGCGCCGTCAGCGTCATAACTGACGATGAGCGCCCGTTTGTTGTTTATGAGAACGAAGACTCCGCGACCCGCAAACGGAGCCAGGAACAATGACCGTATTACTTGAGCCGTTCAGTTATAGCTACATGCTGAATGCGATGTGGGTTTCGGCGCTGGTGGGCGGGGTATGTGCCTTTCTTTCGGCTTATCTCATGCTGAAAGGTTGGTCGCTGATTGGCGACGCTCTATCCCATTCCATCGTCCCTGGCGTTGCGGGTGCTTATATGCTTGGCCTTCCCTTCTCCATCGGCGCATTTTTCTCTGGCGGTCTCGCCGCAGCAGCGATGCTCTTTCTCAACCAACGTACAAAGCTGAAGGAAGATGCTATCATCGGTCTGATCTTCTCGTCATTCTTCGGACTTGGCCTCTTCATGATCTCGTTGAAGCCGACGGCCGTCAGCATTCAGACCATCGTTCTCGGCAATATCCTCGCCATCACACCGGAGGATACTCTACAACTGGCAATCATCGGCTTCGTTTCCCTGTCGCTGCTTCTTTTGAAGTGGAAAGATCTGATGGTAGTGTTCTTCGATGAAAACCATGCGCGTTCGATCGGTCTCAAGCCCAATCTGTTGAAGATCATGTTCTTCACATTGCTGTCGGCATCGACTGTCGCCGCGATGCAGACGGTTGGTGCCTTTCTCGTCATCTGTATGGTGGTAACGCCCGGTGCAACCGCATATCTACTGACAGACCGGTTTTCGCGACTGCTTTGGATTGCTGTTGCTATCGGCTCCGTCACAAGCTTCACAGGAGCCTATGTAAGCTATTTTCTGGACGGTGCGACGGGAGGCATCATCGTCGTTCTCCAGACGCTTGTCTTCCTCAGTGTATTTCTGCTTGCTCCAAAGCATGGGCTGCTGGCCGCACGCCGCAAAGCGGCAATCGCTCTAAGGGAGTTCCAGCAATGACCATTCTGGATATGCTGGCCTCACCGTTTCAGTTCGAGTTCATGCGCTATGCGCTGGCTATTTCCGTGCTCATCGCGATACCAACAGCATTGCTGTCGTGCTTTCTGGTCCTCAAGGGCTGGTCATTGATGGGGGACGCGATCAGCCACGCTGTTCTTCCGGGTGTGGTTGTCGCCTATATTATCGGAATACCCTTCGGTATCGGAGCCTTCGTAGCGGGCGTGGCCTGCGCCCTTGCAACCGGCTACCTCACCGAAAACAGCCGCATCAAGCAGGATACGGTGATGGGCATCGTATTCTCCGGCATGTTCGGTCTTGGCCTGGTTCTTTATGTTGCGATCCGCTCGACAGTGCATCTCGATCATATCCTGTTCGGCGACATGCTCGGAATAACATTGTCCGACCTCATCGAAACGGCCATTATCGCCGCACTGACCGCCGGCATTCTTGTGGTCAAATGGCGCGACTTCCTACTGCACGCTTTCGATCCGGCACAAGCCAGAGCCGTCGGCCTACCGGTCCGCCTGCTGCATTACGGTTTGCTTTGCCTGATTTCACTTACAATTGTCGGCGTTTTGAAGGCCGTAGGCATCATTCTGGCTATCGCCATGTTGATTGCGCCCGGTGCAATTGCGTTTCTGCTCACACGCAAATTCAGCACCATGATGTTGCTCGCCGTAACAATTGCGGTCACCGCATCCTTCTTCGGTGTCTATCTGGCTTTTTTCATCGACAGCGCGCCCGCTCCAACAATCGTTCTGCTGATGACCGCAATGTTTCTCGCCGCGTTCATCTACTCTTCCCGGAGAAATGCCAAGTTCGAAGAACGTGCAGAAGAAGTTTGACTGAACGCTCATAACAAGCTGGGTCCTGTACACTCTCCGTCGGACCTGCTTGCGTGCGACGTGGACAGCTTTGCAAAGCTGTCCACGTCTTCGTCTTTACGTCATACAGCTGTTATAAATTCTCGCTAAACAGCGCCTAGACGACGTTCCAAAATGGAACTGAAGATAGTTTTTTCAGCGCAACTTCACTTTTGCGGCTTGTCGAGGTGGCTTAAAGATGCTTCAATCCAATTTGCACGGCTGTGCAGAAAAAATAAAATCAGCCGGCGATCCTGGGGAGGAGACGCTTATGCCAGCGTTTTTGGAGGTGGCGGACGCGCGCGTTCGTTATGGCAACAATGAAGTTCTCAAAGGCGTAAATCTATCCGTCAAGAAGGGTGAGTTCGTCGCGCTTCTCGGCTCGTCTGGGTGCGGCAAGACAACCCTGCTGCGTGCGATTGCGGGCTTCAACATGCCGTCCAACGGTGCGATCCGCGTAGACGGCAGAGACGTCACCAAATTGCCCCCGGATAAGCGCGGAATGGCCCTTGTCTTCCAGTCGTACGCGCTCTGGCCGCATATGACTGTCGCGCAGAACATGGGTTATGGTCTGCGTATTCGTGGCACGACGAAGGAGACCATCAAGCAGAAGGTTGATGAAGTTGCTCGCCTGCTGGGGCTGGATGCTTTGCTGGAGCGCAAACCTGCCGCCCTTTCCGGCGGACAACGCCAGCGCGTCGCCCTCGGGCGCGCTCTGGCCATTCAGCCTGACATCCTGCTCCTCGATGAGCCGCTCTCCAATCTCGATGCACGCATCAGACTATCGGTTCGCCATGAGATCAGCGCTTTGCAGCGCCGTCTCGGCATTACAGCTGTTCACGTAACGCATGATCGGGAAGAAGCCATGGTCATGGCCGACCGTATCGTCATTCTCAATAATGGCGAAATTGCTCAGGCAGGTGCTCCAGAAGAGGTTTACAACCACCCCGCCTCGGATTTCGTCGCGGCATTTATGGGCGCTGAGAATCTGATCGAAGTACCAATCCAGATCAAAGCCGACCGTATCGAGATCGCAGCAGGCGCCAACAACAAGGCGAGCACGATTTCGGCAGGACGCCGAAATCTGTCCGATGGCATGGCATCGGCTCGTTTCCGCAGCGAAGCAGCCTGTCTCACCAAGCTGGGAGTTGATCGGAACTCCCCGACGTCCGAATTAGCCCTCAACGGCACGGTGGAGCAGACCAGCTATCCCGGTGGCCTCTGGAGACACATGATCCGCGTCGGGGATCGGCACATCATGGTCGACGCTCAGGAAAGCCATCAGCCCGGCGCCAATGTTGAAATCCACATACCTGAACACGCCCTGTTTCTGTTCGACAAATAGTCAGGCGCTCGCCGTCTTTTCGTCAGTGTGCTGATGATGCGTCATTGAGTTAATGGGAGACTAGAGATCAACGAAATACGCAATTCACGTTGGACTTGATCGTGCACAGCTGTGCACGTTGACCTCGACGCCTTTCCCGCACCAAAACGGGGCACCCCGTTTCAAGATCGTTTTCACGGGCATTTTCGTGCCCGTGAATGCCACCATTCCCGATAGACGCCACTGGATGCACTGCATCTGCTTTCAATCAAAAGACCGGAAATCCCGGTTTCATACAGGAGTCCTTTTCATGAGAACTATCCTGAACGCGGCAATGGCAATTGGCCTCACCGTTGCACCCGCCACCGCCGATGAGCTTACCGTCATCACGGCAGGTGACCAGAACATGGTTGACTATATCAATCAGTATCTCGGACCGTTGTTCGAGAAGGAAAATCCCGGAACGACCGTTCGCGTTGTGGGAACAGGTCCCGGCGATGCGGGTTCGCAGAAGGTTCTTGAACGTTTCGAAGCCCAGTTCAAGGCTGGTGTGGAAAAATGGGACACCGACGTCGCCGTCGTCCACGAGAAATTCGTCGGACCGATGGTAACGGCGAAGTTCCTCGAAAATTATCGCGGCAAAATCGACAGCGGTAAGATGGTGACGCGCGATAATGCGAAAATGGCGCTCGGTACGGATGTCGACGGCTACGTCATGCCGATGTTCAACAGCCAGACCGCACTTGCCTACAATCCTGCACTCGTTGCCAATCCACCAAAGAGTTATGACGAGCTCGTCGCATGGGCCAAGGAAAACCCAAAGCAATTCGGCTATAACGGTATCAAGGGTGGCGCATCGGGCGTGAGCTTTGTTATGGGCTGGATCTATGCTTATGGTGGCGACGCAGACAAGCTGATGAAGGGTCCATTCGAAGAGGGCGAAGCGAAGAACTGGGACAAGGCGTTTGCCTCGCTAAAGGACTTTACTAAGAACGCCACCCTCACCCCAGGCAATGCAGGCACTCTCGACATGTTGAGCCGTGGCGAAATCGCGATGGGACCAGTCTGGGTCGACATGTTCTATTCGTGGAAGGCGAATGGACAGCTTCCCCCGGAAATGAAACTTGTCCTACCGGCTCCCGGCATGCCCGGTCAGCCGATGCATTATGTGATCCCGGAAAAAAGCGCGCATAAGGAACTGGCCGAAAAATTCGTGGCATTGGCGACGAGCCCGAAAGTACAGGCCGAAGGTATCGTGAAGCGCTTCAACTGGTATCCGGGCATCGATGCCGACCATGTCAAGGCAGAGCTGGACGGTGACACCTGGAACAAGCTCTTCACCGACATTTCGCCGGACGAGCTTGCTAAATACGGCAAACCCTTCCCAATCGCACCTTATAACAGCGCGATTCTGGAAGCTTATGAGCGTCAGGTCGGCAATTAAGTCCAACAATCCTGCCTTCTATCGGAGCGCTTTGGCAAACTTGGTTCCATTCGGAGCGCTCCGAAATTGACGCCGGATTACGCAATCAAAGCACTACGAGTGTTTCCGGCGCGCATCCTACTTCATGAGGTTTCGAATGTCGCATCGACTGACGGGGATTCTTCTTGTCGCGCCGGCACTGGCGATCGTCCTATTGCTGTTCATCGTACCGCTTTTTGGAGCGATCACCGGAGCTTTCAATGTTTCCGGGGAATGGGGAACCGGCAATTTCACCAAAGCATTCGAACTTTATTCCAGCGACATCATCTTCACCTTTGTCATCGTTACACTGTCGTCCCTGCTGATTGCGTTATTCTCTATCGCCATCGGCGGTTACCTGACGCTTGGCTCGAACCCGCGCGCTGTCACTGTCCTGCGCTGGCTCTATCGCTGGCCGCTTTTCATCCCCTTCATTGTCGTTGGCCAGATACTCCGCACCTTCCTTGCCAAGAACGGGTTGATGAACAGCCTGCTCATCGAAACAGGGATTCTTACCCCCTTGCAGGCAATGAGCTTTCTCGACTGGCGTGGCATCGTCATTGCATTCGTCTGGAAACAGACGCCATTTGTCACGTTGTTGCTGGCAGGTGCAATGGCATCCATCGATCGCAGCACGATTGAATCCGCTCGCAATCTTGGTGCCGGGCGGCTGCGCATTCTCATCGAGATTGTTCTGCCGCAAGTCCGCCAAACGCTGCTCGTTGGGTTGATACTGAGCTTTGTCACCATGATGTCCGTCTTGTCCGTGCCTTTGATGATCAACGCCCAATCACCAACGATGATCACGGCAAACATGGCATTCCGTATCAATGCTTATGGGGATTACGGCGTCGCAAATGCATTGGGTACAATCTCGCTCCTCATGACCAGCCTCGTCGCCTGGGTTTACCTGCGCCAGACCATGAAGGAACACGGTCAATGAGCAACATCATCGACTGGCGCTGGATACCGCGTGGCATATTGCTTGGTCTGCTCGCCTTCGCGATTTTCGGGCCACTCGCCAACCTGCTTCTGTGGGCTGTAGCTGAGCGTTGGTATTTCCCACACACACTGCCGCTTCAGTATGGTTTCTCTTTCTGGGCGAATGTGTTTTCGCCTCGCGGCAATGCACTCTCGTCACTTGGCACAAGCGTTCTTATTGCAGGCCTGACAGTGATCGTTTCACTTGGCCTCGCCATTCCCGCCGGTTATGCTCTGGCACGCCTGAAACTGCCGTTTCGTGGGCTGATCCTGCTGACGCTGCTGATCCCGCAGGCTTTTCCGAACCTGCCCGTTTACGTAAACATCGCGCAGATGTTCTACTCGTTCGGCTTGAATGGCACGATCACAGGTGTCGTTCTGGTGCATGTCACTCATGGTCTGGTCTATGCCGTATGGATCGCCACGGCAGCGTTTTCGGCAATTGATCGGGAGCTTGAAGAAGCGGCGCGCTCAATGGGCGCTTCCGCCTTCAAGACATTCTTCGACATCACCCTGCCAATAGCCGCACCGGGTTTGCTTGCAAGCGCGATCTTTGTCTTTCTTGAATCGCTCGATGAGTTCACCGGCACTTATTTCGTTGGCGCCCCTGATATTTCCACCCTGCCCTTGCTGCTTTATACAGCGAGTTCCGGCGGCAATTATCAAATCGCGTCGATCAGCGCATTGATATTGCTGGTGCCATCAATTGCCTTCATGTTCGTGGTCGAGCGCTTCCTCAGGGCCGATGTCCTTTCAAAAGTAGGGCGATAAAATGCCAGATAAAGAAATGCAGCGAGAACAAGACGGCGCGGATAACCAGCCACGGTTCATCAGCGCGCATGAAGTCGCGCTCGAGGCAGGCGTGTCACGCTCCGCTGTGTCCCGAACCTTTACGCCTGGCGCCAGTGTTTCGCCCTCAACACGCGAGAAAGTGCTCAAAGCTGCCGAAAAACTTGGATATCAGGTCAATGACCTTGCGCGCGGTCTTCTTGCCAATCGCAGTCGTATCGTCGGAATGATTGCGGCAGACCCGGATAGTCCTTTTCGCTCCCGCCAGATTGCAGCGCTTTCCCGTCGACTTGCAGCACGTGGCAGTGTGCCGGTGTTGATCCCGACCGGCCAGCATGGAGAAAACCTCTCTGCGGCCCACGAAACGCTGTTGCGCTATCGTGCCGAAGCGACGGTAGTTCTTTCCGGCATGCCCTCGTCGTCATTTGTCGATCTTGCCCAACGAAACGGCCAGACCCTGATCCTCGTCGGGCGAACCGAAGAGGGAGCCGATCATATTCACATCAACAATCGACTAGCCGCCGAAACGGCTGTCGAAATTTTCGCGGCACGAGGCATGAAAAAGCTTGGCCTCATAACGTCGAATGTCGGTAGTCTCAATCTGATTGAACGTGAGGAAGCTTTCATCGCCAAAGGCAAAAGCCTCGGATTGAGCGTCAGTATACAGCGCGGTGACCTGACCGACTATGACGGCGGTTACGGCGCAGCCTCCTTACTCCTCGGCGAGCGAGAGCGCGTCGAAGGCGTGTTTTGCGTCAACGACCTTATGGCTTTCGGCCTGATGGACTGCGCGCGCGATGTCTTCAATCTCTCTATTCCTGACGATATTTCGGTTATCGGCTTCGATAATGTCACGGAAGCACGCTGGGGGGCCTACCGGCTGACAACATTCGATCAGAATGCCGAACGCCTCTCTGCCGAAATCATCCGTCTGCTTAACGAGAGACAGGCCGCACCAAATGCGCTGCCTCAGACAGTTGTGCTCGAACTACCGCTCATATTGCGGAACAGCGTCAGGCCACTTAAAAACGAACGCGGCGTTCGAGGGATGCCAAATCAATGACTTTCCACTCCATCTGGTTGCGCCCTGCACGCGACAACCTCAAATTTCTTGAATCCATCATTGCAGAACTGGCAAATCACTTTGTTTCGCCCGTATTTGAACCACACGCGACACTTATAGCCGATATGAAACGCTCGGCAGATGAACTGCTGCCGCTGGTGCTCAGCCTTGCGGTCGGTCGCAAACCTCTGGATGTTCTCATTGAGAACGTGACCGGAACCGAGGCTTATTTCCGCTCTTTCTACGCCACGCTGCAGAAAACACCTGCACTCATGGCACTGAAACAGGATTCACTGGGTATATCTGGAGAGAACGACATCTCGACTTTCCTTCCACATGTTTCGCTTGCCTATGGCGTTGCTGATCGAGCTTCGCGCGAAACAGAGATGACTCGCCTAGCAAGATCACTTGCTGGTCGCAATCTACGCTTCGACCGAATGGTGATCGTCAGTTCTTCAAGCGAGACACCAATCGATCAATGGATCGTCAAACACGAAATTTATCTTGCCGGATAGAAAAAGCCTGCCAGTCGGCAGGCTCTCTATACGTCCTCTCGGCTCTAAAGCGGACGCGGATACTGCCTGTAAACTTTTTCGATATCAGTCAGGACATCTTCCGACAGTTTGACTTGATGGGCCGCGATATCGGTCTTCAACTGATCTACAGTCGTTGCGCCTATGATGGCCGAGGTCATAAACGGGCGTGTCAGTGTAAAGGCAATTGCCATCTGGGCGATGTCGAGACCGTGCTTCTTCGCAACATCGATATAGGCGCGAATTGCGGGCTCTGAGTGAACATTGTTCCGCCAGATGCCGCCTTCGGAAATGACCGCGCGCGAACCGGCGGGCAACCTGCCGCCCAGATATTTCCCGGTCAGAACGCCAGCTGCAAGCGTCGAATAAGCAAGCAGTCCAACGTCTTCGCAGAGCGCCAGCTCTGCCATGTCAAAATCGAACTGGCGCTGCAGAAGACTGTATTCGTTCTGGATTGAGGCGATGCGTGGCAGACTGTGCTGCTCCGCCAACCGAAGCCACTGCATCGTTCCCCAGGCTGTCTCATTGGAAAGACCGATATGCCTGATCTTTCCGTCGCGAACCATGTCTCCGAGCCCGAGCAGAACATCACGCATCTGTTGAGTTTCTGCCGCACAATCCGTGTTGGACGGATCGAAGCTCCAGCTCTGGCCGAAATGGTAGTGTGCACGCATCGGCCAATGGACCTGATAGAGGTCAATATAGTCCGTCTGAAGCCGTTTCAGACTGTTCTCCACCGCCTCGCGAACACTGGTTCGGCTTGGCCTAGCGCCGTCTCGAATCCACTTCTGCCTACCACCACCGGCGATCTTGCTCGCCAGTACGATCTTGTCACGTTTTCTAGATTTCTTGAGCCAGCTTCCGATGTAAGACTCTGTCTTGCCATAGCTTTCCGAACTCATCGGTATGGCATATCCCTCGGCAGTATCAATAAAGTTGATACCGGCATCGAGAGCAATGTCGAGCTGCTCATGAGCATCTGACTCTGTATTCTGTACGCCCCAGGTCATGGTGCCGAGGCAAATTTCAGTGACAGTGAGGCCGGTACGGCCCAAAGGCTTCATTTTCACGAGAATTTTCCGGATCGATTGTTCGCGCCTGCGCGATATGAGAATGGGACCAATTGATAACCCCGCTCTACCGTAACTGACAAGCCTGTCACGAAAGTTTTAGATGAAACTATAGAAACCGTTCAGCCGAATAGGGTTTCGGATCGACAAACGGCTCTTCTCCCACGAGCATCTCAGCGAGCAAGCGTCCTGTCGCAGGCCCAAGCGTCAAACCGTGATGGGCATGGCCGAAATTGAACCATAGTCCCTTATGTTTTGGCGCTGCCCCAATCACCGGGCGCATATCCGGCAGGCAGGGGCGCAATCCAAGCCATGGCGTCGTTTCGATGGGGTCTCCCAACTGAGGCACAAGCTTGCGCGCGATTTTCTCGTCCTTCCTGAGTTGTATATGGTTGGCAGGCGCATCCGGTGAAGCAAACTCTATGCCTGTCGACAGCCGCACACCTTGTACCATTGGGGCAAGAACATAGCCCGCTTCTTCATCCACCACTGTATGACCAAGCCGCGAGCCATCCTTCATGGTGAAATGAAGATGATGACCACGCTTGATGCCAAGCGGGACCGGATAGCCGAACTTTCGGAAGATGAGGCCGGATTGCGGACCAAGTGCGGCCACAACATCGCGCGCACGGACGATACCCACCTCCGTCGTCACCTGCCAGCCACTCTCATTCTGTGCCAGGCTTGCAGCATCTCCGTGAACGGAGACGCCACCATTCCTGCGGAACAGATCAGCATAGGCTTTAACCAGCCCACCCGGGTTCACAACAGTCTTGGGGTCAAGCCAGTGAATGCCACCAACCACATCGCCAAGCGACGGTTCACGCTGGCGCAAGGCTGCCGCATCCAGAATATCATAAGACAGTTTGAAGCGTTGCAAATCGGGCAAACGGCGCACTGCTGCGTCGAATGCAGAAGATGACCGGAACACCTCGATCCATCCTTGCGACCGGATCAACCGTTCACTGCCCGATTGGGCCACCAAAGTATCATGCTCGCGAACACTCGCTTCAATCAAGGGCAACATAGCATTCGTGGCAATCTTCAACCGCTCTGGCGACGATTCCCGCCAATATTGAAACAGCCAGCGAGCCATCTTCGGTATGTAAAACGGGTTGTAGCGAACGTCTGAGCGACGGTTCATCCCGTAACGCACAAGCGTCCAGAAGCCTTGCGGAAAGGAATAGGGAATAACGCTTGACCGCTCGATCAGACCGGCATTGCCGAAACTGGTGCCATTTCCGGGCTCACCTTTGTCAACCAGGCAGACAGAACGGCCCCGCGCCTGCAGATGTAGTGCCGTGGACACGCCAACAATACCGGCGCCCAGAACGATGACATCTTGTTGCTGAATCGGCATTTCCGGCATCCACCAAACCAAACAAATAAACGCGCCGATTGCAGCCGGCGCGTTGTTGCTTACAGCAAAGAGCTGTATCTTTTACAAGCAATCAGTAGATGTCGAAGTCGAAATATTTCTTCACGATCGTGGCATAGGTTCCATCGTCGCGAATTTTCTTGATTGCCGCATTGAACTGTTCGCGTAGAGCGTCATCGCCCTGACGGAGTGCAATTCCGGTATCGGTCTGCGTGCCAGGAATATCGCCGATAAGCTTGCAACAATCCGCACCGTCGCCCTTGATCCAGTCAGAGATCGGGAATTTGTCGGAAACAACCGCATCAAGCCGTCCATTCTTCAGGTCAGCATTGGCTTCGTCGGCAGTCGGGTAAAGCTTAACATCAGCGCCAGCCTTGCCGTAGACATCCTCCGCATAATTGCCCTGCGTCGTCGATCCCTGAGCGCCAACCGACTTTCCCTTGAATGCTTCGGCATCCAGCGATGTGATCGGGCTATCCTTCGACACGGCAACGGAAAGTGGTGTGGAGTAATATTTGTCCGTGAACGCAACTTCCTTCTTGCGCTCTTCCGTGATGCTCATCGATGCAATGACCGCATCGAACTTGTTCGACTTCAGGCCAGGAATCATCCCGTCCCAGTCGTTAGCAACAATCGTGCACTTGGCATCCATCGCCTTGCACAGGGCATTGGCTATTTCGACATCAAGTCCCTGAAGCGAACCGTCCGCCGCCACGAAATTGAAAGGTGGATACGCACCTTCGGTGGCGATGCGGATTTCTTTCCATTCTTTGGCCTGCGCCGGCAAGGCAGCGATTACAGATGCTACGCCCGCAAATAGGATGGCTTTCAACATAACTATTCCCCTTACTGCTTTGTTATCGTTGTAATTGGCAGGGCACCCCCCGCGAATGGTAGCGCCTCATTTCATGCGCTTGCCATGACTGAAGCACCGGACGCTTTCCACTGCAAGCAGGTTTTGAAGACGCCCGGAGTCTAATTTGTCACATCAATAGATGTCGAAATCGAAATACTTCTTGCGGATCGTTTCGTAGGTGCCGTCGTCACGGATTTTCTTGATTGCGGCGTTGAACTGTTCACGCAGGTCATCGTCACCCTTGCGCAGGGCAACGGCGATCTTCGTTTCAGAACCCGGAATGTCACCGAGGAACTTGCAGCAGTTTGCGCCCTGCTTTTTCAGCCAATCTGCAGCGAGGAACTTGTCGGCAGCGATCGCGTCCAGACGACCGCTTTCGAGATCAGCATTGGCTTCGTCAGCCGTCGGGTAAAGCTTCACATCCGCGCCTGCCTTGCCGTAGACATCATCAGCATAGTTGCCCTGCGTGGTGCCAGCCTGTGCGCCAACCGTCTTTCCATCGAATGCCGACGGATCGAGCGAAGTCATATCTGTATCCTTCGGCACGACAACCGCAAGCGGCGTCGTGTAATAGCGCTCGGTGAAGGCAACCTGCTTTTCGCGCTCCTCGGTGATGGCCATCGAAGCGATGACAGCGTCGAACTTGTTGGCCTGCAGGCCCGGGATCATGCCGTCCCAATCATTGGCGACAATCGTGCACTTGGCTTCCATCGCTTTGCAAAGCGCATTTGCGATATCAAGATCGAAACCTTCAAGCTTGCCATCTGGAGACATGTAGTTGAACGGCGGATATGCACCTTCGCTGGCGATGCGGATTTCTTTCCATTCCTTTGCCTGAACAGGCAAAGCGAGGAAGACGGAGGCCAGACCGGCCAGCAAAACTGATTTCAACATGACTTTCCTACTTCTTTAGAAGCGCACCCGAAAACTTTAAAACGGTTCTCAGTCAAGATGCGCCGGCAGACACACATAAGGCGGAGTAGCACATCCATCCGCCAGTCTGGATTGGGCAATGCGCTTAAACCCGATCCGATTCAATTGCGACTTTGATAGGACAGATTGACTGAATACCAAAACGCAAAAAGGGTCTGCTGCGTACCAGCGCAACAGACCCCGCATTCATGCGGCAGAAGCTATCAGGCAACCATACGTGCGCAATGATCTTCTTGTGCATATGCCTTGCCAAAGCGGTTCGAGAGGAATGCTTCGAGCGTAATGTCTTCCTGGCGGATAAAGCCCTGCTGTGGAAGATCACCCTTGGCCAGCATGTCGAGCACAGCGCAGATCGCCGAAGCCGTGGTGATCTGGATGCCCGAGCGAATGATCTTGCCAACCGGAGCGGCATAAACCTTGTTTGCGTAGGTTTCCTGAACCAGACGGCCGTTCTTGGTGCCGGAAACGGTCACAAAAATCACCACGACGTCCTGAAGAGTCGTCGGCAGGGCATTTTCGAAGATGTCCTTGAGCACTTCACGGCGATGGCGCAAACCGAGATCGTTGAGGAGCGCCTTCATCAGCGCAACGTGACCCGGGTAGCGGATGGTGCGATAGTTGAGCGTGCGCACCTTGCCTTCGAGCGTTTCGCAAAGCGTGCCGAGACCACCGGAGGTGTTGAAGGCTTCGTAGGTAACGCCGTCGAGCGAGAATTCTTCGCGTTCTTCGAGAGCAGGGACTTCGCTCAGCTCGCCATTCACGATGGCTTCGCACGGCTCGATATATTCGTTGATGACGCCGTCGGTGCTCCAGGTCAGATTGTAGTTCAGAGCATTCGAAGGGTATTGCGGCAGAGCGCCAACGCGCATACGAACGCTGTCGAGCTTGTCGAAACGCTTCGCCAGATCATAGGCAACGATGGAGATGAAGCCAGGAGCAAGGCCACATTGCGGAATGAAAGCGGTCTTGGCTTCCTTTGCCAGCTCCTTGACGCGGCGTGTGCTGGCAACATCTTCGGTCAGGTCGAGATAATGAACACCTGCCTTAGCAGCAGCTTCGGCGATACGGGTCGTCAGATGGAATGGAGCGGCGCTGAGTACAGCGAACTTTCCGGTCAGAGCAGTTTCAAGAGCCTTGGCATCTTCAATATCAAGTGCCTGCGTCTTGACTTCTGCGCCCGATTCCAGTGCATCGAGCTGCGCCTGAGAGCGGTCGACAACGGTAACGGCATACTCGCCTGTGGAAGCGAGAAGATCGGCAATGGTGGCACCGATTTTGCCTGCGCCGACAACTACGATCTCTTTCATATAACTTTCCCCTTGGAATGCAATTCGGATATGCAAGAATCGCATAGTTCCATGCAAAAAGAAGCATACAAACTGACGATATGACGTTGTTTGTTTGCACATATTGACGTATTTAATATGCATTATGACGACAGAAGCCGATCTTACCCTCATCGCCCTCCTCCGTGAAAATGCCCGCGCCTCGACAGCTGACCTCGCACGGCGCCTCGGAGTGTCCCGAACTACTGTCCAAAGCCGCATCGAAAAGCTTGAGAAACGCGGAGTTATCGAGGGCTACACGGTACGAATCGCACCGGAATTCGAGCGTGATCTGGTTCGCGCTCATGTGCTGGTGACCGCACTACCCAAGCTCGCGCCGAAAGTCGAAACAGTTCTGCGCGGCATGATGGCCGTTCGTTCGCTCCATTCCGTCAGCGGGCATTTCGATATGATCGTCGTTGTGGAAGCTCCTTCTATACAGGAACTCGACGCCGTTCTGGATCGTATAGGCGCGCTGGAAGGCGTTGAGCGCACGATGTCATCCATCATCCTTTCGACGCGGATCGATCGCTGAGGCACAAAGATTAGTACGGCAGCAAACGAGATCCCTCGCACCTATCAGATGGAGATTGCTCCATTGGTGCGCTTTCGGCGAAAGAGCATCGCCGCAAGGCCTAAGAGCACGGTGCCTGCGATGAACAAAAATGCTGCGGCAGCGATAGCCGGACTGATATTTTCTCGAATTGTCGAAAACATCTGGCGTGCCAGGGTGCGCTGATTTGGACCAGCGACGAACAGCGTCAGCACAACCTCGTCCAATGAAGTCGCGAACGCCAATACTGCGCCAGACGCGATGCCCGGTATGGCGAGCGGAAGTGTGACTTTACGAAAAACTGTTAGAGGCGATGCGCCAAGACTTTCGGCTGCCAGTTCAACACGGCGGTCGATACCTGCCAGAGCACCCGTAACGCTCACCAGAACAAAGGGGATCGAAATCACTGTATGCGCGATAATCACACCGAGATAGGAATTCGCTATTCCGAGCCGGACAAACAATAGCTGCATACCGACGCCCATAACCACGGCGGGAACGACCATGGGCAAAAGGAACAAAGTTTTAATGGGGCCGGAAAGAAACAATATCCTGCTGCGCAGGCCAAGTGCGGCCATCGTTCCCAGCACAGTCGCCAAAATCGTCGTTCCTGAGCCGATAATAAGGCTGTTGACGATTGCGCGCCGCCAAACATCCGCCGTGGCGAGTTCTTCAAACCAGCGCACTGACCAGCCGGGCACTGGATAGGTCAGAAACACGCTGGATGTGAAAGCAAGTGGAAGAATTGCAAACAGCGGAGCAATCAAAAAGACCACTGCGGCCACACCGAACAGGATTTTCGCGAAACGCCCCATGTTCATGCTCTCCCCCGCTCATCAGCGGTGAGCCGTCCGTAAACGGCATAGAGTACGAGACAGGCGACGAGCAACACGAGCCCCAATGCACCAGCCATACCCCAATTGGCCGAACCGGTTGCGTAATAGGCGATGATCGAGCTTATCATCTGGTCGCCCGGTCCACCGATCAGCGCCGGAGTTATGTAGTAGCCAATAGCGCTCATGAACACGAGCAGCATGCCGGACAGGATGCCACGCATACTTAAAGGCAGTAGTACCCGCACGAAAGCCCTCCAAGGCGGTGCGCCGAGTGATGCAGCAGCCGGCATGAGATTGCTCGGGATCGATACAAGAACGCTATAAATCGGCAGCACCATGAACGGCAAAAGTACATGGGTCATGGCTATCACTACCCCTGCTCTGTTGAAGATCAACGGTAGCGGTCCATCGGTGACGCCAAGCCAGATCAACGTATCATTGATAAGTCCCTTGTCCTGTAGAAGAATGAACCAGGCCGCAGTACGCACCAGCAATGATGTCCACAACGGCAACAGAACTGCCGCAAAAAGCACACTCCTGATCCAGCCTGAGGATGATGTGAGCAAGACGGCGTAGGGATAGCCAATTATTGCACAGGCAAGTGTCACCAGCGCGGCAATCCAGAACGTGCGCAGCATAATCGCCCGGTTGGCCGATGTACCGGGCGCCATTGAAACAATTTCTCCGGATGTATCGCGCTCCATATCGACCGCCGCGAGCAGGTTGCGATCAGTTGTTGGTGAAAGCGCATTCCCAATAGCATGCCAAAACTCCGGTCGGCTCCATCGTTTGTCGATCATTTCTAGGTCAGGAATAGGATCGCCCTTCTCGATGGCTGAAAGTGTTTTGCTCATCAAGGTACGAAAGCCCGATTGGGCGCTGTTCAAGCGGCGGACCATGTCGCCTACAGCCTGCTGGTCGGTCGAAGCCTTCAGGTCTGCCACGAGCGCCTGCTTCATTTCAGGTGATGGAGCCGATTGTCCGTCCCAGAGAGTTACTGTCTCGGCGGTCTGGGGGAGAACACGCAAAACCGCCGTATCGGACACGGCCTGTTTCATCATCACCCCAAGCGGCCACAGAAAAAACAAGACAATGAAAACAAGCAGGGGCGCGATCAGAAATATCGCTCGGACAGTTTTGCCGGATGGAACCGTCATGCTGCAATAGTCCAGCAATCAGCAGCATTGAACCCCGCTACGACATCTGTTCCAGGCGCCCATTCACGCGCTTTTCTGTCAAGACGCACAATAAAGTCATGAGCGCTGGCATCCAGCTGGATACGCAGATGATCCCCTTGATAGACACTGTCGATCACACGTGTTTTAAGAAGATTGTCTGAACCACCCTCCCCGCCCAGTTCGATGCGCTCGGGCCGGATGGACAGAAGAACTTTCTGTCCCGCCCCTAACGCTCCCTTCGATGATGCGGTTAGTGTGCCGCCATCCTTCAGACGAATGAAAGCGCTCGTACCTTCCACCCGCTCGACCGTTCCTTCAGCAAGATTGGTTTCGCCTATAAATTCGGCGACAAAACGGGTCTGCGGCTCATCATAAATTGCACGCGGCGTGCCAATCTGTTCGATTTTTCCTTTGTTGAAGACAGCGATCCGGTCCGACATGGTCAGCGCTTCGCTTTGATCATGGGTGACAAAGACAATCGTCAGTCCTAACCGGCCATGCAACGCGCGAATGTCAAGTTGCATCTGTTCACGTAACTGCTTGTCGAGAGCGCCAAGCGGCTCGTCCATCAAGACCACGCCCGGCTCGAAAACCAGTGCACGGGCAAGCGCCACGCGCTGTTGTTGGCCGCCAGAGAGTTGCGCTGGCTTGCGTTCACGCATCGTGGAAAGCTGAACCATATCGAGCACCTTATCCACCAGCTCGCCGATCTCTGCTTTCCCAATACCTCGCATCTGAAGCGGAAAGGCGACATTTTCACCAACTGTCATATGGGGGAAAAGCGCGTAGTTCTGAAAAACCACTCCCATGTTGCGCTTGTATGAAGGAACCGTATTGATTGCCTTGCCATCGACATGGATTGCTCCACTGCTTGGACTTTCAAAACCGGCAAGCATCATCAAAAGCGTCGTCTTGCCTGAACCGGAAGGACCAAGAAGGCTCACAAATTCACCTCGATCAATATCGAGGTTCAAACCATCTATAACTTTGAAATCACCGTAGGATTTGCTGATATTCTCGAAGCGGATGCGGCAGTCCGTCAATGAATCACTCCATCTTCCGGAAAACAGGGAAAACCCGCCGATATTGCACCGACGGGGCCATGACTGTGAATTATTGCGCCAACCAGGCGTTGAAGCGCTTCGTCAACTCTTCGGAATTATCGATCCAGAAATCGACGTTAAGAGGAAGGGCGTCTTTCAGATTGGCTTCCGCCGTTGGAAGGTCCGATGCGAATTCCGCAGGCACCTTGCTTGCAGCTTCCTTGTTCGGCAGACCGTAAGCGACATATTTCGGCAGCTTCACCTGATTGTCGGGCTGGCTGGCAAAAGCAATGAAATCCAGCCCCGCATCCTTGTTCTCGGCATCTTTCAGGATCACCCAGCTATCGACAGCATAAATGCTGCCCGGCCAGACCACCTTGAAGTTCTTGCCTTCGCTCCTGTTTATGCCCGTGATGCGCCCATTATAAGCTGATGCCATCACAACTTCATCCGAGGCCAGCAATTGCAGCGGTTGTGCCCCTGCTTCCCACCAGACGATATTCGGCTTCAATTCATCGAGTTTTTTGAACGCGCGATCCACGCCCTCCGGGGTTGAGAGCACATCATAGACCTCATCCTTGTTGACCCCATCGGCGAGGAGAGCGAATTCAAGCGTATACTTGGCGCCCTTACGCAAGGAGCGCTTGCCTGGAAACTTCTTCACATCCCAGAAATCAGCCCAGGATTGTGGGCCATCTTTCAGCTTGTCCGCATTATAGGCGATTGCTGTCGACCACACGATTGCCCCTACACCGCAATCATTGACCGCACTGTCGAGGAACTTGTCCTTGCCGCCAACCTTGTCCCAATCGATCTTCTCGTAAAGACCGTCAGCACAGCCGAGAGCGAGTTCTTCGGCTTCTACCTGCACGACATCCCAGTTGGGTTTTCCTGCTTTCACCTTCGCCTGAACCACGCCGTAACCACCGTCCCAGGATTCATCTAGCAAAGGCTTGGCGGTCTTCTCGGAAAAAGGTTTGAAGTAAATTTCACGCTGGGCATCCTGATAGTTGCCACCCCAAGACACGACCGTCAGGTCGCGAGCAGCAGCGGAGCCAGTATAAAGTGCGGTTGCGAGGAGTCCGCCCATCAGGGCAAGGCGAGCAATTTTCATCGACATGTTCCCCATTTTGGTTCGGCGGGTTGTTCCCGCCGTTGTGTAATGAGGCCATGCTAACTTGATCGGTAGTCGTGGGCAATATTGTAGTCGCCCAACAATGTAAAAGTAGTATCTTCCCAGCTCGATGTGACAAATCCGGGCGGGAAAGCACCCGGATATGTGATCTAGTTAGTGTCAGACGCGTTCCAGCGCAATGGCGATCCCCTGCCCGACGCCGATGCACATCGTTGCAAGAGCGTGTTTGCCGCCATTGAGCGCAAGTTCGAGCGCCGCCGTGCCCGCGATACGCGCCCCGGACATGCCTAGCGGATGCCCGAGCGCAATAGCGCCACCATTGGGATTGACGCGTTTGTCGTCATCAGCAATTCCAAGATCGCGCAACACTGCCAGTCCCTGCGACGCAAATGCTTCATTCAGTTCAATCACATCAAATGCGTCAGGTACGATACCGATACGCACAGATAGCTTCTTTGTCGCCGGAGCGGGACCAATACCCATAATGCGCGGAGGAACACCCGCCGTGGCGCCGCCTATAATACGGGCAATCGGTGTGAGGCCGTATTTCCTGATGGCTGCTTCAGATGCGATGATAAGCGCGGCAGCTCCATCATTGACACCGGAAGCGTTGCCCGCCGTCACAGTGCCACCCTCACGAAAGGGCGTACCCAGCTTTGCGAGTGCTTCCAGGCTCGTGGCGCGAGGGTGTTCATCCTTGTCGACAACGACCAGATCGCCCTTGCGTTGCGAGATCGTGACCGGCACAATTTCCTTTGCAAGGCGTCCATTGGCTTGCGCGGCTGCCGCCTTTTCCTGACTGCGAAGTGCAAAAGTGTCCTGATCCTGCCGCGAGACGTTGAAATCTTCGGCAACATTTTCACCCGTTTCAGGCATAGAATCGACACCGTATTGTTTCTTCATCAAAGGGTTGATGAACCGCCAGCCGATTGTCGTATCGAAGATTTCCGCCTTGCGGGAAAATGCACTGTCGGCTTTAGGCATGACAAAGGGGGCGCGGCTCATGCTCTCCACACCGCCAGCAATGAGCAGTTCCGCCTCACCAGCCCTGATGGCGCGTGCAGCCGTTATAACTGCATCCATTCCAGAACCGCAGAGACGGTTGATCGTCGTTCCAGACACTCCTGCCGGCAGCCCGGCCAGAAGCAGCGACATGCGCGCAACATTGCGGTTGTCTTCGCCCGCCTGATTGGCCGAGCCGAAAATCACATCATCCACGGCTTCCCAATCGACGGAACCATTACGTTCCATCAGCGCTTTCAGCGGAATGGCGCCGAGATCGTCGGCACGCATAGATGAAAGCGCGCCGCCATAACGACCAATGGGAGTGCGAATGTAATCGCAGATATAGGCTTCACTCATTACATGGTCTCACAATTCGGGAACAACGAGATCGGCGACCGGGCCGTCGATATGCAGCTTTGCCCCGGTTATGGCTTGAAGGTCTTCCAGCGTCATGGCGGCTAGCTTTTCACGCAACACGAAACGCCCCTTGTCGATATCGATCACAGCATGACTGGTATAGATGCGGGTGATACATGCGACGCCGGTTAGCGGAAAAGTGCACTTTTCAACCAGCTTCGGTTCACCCTTCTTCGTTACATGCTCGGTGATGACGACAACTTGCTTCGCACCATGTACCAGATCCATCGCACCGCCCACTGCGGGCACGCCTTTGGCGCCAACACGCCAATTGGCGAGATCACCATTCTGGGCAACCTGATAGGCGCCGAGAATCGCGACATCGAGATGTCCGCCGCGCACCATCGCGAAACTATCGGCATGATGGAAAAATGCCGCGCCGGGCTTTAGCGTAACAGCCTTCTTGCCAGCATTGATCAGGTCCCAGTCTTCCTCACCTGCTGGCGGCGCTTCACCGAAATCCAGAACGCCATTTTCCGTGTGAAAAATCGCTTCGCGTCCTTCCGGTTGATAGCGGGCGACCATTTCGGGAAAGCCAATTCCAAGATTTACATAGGCACCATCCTGAATATCCTGCGCGGCGCGCCATGCGATCTGGGCGTTGGACAGTTTGATGTCATCATGAATATCAATCATCATACGTAGGTCACTCCAGCACGAATGAGCTCTTCTTCTTGCTGCGGATTTGCAACTTCAACGACACTGTCGACGAAGATACCCGGCGTGATGACATTTTCCGGCTCTATGCTACCGAGCGGAACGATTTCCGATACCTGTACGATCGTCCTTGCAGCAGCCATACACATGAGTGGATTGAAATTACGCGCAGCCATGCGGTAGGTCAGATTGCCGTGCGTATCGCCAAGATGCGCTTTAATGAGCGCAAAATCAGCTTTCAGCCAACGCTCCTGCACGTAAGGTCGTTCATCAAATTCAGCTATTACCTTGCCTTCGGCGAGTTCCGTGCCATAGGCTGTCGGCGTGTAGAACGCCGGGATACCAGCGCCACCTGCCCGGATACGCTCAGCAAGCGTTCCTTGCGGTACAAGTTCCAGATCGATTTCACCGGCAATATATTTGTCCGTGAAAGCGCGCGGATCGGAAGACCGCGGGAATGAACAGATCATCTTGCGCACCATCCCGGCGTCAATCATTGCCGCGATGCCGATGCGCCCATTGCCCGCATTATTGTTGATCACCGTCAAGTTCTTCGGCCCCTTATCGATCAGGGCATGGATCAATTCTATTGGCGCGCCTGAGCCACCGAACCCCCCGATCATGACCGTAGCGCCATCGCCTATTCCGGCAACAGCCTCGGCCAGACTTCCGATTGTCTTGTCCATTTTACCTCCATGCCAGAGCGTTCGAGCTTCGTGCTTGAGCGTCCGGTCGCAATCGCACTGGAGTTAGCCACCTCATCGGCAAAGGGTCAAACATTTTGTGCGTTATTTGACATTTGTTCATATATCGCACAAAATATCTACGCAAATTGAGAGGGATTTCATGCGCGAAACAGATTTCATCGGCGGTTTTGCAAAGGGATTGAAGGTCATCGAAGCGTTCGGTGAAGACCAACCACGTCTTTCAATAGCGGACGTTTCAAAAATAACTGGTCTCGATCGTGCAACCGCACGACGATGCCTGCTGACACTGACCGAGCTCGAATATGCCGAGTATGACGGCAAGTTCTTCATGCTTCTGCCCAAAATTCTTCGGCTCGGGCATGCCTATCTATCTTCGACGCCATTGCCGACAATTATCCAGCCGCATCTGGACCGGCTCTCTGATGCCGTCGGAGAGAGCGCATCCGCATCCGTTCTGGATGGAACGGAAATTGTCTACATCGCGCGCGCCTCACAAATGCGCGTGATTTCCATCAACTTGATGGCGGGCAGCAGGCTTCCAGCCTACTGTGCTTCGATGGGGCGTGTGCTTCTGGCCTGGCTTCATGGACGCGAGGCTCAGGTGCTTCTCGAGCGCACTGAACGGAAAGCTTTGACACCATTTACAAAGGTGGAAATTGCCCCGTTGATGACAGAACTCTCCATTATTCGTAGTCAAGGTTATGCAATCAACGATCAGGAACTGGAGCTCGGACTACGCTCCATCGCTGTTCCTGTTTTCAATCATCGAGGTTTAGTAGTTGCGGCGCTCAACATCGGGGCACCCGTGGCACATGTCGAAACAATTGACCTTGTGGAACGCTTCCTGCCTGCAATGCTTCAAGTCCAGTGGGATCTACGCAATTTGCTGAGATGACCGCAGAGAATGAAAAATCCAATTTATTCTATGATGATGAATCCAGAGCGGCCAGACGCTCACGCTCCCTCAAACGGAATGTACGGGGTGTTTCGCTCGTTATCTTAAGGAAGAAGCGTGAAAAATATGCGGGATCTGAAAAGCCAAGGCTGTAGGCGATATGCTGTACCGATGATGGCATAGCTATCAAATCGCGCCTGGCCGCCTCAATCAGCCTGCTTGCAATCATGTCTTGTGTCGTCCTTCCTGTCAGTTGTTTGACAGTCCGGTTGAGATGCGTTGATGAAACACCCAACAGTTTCGCATAAAATGAAACGGGCTTGTGTTCTCGGTAATGACGGTCAATCAGTTCCTGCAAGCGCTCAATACGAGCATGCCCATATATCTGGCGGTCTTCCTGCTTCACGAGCTTCGAAGAATAAGCGTGCCGCAGAATATAAACGAAAACCGCCTGAATAAGAGATTCCAGCAAACTGTTTTTATATGGTTTTCTCGTGTGAAACTCATCTTGTAATTGCCGCAGAAGAGAGGAAAGTAACGCCAGATTCTCGTTGCCCGCTCCTTTCATCGATATGAGTTGAGGCTGCATCAACCACTTCGCCATAGCGCCCTCAGAACCGTCTCCAATAAGCGGCATATGAGGGCTCAAAATCGTTACAATGTGCCCCACTATATCTCGAGAGAATGCAAACCCGTGATTGAAACCGGGTGGCACCATAATGGCACATGGCGTTTGAAAGGGGTAGATGACGCCATCGAAGCTCACCTGCCCCGTACCCCCTTCAATATATAAAAGCTGAAAGAAGCTCTCGTGACGATGCAACGAAATTTCGAAATTATGCAAACTTGATCGCGAGAAAAGCGTCTCGCAGTGTAGCCAAAAATCCGGCTTTTGCTCGCTTTCTTCTCCATAAAGCTCGTATGTTGGAACAAAATTATCCGACACTTGCCCTCCAATCATGTTCGATTTGTACAATAAATAGTCGAGATTATCCATTGCCAGCAGGAACGTTCCTTCAAGAATAAAGGCGGACTTGCATTGGGAGGAACTTATGCGCACTCAGGTGGCAATCATCGGATCGGGCCCGGCCGGCTTGCTCCTCGGCCAACTTCTGACTAAAGCCGGGATAGACAATGTCGTGCTGGATCGCGTCAGCGCGGATTATATTCTGGGCCGTGTACGTGCTGGTGTCTTGGAAGAAGGCACGGTCAATCTGATGGATGAAGCCGAAGCTTCAACACGCCTTCACGCAGAGGGATTGCCACATGACGGTTTCTCACTCGCCTTCAACGGTCGGGATCACCGTATCGACCTGCATAAGCTGACCGGCAAGCGCGTTACGGTTTATGGCCAGACTGAGATGACGCACGATCTTATGGATGAACGGCGGAAGTCGAACACCACTAGCATTTATGAAGCCGCCGACGTAACACCGCATGATTTCGATACGACATCGCCATATATTACCTTCGAAAGGGACGGCAAAACCCATCGCATCGACTGCGATTTCATCGCTGGATGTGACGGGTATCACGGCATAAGCCGCAAATCCGTACCAGACAAGGCAATCGATATCTTTGAAAAGGTCTATCCCTTTGGCTGGCTCGGCATACTGGCCGACATTCCGCCGGTCGCTCATGAGTTGATCTATGCCAACCACGAACGAGGTTTTGCGCTTTGCTCCATGCGCTCGCTCACACGCAGCCGTTACTACATCCAATGTTCACTTGATGAAAAGATCGAAGACTGGAGCGACGAGCGCTTTTACGATGAACTGCGCTGTCGCCTTCCGGCACATCATGCCGAAGCAATGATAACCGGACCGTCTTTCGAGAAATCCATTGCGCCTCTACGCTCTTTCGTGGCTGAACCAATGCGCTTTGGACAGCTTTTCCTTGTTGGAGATGCCGCTCATATCGTTCCTCCGACAGGTGCGAAAGGGCTAAACCTCGCCGCCAGCGACGTGCACTATCTTTACGAAGGATTGAGAGAGTTTTATCTGGACAAATCAAAATCTGGCATCGATGCTTATTCTGCTAATGCGCTTGCGCGCATCTGGAAGGCCGAACGCTTTTCATGGTCCATGACCAAAATGCTACACCGATTTCCTGATATGGTTCCGTTTGATCAGAAAGTGCAGGAAGCAGAACTTGACTACTTCTGCACTTCCGAAGCTGCCTCAACCGCACTTGCTGAAAACTACGTCGGATTGCCGTTCTGAACGGTGAATACTATAAATTAGACGTAACTAATACTATTTAATAAAACATATAAAACTGATGATTTATTTTAGAATTGATGTAGAGTTTTATTGCCAATCGACCCCCCAGCAAGAAGTTCCGGCCAGAACTTCTTGCAACTAGCGCGGTCAGCTACCTTATTTGGGTCGCTGACCGCGTTAATCTCTAGGGTCAGGACCTACTAATTTGATGGAAATGGCGCCTGAAATGACAAGAGCTGCCAGGAGAGACGCGAAGAACGGGGTGGTTCCCCGGTCGAGCGGTTCGACGCCGCAGATCGCCGAGACCAGCCTTGGCATTTCGGTGTCCGGAGGATGTGGTCCATCCACTTGGCTACAGTGTCGAAAAGGCTCGAAAATGACCACATTTCCTTCGCCTTTTCTCCTCGTATCCAAACGGATGGCCTCACACCATTTTCACCCAGTTAGTAGGTCCTGCCCCTAGAGCTTCATACCAGCAGCTTCGCGCAACGTCTGGATCAGAATTTGCATAGCGGCCGTCTGTGTCGTGTCAGTTCGCATGGTCAACCCTACCGGACCTGTCGTTTCGCTTGTATCGATGGAAAGAGCGACAAGCTTGCCTTCAGATACATCTCTGGCAGCAACACCTTCTGAAATGATCCACACCGCATCACTGTCGCGGACGAAAGCACGTCCGAACGCATCGGAAACGGTCTCAATCTGAACTGGCAGGGCACCTATACCGTTTGTAATCAGCAAACGATCCACAAACGGGCGAATGATTGAATTGCGTGTCGGCATCAGAACCGGGTAGTCGGCCAGATGCTCGAAAACCGCGCGTCCGTCCGTCAGGGGATGCCCTGTCCTGACAAGAAATCGAACCTGCTCCGAATAAAGATGCTCGAATGAAAAACCGGTCATCTTTTCTGGCGCGGCAAGCCGACCTACAACCAGATCGAGATCACCAACCCGTAGCTGCTCGAGAAGAACAGCATTTTCACCCGTAACGATTTTTACACGGCTAGACGTTCTTTCCGCGAGAAACAGGCTCATCGCTTTCGGCATGATGCGTGTTGAGACTGTCGGCAAGGCGCCAATACGAATAGGCGGTCCTGATCCATCCAATTCTTGCGACACGGAATCCAGCCCCTGCCGCAAGGCGGTCAAAGCCGTCCCAGCATGACGCAGGAATACTTCACCGAACCGCGTTATCCTTATGCCACGACCATCGCGTTCCACTACTGGAACGCCCAGAATCTCCTCCAGCTCACGCATCGTCTTGGTCACTGCTGGTTGGCTGATACTCAGGAGTTCGGAGGCCTTGACTACACTCTTCTGTCGCGCAACCTCAACAAACGTATGCAGATGGCGAAATTTGATCCTGTTCCCAATCACTTATCTATAACCCTGTAGTTATGATTTTTGTCAATAATATCATTTTACTTAACCAGTTCAAAGCACGACAGTGCGATGTAAGAGGAGAAAGCTGTGCAGTTCGCATCCGTAAACGACGTCGTCATCCATTATGATTTCCAGCCAGTAGCCGCAGAGAAGCCTGTTCTGGTTTTCATCAATTCGCTCGGAACAGATTTCCGGATATGGGATGAAGTTCGCGCACGCCTGCGCAACGACGTATCGACGCTCGTTTATGATAAGCGCGGCCACGGCCTTTCAGATGTCGGAGCCACCCCCTACACAATCGAACTCCTTGCGACCGACCTCATCAACCTGCTCGGCAAGCTCTCGATAAAACGGGCGATCATTTGCGGTCTTTCCGTCGGTGGACTGATTGCGCAAGGTGTTTATGCAGCGCGCCCCGATCTGGTGACCGGACTCGTTTTGTCCAACACCGCTCACAAGATCGGTACAGCAGCGATGTGGGACGCGCGCATAGCTGCTATTCAGCAGGATGGCCTTTCAAGCATCCTCGACGCGACGATGCCCCGCTGGTTCACGTCGGACTATCGACGCTCCGATAATCCTGCCTATCGTGCCTATTGCAATATGTTCGTTCGGCAACCGCTCGACGGCTATGCGGCCACCTGTGCCGCGCTGCGTGAAGCGGATTTAACCGAAGTAGCCAGAACTATTTCGGTGCCAACACTTTGTCTGGTCGGTGATCAGGACGGCTCCACGCCGCCTACCCTTGTGCGCGAACTGGCAAGTCTTATTCCTGAAGCAGATTTCGCAGAGATTGCCGCCAGCGGTCACATTCCCTGCGTTGAACAGCCCGATGCCTATGCCTCGCTGTTGCGCAACTTTATTTCAAACAGATTCTAACATGGAGAGTAGCCATGGCTGACAAGGCAGTGCGGTCGGAACGCTACAAGATCGGCATGAACGTGCGCCGTTCAGTTCTGGGCGATACGCATGTAGATCGCGCTTCAAACGGTGCAACCGACCTTGATGCTCCGTTTCAGGAGCTTATAACAGAAGCCGCATGGGGCACGGTCTGGGCGCGACCCGGCTGGACCAAACGAGAACGGTCGATCGTTACGATTGCACTACTTGCAGCACTCGGGCAAGACGATGAAGTTGCCATGCATATACGCGCTACGAAAAATACGGGCGCAACGAAAGAGGACATCTGCGAAGCATTGATGCATGTCGCAATCTATGCGGGGGTTCCGGCATCGAACCACGCTTTCAAGATCGCAAAGCAGACCTATGCGCAGATGGAAGCGGAGGAAGCTGAAAAATGAAGAACAGTCTGCCGGAGGCAACTCCGTTCTTTGCTCGCGATCTGTCCATGCATCCACCGGCTTATACGCCGTGGTATAAGACCTCCGTCCTTCGCTCGCCTACTCGTGCTTTGCTTTCGCTCGAAGGCACCAAAAGTGAAATTACGGGCCCTGTATTCGGTCACAGTATGCTGCACGAGCTGGATAATGACCTCATCCTCAATTATGCGCGCCCCGGCGAAATGCCGATAGGTCCGCGCATCCTTGTTCATGGTCGTGTTCTGGACGAGAGTAGCCGTCCTGTTCCAGGCGCACTGCTGGAATTCTGGCAGGCCAACGCTGGCGGGCGTTATCGTCACAAGAAAGAAACCTATCTTGCGGCCATCGACCCCAACTTCGGCGGCGTCGGTCGCACGGTCACGGACGAAAACGGCTACTACTGGTTCAAGACCATAAAGCCCGGCCCGTACCCTTGGCCAAATGGTGTGAATGACTGGCGTCCGGCTCACATCCATTTTTCTGTATTCGGTCATGGCTTTGCACAGCGCCTCATCACACAGATGTATTTCGAGGGCGATCCGCTGATCTGGATTTGCCCGATCGTAAAAACTATTCCCGACAAATCAGCTGTCGAACGGCTGGTCGCACCTCTGGACATGAACGCTAATTTGCCGATGGATATGCTTGCCTACAAGTTCGACATTGTGTTGCGCGGGCGCCGCGCAACTTTGTTTGAAAATCGCCCGGAGGGTAACTGATATGGTGCAACCTCTCGGCTACCTCAAAGAAACCGTATCACAGACTGCGGGCCCTTACGTCCATATCGGATTGACACCCAATTTTGTCGGCATCAACGGCATTTTCGAGCAGGATCTCGGCTCCGGTCCTCTCTATGAAGAGAAGACGACAGGCGAACGGATCACTATCAAGGGCCATGTCATCGATGGCATGGGCGCACCACTCCGCGATGCGCTGATAGAAATATGGCAGGCTGATGCGAAGGGCCTCTATAACAGCCCCTCCGAAACCGGCGGCAAGGCCGAGCCTGGCTTTCGTGGATGGGGCCGTTGTCCGAGCCATATGGACACGGGCGAGTTCACTTTCGAGACGATCAAACCTGGCCGCGTTTCTTTCAAAGATGGCCGCCTCATGGCACCACACGTTACCTTGTGGATCGTGGCCCGCGGCATTAATCTCGGACTGCAGACGCGGATGTATTTTTCCGATGAAGCCGATGCGAATGCAGAGGACCCGGTCCTTGCACGCATCGAACATCGCAACCGGGTGCAAACATTGATCGGTCAGCGTGATGGTAGCGTCTATCATTTTGACATCCACTTACAGGGCGAGAAAGAAACTGTCTTTTTCGATATTTGACGCATGAGCATCTCGGTCTTCGAACATCCGTTTCTGGCACAGCTTTTCGGCGACGACGAAGAGATATTGAGCCTGTTTACTGCGGCGGCTGATATTGCCGAGATGTTGCGCTTTGAAGCGGCTCTGGCCGAAGCTCAAGCGGGGCTCGGCTTGATACCGGTCGAGGCAGGACAAGCGATCAAACAAGCCTCAGAAACGTTCGAACCCAACCTATCCAATCTGGCAACAGCGACTACACGTGACGGGGTTGTCATTCCTTCATTCGTGAAGGAACTGCGTCTGGCGGTCGGAACGGATTACGGCGAATACGTTCATTTCGGCGCGACGAGCCAGGATGTCATCGATACGAGCCTGATTTTGCGGCTGAAACACGCAAGTACAATTCTTTATGGGCGAATTCAGCAACTCACGCAGCGTTTCGATTGGGTTGATGCGACGTTTGGAAGGAATATCCTGACCGGTTATACACGTATGCAATCCGCTATTCCGATCACCGTATCGGACCGCATCTCAAGCTGGAAAAACCCGCTCAGCGCTTATGAGACCAAACTGAACACCATCGTCTTTCCCGTACAGTTCGGAGGTGCAGCCGGAACGCTTGAAAAATTCGGTGATCAGGCACCGGTTCTGCGTGCTTTGCTGGCTGATAGGCTCGGATTGCACGATAGCCCGCAATGGCATAGCCAGCGGACCTTCATTGTCGAGTTCGGCAATCTGCTTTCGCTCATCACGGGTACTCTTGGAAAATTCGGGCAAGATATTGCGCTTATGGCTGAACTGGGCACCGAACTCTCCTTGACAGGCGGCGGCGGTTCATCCGCCATGCCGCACAAGCAAAATCCGGTGTCGGCAGAGATACTGGTCAGCCTTGCCCGTTTCAACGCGGCCCAAATGGGTGGGTTGCATCAGGCTATGGTGCACGAGCAGGAGCGCTCAGGCGCGGCTTGGATGATCGAATGGATGATCCTGCCGCAAATTGTTGCGTCGACTGGCAGTGCACTCAAGATTGCATCAATCCTGATCGATAAGGTGGTTCGAATCGGAAACGAACAATTCTCGGACACATAACCATCCGGGTATCGTTTATAAGGAATTTTTCATTTTACATGACCAATTAGATAGGCATGCTGAAATCAGGACATTCCCTGTTGCGACGAGACGGTCACGCGCGGGAATGGTGGGCGATAGGGAGGAGAACATGAAGAAAATCGCATTAACCGCGCTCGCGGTCTTTTCACTCACAACATCAGCAGCTTATGCCGATGTGGTGAAAGTCGGCGTCATTGGTCCATTTTCAGGCCCGTTTGCTCTTCAGGGCAAGAACTTCAAGGCCGGCATCGACGCCTATATGACAGAGCACGGCAATACGATCGGCGGTGACACTGTCGAGATCGTTTATCGTGATGTGCCGCAGGCCGATCCAGCGCAATCGAAGGCGCTTGCACAGGAACTCGTGGTCAAGGAAGGCGTGCAGTATCTTGCTGGCTTCTATTTCACCCCTGACGCCATGGCAGTTACCCCCATTCTCAAACAAGGCAATGTGCCGATGGTCGTCATGAATGCCGCCACCTCTTCCATTGTAACGAAGAGCCCTTATGTGGTGCGCACCTCGTTCACCACATGGCAAACGTCAACCCCGATCGCTAAGGTTGCACTCGACAAGGGCGTGAAGAAAGTCATCTCGGTTGTCAGCGATTACGGGCCGGGAGTGGATGCGGAAAACGCTTTCAAGGCAGCGTTCACAGAAGCCGGTGGCGAAGTGGTCGAAGCTATTCGGATGCCGCTCGCTACGAACGATTTCAGCCCTATCATGCAGCGTATCAAAGACTCTGGCGCGCAAGGAGTGTTTGCTTTTCTGCCGTCTGGACCAACCACGCTCGGCTTTATGAAATCCTATGTCGACAACGGATTGAAAGGCTCGGGCATTCAGCTTTTTGCTCCAGGTGACCTGACACAGGAATCCGATCTTCCGGCGCTTGGAGAAAATGCTCTTGGTGTTCTGACGACTTTCCACTACGCAGTCTCGCATGACTCGCCAGAGAACAAGAAGTTTGTCGAAGAAGCCCGAAAGGCTATCGGCAATCCTGTGGAGTTGTCCTTCCCTTCGGTCGGCGCTTATGATGGCATGCATGTCATCTACAAGATGATCGAAGTGACAGGCGGTGAAAAAGATGCTGAAAAGGCGGTAGAGGCCGTGAAAGGCATGGAATGGATCAGCCCTCGCGGCCCTGTATCCATCGATCCCGAAAGCCGCCATATGACGCAGAACATCTATCTGCGCGAAGTAGCCAAGGCTGATGACGGCACTTACTATAACAAGGAAATTCAAACCTTCGAGAAGCAGGGCGACCCCGGCCTAAAAGCTCAGTAACTCCGGCATTCAAGAGTTAACGCCTTGACGCCTGACCAGGCGTAAAGCGCGCTCATAGCTCATAACTGCTTATTTTAACGCGCACCCGAAAACTTTTTCGTGCTTTTCGGGATGCGCTCAACAGGACCACTCAATGCAGACTGTGCTCAGCATTGCCGTTGATGCCCTCGCCTATGGCATGGTGCTTTTCGTCATTTCCATCGGCCTTTCGGTCACCATGGGCTTGATGCGCGTCGTCAATCTCGCTCACGGCGCATTTGCAATGATTGGCGGCTATTTTGCATCCTATGCTGTCCAGCAGCTTGGCCTCAATTACGGCTTTGCGATCATCATCGCCGTCGTAGGCACGATGTTAATCGCCGTTCCCGTGGAGAGATTGCTCTATCGGCGCATTTATGGAGCGCCTGAACTGACACAGGTGCTGATGACCATCGGCATCACTTTCTGCATTATCGGTCTCACCAACTATATATTCGGACCAACACTGAAGACTATTCCTTTGCCTGAAATGTTGCGTGGATCTGTCGATCTCGGCTTTCGGGCAATTGCCAAGCATCGCATCTTTGCAATCGGGTGCGGCTTCGCGGTAGCTTTTGGCCTCTGGTATATCATTGAACGTACTGCCTTCGGCGTGAAACTGCGCGCTGCCGTAGATAATGCCAACATGGCGGCAGCCCTGGGTGTACGAACGGAAATCGTTTATGCCGTCAGCTTTGCGCTTGCCATTGGGCTCGCAGCGTTCGGCGGTGTTGTCGGCGCCGAACTTCTACCTGTCGAACCCTACTATGCACTCCGCTACATGGTGACATTTCTGGTTGTTGTCTCTGTCGGCGGCGCAGGCTCCATACCTGGAGCGCTGATTGCTTGCCTCCTGCTCGGAGCAATCGATACAACCGGTCGTTACCTGGCACCGGAATATGGCGAGTTCTTCTTCTATCTGGCAGTGATCGTCATTGTGACGCTGTTCCCGCGCGGTCTTGCAGGAAGGCTGGCCAAAAAATGACCGACATGACACAAGCTCTCTCCCAACACTGTCACTCCTATGCGGGTCTTGTTGGCGTAGCAGCAATTATCGCTGCCAGTATTTGCGGCTGGTTTTTGTTCCCCGATAATCTGGCGCTGCTGACACGCATCATTGCCATTGCCTTGCTCGTATTGTCACTCGATCTGGTGACGGGCTATTGCGGTATAGCAACGCTCGGCCATGCTGCTTTGTTTGGCGCTGGTGCCTATGGTGCCGGCATCGCCGCCGCCCATTTCGGTCTTACCGACCCGATCCTGATGACACTTATCGGTCTCGTTGCAGGAGCTATCACCGGACTTGTTTCTGGCGCCGTTATTCTGCGCGCGCACGGCCTCGCACAGCTCGTTCTGTCGATTGCCGTTGTCCATCTGTTCCACGAAGCTGCAAACAAAGCATCAAGCTGGACCGGCGGCAGTGATGGGCTAAGCGGCATTTCGCCCGATCCGATCTTCGGCATATTCGAGTTCGATCTCTACGGACACACAGTCTATATCTACGCCGTAATCCTGCTGCTCGTTTCGTTCATCTTCCTACGTTATGTTGTTCGTTCACCCTTCGGTATGCTTTGCCGAGGTGTGAAAGAAGACCCGATCCGCATTCATGCCATGGGTGCTTCGGTCCAGTCAGCACAGCTTCGTATGTATGTCGTTTCGGGTGCTGTTGCTGGCATCGGTGGCGCGCTGAACGCCATTTCAACGCAGGTTGTCGGACTAGACAGTCTTAGCTTCACCATGTCGGCGGAAGCTTTGGTAATGCTGGTTCTCGGTGGCACAGGATCGCTGTTCGGAGGACTGATCGGCACAGTTGTCTTCATGTGGTTCGAAGACCTCGTCTCTGCTGCGAGCCCCTTCCACTGGCTTACAATGGTTGGGGCTCTGCTGATCGCCGTCGTGCTATTCGCGCCGCGTGGCCTCTATGGAACCGTCGTCTATTACTTTGAAAAGAAGGCGCGCCGCAAATGAGCACCGTGTTTGAAGTAACGAAACTGCACAAGAGTTTCGGCGGTCTGGCGGTTACAAACGATGTTTCGCTCAGTATGGCGAAAGGCGACCGCGTCGCCCTCATTGGTCCCAATGGAGCGGGCAAGACCACTTTCGTCAATCTGGTTACAGGCAACCTCACGGCGACTTCTGGTACTGTGACATTGGGTGGCGAGAACATCTCCCTGCTCAACGCAATGCAACGTGTCAGGCGCGGACTGGTGCGCTCATTTCAGGTTACCCGTCTCTTCTTCGACATGACGCCTGAAGAACACGTGGCTCTTGCTGTTTTGCAACGCGAAGGCAAGACAGGACGTATTCTCGGAAACTATCGCAAAATGCCTGAAGTCATGGATGAAGTGCGCGATATTCTCGATGCGCTCGGGCTTCTGCACCTCGGACAGTTGCGGGTGAGTGAGATCGCATATGGCCAACAGCGGCTTCTGGAGATTGCACTTGCATTGGCGCTTCGACCCAAAGTTCTGCTGCTTGATGAACCAGCTGCGGGTGTTCCACAGAGCGACACGGGCCGCATTGAGGAAGCGCTCGACCGACTACCGGCCGATCTGGCCGTACTCATGATCGAGCACGATATGGACCTCGTTTTTCGCTTCGCAAAGCGTGTGGTCGTTCTAGCTGCCGGAACTGTGATCTTTGACGGATTGCCGGAAGACGTCGTGCAGGATGCCCGCGTCCGCGAAGCCTATCTCGGGAGCTATGCGCAATGAGTGCCGCCTCGCTTGAAATTCGCAATCTCTCCTCCGGTTACGGCCCCACGCGCGTCATCGAGAATGTATCGTTCAAAGCAGAACCGGGATCGCGACTTGCCATTCTGGGCCGCAATGGTGTCGGCAAGACCAGCCTCTTTGCCACTATCGCAGGGCAAACGCGCCGTTATGGCGGTGAAATTCTGCTGAATGGGAAGAATATCGCCACGCTTCCATCAGCCGCGCGCGCAATTGCCGGTCTCGGTTATGTGCCGCAAACTCGTGATGTTTTTCCGACCCTCACCGTCGAAGAAAATCTCTTCGTTGGCCTCAAAAACCGACCAAAGAATGCGCTCGAAGAAGCCTATGCGATGTTTCCGCGTCTTAAGGAACGACGCAGCAATCTTGGGTCGCAGCTTTCCGGGGGAGAACAACAGATGCTTTCCACCGCGCGCAGCATTCTCGGGCGACCGACAGTGCTGCTGCTCGATGAACCGCTGGAAGGGCTTGCTCCTGTCATCTGCGAAGAACTGATGGCTGCTTTCTCGACACTTGCGCAAAAGGGAGACATGACGATTCTGCTTGTCGAACAACGCATCCAGAGTGCACTCGATTTCGCCGATCACGTCATCATACTGGAACGTGGGCGCATCGCGTGGTCTGGCACTTCAGCAGAACTCACCGAAAACCAGCAGACCGTCGAAGAACTGCTGGGTGTCGGCGGCTTACATTGATCAGTTCCCGACAAATGCAAACTTGTCGACATCCACAAGGCCGCGGTCAGTGATCTTGAGATGCGGGATCACAGGCAAGGCGATGAAGGCCAGTTGCAAGAATGGCTCCTCCAGAACGGAACCCAGTTCTTCCGCTGCATGACGCAGCACGCGAAGCTGGTCACGGACAGTTTCATATGGTTCGGTGCTCATCAATCCGGCAATGGGCAAAGGCATTTCAGCCAACACCTTGCCATCTCGCACGACAACGAAACCACCTTCAATTTCGCCCAATCGGTTGGCAGCTGCAGCAATATCTTCGTCTGACGTTCCAACCACACAGATATTATGGCTGTCATGACTGACGGTTGACGCGATTGCACCTGATTTCAAGCCGAAGCCGTGCACAAAGCCGGTCGCAATATTTCCATTTTTGCCGTGACGTTCGACAACGGCGATCTTGACTACATCTTTTTCGAAATCGGGCTCAACGCCGTTCGGGCCAACCTTCAGATCGAATTCGAGGCTTTCCGTTATGATCTTGCCCGGAATTATACCGATTGCACGTGTCTTGCCGCTGTTGGAATGCGAACGGAAACTGGAAGCGCTGACTTTCGATGCCTTGACGCTATTGCGCCCAACAGGAGCAACGATCTTACGAGCGGCAAACAAATCCTCTGAAATCACCCTGCCCGCAGACAACACGATTTCAGCGTGACAGCCTTCGAGGCTATCCACCACAACGAGGTCGGCACGCTGGCCCGGCGCAACCAGACCGCGATCAAAAAGACCGAAAGCGCGGGCGGCAGAAACGCTAGCGGCCCGGTAGATGGCAATCGGCTCCACGCCGCCTGCAATCGCCGTGCGGATAAGATAATCGAGGTGGCCCTGATCGGCAATATCGAGCGGATTCCGGTCATCTGTGCACAGTGCCAAAAACTGCGCGTGGCGCTCGGTAATGATCGGCATAAGCGCTTTCAGATCCTTGGAAACTGACCCTTCGCGCACCAATATATGCATGCCCTTACGCATCTTTTCCAGCGCTTCTTCCGCACTTGTCGCCTCGTGTTCGGTGCGAATACCTGCGGAAATATAGCCGTTCAGGTCGAGCCCGCGCAGAAGCGGCGCATGACCATCAATATGGCGTCCCTGAAACGCCTTAAGCTTCGCCATGCATTCGGGGTCTTTCGCCAGAACACCTGGAAAGTTCATGAACTCCGCAAGACCAATCACCTTGGGGTGGTTAGCAAAAGGCAACAGATCATCGATCAGAAGCTCGGCGCCAGACGTTTCCATATGGGTCGCGGGCACACAGCTCGAAAGCTGCACGCGGATATCCATGACGGTTTCCAACGCGCTATCGAGGAAAAACTTTATGCCTTCAGCACCCAGCACATTCGCAATCTCGTGCGGGTCGCAAATGACCGTGGTAACGCCCTGTGGCAATACACACCGGTCGAACTCATGCGGCGTTACGTGGGAGGATTCTATGTGAAGATGCGTATCGATAAATCCCGGCACGACGATCCGTCCGGAAATGTCGATTTCATGCTTGCCCTGATAGTTGCCGAATGTTCCAACAACCCGATCACCGCAGATTGCGATGTCACTTTCAACAAGTTCACCGGTTACGAGATCGAAGAAACGGCCGCCCTTCAGCACGATGTCGGCAGGTTCCCGACCTGCGCCCTGATCGATCATCCGTTCCAGCATCACGTCACCTCACATTCGGAATCAATTGTCGAAAGTTACCACAATGCAAGACGCGGCGGTAAGGTCACCCTTCCGCCGCGTCCATAACGTACGAATGTCCAGACTACCGGATGTATTCGATCATTCTGGCTCGGCTGAGAACGAGCCCGACCCGATTGTCATCAAGCTTATGCAGACAGACGCGCTTGGTCCAAGGGCCGTCATGCAACGTAAACAGCGCGCGCCCCTGACCGAGGTCTTCCAACGGCATGGCTCGGCGGGTCGGACCTATACCCATGATGAGGTGACCATCCTTGATATCGAAACTGGCGCCATAGGGCGATGCCTGCCAGTGGCCGTCGAGTTCCCGGCACACAGGTTTCGGTGTCACCGGCTTCAACCGGCGAGATACGTAACCAATCTCTCCTTCCAGTTCCGTACCCGTCCAGCGGAGTTCAACCGGCGAAGACGGCGACAGGGATGAGAACCAGCCATCGCCGATATCGTAAAGCGTGTCTTCGGAATCAAGCCAGTTGGCTATACCGTTGCGCATTTCCAGCCAGAACGGTCCACTCTCCGTCACATAAAGCCCGTCGGGGATCGTGCAATTGGTCTCTGGCAACGACAATCCGTTGAGAGCGGCCATACAATCTCGCGCCATCTTATAGGTGTTGGCGTCTTCACGATTTGAAACAACAATCATGCCGGTTTTCGCGGCTGGATCGAGCAGAAAATAGCTCTTGTAGCCGGGATGCGAACCACCGTGTCCGACGAACCGCTTGCCATGCACTTCGTTCCACCGCAATCCGAGGCCGTAACCGGTTACGCGCCCGTCGGAGAGACGACGATCAGCCGACAGTTTATCAAGCAAGCCTTTTAACACGCCATCGCCGTTGACGAGCGCCTGCGCCCATTTGGTCAGCGCCATGCCACTGCCAGTCAGGCTACCAGAAGCCGAAATGTGCAGGCCAGCAGAGCTGAGCTGCCAATTTTCGTCAGACTTCCAGTAACCGGGAACAAGACCCGCGACCGGATCACTCCAGACGTCCGGCGCCTCCATGAAAATATCGAGAGGCTGCGCAATATCCGATCTAACGAAATCATTGAAGCGAAACCCTTTTCGCTCCAGTGCAGCTTCCACCAGACGATAACCGGTGTTGGAATACGAAATTTCCGAACCCGCTTCGAAATTGAGCCGATTGAGAGAAGCAAGGTAGTCCAGAAGCTGACCCGCTTCCGTTTCTGTATAAACAGACAGCCCCAGAAGTGTGAGGCATTCCCGCGTATCGGGCAGACCACCAGTCATGTCGAGTGCACGCCCCACGGTGACATCGGCCAGTGGACTTTGCAGTTCCGGCAGATGGTCGCCGAGCCGATCCTCGAGGCCAATGATATCGCAGTGCTTTAGAACCATCGCACAAAACGCGTGTTTCGTGACTGATGCGTAGCGAACGACTGTATTCGCCGTGAACGGCACCCCCGTAGACAGGTTTTCAAGCCCGCTCGCATAGGCAAACTTCACTCCATCTGGGCCGAAACCGATGATGACGCCACCCGGCTCATCCTTAGCCCAGGTTCTCGACAAGACTTTCGCGGCAAGCGAAGCCGCATTCCAGTCAGCATGCGTTGACATGAAAACTCCGTCAGGCAGGTTCTTCCAGATTGACGCTTAGCGCGCGCAATTCTGTGGTATGCGGATGTGTCGTTCGCCCAGCGCGCAAATCATCGGCGTTAAGCTGTTCCACCATCTCGCCGTGTTGCATCACCCCCACCTGCGGGCAGAGATGCGCGATCACAGCGAGATTGTGGCTCACCAGCACATAAGTGAGATTCTTTTCAGCGCGCAAGTCCGCGAGAAGATTGAGAATTTCAGCCTGTACCGAGACATCAAGCGCCGATGTCGGTTCGTCCAGTAGCAGAACTTCCGGTTCGGCGATCAGGGCTCGCGCGATCGCCACGCGCTGGCGCTGTCCGCCCGAAAGCTGGTGCGGAAAACGGAACCGCGCAGCTTTGGGCAACGCGACTTCGTCAAGAACCTTTTCAATACGCTTGTCGATATCGCCGATACCATGAACCAGCAGAAGCTCGCTCAGGATACGGTCGATGGTCTGGCGTGGATGCAGTGAGCCAAAGGGATCCTGAAACACCATCTGCACCTGACGGAAGAAGGCGGGTGCACGCTTTGGGGCAACGTCCTTCCCGTCGAAAGCGATGCGGCCACTCCATTGTTCGTTGAGACCCGCCATTGCGCGTAGAATGGTGGATTTACCCGAGCCGCTTTCACCAACAATTCCAAAGCTCCCGCCCTTCTCGACATTGAAGGACACACCCTTGACGACTTCACGCTCGTTGAAGCTGATACGAAGTTGATCAATGACTATCATGAGTTCAGCCAGCTTTCTTCGCGATTAAGAACCGGCAATCGATCACGAGGATGCATGAGCGATGGAATGCAATTGAGAAGCCCTTTCGTATAAGGATGCTCAGCACGCACAAGTTCGGCAGCTTTCAATTCTTCCATGACACGGCCCATATACATGACCATGACACGGTCGCAGAAATGCGACACGAGTGGAAGATCGTGGCTGATGAGGAGAAGTCCCATTCCGCGCTTGGAAACCAGATCGTCGATCAGGCGAAGAATTTCCGCCTGAACAGTAGCGTCGAGCGCGGATGTCGGCTCGTCAGCAATGAGCAGTTCGGGATCGGGCGCCAGCATCATGGCGATCATGACACGCTGGCCCATACCGCCCGAAACTTCATGCGGGTAGAGCTTTGCCACGTCACGCGGATTGCGGATCATAACCTGATCGAGAAGATCAACCGCAGCATCCATTGCCTGACGTTTGCTACCGCCTTTGTGGGTACGCCACGCTTCAGCTACCTGCACGCCAATTGTCTTGACCGGGTTAAGCGAATATTTGGGGTCCTGAAGAATAAAGCCCGCCCGCTTGCCACGTATCTGACGCATGCCACGTTCGGTGGCTGACAGAATGTCGATGCCATCGAATGAAAGCTTGTCGGCCTTCACTTCAGCGATTGGCGGCAGCAATTTCATGAGGGCCCGCGCGGTCAAGGACTTGCCCGAGCCGCTTTCGCCGACAATACCCAGTTTTTCACGACCGAGCTGAAGCGAAATCCCGCGAACAGCGTCAAAACGGCTGGTACGCGTTTGAAAGCTGATCTGCAGATTTTTGATATCAACCAGCATCTGTTCTCTCAATTCTGCTTCGGATCGAGCACGTCACGCAGACCATCGCCAAGGAAATTGAAGGCGAGCGATACAAGGAAGATCGCGATGCCGGGGATGGTGGCAACCCACCATTGTTCGAAAATGAAGCGCTTGGCAGTGGCGATCATCGCACCCCATTCGGGCGATGGCGGCTGTGCACCCATTCCGAGGAAGCCAAGGCTTGCTGCGGTGATGATGATCGAGCTCATGTCGAGCGTAATGCGCACAATGACGCTCGGCACACAAAGCGGCATGATGTGACGCAAAATGATGCGGAATGGCGATGCACCGGTCAGCTTGGCGGCTGCAATGAAATCGCTCTTGCGCAAAGTCATGGTTTCCGCGCGCGCCAGGCGCGCATAGGGTGGCCACGCAGTCAATGCGATTGCAAGCACGGCACTTTCAACACCTGGCTTCAGCGCAGCCACGAAGGCCAGCGCCAGGATCAACCGAGGAAACGCAAGAAAGACATCAGTGACGCGCATCAACGCAGTGTCAACAATCCCGCCGAAATAGCCGGCGATACAACCGATAAAGAGCCCGATCGGCGCAACGAGAACGACAACAGCGATAACCATTCCAAGGGTTACGCGGCCACCGTAAAGAATGCGCGATAGGATATCGCGGCCTAGCTCATCAGTCCCGAACCAATGCGCGGTAGTGGGAGCAGACAGACGGTTGCCTAGATGTTGAACACTCGGATCATAGGGCGCCAGCAATGGTGCGGCCAACGACAGAACGACGAAAGCGACAATGATAAAGAGACCAATCATCGCGAGCGGATTGGCCCGAAGGTTCACCCAAATGCGATAACGCCTGCCCCAGTTAGCCTGAGAACGAGAAGCAGGCGAGTCATCCAGCGCCCAGTTATGAAAATTGGCAAAAATCATCGGACACGCGGATCCAGAACTTTATAGAGAATATCGGCGAGCAGGTTGAGTCCGACATAGATGATACCGATGAGCAGCGTAGCGCCCACCACCGGATTCATATCGGCATTCATCAGCGACACGGTCAGATACTGCCCCAAGCCCGGCCAGCTGAAGACCGTCTCGGTCACGACAGCACCTTCCAGCAGACCTGCATAGGTGAGCGCTAGAACTGTCACGAGCTGCACGGCAACAGTCGGGAAAGCATGTTTCCAGATGACCGAGGTCAGCGACAAGCCTTTCGCACGTGCCGTAATCACGAACTCACCCTTGAGCGCGTCAAGCATGAAAGCGCGGGTCATACGCGTGATATACGCCATGCTGAAGTAGGCGAGGATCAGAACCGGCTGAATCATGTGATAGACGGCATCCCGGAACGCGTCCCAGTCGCCCTCAATAAGAGTATCGATCGTGAGCAGGCCGGTAACGTGCGGGATCATGCCCTCATAAATGATGTCCTGTCGTCCCGGACCGGGCGCTATATCGAGCGTCGCATAGAAGACGAGAAGCGATATCAGGGCCAGCATGAAAACGGGAACAGAGTGCCCTGCAAGACAGATCACGCGGATCGTCTGGTCGACGATGGAACCCTGCCGGACAGCAGCCCACACCCCCAGCGGAATACCGATAAGAGCAGCAACAAGAAGCGCAGCCGTTGCCAATTCCAATGTCGCTGGAAAATAACGGGCGATATCCTGTGTCACCGGATTACGGGTCAGAATAGAGGTGCCGAAATCGCCGTGCAGGACCTGCCCGACATAATGCACGAACTGGATTACAAGCGGCTGATCGAGGCCCATCTCCGCGCGGACACGCTGGATAACAGCCTCTGGCGCATTGTCGCCCACCGCAGCAATAACAGGATCGACCGGCATGACGCGGCCGATCATGAAGGTAATGACCATAAGCCCGAACAGCGTGATTAACACGCTGCTCAGGATACCGGTCAGGTTCTTGAGGCTTTTCTTCACGCCTTGGCGATCCCTGCATAGGAATGAGAATCGGACAAGACGCCGAGACGCATTCCGGTAATATCCTTGCGGCAGGCGGCTGTGGTAACAGTCTGAAGCATCACGATAAACGGACTATCGTTCATGAATTCGCGCTGCAGATTCTCATAGAGTTCGATGCGCTTTGCTGAATCGCGTTCATCGCGGGCTGCAATCGACTTCTTCGCGAACTCCTCGTTCTGATAGGACGAACGCCAGGCGAAAGGCTTGGTAGCCGCATTATCCGAATTATCCGGATTATTACAGAAGACGTCGGCATTGGTGTTCGGATCGAAGTAGTCTGAGCCCCAAGCGGTCAGCGCAATTTCGTGCTCGCGAGCACGCATTTTGGTGAGAACCTGACGGTTCTCGGCGGCCAGAAGTTCTACCTTGATGCCAATTTCGGCAAGGTTCGCCTGAATGGCCTGCGCGATATCCGGCCAAGGCTGAGCAGAATAATGATCCATTTTGATGGTAAAACCATCGGCAAGACCAGCTTCCTGCATCAGGCCCTTCGCCTTTTCCAAATCCTTCTGGAAAGGTGTTTCGTTAACTGCACCGGGGAAACCTTCCGGGATGATGGTCTGGTGCACCTTGTGCGTCAACGGAACGATGTTCTTCTGGATGCCCTGATAGTCGACGGCCCACTTGATCGCTTGCCAGAGCTTCGGATTAGTGAGCTTTTCAATCTTCTGATTGAGAGACATCAGGCCAATGCCCGCGATTGCCTTGGTGACGAGCTCGAAATCACCGTTGCCGTGGAGAACACGCAACTGCTCGGACGTCAAATTGCGAGCAATATCGACGTCCCCCTTCTGGAGCATGAGAAGCTGCGAGGACGGGTCCGCAACGTGACGTAGCAGGATGCGCTTCACATTACCCTTATAGGCCCCATGTGGATTAACGTTCAGGATGATGTTTTCGCTCGGCTTCCAAGACACGAGAACCCATTCACCCGAACCAGCACTATTCTTCTGAAGCCAGCCATTGCCGAGATCGTCGCCAGAGGCATTTTCCAGAACGGTCTTCTTTTCCACAATGCTGGCAACGCTTGCCGACAGGCAATACAGCAGGAACGGCAGCGATGTCGACTGCTCGACCGTCAGAGACAATGTCGACGGATCGGTCGCTACGATGTTCTTTTCTGCATTCTCTGGCGTGAAACCGAACTGGCCAATGATAAAAGCCGGGCCCTTGTTCATCTTGATCGCACGCTGTAGCGAGAAAGCAGCATCTTCAGCCGTGATCTGCGCGCCGCTTGCAAATTTTGCATTCGGATCGATCTTGAAGATGAAGACCTTCCCATCAGCGTCGGCTTCCCAGGAAACAGCAACGCCGCCTTCCACCTGATCCGGATTGGAAAGGCTTGGATGTACCAGACGCTGGTACATGTTGTTGCAGACTTCGCTGCCGACAGCTTCGAAGCTCTCATGCGGATCAAGACTGGTCATATTGTCGAGCTGCTGGGCCACAACCAGAATATCCTGACGCCCGGCTCCAATGGCAGGCAAAATGCTCGCATAGGACAGGAAAGGAACGGCAGCCGCACCTGCCAGAAAACCGCGTCTTGAAATCATTGAGAGCTCCTCTTGCAACGCTTTCTGAATGGCTCCCTGACATCGGGCGCTTATCGACAGCGTTCTATCTCTGGATATATTTTTCCAGCTTCCCGCTATCACGTCAGCGGAGGCAGGGGCCAATGCAGAATTTTGCATTCCCTATGCAGAGTTTGCATGAGGGCAAATTAAAGGGAGCTTCTGCAAGAAAGAATCGCCCTTCATGCAGGGCCGTCATATCAAGTGACCGAAATCGCATTTGCAATTCTTCTCGCTTGGGTCCATCACCCCTCTCAAATACCAGACTTGATTTTGAAAAGGCTTCCCCATGGCGACAGAACAGAAGATACCCGTTTTCGATGGTCACAACGACGTGTTGTTGCGCCTGTGGTCATCGCATGCTTCCTCGCCTGAAAAGCGTTTTCTTGAAGGAGAAAATGTCGGCCATATCGACCTTCCACGCGCGCAGAAGGGTGGGCTCGGCGGCGGCTTGTGCGCAGTATATGTGCCCTCGCCTTCACGAGAGCTCGACACTAATGGCAATCTGGCGACGCCGAGCCAGACAGATGCGATGAAGGCAACCCTCGCCATGTCGGCAATCCTTCTGAAAATCGAACGGGCGTCAGAAGGCAAAGTTCGTATTTGCAAAACTGCAGCCGATATTCGTGATGCCTTTGCCAACGGCATTTTTGCTTCTGTCTATCATATCGAAGGTGTGGAAGCTTTCAGCGAAGACCTTGATGCCCTTTATGTATTGCATGAGGCAGGCCTCAGAACGCTTGGGCCTGTCTGGAGCCGTCCGAATATTTTTGCCCATGGCATCCCGTTCCGGTTTCCGGCGTCGCCTGACATCGGCCCGGGCCTCACCGATCATGGCAAAGCGCTCATTCGCGCCTGCAATGAACTCAGAGTCATGGTCGACCTTTCACACATGAACGAGAAAGGCTTCTGGGACATAGCGGCAATTTCCGATGCGCCGCTCGTGGCTTCGCATTCAAATGCGCACGCGCTTTGCCAGCAAAGCCGCAACCTGACCGACAAGCAGCTGGATGCCATCCGCGATACTAGCGGTCTCGTCGGGCTTAACTTTGGCGTTTCATTCCTACGCGAAGATGGAAAACGCGATCCGAATACGGATCTGAGCGAACTCGTTCGCCATGCTGATTACATTGTCAACCGCATCGGGATCGACCATCTGGCGCTGGGTTCCGATTTTGACGGCACCACGATTTCTTCCACGCTTCGCGATGTCGGTGATCTCCAGCTCGTCATAGACGCCTTCCGTAAACACGGATATGACGATGCTTCCATCGTCAAACTGGCTCACGGAAACTGGATCAATGTGCTTGAGCGGACATGGGGTGCTTGAGGGACAAATAGAAACGATCTCACCCTCGTAGGGTGAGATCGAAAACATGATGGTGGATATGACCGTCGAACATTTCCAGAAGCACTTTCGTTGCCTCCCGGCTTTCATATCGCACAGGTGACGCGAGCGCTTCCGTCAACGCCTCCTCACTGTCATACATGGTCCAAAGCACCATCGGGTAGGCTGGTGCACCTCCATCGCGTTCGACAGCATAAAGAACGCGGACTTCCCTGATACCCGGAAATTCAAGCCACATCGGCATAAGGGTATCGGCTACATAAGCCTTGAACGCATCCTCGCGCCCAACATGAATAGCGCCTTCAAAGAAGGCCTGTCTAACAATCATGGGAATAACTCAGTTTACTTTGGTGGGCGGGACATCGCCGGAAAAATATGCGGCAAGATTGGCGAGTACGAGCTCACCCATTCCGACACGTGTTTCAACCGTTGCGCTGCCTTGATGCGGCATCAGCACGGTATTTGACGCTGTCAGAAAATCCTCCCTGATCGTGGGTTCATTAACGAAAACATCAAGGCCAGCACCGGCGATAGTTCCGTTATTCAAAGCGGCCAGGAGCGCATCTTCGTCAACCACACTGCCCCGGGCCACATTGATTAGATAACCCTTGCTTCCAAGCGCTGCTAGCACATCCGCGTTCACAATATTCGCCGTCGACGGATTAGCCGCGACGCACACTGCGAGTACGTCGCTCTGCTGCGCTAGTTCCACGGGCGTCGCATGTGCAATCCAGTTTGTGCCCGCGACAGGAGAGCGGTTCCAATAGTGTACTTCCATGCCGAATGCTTCTGCACGTCGTGCAAACGACTTTCCGATCTGGCCAAGGCCCAGGACGCCAACCCGCTTCCCCTTGGGACTAACGCCAAGAGGAAATGCTTCACGACGCTCCCATTTGCCTTCCCGCACGAATTGATCGCCCTGAACAACATGGCGCATAACCGCCAGCATGAGAGCAATGCCTGTGTCGGCAACATCATCGGTCAAAACGCCAGGTGTGGTGCTGACATGCACATTGCGATCCCGCGCAAAAGCAAGATCGACCTTGTCCGTCCCAACGCCGTTGATGGCAATGAGGCCGAGCGATGGCATACGCTCCATCCAACCATTGGAAAGCCCCGTTCCGCCACCAGTAACAACAGCACGAATGGTGCCAAGTGCCGCGTCAATCGACGTCGTGTCTTCCGGCTTGTATAGGCGAAGAACCTTGTAAGCTGCGTCCAATCGCTCTTCGATCAACGGCATCATCGGCTCGATAAGCAGAACTTCGTTCGTCACTTCAAACTCCATTACTAAACTACTAGAGACGCTCAGGAAATCTGACCGATAAATGCTTTCGTGCGCTCATGCTTCGGATTGCCGAAAAATTCCTCCGGCTCCGCCATTTCAAGAATTTGTCCTTGATCCATGAAGATGACACGATCTGCCACCTGCCGCGCGAAACCCATTTCATGGGTAACGCAGAGCATGGTCATGCCTTCCTTGGCGAGATCGATCATGGTGTCCAGAACTTCCTTGACCATTTCTGGATCGAGTGCGGAAGTCGGTTCATCAAAAAGCATGATCTTGGGATTCATGCAGAGGGCACGGGCAATCGCCACACGCTGTTGCTGGCCACCCGATAGCTGGGCCGGATACTTATCCGCCTGTTCAGGAATGCGGACACGCTCGAGATATTTGCGCGCTGTCTTCTCAGCTTCAGTTTTCGAAACACCGCGCACTTTCATTGGAGCCAGAGTACAATTCTCAAGAACCGTCATGTGCGGAAAGAGGTTGAACTGCTGAAAAACCATGCCGGTTTCCTGCCGCACGATATCTACATTCTTTCCACCTGCCGTCAGATCGTGGCCGTCTACAATGATGCGGCCTTTCTGAATGGTCTCCAGCTGATTGATACAACGGATGAGGGTCGACTTCCCCGAGCCAGACGGGCCGCAAATAACAATGCGTTCACCGCGAGCGACATTCAGATCAATATCTCTGAGAGCATGATAAGTGCCGTACCACTTGTTTACTCCCTGCATGAGCACTGCAGGATCTGAAGCATCCTGCGGCAACCGGTTCGCTTTTCCCTGAGCCATCTGGTTCATGTCGAGAAACTCACTTTCGTGGACTGGATCGTCATGCCCGTCGGATGGACGGGCAAGACGGAATTCGAGAGCTTACTTTGCCTGAGAGACAAAATCCGGCAGTGGCGCACCGAGCCACTTTTCATGAATCTTGTTCAGTTCGCCGTCGCTCTTCGCCTTTTCGATGAACTTGTTGACGAATTCGAGCATTTCCGTCGCCCCCTTGCGAACAGCGATACCCTGTACTTGCTGGCTGAGCTGGATTTTCTGATCGTAGCGGCCCGGAGCAGCTTTTTCGATTTCGGCAGCCACTACATTGGAGAGCCCGATCAACTCAACCTGTCCCGAAAGCAGGGCTTGCACTGCGCTCGCATCATCATCGAAACGACGAATGTTGGCATCCTGCGGCGCTACCTTGGTTACTGCCGTGTCCTGTGTCGAAGCACGAGCGACACCGATCGATTTGCCAGAAAGATCCTCCGGCTTTGTAACAACGGTGTCCTTCGGTCCGAATACGCCAATCGAAATACCGGCATAAGGCTGCGAGAAATCAACGCTCTTTGCCCGTTCCTCGGTGATGCCCAGCGAGGCAACCAGAACGTCCACCTGTCCGCTCTGCAGATAAGGAATACGGTTTGGACCGGTGACCGGCACGATCTGTGCGTCGACGCCCAGCTCCTTCGCCAGCAACTTCGCGACATCGGCGTCATACCCATCCGGTTCATTGCTGGTGTTCATGATGCCAAATGGCGGAAAGTCGACCAGCATACCGATCTTGATTTTTCCAGCGGACTTGATGTCGTCAACGGTCTGAGCGAATGCAGCCGGTGCCAACGCCGTTGCAAGGGCACCCGCACCAATCAGGGCCATTGCCAAACGTCTGGTAATAGTCATGTTTATCCCTTCCCATTAAGTACCAGTCTCCTCACCGGCACCGTTTCGTTATTTTCAACGCATTTCCTGACGCCGTGTTGGTTTACATTCGGTCGGAAATACTGATCGTCTTACCAAAGTCCCCAATTACCGAGCTGTAGCGCGAGAAAACCTCGTTTCCATTCGGCGTGCCAAAATCGATAACGGCCAGCATAGGACAAAATAGACAGCCGCTACCGTGCCAAACACCATGAACGGGCTGAACGTCGCGTTGTTGATGATCTGTCCCTGTCGCGTCAGTTCTGTAAATCCGATGATCGCGGCAAGCGAAGTGCCTTTGATGAGCTGCACGAGAAAGCCCACTGTCGGCGCAACGGAAATGCGTGCGGCTTGTGGCAGGACCACATAGCGCATACGATTGTAGTAGCGCAGCCCTAATGCCGTCGCCGCTTCACGTTGGCCGGGCGGCACTGCATCAATGCAGCCGCGCCAAATCTCCCCGAGAAAAGCGCTTGCATGCAATGTCAGCGCAATCGTCGCAGCAATCCAGGGGTTGATACCCAGACCGAAAATATTAAGGCCGAAGAACACCAGGAAGAGCTGCATCAGAAGCGGTGTACCCTGAAACAGCCTGATAAAGCCGAGTGCGATGTAACGTGGGGTGCGAGCGTCCGAAACACGCATCAGCGCGACAAGCAGCCCTCCGATGCCACCGCCGACAAAGGCAATAGCCGAAAGAGCAATGGTCCACTGCGCTGCATAGACGATAATGAGAAATTCGTTCCAGCCGAAAGGTCTGATCATGGCCCGCTCCTATCAGCTCAACGGGTATTTAAAAGCCACCTTCTCGATCACTGAGAAAATGGCCGAGAAACCGATGGACATGACGAGATACATGAGCGTGATAACAATATAGACCTCAAAACTCGCGAAGGTCGCCGACTGTAGATCGTTACCCGCCGCTGCAAGTTCGTTTGCGGAAATTACGGAAACCACACTCGAAGTCAGCATCAGATAGATAAACTGGCTGGTGAGTGACGGATAAACCGTCCGCAAAGCTGGTTTCATGATCACATAGCGGAACACTTGCAGCTTTGAGAGACCGAGTGCGGTTCCTGCTTCCACCTGACCTTTGTGAATGGATTCAATGCCAGCACGAATAATCTCGGTACCGTAAGCACCGAAGTTCACCACCAGCGCCAGAAGCGCTGCACTGTTGGGCGACAATCGCAAACCAGCAGAAGGCAATCCAAAGAAGATGAAGAAGATCTGCACCAGGAATGGCGTGTTGCGGATAATTTCGATATAGGCATCAATGATTAAGCGTACTGGCTTTGGTCCAGACGTCTTCCCAAGCGCGCAGACTATCGAAACAATCAGGCCGAGCACCATCGCCGCGCAAGACAATTCAATTGTCTGCCATGCGCCGACAAGCAACTTATCCAGCGACGCGAAAACAGGCGCGAAGTTGAAATTATACAATGCTGAACCTCCCGGTACGCAACTGTGCCGATTTTTCCTCCCGGCAGCAATAATTTAGATCGATCTAAATGCGTTTAGCCTCATACGTCAATCATTAATTGGGATTAGATAACAGAGGCTCTTACCGGTCCACAGGACTGTCGAACTCGCAAATATGTTTCGCTGATGATCCGCTGCGCCTGTTTTTCCGGGTTTGCCAAACGGGAAAGAAGCAATCCAGCGGCATTCTCACCAACCGTAACAGGTCGGGTTGACACGGAACTCAACCGGGGGCGGGTTGCTTCAGCATCGCTTACATCGTCGAAGCCGATCAACGAAACATCCTCACCAACCATTCTCCCGCAATCATAAAGCCCTGCCGAAAGGCCTAGCGCAATCACGTCATTGAAGCAGACGGCAGCTGTCGGCTTCCGGCCGTCCTGAAAGAGAAGCGGAGCCGCTTTGGCGATGTCCGGCATCGTCTGCGGAAAGCGGACAATCATCTCAGGATCGAGCCCTTGTTGTTGCATTGCCTCGCGAAAACCTTCGACACGTTCGCGGTAAGCGGAATGAATCGGCCCGTGCACAGCGAATGCGATTGTCCTGTGCCCAAGTGTGGCCAGATGATTGACCGCCTGCCGCATACCACCCGCGTAATCAACGCCTGCATAATCGACACGATCGGTCACATGACGCAACACCTGCACAATAGGCAAGCCCCAGTCAGCAAGCTGCTCGACGAACTCCGGTGCTGTTTCCGCTGTTGGCGAAACGATCACGCCATCAACACCATGCTCACGCATACGCTGCATAAGGGTACTCTGATTGGTGAAGTTCTCGTGACTATTGGCGAGAAGAACGACCAGCCCTGCTTCACCCACAACACTGTCTATTCCTGAAAGCAATTCGCCGTAAAACGGGTTGCCAAGGGTGGGCACGATGACGCCAACCGTATTAGACCTCTCTACCCGGAGGCTAGCAGCCCCCATATTGTAGACATAGCCCAACTCCTGAAGGGCTTTTTCTACTTTTTCGCGCGTTACTGTTCCCACCAACGGGCTTTTGCGGATGACAAGGGAAGCCGTCGCGCGCGATACGTTGGCATGGCGTGCCACATCCAGCAGCGTAACGCGACTTTTCCTGCGATCGTCACTCGGCATAACTTCACCTGTCAGCAAGTTGGGCAATGTCCGATCCGGTTGAAGACAAAACTCAGTAAAACCGCCGGTCAGATTCGAAAGGCATATATCAGTTCAGTCTTGCACATTGGTCAATCCGTTGAACGGCGAACCAGCAGTCATCATGCGGAAATGGCATTACGTGGCGTTCCCAACCCATTAATTATACGCATGTTCTCCCCACGAATATCACTTTCCTTTCGGTTTTTTTCGTTTCGAACGCTATCGTTTTCGGATTTATTCTGCCATTGGAAGAATCGAAGGTTGATCCTTTGGCAAAAATTGCATTCATATAGGTGCAATGAAAATATCGCAGATGTCGGGGCTTTGAGACCATCACCAAGGAACTCAAATGTTCACGCAATCTCACACTCGAGGAGGAAACATGCTTATCCGTCTGATCACGACTTCGGCGCTGACAAGCGCCCTCGCCCTCACCATCAGTTCTCAGGCATTTGCCCAGACGGAGCTGGCATGGTGGCACGGCATGACCGGTGCCAACAACGAAATGGTCAATGAACTCTCGAAGGAGTTCAACGAAAGCCAGAGCGAATATAAGATTGTTCCTGTCTACAAGGGAACTTATCCCGAAACGCTGAATGCCGGCATCGCTGCGTTCCGCTCTAAGCAGCCCCCCGCAATCCTTCAGGTCTTCGACGCCGGTAGCGGTGTTATGATGGCTGCCGAAGGTGCAATGGTTCCAGCTGCAGAAGTTCTGGAAAAGGGTGGCTTCAAATTCGACAAGTCGCAGTATCTGCCTGGCATCGTCGCTTACTATTCGAAGCCAGACGGCACCATGTTGTCCTTTCCGTACAACTCCTCGTCACCAATCCTCTATTACAATAAGGATGTCTTCAAGAAGGCTGGTCTCGACGAAAACAATCCGCCGAAAACCTGGCCTGAAGTTTTCGAAGCTGCCAAGAAGATCAAATCCAGCGGTGCGGCACCGTGCGGTTTCACTTCCACATGGCTGACCTGGATTCAGACCGAAAACTTCGCGGCTTGGAACAACGTTCCTTATGGCACGAATGAAAACGGTCTCGGCGGCACCGATGTGAAGCTCGAAATCAACTCGCCGCTTTACATTCAGCACTTCCAGTCGATTGCCGATCTCGCGAAAGACGGTACGTTCCGCTACGGCGGCCGCACATCGGAAGCCAAGCAGCTTTTCACCTCTGGTGAATGCGCAATGCTGACCGAATCCTCCGGCGGTCTCGGCGATGTTGTTAAGTCGGGTATCAATTACGGCATCGGCCAGCTGCCTTACTACGAAGGTCACGGCCCGCAGAATACGATCCCTGGCGGTGCATCTCTGTGGGTCTTCGCAGGCCTTAGCGACGAACAATACAAGGGCGTCGCAGAATTCTTCAACTTCCTCTCGCAAACCAAAATTCAGGTCAAGCTGCACGAAAAATCCGGCTATCTGCCTGTAACACTGGCGGCATACGAGGAAACCAAGAAGTCGGATTTCTATGAAAAGAATCCGGGCCGCGAAACACCTATCCTGCAGATGATGGGCAAGGCACCGACCGAAAATTCGAAGGGCGTGCGTCTCGTCAACTTGCCGCAGGTGCGCGATATTCTGAACGAAGAGTTCGAAGCAATGCTCGGCGGCAAGCAGGATGCGAAAACTGCACTTGAAAACGCTGTCAAGCGCGCCAACGACGCGATTGCCGCAGCTCAATAATTGATCACATAAACACAACGCCGCCTGCCCTTGTGGTGGGCGGCCTTGTCACCCACGAGGAAGCTCCCCGTGCAGAAAGTTACCTTTCCAAATAAAATCTTGCCCTACTTCCTGCTGGCCCCGCAGATCGTTCTGACTGTGGTGTTTTTCTTCTGGCCAGCCAGTCAGGCAATTTATCAGTCTTTCATGCGTGAAGACGCATTCGGGCTGAAGTCTGCTTTTGTAGGCCTTGCGAACTTCACAACCGTTCTGGCCGACCCGAACTATCTACATTCATTCAGAGTAACGATTGTCTTTAACGTTCTGACCGCGCTGCTTGCCATGGGCGCAGCGTTGTTGCTTGCAACGGCGGCAGATCGCGTCATCCGTGGCAAGACATTTTATCGTACGCTCCTGATCTGGCCCTATGCCGTAGCTCCTGCTGTAGCCGGCATGTTGTGGCTCTTCATGTTCAACCCAGCGATGGGTACTTTTGCGTATATTCTGCGCCGTAATGGCATTGCATGGGATCCGCTGCTTGACGGCAATCAGGCTATGGGCCTCGTCGTCGTTGCCGCGGCCTGGAAGCAGATTTCCTATAATTTCCTGTTCTTTGTCGCAGGCTTACAAGCAATTCCTAAATCGTTGATCGAAGCAGCAGCCATCGATGGCGCACGCGGAGCGCGGCGATTCTGGTCTATCGTATTTCCACTTCTTGCACCGACCTCCTTCTTCTTGCTGGTCGTGAATACGGTTTACGCCTTCTTTGACACGTTCGGCATCATCCATGCCGTGACCGGCGGCGGCCCTGCCAAAGCCACCGAAACGCTAGTCTACAAAGTTTACAACGATGGCTTCGTCAATCTGAATCTGGGCTCTTCCTCGGCACAGTCTGTTATTTTGATGGCAATCGTAATTGCCTTGACCGCATTCCAGTTCCGCTTCGTTGAGAAGCGCGTGCATTATTCGTGAGTGAGGCGACAATGATAGAAAAACGCCCAATCTCCAGCCTGATCGGCCATCTGATCCTGATCCTTGGCATCATTATTGTTGCCTTTCCGATCTACTACACCTTCGTCGCTTCAACGATGACGTCAACGCAGATCATTCGCCCGCCAATCTCGCTGTTGCCCGGCGACCATTTCGTCGAAAACTACGGCGAAGCCATCTTTGGCGGTGTGGAGCGTGTTGTTGGTGTAAGTCTTGAACGACTTCTCTGGAACTCGTTCGTGGTCGCAATGGCAATCGCCGTCGGCAAGATCATCATTTCGTTCATGTCGGCTTTCGCGATTGTGTTTTTCCGCTTTCCAATGCGCATGTTCTTCTTCTGGATGATCTTCATAACGTTGATGCTGCCTGTGGAGGTTCGTATCCTGCCAACCTACAAAGTGATCGTGGATCTCGGCATGATCGATACCTATGCCGGGCTTACGCTGCCATTGATGGCATCCGCGACAGCGACATTCCTCTTCCGTCAGTTCTTCCTCACCATTCCGGGGGAATTGGTTGAAGCAGCGCGTATCGACAATGCCGGGCCATTCCGTTTCATGCGGGATATCCTGCTCCCCCTTTCGAAGACGAATATTGCAGCGCTTTTCGTCATTCTCTTCATTTACGGATGGACCCAGTATCTCTGGCCACTGCTGGTTACCAATGATGCCAAGATGAACACGATCATCATCGGCCTGCGCCGCATGGTCGATTGGGCTGACGCGTCCACGCCGTGGAATTACGTCATGGTAACAGCCATTCTGGCCATCATCCCGCCGATCCTCGTTGTGGTGTTGATGCAGCGCTGGTTCGTTAAAGGTCTCGTTGAAACGGAAAAGTAATGAGCAAAATCGTTCTTGATAACGTCCGCAAGAGCTATGGCGGCAATGTTGAAGTCATCAAAGGCGTATCGCTGGAGATTCACGACGGTGAATTTGTGGTGCTGGTAGGCCCTTCAGGCTGCGGTAAATCCACTCTCCTGCGCATGATAGCGGGTCTTGAAGGTATTACATCCGGCACAATCTCCATTGGCGATCGCGTGGTCAACGAAGTGGAACCCGCAGAGCGCGATATAGCCATGGTGTTTCAGAACTATGCGCTCTATCCGCATATGTCGGTGCGCGAGAACCTCGCCTATGGCCTGAAGAACCGCAAAACACCAAAGGACGAGATCGAGCGCCGCATCGCCAAGGCTGCGAAGGCGCTTGAAATCGAGCCGTTCCTTGAGCGCAAGCCCCGTCAGCTTTCTGGTGGTCAACGCCAGCGTGTCGCCATGGGGCGTGCCATTGTGCGCGAACCGGCAGCTTTCCTCTTTGATGAACCGTTGTCCAATCTGGACGCAAAACTGCGCGTGCAGATGCGTGTCGAGATCAAGCGCCTACAGCGCTCGCTTGGCACCACCAGCGTTTACGTGACACACGACCAGATGGAGGCCATGACCATGGCTGATCGTCTTGTCGTGCTGAATGCCGGCCATATCGAACAGGTTGGCACGCCGATCGAGCTTTACGAAAAACCTGCCTCCACCTTCGTCGCGACATTTATCGGTTCCCCATCAATGAACCTGCTGCAAAGCACAGAAAGCACCGGTTGGGCGACAGGCAGCGCGGTACAAAAACCTGACGGGAGTTTCACCATCGGTGTTCGCCCAGAGGATATCCGTATTCTGGAAGATGGCGAGCCGGACGCTGACGGATTTAATGCAACCATTCGTATTGAAGCTGTCGAACTCGTCGGTGCAGAAAGCTACATCCACGCTGCGTTGTCAGATGGCAAGCCGCTTATCTTCCGCGTTGCCGGACGGTCGGCACATAACATTGATGAGACTGTCAGAGTTGGCGCTTCCTCTGGAAACGTGCATGTTTTCAGCAATGATGGCCAGCGTGTAAATGATTGACATGAAACGGGTTGCGCCCTTCGACGGAGCGCAACCCGCTATAATAATCGATTTCTGTTTTAGAATTTATCGGTTACAGAGAAGTGGAATATTTTTCCGCCTGTGAGGAAATCCCGATAGATGACGCATCAGCAGATACTCTCCTTCGCGGTAATCATACTCATGATGGGAGCGTTTATCTGGGGCAAGTTCCGTTATGATGTGGTCGCACTTTGTGCACTTCTCCTGGCAATAGCAGTTGGGGTTGTGCCCTTCGATCACGCATTTTCGGGTTTCAGCGACGACATCGTTATCATCGTTGGCAGTGCGTTGGTGGTCAGTGCGGGTGTCGCACGTTCCGGCCTTATGCAGGCGGCGGTGCAGCGTTTTCTGCCAGAAATGAATAGCGTTCGGCTCCAACTTGCCGTGCTGGTGGCAGTCGTCACCGTTCTCTCCGCTTTTGTCAAGAATGTCGGCGCACTGGCAATCATGATACCGGTTGCTTTTCAATTCGCGCGTCGTTCCAATGTTTCTCCATCGACCTTTCTCATGCCTATGGCCTTCGGTGCGTTGCTCGGTGGTTTGATGACCCAAGTGGGCACTTCGCCCAACATCGTTGTTTCTCGCATTCGCGGCGAAATGGTTGGTGAGCCCTTCACAATGTTCGATTTTACGCCCGTCGGCGCTGTACTGTCAGTCGTAGGACTCGTCTATCTGGTACTCTTCTACTGGCTCGTTCCCCAGCGCACTCGCGAAAACGTATCGCTGGATGAGGCAATCAAGATCAAGAATTATGCTTCCGAAGCGCGTATCACCAAGACTTCGACGATGACCGGCAAGCGCGTGACCGATCTCATCAAGGCAGCAGAAGGTGAAGCGATGGTGACTTCCATCATACGCAACGACCAGCGATTGACGCCACTTCCAGATACGATCCTGAACGAAGGCGATGTCGTTCTTCTTGAAGGCGATCCAAAAGCGCTCGATGCTGTCATAAGTGCCGGAAAGCTTACCCTGTCCGAGAACCGCAATCCGTCCGAGACAAGCGGTTCCACCGACATCGAGGTTGTGGAAGCTGTTATCGGCAAGAACTCGCGCCTAATCGGCCTAACGGCCCAGAGACTTGCCCTTTTTGCGCGGTACGATCTGAACCTTCTGGCGGTCAGCCGGCCAGGCGAACGTATTACTGAGCGTCTCAGTGAAGTCATCCTCCGTTTCGGTGACGTGGTCGTACTGCAAGGCAGACAAGCAAATCTGTCCACCTTCCTGCCGGAGTTCGAATTGCTGCCGCTTGCCCGTCGCAAGCTTATGCTTGGCAGCGTTCGGCGCGGGTTGATCCCGCTCGCCATTCTGATCGCTGCCATCGGGGCAACCGCGTTAAGCCTTGTACCAGTGGCGGTGGCTTTCTTTGCCGCCGCTGTCGCTATGCTGCTGTTCAAGGTGATACCTCTCAACGAGGTCTATGACGAAATCGACGGTCCAATTCTAGTGATGCTTGCGGCACTCATCCCGGTTTCGGATGCGCTCCGAACAACCGGTGGCACGGACCTCATCGCAGAAGGGCTCGCCACAATCGGCCATCAGTTGCCGCCAGCAGGTGCGTTGGCGCTCATTCTTGTAGCAGCGATGATGGTGACGCCATTTCTTAACAATGCTGCGACAGTGCTCGTCATGGCTCCCATCGCCACAAGTTTTGCTTCCGGACTTGGTTTCAAGCCGGAGGCCTTTTTGATGGCGGTTGCGATCGGCGCAGGGTGTGACTTCCTCACGCCAATCGGCCATCAATGCAATACGCTGGTCATGGGGCCAGGTGGTTATAAATTCAGCGATTATCCACGTCTGGGATTACCGCTATCAATCATTATAGCGATTGTAACAGTCCCAACACTGATGTTCTTCTGGCCCCTGAAATAGTCCTAGAACTGAACTGAGCGTATCCATTCGAGACTGTCGGAAACAATTTTTTCCACGGTCTCGGCGATATCTGCACGGAAGACCAGCGGCTCTCCAACAGGGCTTTCGAGCGTGGCGATCTGGCTTTCCAGCATAGTGACCGGCATGAAATGCCCAGTGCGATGCCCCATGTGCTCGTGCAACACTTCAAAACTGCCATCCAGAAAAACAAACAGCACCGGTGTACCAGCAGCAGAGCGGAGACGTTCACGATAGCTCTTCTTCAGTGCGGAACAGGAAACAACGATTCCGTCGGTCGAAGCCGCAAGACGTTCACCGATTTTGTCGAGCCAGGGCCAACGATCCTCATCCTGCAAGGGGATGCCCGCTGACATCTTATCGACATTGGACTTCGGATGAAGAGAGTCGCCCTCAAGAAACGGGAGCGCCAGTTCATCGGCAATCTTCTCGCCTACGGTTGATTTTCCGGAACCCGAAACACCCATAACGATAATACGCAGCATCAATTCCTCATACACTCGCGGTCATGCCGCCATCGACGTGCAAAACCTGTCCATTGACGAAAGAGGAGGCATCGCTGCTCAGGAATACTGCAGCGCCGACCAACTCTTCCACGTCACCCCAACGCCCCGCCGGCGTCCTTTTCTCCAGCCATGCCGTAAATTCGTGGTTATCAACCAATGCCTGATTCAGCGGAGTCTTGAAATAGCCGGGAGCGACCGCATTGATCTGCAAACCATGTCGGGCCCAATCGGTGGCCATGCCGCGCGTCAGGTTACGGATAGCTCCCTTTGTTGCCGTATAAGGTGCAATGGAAGGTCGTGCCAGTTCACTTTGAACCGAAGCAATGTTGATTATCTTGCCGTGTCCTCGTGGGATCATATGGCGCGCAGCTGCCTGCCCAGCATAAAATGCGCTGGAAATGTTGGTTTCCAGAAGCTGCTGCCACTTCTCGATCGGAAAATCTTCAAGCGGCGCGCGATATTGCATCCCGGCATTATTGACCAGAATATCGAGCGCACCGATTTCCTCTTCAATCGCATCAATAGCTGCACGAACTTCTTCAGCAACCGTCACATCGAACACCGACGCAAAGACCGTATGGCCCTCGTTTTCCAGTAGCGTAACGGCCTTATCCACCTTGTTTTGATCACGGCCATTGATGATTACCGTTGCTCCATGTTCTGCAAGCCCCTGAGCCAATGCAAAGCCGATACCCTGGCTTGAGCCGGTAATCAGACCTATGCGCCCTTCCAGACTGAATAGTTCGAAAGAAGGAGCCATCAGAAAGTTTCCAGTTTGAGACCGACGCGGCTTGCCGCCTGCATAATGTGTTGGCGCATCACTTCGCGCGCTCGCAACGGATCACGTGAACGAATCGCATCCCTGATTGCGGTGTGTTCATTGATTGTAATCTCGACAATCTGCTCTAGTACCGCCCGCGCACGCGCCGCATTGATTGCCTGATTGATGCGTTCGGCAATGAAACCCAGAACCAGCGGAAAATATTCGTTATGTGTTGCGGAAGCGAGCGCACGGTGAAATGTCAGATCAGCAGCAATACCGGTATCCGTCCATTTTTTCGAACCGCTCATCTCTGCGAGTGCTTCATTCAGTTGCATCATGTCTTGTTCATCATGATGCACCGCAGCTAGCCCCGCCGCTTCTATCTCCAACGCCATTCGCAACTGGAACAGGCTGCGGAAACTGTCACGATTGGCAAGTGTTTCAGGTTCTATGCGGAGAGCATGCCGCCTGTCGGGTTCCGTTACAAATGCACCTACACCCTGTCGGGTTTCAACCAGGCCCTCGTTACGCAACTGGGCAATCGCTTCACGTACGACCGACCGGCTGACACCGAAGCTTTGTGCAAGATTATGTTCTGTCGGCAACTTTTGTCCCGGCAGAAGACTACCTTCACTGATCTGCCGCGTAATTTCCGAAGCAATACGTCCCGGAAGCTGCTCGTTACGCCTGATTTCGCCAAACAAATTGATGAAGTCTCCCTGATTGCCCGTTCAAGCGGTGTGTCGTCAGCCTTTTGAAGAGTCAAGAGAAAGCTGGCAGCCCGGATTCATGATATTGTCCGGATCGATGACTTGCTTGATACCTTCAAGCAGTTTTCGCCGTGCAGGGTCAATGCGCTTCTCGAAATCTTCCCTTTTGAGGCGACCAATGCCGTGCTCTGCACTGATGCTGCCTGCGTAACGATCCAGAACAGCATTGATCGTTTCCTTGGCAAGTTTGATCTTCTTGTCTTTCGCCGCAACATCGAGATTGCTTTCAGGAATTACATTGAGATGCACGTTGCCGTCGCCGACATGCCCATAAGAAACGGCGAGACAATCTGGAAGGACCTTGGCCAGTTCCCTTTCTGTTTCTCCGACGAATGATGCCAGCTTTGAAAGCGGTACCGAGATGTCGGTACGCAGGTGCTTGCCACGCAGCGCCTGTCCTTCGTTCATCGCTTCACGAAATGTCCAGAGATTTTGACCTTGCGCACGAGAGGACGCTATTGTCCCGTCAAGAACGAGGCCATCTTCCATCGCGCCAGCGAGAAACTGTTCCATCAAGGATAGTATGTCGACCAGCCCTGAACCCGAGACCTCCATCAAGACATAGGCCGGGTATTGTCCAAGTGGCATGGCAAGCTCCGGCATCGCCTCTCGCGCCAAGGTAAAAGCCACTGGCGGCATGAATTCAAAGGCGGACATCAAATCACAGCACTGCACACGCGCGCGCCGATAAAGGGTAATCGCGTCATCCAGCGAATTGAGCCCCAGCAGGGCAGTTTCCACCTTGTCCGGTAAGGGCATAAGTTTGATTGCCACACCGGTCACTACTCCCAGAATGCCTTCTGCCCCGATAAATAGCTGTTTCAGGTCAATCCCACGATTGTCTTTTCTCAACGTCGAAAGACCATTGAATATCGTACCGTCTGGCAGCACAACCTCCAGCCCCAGGACCAGCTCACGGGTCATGCCATAACGCAACACGTTGATGCCTCCGGCATTGGTGCTGACATTTCCCCCGATGCGGCAGCTTCCCTGTGCACCAAGTGCTAATGGAAAAAACATCCCTTCGGCTGCCAGTTTGTCTTTCATTTCGGAGAGAATGCAACCGGCATCCACAACCGCCGAAAAATCATCCGGATCAATCTTCCGAATATGATCCATCCGCTCAAGGCTTAGAATGACCAGATTGTCGCGCCCATCCGGTACGCCGCCTTGCACCAAACCGGTATTTCCGCCTTGCGGAATGATAGACAACCCCAGTGAGGTGCAGGCTTTAACCGCAGCAGAAACCTCCGCTGTCGAACGTGGTCGGATCAAGGCAACTGCCGTATTCTCCACATCCCCCGGCCAGTCGCGACAATAGCCAAGCATGTCGTTTCTCCCGGTCATAACCAGATCATCGCCCAAAAGAGCAACGAGATCGGCCTGCTTGTTTCCAGTCATGTCCCCCGAACCGTACATGATATCCTCTTGGCTTTACCGATATGCAATGCGCTGTCGCGGATGTACGACAGTTTTTAAGATGCGGCAGGCTTTTCCGTTTCATTCCTGTGGCATGATGGAGAAAACCGTTTTCAATGCCTACATATAAGGTTATCAGACAACCCTACAACACAAATCTGGTAGGAGACTGGAGAAGTGTCGTAATGGTAGCCAACGCCACGTTTTCGAGTAGGGTCGGCTGCGAGGCAAGGAGGAGCCTTCTAGATGCATATTGCAATCATCGGCGCTGCCGGCATGGTCGGGCGCAAACTAACACAGCGCCTTTCAAACGACGGCCATCTCGGGGAAACTCCAGTTGAAAAACTGACACTTATCGATATCGTTGCAGCGGAACCTCCGAAAGGCTTTGCAGGATCGGTCGATACTCTGGCAGCAGATATATCCACCATGGAAACCGCTCAGAAGATCGTGTCAGGACGCCCTGACGTCATCTTCCACCTCGCGGCAATCGTGTCCGGTGAAGCAGAACTAGATTTCGATAAGGGGTATCGAATCAATCTGGATGGCACCCGCCATCTGTTCGATGCGATCAGGCTTGCACACATTGCTGACGGCTATAAGCCTCGCGTGGTTTTCACATCGTCCATTGCCGTTTTTGGTGCTCCGCTCCCCTACCCGATCCCTGATGAATTTCACACGACCCCGTTGACGAGCTACGGCACGCAGAAGGCTATCAGCGAACTTCTGTTGTCAGACTACACCCGGCGCGGTTTCTTCGACGGCATCGGCGTTCGCCTGCCAACGATCTGCATACGCCCCGGCAAACCGAACAAGGCTGCATCCGGCTTTTTCTCCAATATCCTGCGTGAGCCACTCTCCGGGCAAGAAGCAATCTTGCCTGTTCCTGAAGATGTCCGGCATTGGCATGCTTCGCCGCGCTCAGCCGTCGGCTTTCTAATCCATGGAGCCACCATCGATACGGAAGCACTTGGAGCACGTCGCAATCTTTCCATGCCGGGCCTCAGTGCGACTGTAGGCGAGCAGATTGAAGCATTACGTCGCGTTGCGGGGGAAAAGGCGGTAGGTCTGATCCGCCATGAGCCAGACGAAATGATCATGCGTATGGTTGCAGGCTGGGCTCCCGGTTTTGAAGCAAAACGCGCCCAGGCTCTTGGCTTCACCGCTGAAACATCCTTTGATGAGATCATTCGCGTTCACATCGAAGATGAAATGGGAGGCCAACGTTGACACGCAAGATCGCTTTTCTTGGAACCGGCCTGATGGGCGCACCAATGGCCAGTCGGCTTCTGGATGCAGGCTTTGATGTAACCGTCTGGAACCGGAACAGCGCCAAGGCTGCCCCTCTTGCTGAAAAAGGTGCCAAACTTGCTCAGTCTGCCGCCGAGGCAGCAGAGACCGCGGATTTAGTCATCACGATGTTGACCGATGGCCCGGCAGTACGCGACGTCCTTTTCGATCGAGGGGCCGCAGCAGTCTTGAAAAAAGGCAGTGCAGTCATTGACATGAGTTCAATTTCACCAGACTTCGCACGCGAACATACCAAGCGTCTAAAGGCAATTGACATCAATCACATCGATGCCCCGGTTTCCGGTGGCGTGGTGGGTGCCCAGGAAGGCACGCTTGCCATCATGGCCGGAGGAGATGAAGCGATCATCGCTGGCCTTGCCGATGTGTTCAAACCAATGGGACGCCTCACCCGCGTCGGCCCGTCAGGTGCCGGTCAGCTCGCAAAACTTGCCAATCAGCAGATTGTCGCCGTAACTATCGGAGCAATCGCTGAAGCAATGGTTCTGGTTGAAAAAGGCGGTGGGTCGCGGGCAGCATTTCGCGACGCCATCCGCGGTGGTTTCTGTGAAAGCCGCATTCTCGAACTGCACGGCAAACGGATGATTGACCGAAATTTTGAGCCGGGCGGCACATCGCGCATCCAGCTCAAAGATCTCAATTCGATCCTCAAGACTGCGGGCGACCTATCGTTGAGCTTACCATTGACCGAGACCGTACGCGAAGCCTTCGCAGCTTTCGTGGACGAAGGCGGTGGCGAGAAGGATCACAGCGCCCTGCTCCTTCATCTTGAAAAGCTCAATGAAGGTCAGAAAAGCTAGTTTGCAGGCAATCGAGCTGCATTGGGAGGTGCAATGAAGATCACCGCAATCGAAACCATCCGTATCGCCGAACGGCCAAACCTGTTGTGGGTGGAAGTTCATACGGACGAAGGAATTACCGGACTCGGTGAGACCTTTTTCATGTCCGAAACGGTCGAGGCCTATCTCCACGAATATGTTGCGCCGCGCGTTGTCGGTCGCGATCCTTTGCAAATCGATCTGCTGGCATCTGACCTTGTGGGCTATCTCGGTTTCCGTTCAACCGGCGCGGAAGTGCGCGGCAACTCTGCATTCGATATTGCCCTGTGGGATCTATACGGCAAAGCTGCCAACCTCCCGATTGCTCAACTTCTCGGCGGTTTCAGCCGTCAGTCCATCCGAACCTATAATACCTGCGCCGGAACGGAATACATCAAGAAGGCTACCGGCCAGCAATCCGCCAATTATGGTCTGGCGGGTGCTGGAGCTAATTATGACGATCTTAATGGCTTCCTGCACCACGCAGACGAACTTGCGCTCTCGTTGCTGGACGAGGGCATAACTGCGATGAAAATCTGGCCATTCGACATGGCGGCAGAAAAGACACGCGGGCAGTATATCTCTCAGTCTGATCTAAAGGCGGCATTACAGCCTTTCGAGAAAATCCGTGCAGCCGTCGGTGACCGCATGGATATCATGGTTGAATTTCATTCAATGTGGCAGCTCTTGCCTGCCATGCAGATCGCCCGTGAACTCGCGCCTTTCAAGACCTTCTGGCACGAAGACCCGATCAAGATGGATAGTCTTGGCAGTCTCAAGCGTTATGCGGAAGCAAGCATAGCGCCGATCTGCGCCTCTGAAACACTGGGGAGTCGCTGGGCGTTTCGTGATCTTCTCGAAACTGGAGTGGCTGGCGTCGTCATGCTCGATTTGAGCTGGTGTGGTGGTCTCTCGGAAGCCCGCAAAATTGCCGCCATGGCGGAGGCCTGGCATCTGCCGGTCGCCCCTCATGATTGTACCGGACCAGTCGTCTTGTGTGCCTCAACGCACCTGTCACTGAATGCACCGAATGCCCTCATTCAGGAAAGCGTCCGCGCATTCTACAAGACCTGGTATCGCGATCTGGTCACGGCCCTGCCCGAAGTGAAGAACGGGATGATCACGGTTCCACCCGGCGCAGGACTTGGCATGGAACTTCACCCAGAAATGGACAAGGCCTATACCGTCAGCCGAAGAAAAACAGATCGATCTAATTTTTGATGTTGGCTCGGCCTAAAGTCTGGACACAGCCCCAGACTGCTAATAACAATAACGCTCTTGTTGTCAGACATCCTGACAACATATGACCTATGGGAAAGGTCATGAAATGGGAGGATATCTGTGCAAGACAAGCGTGAAGTGAAAGCAACGGCGATTTTGCCCGAGGACAGCCATTCTGCGATCTTGATCGGTCGCGTATGGTCGAAAGCCGAAAACGGCCCTTGTCCAGTACTGGTGAAAAACGGTCACGTGCACGATATATCCAGCTTGTCCGCTACAGTTTCGGGTCTTCTGGAGCACAACTCACTGTTACGCGAGTTAGAAAGCACAGAAAACTTCACCAATCTCGGCTCTCTGGATGATTTTCTTTCCGGTGATCGCGGAGAGCTGCTTGCTCCCATCGATCTGCAGTCGATCAAAGCAGCCGGTGTCACCTTTGCAGACAGCATGCTTGAACGCGTGATCGAAGAACAGGCAAAAGGCGACCCCTCCCGCGCCCGTGAAATTCGCGAACGTCTGGCCCCTGTCATTGGCGACAATTTGAGAGGCGTCGCAGCTGGTTCCGAAAAGGCGGCGGAGGTTAAAGCACTCCTTCAAGAAATGGGGCTCTGGTCACAATATCTGGAAGTGGGTATTGGCCCTGATGCAGAGATTTTCACCAAGTCCCAGCCGATGTCCGCCGTCGGGTGCGGCGCAACTGTCGGCATTCTACCGATTTCACAATGGAACAACCCGGAACCGGAAGTGGTTTTGATCGTCGCTTCTGATGGACGCATTGTTGGAGCAACTCTGGGCAACGATGTCAATCTCAGGGACGTCGAAGGGCGTTCGGCTCTTTTGCTCGGCAAAGCCAAGGATAACAATGCTTCTTGTGCTATCGGTCCCTTTATTCGCCTGTTCGATGGCGAATTCACCATGGATGTGTTGCGCAAGCTCAAGCTGTCGCTGACTGTTCACGGAGCTGACGGTTTCGAGATGACCGGCGAAAGCCCGATGGAAGCGATTAGTCGCGATCCTGAAAATCTTGCATCGCAGATGATGAACCGCAATCATCAATACCCAGACGGCGCCGTGTTGTTCCTTGGCACGATGTTCGCACCTGTCAAGGACCGTCGCGGTGCCGGACAAGGTTTCACACATGAAGTCGGCGACCGTGTGGAGATATCAACTCCCAAGCTCGGTCGCCTCGTCAATTGGGTCGACAGGACCGACAAATGTCCCGAATGGACATTCGGCATAAGGGCGCTGATCCGAAACCTGGAAGCGCGCAATCTGCTCGATAAAATTTGAGGATGGATATATGACGAAAGCCATAGATTTCTTCTACAAGATACTTGGCGCAATTCTCGTCTTCCTCCTTGCCGGCATGGCCTTTATGGTCTTCGTCAATGTGATTTTGCGCTACGCCGCAAATTCAGGACTGACCGTATCGGAAGAACTTGCGCGTTATTTCTTCGTCTGGGTATCGTTTCTCGGAGCCGTTCTTACTTTTCGCGAGAACAGCCATTTGGGCATCGAGACGCTCGTTGCCCGCTTCGGGCGGCAGGGTCGCATTACTTGCATGGCGATCAGCTATCTGATCGTCGCACTGTGTTCGGGAATTTTCTTCTGGGGCACATGGAAACAATTCGACATCAACGCCAGCATGGTTGCACCCGTCACCGGGCTCTCGATGATCTGGGTTTACGGCGTCGGACTATTCACCGGCGGCGCAATGTTCATCATCGCGGCCGAGCGTTTCCTGCGCGCTGTCACCGGTCGCTTGACCGATGAGGAAATTGCCACCTTTGCGGGCGAACATTCGCTCGACCATCTGATGGAGTAAACGACATGACGCTTGTAGTATTTGTCGGCTCACTCCTCAGCGCTATGGCCATTGGTGTTCCGATCGCCTTCTCACTTATGTTCTGCGGTGTCATTCTCATGTTGTACATGGGGATGTTCAACACGCAGATCATAGCGCAGAACATGATTGCTGGTGTTGACTCCTTCACCCTTCTGGCAATTCCGTTCTTCATTCTGGCTGGTGAACTAATGAATTCGGGCGGCTTGTCCCGTCGCATCATTGATTTCGCCATAGCTTGCGTTGGCCATATTCGAGGCGGTCTCGGTGTCGTTGCCATTCTTGCGGCCATCATCATGGCCAGCGTATCGGGTTCAGCTGCTGCAGATACTGCAGCGCTTGCAACGATCCTCGTCCCCATGATGGCGAAAGCGGGCTATAACATCCCGCGCTCTGCCGGACTGATGGCTGCCGGCGGCATTATCGCACCTGTTATCCCGCCATCTATGGCTATGATCGTATTCGGCGTTGCCGCCAATGTATCCATAACGCAGCTTTTCATGGCTGGCATTGTGCCGGGTCTGATGATGGGTATCGCCCTGCTCTTCACGTGGCAGATCGTCGTCAGAAAAGACAATCTCAAAGTGCTTCCCAAGCAATCAGGCAAAGATCGGCTACAAGCAACCGGACGCGCACTGTGGGCGCTGGGCATGCCAATCATCATCCTAGGTGGCATACGTATGGGCGTCATGACACCGACTGAAGCAGCCGTGGTAGCGGCAGCCTATGCCCTCTTTGTCGGTATGTTCGTCTACCGCGAGCTGAGATTTGTCGATCTTTACGGCGTCTTCCTGCGAGCAGCCAAGACAACATCCATCATCATGTTTCTCGTCGCTTCGGCGCTGGTTTCGTCATGGCTGATAACGGCCGCAAACATTCCGGCAGAAATCAGCGGCTATATTGCACCGTTAATCGACAGCCCAAAACTGTTGATGCTTGCGATCATGATCCTGGTGTTGATTGTTGGAACGGCATTGGATCTCACGCCGACAATTCTCATCCTGACGCCAGTTCTGATGCCCATCGTGAAGCAGGCGGGTATTGATCCGGCTTATTTCGGTGTCCTGTTCATCATGAACAATAGTATCGGACTTATCACACCCCCAGTGGGCGTCGTGCTAAATGTCGTGAGCGGCGTCTCAAAGGTTCCGCTAGGAAAAGTGGTCGCAGGCGTAAATCCGTTCCTGATTTCGCAGGTGATCGTATTGTTGCTGCTGGTTCTGTTCCCAAGCCTCGTGTTGGTACCCATGAACTGGCTTCATTAGGTTTAACATCAACTCTGGGAGGAGAGTTCAATGAGAAAACTGATTATGCTGGTAACGACCGCCCTTATGGCGGGAGCGCTAACCGTTCCTGCATTTGCAGAGTTTCAGGATCGCAATATCCGCGTTTCGAACGGTATTAACGAGGATCACCCTGTCGGCAATGGCATCAAGGCAATGAATGAATGTCTTGCTGAAAAGTCCGGCGGCAAGATGAAGATAACCGCGTTCTGGGGCGGTGCACTCGGAGGTGATTTGCAGGCCACACAGGCACTGCGTTCCGGTGTGCAGGAAGGCGTCGTCACGTCGTCATCGCCGCTCGTTGGCATCGTTCCTGCACTTGGTGTCTTCGATCTGCCATTTCTCTTCGCAAATGATAAAGAAGCAGACGCCGTCGTCGATGGCCCCTTCGGCAAGATGATGGACGAAAAGCTTGCGGCTGTTGGCCTCGTCAATCTGGCCTATTGGGAAAATGGCTTCCGAAATCTTTCAAACTCAAAACACGCGGTTAACAAGTGGGAAGATTTCAGCGGCATGAAAGTCCGCGTGATGCAGAACAACATCTTCCTCGACACATTCCAGAACTTTGGTGCCAACGCTACTCCGATGGCTTTCGGTGAAATTTTCTCGGCGCTGGAAACAAAGGCTATCGATGCACAGGAAAACCCTTACGTCACAATCGATACGTCCAAGTTCTACGAAGTGCAGAAATACGTAACGGAAACGAAACATGCCTATACACCGTTTCTGTTCCTTTACTCCAAGCCGATCTTCGACACGTACTCACCGGAAGAACAGGCCGCCTTGCGTGAGTGTGCCGTAGTCGGTCGCGACATTGAACGCAAAGTCATTCGCGAACTGAACCAGAAGTCGCTCGAGAAGATCAAGGAAGCGGGCCTGGAAGTAAACACACTGTCACCGGAAGAGCATGCTCGCATGCTTGAAAAGTCCCAGCCGATCTACGCCAAATATAAGTCTCAGATCGGGGATGACATTATCGACGCAGTGCAAAAGCAGCTTGGTGAAATCCGCAAATAGTAAAAGCCTGAACCAAAAGAACAGGCCACGCTCTTTGCGCGGCCTGTTTCATTTCATTCAGGCTGCTTTCAGGCGGTTGTTGACGCGTTCAGCCAACTTGCGAGCACGTGCAAGACTGTCGGCTTGTTCGGTACTGAAACGATCTTCTCCGATTTCCATGATCAGGAATGTATCGGGCAGGAAAGTCAGTTCGTCGAAAATTTCTTCCCACGGAATGTCTCCCCATCCGATCGGCAAGTGCAGATCGCCGATACCGAGTGCTGTCGCCTCGGCAGGATGATAAAACTTGGTCATTGTATAAGGACGACCAAAACTATCGTGAACGTGCAGATGTCCGGTCACAGGAGCCATAGCGCGAATTTGCGAACGCCAGTCAAGCCCCAGACGTGTGCATTCAATATAGGCATGGCTGAAATCGATCAAACCGCAAACGGCAGAATGATTGACCGCAACTACTGTTTCGGCAACCTGAGCCGGTGTCTGGCGATATTCAGCATCGCTCATCGCGAAAATATTCTCCAGCGCGATCCGGACGCCATAAGTTTTCGCAAGCTCCGCCAATTCTGCGAGCGCGTCCCGTTCCATCTTGTCGAGGTCGGGAATACGAGAAAGTGCAGGCATCGGAGCATGGCCGGAGTGATGAACCAGAATTTCCGCTCCGACGCGGTCACAGAGTTCCAGCATCGCCCGAACAACCGCCTTTTGATAATCCAGATGCTCTCGATCCATGAAGTTGGAAACAATTTGTCCGTGAACGCTGTAGCGCGTGTCGAACTGTCTGGTGATATCGACGAGACGATCCACGCGATGCGGAATGAGACGACCGCCTGAGATTATTTCTTCGCCATATAGCGACAATTCGACAGCTTCCGAACCCAGTTCGACGATATTGCGGATTGCGCCCTCAAGCGTGCTGAAATTACCGTCACCCGTAGGGGTGCAGAAGCCAATCGCTGATATTGTATGGTCAGAGGTCATGATGCTCGTCCTGTCAGACATGAAAAATGCGCGAGCCGAATATCCGACATCGCGCATCCCCTCTGGCATGTGCCTATTTCAGGCGTATGACCATATGAAACGATTTCTCCTCAATTGAGAGGAATAGCGTTTCCATCTTTGCTTGCCTGATAAGTGCCGGACAATTCGTCATACTTGGCGAAAATAGCATCGAGCCTTTTGCCGAGACGATGACGGTCAGCGTCTGGTAGCGACGCAACCATCTTCGGAATCGAATGACTGTGCCAGAAGGCATTATCGCGGTTATACCCACCCGGCTCCAGCGTGAAGACTTCCTTGAGGATCTTCAAATCGTGAGGGATCGAGAAAGCATCTCGTGAATCCTCATGGCTGAACAGGTAGTAAAAATTGTCGAAACCGCTCCAGGTAATGGCCGAAAGGCACATGGAGCAAGGTTCATGAGTGGAAAGAAAGACCATGTCTTTCGTATCCGGACGCCCATTCTCCGGCATTTCGTAGAAACGCTTCAAAGTGTGCACTTCACCGTGCCAGAGCGGGTTTTCAGTCTCGTTGTTGGTTTCCGCAAGAACAAGGGATAGATCTGATTTGCGCAACAAAGCTGCGCCGAAAACCTTGTTGCCTTCCGCAACGCCTCGTTCGGTCAGCGGAATGACATCCTGCTCGATAACGTCGATCAGTTTTTCAAGCAGTTTCAGTTCATCCGTTTGCACGGTTCTATTCCTCCCGATGTTGCAGAAAAGCGCCGGACCGTTTCGGTCCGACGCATCTATTGTTACTCCGCAAAGAATGCGAAGCGGATGACGAAGAGTGCAGCAACCAACCAGGTAGCAAGATGCACATCACGTGCCTTGCCGGTGAAGGCCTTGAGCACGACGTAGCTGATGAAGCCAAAGGCGAGACCGTTCGCAATCGAATAGGTGAACGGGATAGCCAAAGCCGTCAGCGCAGCAGGTGCGGCTTCCGTTACGTCGTGCCATTCGATCTCGGTCAGTTCACGCATCATCAAGCAAGCGACGTAGATCAGAGCCGGTGCCGTAGCATAGGCCGGAACCGAACCGGCGAGCGGCGAAATGAACAAGGCAGCAAGGAACAGGAGTGCAACAACCAGAGCCGTCAGACCTGTGCGGCCGCCAGCCTGAACGCCAGACGCGCTTTCAACATAGGCCGTCGTAGAAGACGTACCGAGAAGCGAGCCACCAAGGATTGCCGTGCTATCGGCAAAAAGGGCGCGTCCGAGACGGTTTGGTTTACCCGGTTCGATCAGACCACCACGCTTTGCCACACCGATCAGCGTGCCAGTGGCGTCAAAAACTTCAACCAGTACGAAAACCAGAATGACGTGCAGAATGCCGGTATGCAGAGCGCCCATCACATCAAGCTGAAGGAACGTTGGCCCCAGGCTCGGAGGAGCCGAGAAAACGCCGCCGAACTGGCTGATACCGAGAGCAATCGATGCGACGGTGACGACAAGAATACCGATGAGGATCGCACCGCGAACTTTCAGGGCATCTAACACCGCGATGATGAAGAAACCGGCAATCGCCAGCAGCGGGCCAGCTTTCGTCAGATCCCCCAGACCGACCAAAGTTGCCTGGTTGCCAACAACAACACCAGCGCTTTTGAGACCGATCAGGGCCAGGAACATACCGATACCCGCAGCAATCGCGCTACGCAGCGAATGCGGAATGCCTTCGACCAACCAGCGGCGTACACCCGTCACCGTCAAGATCAGGAAGATGATGCCGGAAATGAAAACGGCACCAAGCGCCTGCTGCCAGGAAAAACCCATCGCCCCGACTACGGTGAAGGCGAAGAAGGCGTTAAGCCCCATGCCGGGCGCCATGCCGATAGGCCAGTTCGCAACGAGCGCCATGATGATCGAGCCAAGAGCTGCCGCAAGGCAGGTGGCAACGAAAACAGCGTTTCGGTCCATACCCGTAGTGGACAGAATGTCCGGGTTCACGAAGATGATGTAAGACATCGTCAGGAAGGTCGTCACGCCGGCAATGATTTCCGTTCTCGCCGTAGTGCCGTGTTCCTGTAATTTGAACAGCTTTTCGAGCATCGTCCCTCCAAGGCAAGCGCCCGTCAATTGGCGCCCCAGTTCGCGTAAAATCACGACGCGCAACCTGTTGCGCTTCGTAAAGAGCCGAGCTGAGGCAACCTATGCGATTGCCATAATGTTAGTTGCCGCTGCAGATTTGCAGTCGGACAAGTTCCCCATACACCCATCACGGACAAAAGCACAGTTCTGCCGCGTGAATGCCAGTTTGTTGACATGATTTAGTGTGGACTGAGATTTCACCACGCGCCAGTCACTCATTTGCCGGGAAATATTTGAAACAGATTCAAAAAAGACAACTTGCGAGAGGGGCGCGATTATTTCTAACTAACTGATTGAAATGGGCTTTGTAAGAGCAAAGCCGTGCCATACATGCCAAGAGCAAAAAACGTATGTGCAATAAGATTGAGCAAACGTACATTACGCGCATTCGGCAATTTTGAAGCCGCCCAACCGATTCCCAAACCGGGTTGCAACAAAAACCACCCTGCCGATACTGTCAGTATACCGAAAATCCAAACCGGCAAAAAAACCGGGTCGGAAAACCATTCCGCGCCACCATAAATGGCAAAGATGACACCGTAAAGAATACCGACCGCATAATGCCCAATCCAGCCAAGTGCTACTTCATGCTTATAGGGCTTGGCATCAGAAATATTATCGTGGAAAATTTGCCCGTGGCGGAGATGCCAGAACCAGCGACCGACCAGCCCCCAATTTGGGCGCCTCTGCCCCGGTATTGCGGCCAGTATCAGCGCCCACAAGTCCATTACGACGGTTGCGCCAATTCCAATCAGAATCCCGCGCCAGATAATATCCATGCTGTATCTGCCTTTGCGTCATCGGGCGGCCAGATAAGCCTGACACCGCCCGATGCGCAAGAGCTAGATTGCGTGCACTCCTGCATTCCACGCAATACTGACTGGCAATAATTTAGAACAATAAACGCAACACCAACCGGCAATAGACATTGCTATGAAATATGAGGCGATGAAGTTTAGCAAACAAACCGCAGTTTAAAACGGAAACGCCGTATCTTCATCGCCTGCCCCCGCAAATACAAGCTGGCGGAAAATTGCGTTGGCAACAACAGCGATCTGTCCCAAAATGGTATGGATTATGTCTCATTAGCGATAAACAGCTGAATAATGAGCGGGCAAGAAACTAAAGCTGTAACGACTGGGAAAGCGGCATCGCGCAGTCAGAACCACAGACCTTCAGGTCAAGAAACTATTTAAGGGGCAACGCATAAAACAAAAGCGCCGGGACTGGAGACCGACGCTTTGTTACTTTATTCGATTTTCACTTATGGGGCGATCTTTCGAGAGAAACGCCATAAGCTATTACTTACCGAAAACGGCGCTGTGAATCTGCGAACGCGAAACACCGATATCGGCAAGAAGATGGTCGTCCATTGCACCGAGCTCACGGATAGCGCGGCGGCGGGACACGAACTGCTGTACTTTCTGACGAATGTTCATTTGCTTTCTCCTCGTTTGGATGATTATCAAATAGGCGTTTGCCCAAATTTCCACCACGGATATGATTGCAAATGAGGCATGCGTTTTTGCTTGAGCTCAAAACCTTGAAAAGGTCGAATTTACTTCTTTTCCAAGCAATGGCCCACTTATAGTCTTAAATGCGAATTTTCAGAAAAGCCTTTTGCCAATAAGCTTCTAATCGATTAAGGGAGCGGCAGGAACGAACTCCTCCCCCGTTTCTTTCGGACATTGACATGCTTTACGGTATTTTTCTCGCGTTTGCGTCCTATGCGGCATTCGCTGTAAGCGACGCCTGCGTCAAGTTTCTTGATGGCACGCTGTCACCTTACGAAGTGGCATTCTTCGGCGCTGTACTTGGTCTGCTGGCTATTCCATTTACAAAGAAAGCTGACGATGTCTGGCTCGATATGTTTCGCACCACCAATATCAAAATGTGGCTATTGCGAACCGTAACGGCGGCTATGGGAACAATAGGAAGCGTTACGGCATTCACACATCTCTCTATGGCGGAAGCCTTCGCGCTCATTTTCCTTCTCCCGGCCTACGTGACTATACTTTCAGTAGTATTCTTGAAGGAACAGGTTGGCTGGCGGCGATGGTCAGCGGTTCTGATCGGCTTTATCGGCGTTCTGATTGTGCTTCGCCCGGGGTTCAGGGAGCTCTCGATCGGCCACCTAGGCGCACTGGCGGCTGGCATGGGCGGTGCGATGAGCATCATCATCTTCCGCGTCATGGGTAAACATGAAAAGCGCATATCGCTTTATACAAGCGGACTTGTCGGCCCGATCATCATCTGCGGGTTTTTGATGGTCCCGTCCTACGAGCCGCCAAATACCGAGCAATGGGTTTATCTCGCAGGCTATGGCCTTCTCGCCGCGCTAGCCAATATCCTGCTGATGCTTGCAGCCCAACGTGCGCCAGCAAGTGCAATTGCGTCCCCACAGTATAGCCAGATGATATGGGCGATCCTTTTCGGATATTTTGTTTTCCACGATCACATAGATATGCCCATGCTGATCGGCATCGTTCTCATTACCATTTCCGGTCTCTTCACCTTTATCCGCGAAAGACAACGCGGTGTTGAGGGGCCTCCGGCTGTCGTCACATCGGAACCAACCCCCGCGCTTGTTGAAGACAAGGCCGAACAATCTTGAAAGCGAGCAGTGACAAGTTCGCGCTTGTCTCCGGCGTTGCCTGCTCCTACGATATAGGTAGCCTGTCCACGGTTGATGAAATAACGCTTCAAACAGAAGTGCTTAGGACGTTAACCTGATTCAACCATATCAAGACGCTTTGAGCATTTTTTCGATAACGATTTGTGTTTGACAGCGCTCTGACGCGGGCAGAAGCACGAGAAATATATTGTCAAAGGACTAGGGAAATGACCGATAAACGCGCGATGTGGACCTATTACAAGGGCGAATGGCGTGAAGGCGATGTTCGCATTCTCGGTGCAGCCTCACAAGCGACTTGGCTTGGTTCGCTGGTATTTGATGGCGCACGCCTCTTTGAAGGCGTAACACCAGACCTTGACCGCCATTCTACCCGCGCTAATGATTCAGCCCGTGTTTTGGGATTAGAACCGACACTTTCCGCCAATGACATCGAGACGCTTGCGCGTGAGGGCCTGAAAAAGTTCACGCCTGGAACAGACGTTTATATCCGCCCCATGTACTGGGCAGAAGAAGGTGACGCCAGCGCAGTCGCTCCGCTCGCATCGTCAACGGATTTTGCACTCTGCCTTGAAGCGATCCCCATGGTCGAGCCGAAGGGTTTCACGGTCACCACGACATCGTTCCGTCGGCCATATCTGGAAGTCATGCCGGTCAATGCCAAGGCCGCCTGCCTTTATCCGAACAACGCGCGCATGCTGCGCGAGGCAAAGGCAAAAGGCTTTCACAATGCGCTGGTGACCGACGTGCTTGGCAACGTTGCGGAGACAGCAACCTCAAACGTCTTCATGGTACGTGGTGGCGAGGTTTTCACACCAGCGCCCAATGGTACATTCCTCAACGGCATTACTCGCCAGCGCGTAATCGGGCTTTTGCGCACAGCAGGCGTCACCGTCCATGAAACCACTTTGAAGATCGAAGATTTCCGCGAAGCGGACGAAATCTTCTCGACAGGCAATATGAGCAAAGTTGTGCCAATTGTCGGTTTTGATGATCGCAAACTTGAATATGGACCACTGACGAAGCGGGCGCGTGCGCTTTACTGGGAATGGGCCCACGCCTGACATCCAATCACAACATCTCCGGCCCAACGCCGGAGACGTTTTCTCCCCCCCACCGCAAAGCTGCCCTAACACATGCTCGAACACACGCCTCTTTTTCTCGCAATCGCAGTCATTGCGGCATTTCTTGTCGGGCTTTCGAAAGGTGGCTTGCCGTCCGTCGGTACGCTCGCGGTTCCTTTGATGGCGCTGGTCATATCGCCGGTCACCGCCGCCGCGCTTTTGCTTCCGATCTATGTCATCAGCGACATGTTTGGCCTATATCTTTATCGCCATCACTTCTCAGCACGCAATCTTGCAATCCTGACCCCAGCAGCAATTCTCGGCGTTGGCGTTGGTTGGATGTTTAGCGCCCATCTTTCTCCTACCTTCATCGGAATGCTGGTCGGCTTGGTCGGCATCCTTTTCTGCTTCAATGCTTGGTTCGGGGCGCGTTACCGCAAAAGCGCACGAAAGGCGGATGTTCCTGGCGGCGTCTTTTGGGGCGCTCTCACAGGTCTGACCAGCTTTGTCTCTCATTCCGGGGCGCCACCGTTCCAGATGTACGTGCTGCCGCAGCATCTTCCAAAACTCGTCTTCGCCGGTACCTCGACTATTCTTTTTGCCATCGTCAACGCCGCAAAACTCGTTCCCTACTGGCAGTTGCAGCAGTTCTCCAATCTCGATACCTCGCTCGGCCTTTGGTTGGTCCCAGCGGCAGTCATTGGCACCTTCGTCGGTGCCAAACTAACCCGGATAATGCCCGACGGTCCATTTTTCCTGTTCGTGCAGCTGACCTTGTTTGGACTTTCCATCAAGCTGATTGCCGACTGGATCGTGCCTTATTTCTTCGGTTGAATACACCCGACGACCGCTTGCAACACATCATCCCTTCAGTCACGATGCGCTCATCGAGCGCCTTTTGGGAGAGAGGAAGCGGGGATGGAGAATGCGGATGCAATCATCATCGGTGCCGGATTAGCTGGGCTTGTTGCCGCTCATGAGCTGGCTCTCGCGGGTCGCAACGTCATTCTTCTCGAACAGGAAGGTGACAATTCCATTGGTGGACAAGCGTTCTGGTCACTCGGCGGATTATTTATGGTCGACAGCCCGGAACAGCGTCGCCTTGGCATCAAGGACAATATCGACCTCGCGCGGCAGGACTGGTTCGGATCGGCACAATTTGATCGACCGGAAGATCGTTGGCCGAAACGCTGGGCCGAGTCCTATCTGGAGTTTGCCGCAGGAGAAATGCGCCCGTGGCTGCATGGTCTCGGCATGCGCTGGTTTCCTGTTGTTGGCTGGGCGGAGCGTGGCGGAGCAAAAGCCGATGGTCACGGCAATTCAGTGCCACGCTTTCATGTTACCTGGGGAACAGGACCTGCTGTCGTAGCACCATTTGAACGATCGCTCCGTGCAGCAATCAGCAAAGGGCTCATAACCCTAAAATGCCGTCATAGAGCCAATAGCATCGCCACTACCGGCGGGCGCGTCAGTGGTGTCTATGGAGAGGTGCTGGTGCCATCGACTGTCGAGCGCGGGCAATCTTCGTCACGCGACACCATTGGCGAATTTGCCTATTTTGCTGACTGTGTAATCGTCACATCTGGCGGCATAGGCGGTGACCCCGACAAGGTTCGAAGGGCATGGCCACGCGACAGACTCGGCATTCCCCCGAAAGAAATGGTATTGGGAGTACCAGCTCATGTTGATGGACGCGGCATAGATATTGCCGTGGCTGCGGGCGGGCATGTCATCAATACTGATCGCATGTGGCACTATACGGAAGGCGTGCGAAACTGGAACCCGATCTGGCCGAACCATGGCATTCGCATTCTGCCGGGGCCTTCTTCCATTTGGTTCGACGCTAAGGGCAATCGTCTTCCCGCTCCCTATCTTCCTGGCTTCGACACTCTTGGCACGCTCAAACATATTCTTTCGACCGGCTACGACTATTCGTGGTTCATCCTGACCGAAAAAATCATCCGCAAAGAGTTCTCTCTGTCCGGATCGGAACAAAATCCGGACCTCACGGGCAAAAACTGGAAGCTTTTGCTTAAAAGTCGCCTCGGTAAAGCGCCACCGCCGCCGGTCCAAGCCTTTCTCGATAACGGAGCAGATTTCATCACAGCCGGAACACTGGATGAGCTCATTGCAAAAATGAACGGTTTGACGGGAGAGAAACTTCTGAAGCCTGACCATATCCGTGATCAAATCGAAGCGCGAGATCGCGAGATCGTCAACCGCTACTCCAAGGATGCACAGGTGATGGCGGTCCAAAATGCCCGAGCCTATATCGGTGATCGTCTCACGCGCGCCGTGCCGCTGCATTCTCTGCTGGAACCCTCCAACGGTCCGCTTATTGCCGTCAAACTTCATATTCTGACACGCAAGACACTTGGCGGTTTACATACCGACATGGACGCCCAAGTTCTCAATGCGGCAGGAGAAAAGGTGCCCGGTCTATACGCTGCAGGCGAAGCTGCAGGCTTCGGCGGTGGCGGTTATCATGGGTACAATGCACTTGAAGGCACATTCCTCGGCGGCTGCATCTTTTCCGGACGAACGGCCGGTCGTGCAGCTGCCGCGGCAACATCGCTCTAATGAAAGACAAGACGGCAACATCGGCCTTTATCGACCGCATTCCATATATGAGTTTTTTATTTTTTGAAGCAGCGCTCGCTCTCGAAACCCTATGCAATGCGGCAACATAATGTCCCTGTAAGAAACAGGGAGCCCTTTCGGGCAATTCAGGCATGACTATGGATTTCGCCGTCCTTTCAATCGGCATCGGCTTCTTCGCGCTGCTGTTCGGCTATCTGCGCATCTGCGAAAGGCTTTGAGGCGGCGCTATGATGATCGAATACGTCGCTGGCGCCTTGGTTGCAGCTTTTATAGCCGCTTATCTCCTTTACGCGCTCATACGACCGGAGCGGTTCTAGGCCGATCTCCGGCCAAGCCCGCGTAACCGGCAGCCTTTCAGGCCTCGGAAAAGACCATGACAATCAATGGATGGATTCAGATCCTCGTTTTTTGCGGGATCATCATTTTGCTCGTCAAACCGCTCGGCGGCTACATGACGCGCGTTTTCGGCGGTGAACGGACGCTCCTTTCACCTGTACTCGTTCCGGTCGAGCGGGGGCTTTACCGCCTCGCAGGCACAACCGAACGAGAAGAACAGCACTGGACAATCTATGCTGCTTCCCTGCTATTGTTCAATCTGGCCGGCTTTTTGCTGCTTTACATGCTGCAACGGTTTCAGGGCTCCCTGCCCTTCAACCCGATGGGTATGAGCAACGTCCCCGCGGATCTGGCCTTCAACACCACTGCCAGTTTTGTTACCAATACCAACTGGCAGAACTATGGTGGCGAAAGCACCATGTCCTACCTGACGCAAATGGCAGGACTGACGGTACAGAACTTCGTCTCGGCTGCTACTGGCGTTGCCATCGCCATTGCACTCATTCGTGCATTCTCGCGCAAATCCATGACGACGCTCGGAAATTTCTGGGTCGATCTTACACGATGCACACTCTACGTCCTTTTGCCCTTGTGCATTATCCTTACCTTGGCTTTCGTCAGCCTCGGTGTGCCGCAAACGATTGGTGCTTATGCCGAAGCAACAACGCTGGAAGGCGCGAGACAGGTGATCGCGCTTGGGCCGGTTGCCTCGCAGCTCGCCATCAAGATGCTCGGCACCAATGGCGGCGGTTTCTTCAATGCCAATTCCGCGCATCCTTTTGAAAACCCGGATGCCATCTCCAACATGATCCAGATGGTTGCGATCTTCGCAATCGGAGCTTCGCTCACCAACGTCTTCGGGCGAATGGTCGGCAACGAACGTCAGGGTTGGGCAATCTTTGCTGCGATGGGCATATTGTTCGTCGCAGGCGTTGCAATCTGCTACTGGGCAGAAGCTGCCGGTAATCCCCTCATCCATGCACTCGGTGTTGATGGTGGCAACATGGAAGGCAAGGAGACACGTTTCGGCATCGCAATGTCCGCGCTCTTCGCCGTTGTTACCACCGCTGCATCATGCGGTGCCGTGATCGCCATGCATGACAGCATGATGGCACTGGGCGGAATGATCCCCATGATCAACATGATGCTGGGCGAGATCATCATCGGCGGCGTAGGTGCAGGCTTCTACGGTATCGTCCTGTTTGTTGTCGTTGCCATTTTCGTGGCCGGGTTGATGGTTGGACGCACTCCCGAATATCTGGGCAAGAAGATCGAAGCCAAGGAAGTGAAAATGGCGATGCTCGCCGTTCTCTGCCTTCCGTTATCAATTCTGGGTTTTACCGCCATAGCGTCCGTTATTCCAACAGGGCTGGCATCGATCGCCAATCCCGGACCACATGGTTTCTCGGAAATTCTCTATGCCTATACTTCAGGCACAGCGAATAATGGTTCGGCCTTTGGCGGCCTCTCCGGCAATACGCCCTGGTATAACATCACCATCGGACTTGCCATGCTGATGGGCCGGTTTCTCGTGATCCTGCCTGCCATGGCGATCGCCGGTTCACTTGTCGCCAAGAAAGCTGCACCGCAATCTGCAGGCACCTTCCCGACGACAGGGCCGCTTTTCGTCGGCTTGCTGATCGGTGTCATTCTTGTGGTTGGAGGACTGATCTTCTTCCCGGCGCTGGCGCTTGGCCCCATTGCCGAACACCTCGCAATGATCAAGGGGCAGATGTTTTGATGCTCAAACCCTCAAGCTGCATTCTCTCGATCCTTTTGGCAATGACCGCCCTCCTTCTCGCGGTTCAGCTTGCCGGATTGATCTGAGCTTTCCGAACGGAAACGTAATTTTACTGGAGCCTCTGTTATGAGCCAGTCCAAATCCGCGAGCATTCTTGATGCCCGCATCCTTTTACCCGCCATCGGCGATGCCTTTCGTAAGCTCAACCCAAGGAGTCTTGCGCGCAATCCGGTGATGTTCGTGGTTGCCGTCGTTTCAGCGCTTACAACTTTGCTGCTGCTGAAGGACGTCACCACCGGCAATCCCAATGTCGGCTTTTCATTCCAGATCGTCTTGTGGCTGTGGTTCACAGTTCTGTTTGCGAATTTTGCCGAGGCCGTCGCAGAAGGCCGAGGCAAGGCACAAGCAGACTCGCTGCGCCGGACACGAACGGAAACACAAGCTAAACTTCTGGATAGTCCCGAGGGACCAAACTGGAAAAGTGTGCCAGGAACGAGCTTGAAAGTTGGCGATATCGTTCTTGTGGAAGCCAATGACATCATCCCTTCAGACGGTGAAGTCATTGAAGGTGTCGCATCCGTCAATGAAGCCGCCATTACCGGCGAATCCGCGCCTGTCATCCGTGAATCCGGCGGCGACCGCTCTGCCGTTACAGGCGGAACACAAGTTCTGTCCGACTGGATCAAGGTGCGCATCACCGCCGCACAGGGCTCCACCTTCATCGACAAGATGATTAGTCTGGTGGAAGGTGCCGAACGCCAGAAGACACCCAACGAGATCGCACTCAACATTCTGCTTGCAGGCATGACGCTGATATTCGTGCTCGCCGTTGTTACGATCCCTAGCTTTGCAACTTATGCAGACGGTTATATCCCCGTCACGGTGCTGGTTGCGCTCTTCGTCACCCTGATCCCGACGACAATCGGCGCCTTGCTTTCTGCCATTGGCATCGCAGGCATGGACCGCCTCGTACGCTTCAACGTGCTTGCCATGTCCGGTCGTGCGGTCGAGGCAGCGGGTGATGTGGACACGCTTCTGCTTGACAAGACCGGCACGATCACTCTTGGCAATCGTCAGGCGACCGCTTTTGCGCCGGTCAATGGAGTAACCGAGCAAGAGCTTGCCGATGCAGCGCAACTGGCCTCGCTTGTCGACGAAACGCCCGAAGGTCGTTCCATCGTCGTGCTGGCCAAGGAAAAATACGGTTTACGTGGGCGTGACATGCAAGGTCTTCACGCGCATTTTGTACCATTCACCGCGCAAAGCCGCATGAGCGGCGTCGATATTGAGGGTTCCGTCATTCGCAAAGGTGCTGTGGATGCTGTGCTTGCCTATGTGGGCCAGAATAGCCACTCCGATGAAAGAACACTGTCGGAACTGCAGTCTATCTCTGACACAATCGCCAAGGCTGGCGGCACACCGCTTGCTGTCGCTAAAGATGGCCACCTTCTCGGTGTCGTGCATTTGAAGGACATCGTCAAAGGTGGCATCCGCGAGCGCTTTGCCGAGTTGCGCCGGATGGGTATCCGCACTGTCATGATTACCGGCGACAACCCTATGACAGCAGCAGCCATCGCTGCCGAAGCAGGTGTGGATGACTTTCTTGCGCAGGCAACGCCAGAAAACAAGCTGTCGCTTATCCGAGAGGAACAGGCGAAGGGGAAACTTGTTGCAATGTGCGGAGACGGTACAAACGACGCCCCTGCCCTTGCTCAGGCGGATGTCGGCGTGGCCATGAATACCGGCACGGTTGCCGCGCGAGAAGCAGGCAATATGGTCGATCTTGATAGCGATCCCACCAAGCTCATTGAAATCGTTGAAATCGGCAAACAATTGCTGATGACACGGGGAGCGTTGACGACCTTCTCCATCGCCAATGACATTGCAAAATATTTTGCGATCATTCCGGCTATGTTTCTGGCTTTCTATCCTCAGCTTGGCGCGCTCAATATCATGGGGCTCTCCACGCCACAGAGCGCCATCCTGTCGGCCATCATCTTCAATGCTCTGATTATTGTGGCTCTGATCCCGCTTTCGCTGAAAGGTGTGACCTACAAGCCGGTCGGCGCAGGTGCGCTCCTCTCGCGCAATCTTCTGATCTACGGCCTCGGCGGCGTCATCGTGCCGTTCATCGGCATCAAGGCCATCGATATGGCCATTACCGCCCTTGGCCTCGCATAAGGATTGGCAAAAATGCTCAAACAACTTCGTCCAGCGCTTGTGATGATCGTGTCGCTCACTGTCATAACCGGGTTGCTCTATCCGCTCGGCATGACAGGTATCGCCCAGGCGATCTTTCCCGCTAATGCCAATGGCAGTCTGATCGAAAAGGACGGTACAATCATTGGTTCCGAGTTGATCGGACAGGGGTTTAACGCCGACCACTATTTTCACGGTCGCCCATCTGCGGCAGGACAAAACGGTTATGATGCCGCTAGTTCTGGCGGGTCCAATTTTGGCCCAACAAATCCAAAACTCATTGAGCGAATTAAAGCTGACGCCACCGCTCTGTCACAAGACGAAGGTTCTGCACGACCACCGATTGACCTTGTGACAACATCCGCAAGCGGTCTCGATCCGCATATTTCACCGGAAGCAGCTTTCTATCAGGTGCCGCGTGTCGCAAAGGCGCGCGGGATCGATGAAGCCGCATTGCGAGGAATTGTTGAGCAACAAGTTGAAGCTCGTGAGCTCGGATTTCTCGGGGAACCGGTGGTCAATGTTCTGAAGCTGAACCTTGTTCTGGACAGGACCAGCACCAAGTAGAATAACTGGCGGCGGCATGATTTGCCGCCCATCCTTTCAGGAGCTTTATTTGACATCGGACCCGCTTCGCTTCGGCGAGAACAGACCTTCTCCCGATGCTCTGCTTGAACAGGCGGAACGCGAAACGCTTGGCCGCCTGAAGATATTTCTCGGTGCCGCGCCGGGTGTTGGTAAAACCTATGAAATGCTGATGTCCGGTCGCGCGCGCAAAGCTGATGGCATAGATGTCGTCATCGGCGTTGTCGAGACACATGGTCGAGTGGAAACCGAAGCGCTGACGGAAGGGCTTGAGATTATTCCGCGTGCGCAAGTGGCCTATCGCGGGCATCTCTTGGATGAAATGGATATCGATGCGGTGCTGGCTCGCAAACCGCAACTGGTTCTTGTGGATGAACTGGCGCACACGAATGCACCGGGCAGCAGACACCCCAAACGTTATCAGGATGTCGAGGAAATTCTGGCGCGCGGGATTGATGTCTATACGACGCTCAACATCCAGCATGTCGAAAGCCTAAATGATGTTGTGGCACAGATCACGCGTATCCGTGTGCGTGAAACAGTACCCGACAGCATCATCGACCGTGCCGACGACATTGAGCTTATCGATCTCACGCCGAATGATCTCATCAAACGTCTTAATGAAGGCAAGATTTACCTACCAAAGACCGCGAAACGAGCGATCCGCAATTACTTTTCTCCCGGGAATCTGACCGCGTTGCGTGAATTGGCACTGCGCCGCACCGCCCAGCGTGTCGACGAGCAACTGCTCAGTCACATGCGCGCCCATGCCATTGAAGGGCCATGGGCTGCAGGCGACCGCATATTGGTTGCGGTCGATGAACGCCCCCGTAGTATATCGCTGGTTCGCTATGCGCGTCGGCTTGCGGATCGTCTTCGCGCACCTTGGGCGGCCATCCATATAGAAACGGCACGGTCTGCGGGGCTTACTGAAGAAGCAAAGGACAGGCTTGCAACGGCATTGAGGCTTGCCGAACAGCTCGGCGGGGAAACAATCATCATTCCCGGTCAATCCGTCGCCGAAGACATTGTTCGCTATGCTTCAACACACAACTTTACCCAGATCGTCGCCGGAAAATCGATAAAATCGCGCTGGCGTGAGATGATTGACGGCTCCATCGCACGAGAACTGGTGCGGCTCTCCGGCGCAATCGATATCCACATAACGGCGGCTGTCGACCAGGAGAACGAAGGAACCCCTCGTAAGGTAAATACCGCCAGCCAGAAGGCAACGCACGACATCACGCCCTATCTGATCGGCGCTGCGATGACAGGTATAGCGCTCGTCATCGGATTGCTGCTCGAACAGTTTCTGGATGTGCGCAGCATAGCGTTGGTGTTCGTTGTCGGTGTTCTCGGTGTTGCAGTCACCCTTGGTCTTTGGCCAGCGCTTTTCGCATCCGTACTTAGCGCGTTCGCCTATAATTTCTTCTTTCTTTCTCCCCTCTACACGCTTTCCATCGCCGATCCTGAAAGTGTTGTGGCGCTGGTTTTCTTCCTGTTCGTGAGTTTCATTGCCAGCAATCTGGCGAGCCGGGTCCAGCGGCAGGCTGCAGCGGCACGGCAACGTGCACGCATGACGGAAGATCTGTATCTCTTCAGCAAAAAGCTGGCAGGGACTGGCTCGCTCGATGATGTGTTATGGGCCACCGCATTCCAGATCGCATCAATGCTCAAGGTGCGCGTCGTGATCCTTCTCCCTGAAGGAAACAGTATAACGGTCAGAGGTGGTTATCCGCCTGATGACACTCTGGATGACGCCGATATCGCTGCAGCACACTGGACCTGGGAGCACGACCTTCCCGCTGGGCGTGGTGCCAATACTTTGCCGGGTGCCAAGCGACTCTATTTGCCTCTCAAAACCGCCAGAACATCAGTTGGCGTCATCGGCCTCGACAATGATCGCATGGGGCCTATCCTCACGCCTGAACAACAGCGTCTCTTCGAGGCTTTGGCCGATCAGGCCGCAATTGCCATCGAACGCGTTCAGCTTGTCGATGATGTGGAGCGAGCAAAACTCGCCGCCGAAGCTGACAAATTGCGTTCAGCCCTGCTCACCTCAATCTCACACGATCTGAAGACCCCGCTGGCGGCAATTCTGGGCGCAGCCACGACCTTGCGCGACTATTCCAGCTCATTGCCAGATACAGACCGTTCCGATCTCGTTGCAACCGTGGTCGACCAATCAGAGCGCTTGAACCGCTTCATCGCTAACCTCCTCAATATGACGCGGATTGAAGCGGGAGCGATGAAGCCCAATCTGTCGCTTCACTACGTTGGTGATCTTGTCGGAGCAGCGCTCAATCGTGCAGCCAAGATTCTGGTTCATCATCAGGTCAATATTGCCGTTCCAGCTGATTTGCCTATGGTTCAGCTTGATGCCGTTCTGTTCGAGCAGGTCTTGTTCAATCTGTTCGACAATGCGGCGAAATATGCCCCTGAAAACACACCGATTACAATTAAGGCTCATGCTGCTCCGTCTCGTATAACACTGGAAATCAGTGATCGGGGTCCAGGTATTCCACCTGGCGATCTGGAGCGCGTGTTCGATACGTTCTATCGTGTGCGTAAAGGTGATCACGTGCAGGCCGGTACCGGACTGGGGCTTTCAATCGCTCGCGGTTTCATCGAAGCAATGGGGGGCTCTATTCGGGCCGGAAATCGGCATGAAGGCACCGGTGCCGTCTTTACAATCGCTTTGCCCGTCCCAGCTGATGAAGTTGACAGGAACTCATGAACGATCCGAAACTGAAAATTCTTGTTGTCGACGATGAACCAGCCATCCGCAAACTGTTGCGGGTCGGACTGACGACGGAAGGCTACACCGTCGTCGAGGCCGTGAATGGTGGCGAAGCCGACGAGCGCATTACGACGGAAAAGCCCGATATTGTGGTACTTGATCTGGGCCTTCCTGACACTGATGGGCATGCGCTGCTTCAACGCTGGAGAGAAACCGGCGTGACCTTGCCTATTCTCGTCCTCTCAAGCCGAACCGACGAAGCGGGGATTGTTCGTGCACTTGAAGAAGGAGCCGATGATTATGTCCCGAAACCTTTTGGTATAAAGGAACTTGCCGCGCGTTTGCGGGTCGCGTTGCGACACAGGTTGCAACAGCAGGGAGAAAAGCCACTTTTCCAGAGTGACGGCCTAACCGTCGATCTTGTGCGCCGTATTGTGAAACTCAATGGTGAAGAAATTAAACTGTCGCCGAAGGAATACGATATTCTCCGTCTTCTCGTGCAGCATGCCGGAAAAGTGCTGACGCACCATTTCATTCTCAGCCAGGTCTGGGGGCCGGCGGCTGATGTGCAATATCTTCGCATCTATGTCCGTCAGCTGAGACAGAAGATTGAAAAACTCCCGGATCAGCCGCATTATATTCTAACCGAAACAGGCGTCGGCTACAGGCTGCGCGAAGCTGATCCAGCTCCCTGAGAAAGCCGGAACCAAGCCTCTACGGAAGCGTTGTTTGCCAAACAACTCAGAGCATTTCTAGCTTAAACTGAACCACTAAAAATGCTCTATCTCTTTGTTTTTACGCATTATCCTACGCAAAACCACTTCGCATTTTTGCTGGAAATGCTCTAGGTAACGGAGGCAAGCGTGGTCGAGCTGGTCAACAATATCGACAATCTGGAGTTTATAATCGCCAAGGCCCGGGAGTATGACGTTCAGGTTCCCGCAACCGATGAAGAATCCGGGTCAAATGCCAGCGATGACAATGAAGTTGATATTCTCGACGCCTCACTGGCAAATCCCACCCGCAAGGAACTTTTTGCGGCTATCCGCTCCCTGAACATAGATGAGCGGCAGGAACTGCTCGCTTTGATGTGGGTTGGACGCGGCGATTTTAGTGCAGAAGAATGGGATGAAGCTCTTGCGACCGCCGCTGATCGCGACAACGGCCGTGAAGCCAAATATCTGATAGGCACACCGCTTCTCGGAGATTATCTGGAAGAAGGACTGGTTGCCTTGGGTTTTGATGTTGAAGCCTACGATAATGAATAAGAAAAATTGATGTTTCCATGCACCCTTCTGTTTTGACGCTGCCATGTCCCGGCATTAGTGTCGAAAGCAAATCGGGTTGGCTTATGCTGAACTCGAACATTCAGCGCGACGGAGGACGGCACAATGCTTCAGAAAAACCTCGACCAGAAAACAGACTTCTATATTGATGGAGCGTGGCGCGCTCCGATAGAAGCCAAGATCATTGAGGTCATCAACCCCGCCAACGAAAAGCCTTATGCCGTCATCTCTGCCGGTTCCGCAAAAGACATCGACCTGGCGGTCGCAGCCGCACGCAAGGCTTTTCCGTCCTGGAGCGAAACCCCGGCAGAAAAACGCATCGGTTATATCCGACGGTTAGTGGAAATTTACGAAACCCGACTGGAGGAAATGGCCAAGGCAATTTCACTCGAAATGGGTGCGCCGATTACGCTTGCGCGGGAATCGCAGGCAGCGGCAGGCCTCTCTCATACCAAGGCTTTCATTGCGGCCTTCGAAAACTTCGAGTTCGAAGAGATCCTTTCTCCGAAATACCCGAACCAGACGGTCGTGCGCGAACCAATCGGTGTTTGCGGCCTCATTACGCCGTGGAACTGGCCGATGAACCAGATCGCGCTGAAAGTTATTCCAGCACTTGCGGTTGGCTGCACGGTAGTCTTGAAGCCGTCCGAGATTGCGCCGATGTCGGCCATGCTCTTTGCCGAATTTGTGGATCAGGCAGGTTTCCCGAAAGGCGTTTTCAATCTCGTCAATGGTGAAGGCACCGTTGTTGGCGAAGCCTTGTCGCAACATACAGATGTCGACATGATGTCCTTCACCGGCTCGACCCGCGCCGGAACAGCAGTTTCGCAAGCAGCAGCAGCAACGGTAAAGCGTGTTTCGCTGGAGCTTGGTGGCAAATCGCCGAACATCGTCTTCGCCGACGCCGATCTTGAAAAGACCATGGCACGCAGCCTTGCGCATTGCTTCGAGAATACCGGACAGTCCTGTAATGCGCCGACGCGCATGCTGGTGGAGCGCTCCGTCTACGACAAGGCCGTGGAGATCGCGAAGAAGGTAACCGAAGGCACGAAGGTCGGCGACCCGACAAAGGAAGGCGATCACATCGGCCCGCTTTCCTCCTCAATCCAGTTCGAGAAAGTTCAACACCTGATCCAGAAGGGCATTGATGAAGGTGCACGGCTTGTTGCGGGCGGTACGGGACGTCCCGACGGGTTCACCGAAGGTGATTTCGTCAAGCCAACCGTCTTTGCCGATGTAAACAATGACATGACGATTGCTCGCGAAGAAATCTTCGGACCGGTGCTTGCAATGATCCCGTTCGATACCGAAGAAGAAGCCGTCGCCATCGCCAACGACACTCCATACGGGCTTGCAGCCTATATCCAGACCGGTAGTCCAGAACGCGCAAAACGCGTGGCTCGCAAATTGCGCGCTGGTATGGTGCAGATCAACGGCACATCACGCGCACCTGGCAGCCCATTTGGTGGCTATAAGCAATCGGGCAACGGTCGCGAAGGTGGCAAATGGGGCCTGGAAGACTTCATGGAAGTAAAGCTGATCAGCGGTTGATCTTTATATTACGACAATAAAAAGCGCCGGTTATCGGCGCTTTTTAGTTCTTTACTTGAGACTCAAGCTTTCTCGATAACGCGGATGCGATGGTCTCCACCGATATCGATGAATTGTGTTCGTGGCGGCACTTCATGAACATCGTGCGTGCCAAAGCTTTCGGGGTAAAATGCGCAACCTTCTGGTGCTTGCGGCGGGCTCGTATCGTTGATCAACCGACCACCCATCAATTCGGTCATCGGATCGGGAATGGCCGAAATCAGTCGCCGCGTATAAGGATGTGTCGGATTCAAGAATATCCGATCCCACGGTCCGCTCTCAACAATCTGCCCGAAATACATAACCGCCACACGGTCGCTCATATGCTCTACGACACTCAGATCATGGCTGATCATGATGTAAGAGAGACCGAGCCGTTCTTTCAGTTCCAGCAGCAGATTGATGATCTGAGCCCGAATCGAAACATCGAGCGCCGAAACAGGCTCATCAAGCACGATAACTTTCGGATTGAGCAGCAGCGCACGTGCTATGCCGATGCGCTGGCGTTGCCCACCCGAAAACTCGTGCGGAAAACGCTTTGCCTGCTCGGGCTTCAAACCGACAAGACGCAGAATTTCCTCGACGCGCCCATCGACTTCGCTGCGCGAGGTCACACCGTGAAGTCGCAAGGGCGCCGCTAGCGACGTATAGACTGTCTGGCGCGGATTGAGTGAAGCGAACGGATCTTGAAAGACCATCTGCGCCATCTTCGCCCGTTCCAGCCGGGACGGTTCGTCCTTTCCGGTGATCGGTCGCCCTTCAAAATAGATTTGCCCGTTCGTCGGCTTTTGCAAGCCGACGAGGGAGAGTGCAAGCGTAGATTTACCGCAACCAGACTCTCCAACAATCGAAAGACACTCGCCTTTGTTGAGGGTCAGGCTGAGGTTGTTGACCGCACGCAGCAATTGCTTTGAGCGACTGAAAATGCCACCGCTCACCGGGAAGTAAACGCAGACATCGTCGATGCGGACCAATGGTTCTGCCAGTTTGGTTGAATGCGTGTCATTCATGATGGAAACACCTCACCACACCGGCATCTTCAAGTGGCGTCCAGCCCGGTTTTTGCGCACGGCAAATATCAGTCGCGCGCGTACAACGCGGCTCGAACCTGCAGCCCTTTGGAAAAGCGGAAATAGAAGGCACGACGCCTCCGATTTCCTGCAGCCGCAACTGACCTGCTTTCTGTCGTGAGCCGAGCTGCGGTAGAGAGGCCAGAAGACCATGCGCATAAGGATGAGCCGGGTGGTGAAACAGGCCTGCTGTTATGCGCTGCTCGACCAAATGCCCAGCATACATGACCCCCACGCGACGACACATTTTCGCGATGACACCAAGATCATGACTAATCATCAGGACAGAAGTTCCTCGTGCAGTGCAAAGCTCTTGCATCAGACGAAGAATTTCCGCCTGAACAGTCACATCAAGCGCGGTCGTGGGTTCGTCAGCGATCAGCAAATCTGGATCACATGCGAGTGCGATAGCGATCATCACACGCTGGCGCATACCACCCGACATCTGATGCGGATAGTTCTTCACGCGTTGCTCTGGTGCAGGAACTTGAACACTGGCAAGCGCTTCGATCGCTTTGCGCTCCGCCTCGTGCCAGGTCGCGCCCTGATGCAGCACGAACATTTCCGCAATCTGACGCCCTACTGGCGACAACGGATTGAGAGCAGTCATCGGCTCCTGAAAGATCATCGCTATGCGATTGCCGCGCAGCTTGCGCATTTCACGCGACGACATTGACCGCAAATCCTGCCCTTTGAAGCGTATCACACCATCCGTTATCGACAGTGGTTTGCGCAGCAATCCGATCATCGATAGTGCAGTGATGCTCTTTCCGCAGCCAGACTCTCCAACCAGTCCGAATGTCTCGCCAGCTCCGATAGTGAACGATACGTCTTCGACCACGTTATGTTTACTCGAACCAGAAACAATATCGATCCGGAGGTTCTCTACCTCAAGAAGTGCTTGTTCGCTCATACCTTGCGTGTCCTCATATGCGGGTCGAGCCAGTCGCGAAGACCGTCGCCGAACAGATTGAGTCCAAGCACCGTGAAGAAGATGGCCAAACCGGGAAACACGGCAGCCCAAGGCGCGTTCACGATCAACTCACGCGCATCAGTGAGCATGTTGCCCCAGCTTGGATCCGGTGGACTGATCCCAAGACCAAGATAAGAAAGTGCTGCTTCTGCGAGAATTGCGTCGCCCATTCCAAGAGTGCCGATAACGAGGATCGGTCCGATCATGTTTGGCACGATCTGCGTGATCATGATGCGGGCATCGCTATAGCCAAGCATCTTGGCAGCCTGAATATAGCCCTGCTTCTTTAGCGAAAGGGTGGAACTGCGCGCAATGCGGCAAGTCCAGGACCAATTCGTCAGACCAAGCGCGAGCAGAAGGCTTGGCAAGCCGGGGCCGAGGACAGCCATGATTGCCAGCGCGAAAATCAGCGACGGAATTGCGAGCATCAGGTTGGTGAGACCGTTGACGAAATCATCCCACCATCCGCCGAAATAACCGGCCGAAATGCCGAAACACAGACCGATAACAGTGTTGATGCACTGCGAGACGACACCAACGGTCAAAGATACTTGCGCACCAAAGAGGATGCGCGAATAAACATCGCGGCCCTGTGCGTCGGTGCCGAACCAGAATTGTGCATCGGGTGGCAGTTCTGCATTCATCAGATCGGCATCGAGAACCGGATTATAGTGCGCCAGCAATGGTGCAAATACGGCAGCGCCAACGATTACGATGCACACGAACCCGCCAAATACGAGATTGAAACGGAGCTTCATTGGCTTACTCGTGGCTTATGCGCGGGTCGATAACCGCGTAGAGAATGTCAACGATCGTATTGATGACCAAAAACCACAACACGATTACGAGAATTGCCCCCTGCACCACGGGAATGTCGCGCAGCGAAACGCTATCGATCAGCAAGGAGCCAAGGCCCGGCCATGAGAATAGCTTCTCCACCACCACGGCCTGCCCCATCATCGATCCGAATTGCAAGCCGATTGTCGTGATAATCAGCACCAGCGCATTGCGCATGACATGCCATTTCACCAAGCGAAAGCTGCTCATGCCTTTAGAACGCGCCGTGCGAATGAAATCAGCGCCCATCACTTCAAGCACGGCTGCACGCGTTGTTCTCGCCAGCAACGCCAATGGCGCAACACCCAACGTCAGCGCGGGCAGAATGACGTTTCTGATGCCTCCATCGCCATAGCCGAAACTCGGCAACCATCCGAGTGTCAGTGCGAAGAGATACATGGCCAGCAGGCCAAGCCAGAACTGTGGTAGCGAGAGGCCCGAGACTGCGCCTATCATCGTCACACTGTCGAGAAGACTTCCGGGTTTAAGTGCCGCGAGAAACCCAAGCGGTACGCCTATCAGGATCGCAAACCCCATAGCCGCAAAAGCGAGCTTCAATGTCGGCCACATGCGCTCCTGAATAAGCGAGACGACCGGTTGTCTGGATCGATAGGACGTACCAAGATCAAACTGTGCCAGTTGAACCAGATAATTGCCGAAACGCACATGGACAGGCTTGTCGAGGCCAAATTCCTGGGTGATCTTTTCGACCATCTTCGGGTCGTTCATGCCCTTGCCATTGGCAATTAGGCCAGAAGCGATGCTGCCCGGAACAACACTGAAAATGACGAAGATCAGCAGCGATACAGCGACAACCGTCGGTATCATCTGCAAGATGCGCCGAAAAATAAAATAGAGCACATGGTCCTCCTTTCGGATCAGCGTAAACTACGCTGGAGCAAAGGGGATCAGAGGCCCGCCCGATAACGAGCGGGCCGATCCAGATCAGCCAGAATCAGCGACCGGACGGAACCGTGTCATCAACCCACAGCTTTTCATAGGACTGAACGGCGAGCTCCGCCGAGTTCGGCTGCAGGCCATGCAACCATGGCTGATGTGCCATGACAGCCTTATTGTAGTTGAAGAACCAGACCGGCGCTTCTTCCTGCAACAGGTTGTTGGCCTTCTTCAGAAGCTCGTTCTTCTCTTCTTCGGTTTTCGCCACCTTTGCCTCATCGACAATCTTGTCGAATTCTGCGTTCGAGAACTTCTGGTAGTTACACGCAGATTGTGGGGTCGTGGAATAGAAGCACTGCATCGCCGTCAGTGCATCCGGACCGCTTTCGAGCGACCACATATAGGCTTGGAAATTGCCAGCCGGAACTACATCCGCAAGCACTGACGCTTCAACCGGCTTTGCTTTCACCTTGATACCGACCTTGGCGAGCATCGGAATGATCGCTTGAACGATAGTCAGGCCCCAGCTCTCGTTTTGTGTTGCTGTCAATTCGAATTCGAAGCCGTTGGGATACCCTGCTTCAGCAAGCAAAGCTTTTGCTTTTTCAGGGTCATACGGATAAGGCTTCGCATCCTTATCGAAGGCTGGCGATGAGTTCGGCAGCCAACCAACAGCACGATAGGCCTTGTCTTTGACGAGACGCTTGATGATGAGATCGCTATCGATGGCGTAGTTGATTGCCTGACGAACGCGTTTGTCCTGGAACGGCTTGAAATCCGGATTAAAGCCGACGGCGCGCGTATAGACCTCGGCTACCTCGACCATATTCTTCGCAAGTTCAGGATCGGCCAGATAGGCCGTATATTGTGCCGGCCCGAGCACGGCTACGTCGATCTCCTTGTTGCGGAACGCAACGTCGCGCGCGGCCGCATCACCCATGATCATGATATTGATCTTATCGGCGTAGGGCTTGCCCTTTTCGTAGTACTTGTCCCACTTCTCCACTGTCAGGCGAGAGCCGGGGACATATTCCGCAAACTTATAAGGTCCGAGACCAATCGGGTGGCGCTGAAACTCTTCGCTATCACCTTCACCTGCCGGGTAAATGGCAGTGTTGTTACGCATGAACTGGAAGCCCGGATCAATTGGCTGTTTCAGCGTGATTTCGAGCGTATGGTCATCGATCTTCTTCAGACCGGAAATTTCCTTGGCCTTGCCCTGCGTATATTCCTCCGCCCCTTTGATTTCGGCGATGTAACGTGCCGGTGGGAATGCCTTTTTCGGATCCATGATCCGGGTGTAGCTCCAGATAATGTCGTCTGCCGTCAAAGGCTTGCCATTGTGGAAAAATGCATCCTGACGAAGCTTGTAGGTATAGACGAGCCTGTCGTCGGACACAGTCACATCGGTTGCAAGACCGAGTACCGGTTTATTGAGATCAGCATCCCAATCATAGAGCGTACGGTGAATCGCCTTGGCGTAGAACTCGTCTTGTGTGGCAGGTGATGCTTGAATATCGAGCGTCGAGAAGCTGTCGCCGTAGGGCGCGACAAAATTGATGACGCCTCCCGAACGTGGTTCGTCCGCCGCGTAAGCCGCCGTTCCGGCCAGCAGGACTGCGGACAGCGCAGCCAGCAATGCAAATTTTTTCATGTTGTTCCCCTTCATAAATGTCATTCTTGCGATTCAGATGAACCGTTCTTCGGGCAGCTCTGTCGAAACCTCGCTGCCCGAAATCGCCCCGAAGCGTTTACGCTTCAATTCTTTTTATTGACCCCGGAAACCGGGAGCATTTAACTCACGACCGTTCGAATACGACCTCACCGTCACGCATGGTAAGAACACAATACGTGTCGTTGAGAATCTCTTCCGGTCTCGCGGTGAGCATATTGCGTGAAAAGACCGCAATATCAGCAACCTGCCCAGGTACAAGCTTGCCCTTCACATTCTCCAGCTTCTGAGAGAAAGCACCGAACTCCGTATAAACCTGCAGGGCCTCTTCGATGGTCACGCATTCGCGGGTATCCATCACCGTTCCCTTACCCGTTTCGCGCGTAAGCATCGAATAGATGTTTGGATAGGGGTTCGGATGGCAGACCGGTGAATCACTGCCAGTCGCAGGGTTAAAGCCCAGATCCTTCCAAGTTTTCAGCGGATAGCTTGAACGAGCACGTTCCTCGCCAAGAACAGAAATATAGGCGTCACCGAAATCGTATATGAAGACCTGTTGCGGACAAGGATAAATCCCGGCTTTCTTCATCCGCTCATGCTGTTCCGGCGTAGAGAAACCGCAATGTTCGATACGATGGCGGCGATCTGGATCGGGATGCGCTGCGAGTGCCTTTTCATAGGCTGTAATGAGCTGTCCAATCGCTGCATCGCCGATAGCGTGGCAAGCCAACTGATAACCCTTTTTATGGGCATCGAGCACCAGCGCTTCCAGTTCTGCATCCGGCAATATCTGGACACCGATATTATCGTCGTCGCCGAGATACGGCTTGCTCATCCATGCAGTGCGTCCACCCGCCGATCCATCTAGGAAAACCTTGACGGCACCGACTGTCAGCATGTCATCGCCGACACCGGAAACAAGGCCTGCTTTGTAGCATTCTTCGACAATGGAAGGTCCCGGATCGCCGAGCAGTACGAGCCAGGTGCGCACCGGCAAGCGCTTGTCGAGTTTGGCGAGGTTATAGGCACGGATTTCATCGAAGCCCGCAACCTGACCGACAGCGGCGTCCATAATGCTGGTGATGCCATAGGAAAGGAGAAGATTGCCTGCGGCCTCAATGGCCTCGATCATCTCTTCCGTCGTTGCCTTGGGGATCGCTTTGCGGACGGCACCTTGCGCATTTTCTGCAACCATCCCTGTCAAAGTACCATTCTTCTGCTCGATCAAGCCGCCATCCGGTACCGGGGAATTTTCGTCGATACCCGCCAGTTCAAATGCCTTCGAATTGAAGATCGAAACGTGGCCACATGCGCGTACCACCATGACAGGATTGTTTGGAGCAACAGCATCAAGCTCCGACTTATGCGGATGGCGACCGACATCGAGCTTGGTCTGGTCATAGCCGCGTGCTCTGATCCATGCCCCGGGAGGGGCGGAAGCGGCCTGTTCCCGAATGGCGTCAAGCAGGCTTTGCAATGTCGGGGCCGCCTGCGGCGTGGCATCAATCCACTTGAGTGTCAACCCAATCGAAATGAGATGCAGGTGAGCGTCATTCAGCCCGGGCGTGGCAAAGCGCCCTTTCAGATCGATCAAATGCGTATCGTCGCCCTTCAGAGACCAGATCTGGTCCTTCGTACCCGTCGCGAGCACCTTGCCTTGCCAGATGGCCAGGGCTTCGACTGTGCCCTCTTCATATCCACACCAGATCGTACCGTTATATACTATGGTATCGGCACACAATTTGGGCATTACAGGCATTTCAGCGATCCCCTCCCTACTTCACGCTTTTATAAGTGCAGGGAGATTTCCATTGATGCTTTGAACGATCAAGCCGTGGATTTGTTAAATTTCGTGGGAACAAATTGTTCAAAATGACAACTACGCGGTCAATCTGCCGAAACTTTTGAAAAAAGACCGGCATCCGCTTGGCAAAATGATAAAAGGTTTCCACCATAATGATAGCTGCCGCGCTCACCTGTCAGCAATCGCAGCTTATAAATGTTAGCGAAAAAGCGAAACATGAGCGGCGGTCACTCGTGAGGGTGTCGCATGATCCGGAACAATCTGGATCAACCACGTACCCCCGAACTCGTTCCTTGACGACTGTTGAGGCCAGCACAATTAGCCGTCAAGGGATGGGGTGAACAGGGCATCCTCGTCAGCACGACCACGACGCCCTGGAAAATGACGATCAACCTGTCAATATGCCGATCCGGGCGAGCGATCCACCAATTGTTCGGGTGTCAGCAAATCCGCATGATGAGCACGCGCAACATCAGGATGGGACCGGAGGCGACTTTTGAGATTATTTGCACCGACCTCTCGGAAGATCGGGTTCAGCGCGTCGACAGTCACACCGCGCTCCTTGGTCTTCAACTCATCTGGCAAATCTATAACCGGAATCGTCGCGTCGTATCGAGCACCGAGAAAGAAGGCGACGGAAAAGCGTTCCACGCCGGCTGGAGGTGCAACAACGCCGTGTACATCCGCCCGCACGAACCCATTGGTGGCAAGTTCAAGCAGTTCACCGGTGTTGATGACAAAGGTGCCAGGAACCGGAGGCGCATCGATCCATTCACCGTTTTCCCGCTGAACACGCAGACCGGGGACAACATCCTGCAACAGAACAGTAACGAAACCTCCGTCCTTATGCGCGCCCACTCCTTGCTCACTTTCCGCCACATCGCGCCCCGGATAACGGATAATCTTCAGGAGCTGGGATGGATGCGGCTCATAAATCTGGGCGAAAAAGTCTTCCGACTGTCCCAAAGCCGCGGCGATAGCCTTCAGAATATCAATGCCAACGCGCGTCACCTCAGCCTGATAGGCAAGCAGCAACGGCTTAAGTTCCGGCAGGGCTTCCGGCCACTGGTTCGGGCCGATCAAACGCTTCCATGCCGGGCTATTCGGACCGATCTCGGCAGGTTCTGATTCCGTGTTGATATCGAGCTGTTCGCGCCAATCCTGCTCGCCACGTGTCCGTTCGAGGCCAGCACGATTGTAACCGCGGAAATGCGATGACTTCACCATTTCTATCTTGAGTTTTTCTTCCGCTGGAAGTGCGAAGAACGTCTTCGCCGTTGCAACAACGTCCTCCACGAGTTTCGGATCGACGCCATGTCCCGTGAGATAGAAAAAGCCATGTTCGTGAATAGTGCGGCGCAGCTCCTCAATGAAACTGTCGCGCTCCTCGGCACTGCCGTTGAAACGGGACAAATCAAGCAGAGGCAGATTGATTGGGGTGGTATGTATAGTCATTGGAAGCTCCTGAAAAACTCTCAGCGGGAACGACGGCTGCGCGCCACACGGTGGTTGACAAGACGGGCGGCGTAGTCGCCCGTGATCTGGATGGATTGCACGATCACAACCAGGATGATGACGACGGCCACCATAACTTCCGGCATGAAGCGCTGATATCCGAAGCGAATTCCGAGATCGCCAAGTCCACCGCCGCCGACTGTTCCTGCCATCGCCGAGTACCCGACAAGGCTGACAAGCGTAACGGTTTGCCCCGCAATGATCCCCGGTAGCGCTTCAGGCAAGAGCACCTTGAAGATGATCTGAATTGGCGTTGCACCCATGCTCTCGGCGGCTTCGATCAGGTTCTGGTCCACCTCACGCATCGCCGTTTCGGCGAGCCGTGCGTAGAGAGGTGTGATTGCCGCGGTCAGTGGCACGATGGCCGCATAGGTACCAACGGTCGTTCCGGCAATCAGGCGCGTTAAGGGAATGATCGCCACCATCAAAATGATGAATGGCGTGGATCGAACCAGATTGACGACAGTGCCCGCAACACGATTGAAGACCGGCCGTTCGAGAAACTGGCCCGGACTGGTAACAACCAGTGCAACACCGAGCGGCAGGCCAATCAATGTCGACAGAATGGCAGATGCGGCCACCATAGTAGCCGTCTGCTTCAGCGATTCAAGCAAGAGCCCGACGAGTGCCGGCGGAAGCAGATCGGACAACATGACCGATGACCTCTCCATGAAGATTGAGTGAAGACAGATAATTGCGAACGTCCGCGAGATCGGCGGAACCACCCTCAGCGACGAGTGTTATGATGCCCAGTGGTCTGCCACCGATATAGTCTATACGTCCGTGCAATATGTTCGGATTTATCCCGAAGTGCTGCACGAGCGTAGCAACGACCGGCGCATGCGCGGCTTCACCGGAAAAGATAATGCGCAGAACCGGATCCGATCCGACAACTGGTTGTGGAAGCACCCGCTGCGATACTTCCGGCGGTAGGTCGTGGGCGACGATGCTAGCCAGAAATGACCGGGCGATCGGTGTTTGCGGAAAGGCGAAGACGTCGAAGGTCGCTCCGCTTTCAACGACTTTGCCGCCATCAAGAACCGTCACGTGGTCTGCGATCTGGCGCACCACGTCCATTTCATGCGTTATGAGTACAATCGTCAGCCCCAGTCGCCGATTGATATCTTTCAATAACGAAAGAATTTGCTCCGTGGTTTCGGGATCAAGCGCCGACGTCGCCTCATCCGACAGCAAAACGCTCGGCTCCAGAGCCAATGCGCGCGCGATACCCACACGCTGTTTCTGACCACCAGACAGTTCCGATGGATAAGCATCGGCCTTTCCCTTGAGGCCCACCAGATCAAGCAAATCGTTCACGCGAGTTCTTATGGTGCTGCGATCAACGCCTGTGAGCTCCAGTGGCAGGGCTATGTTGCCGAAAGCAGTTCGTGAAGACAGCAGACTAAAATGCTGAAATATCATTGATACTTCACGACGAACCTGTCGCAATTCGCCTCGACGCAACGTTGTGATCTCTCGCCCGGAAACAACGACTTGTCCTCCGGTTGGGTGCACCAGACCATTCAGGCAACGCACGAGCGTGCTTTTTCCAGCGCCTGAACGACCAATGATTCCGTGAATGGTTCCCTTGGCTATTTGAAGCGAGACATTGTCGATGACCGGACCAGCCCTCTTGTCATAGGTCTTTGTCAGCGAACGTATGTCGATGATCGACGGCGCCGGACTTGTATCGTCCGGTACGGCGTTCGACACAAGTCCGCTGCGTACGAGCACGTTCATGTCACCAACCCGCTACGATATTGCCATCGAACTTCTTCTCAATGAAGGCTTTGACATCAGGAGATTTATAAGCCTCAACAAGCGTCCTGACCCACGGGGCATCCTTGTTCTTTCCCGCGACAGCAAGCAGGCAGAAATAATCGGATAACTGGTCTTCGATCAGGATCGCATCACGGGTCGGAACCAGTCCGGCACTCAGCGCAAAATGTGAAGTGATGACGGAGAAATCCACGTCTTCCAGCGACCGTGGAAGCTGGGCCGTTTCCATCGGTATGATTTTGACCTTTTTCGGATTATCGACAATATCGAGTTCTGTTGCGTTGAAAGTTACACCCGGCGTAAGCTTGATAACGCCGCCAGCTTCAAGAAGCTTCAAGGCACGGCCTGCATTGCTCGGATCGTTGGGAATGGAAATTTGTGCGCCTTCCGGCAGCTCGCTCAAAGATTTGTACTTGTGTGAGTAACCAGCCATTGGCAGCAAGACAGTACGTCCGCCAACAGCAACGAGACCGAGACCCCGATCCTTGTTCTGTTGATCGAAGTAGGGTGTATGCTGAAAGCCATTGGCGTCGAGATCGCCATCATTTGTCGCCGGATCGATCAGTGCACCGTCCGAGAATTCCACAATCTCGATATCCAGCCCCTTTGCCTTGGCAACGGGTGCGAGTGCTTCGGCGATTTCAGCATGCGGCCCCGACGTCACACCAAACCGGATTTTTTCCGCAAGCGCCGGTGAAGCGACGAGCACTGAGAAGAGTGCCGCGGAAACTGCGCCGCGCAAAAATGAAACTGAATGCATCTTATTTTCCCTGTAGTGATTTTCGGGCGCGCCTATGATGCGGCGCGCCAATTGTGCTCATTGTTCCACTGGATCAGCCGTGAAGCGGCCTCCCGCAGCGTTTCTTCGCGCTTGGCGAAACAGAAACGGACGTGGCTGCGCACATCGCGTGCACCATAAAAAGATGAGATAGGAACCGGGGTTACACCAGCTTCAAGTGTCAACCGTCGGCAAAAATCGAGATCGTCACCGCCATGATCGAGCGACTTTATATCGGCCACCGCGAAATAGGTGGCAGGGACAGCTACGACATCAAACCCCGCAGATTTCAGCCCTTCAACCAGCAGATTCCGTCGCGATGCCAGCGTCGCTCGAAGGCCGACAAAGTAGCTATCAGGTAACGAAAGCCCAACCGCAACCGCCGACTGCAATGCTGGCGGCGTGGTGAAAGTGACATACTGGTGGGCGCGAGCGATCGGGGCCAGAAGTTTTTCGGCGGCTGTCACATAGCCGACCTTCCATCCTGTCAATGAAAAGCTCTTTCCGGCGGAACCAATTCGCACGACACGGTCGCGGACTTTCTCAACACCGAACATAGAATGAAACGGGTGACCGTCGAAGACGAGATGTTCGTAGACCTCATCCGAAACGATCACGAGATCATGCTTGATCGCAAGTTCGGCGAGAAAGTCCAGCTCATCTGGATCCAGTATCTTGCCGATTGGGTTCATCGGCGTGTTGACGACAATGAGTTTGGTACGAAGAGAGATCGCTTTTACCAGCTCCTCTCGCGGTAGTTCCCAATGAGGCGGTTTCAGCCGTACCGGCACCACCTTCCCGCCTGCGCGGCGGATAAGCGTAGCGTAAGCATCGTAGACCGGCTCGAACAAGATAACCTCGTCGCCCGTATCCAGATGCGCCAGAAACGTATCGGCGAGTGCTTCCGTAGCGCCGGACGTAACTAGCACTTCCCTTTCCCAGTTTACATCAATACCGAGAAATCGCCTTGCGTTTTCTGCGACAGCTTGGCGGAGAACCGGCAGCCCCATCATGGGCGGATATTGTTGTGAAGTTTCACGAAGAGCGCGAGCAGCGGCATCAAGGAGTTCAGGCGGTTCAAAGCCTTCTGGAAATCCCTGCCCCAGATTGATGGCTCCACGCTCAACAGCAAGTCGCGACATCGCCTCAAAAATAGACGTCCCCGCCTCGCCGAGTACCTGATTGACCATCGAAGCTCCCCTGTTGCAATCGAATTCACGGGGAGAAAGATAAAGCCTACAAAATTAGTAGACAAAGCATGGGCTTGCCATCCTCGAACGAGCGAGAGAAAGCTTTTTCAAATTCTGCCGGACGTGAAACAGTTTTACGTTCCACAATCGCAACTACTTCCAAATCACGCCGCCGCCCGGCTGTGGCGATTTCGCCAGAGCTCTTCGGCTTTCTCGAAAAATTGCGCATGGCTTTCGTTGTCTGCGGCGGCAGCCGTCATCATCGCCATGGCAGCCGTCGCAACGATTGTATTTTCTGCGCGTTTGTCCGTTGCCGCGCCAGACCAGATGCCGTACCAGTATTCGAATGAACTGAAGCTCGAATGCTTGTCACCACTTTCCTTGGAAAGGCTCGGAAGCAATAAATCTGTTTCACGACCATTAAGAAGCCTATGGATCGTATGCGTTCGATGCGGAACTAACTCGGCAACGTCCCGGCTGGTCGAAACCACCGAAATTGAAGGCATATCAAGAAGTACGCCCGCATCGCGGTGTAACTCACGATATGTGGGCTGTGTAACCCCCAAAAACGATGCCTTGAGATTCATCGGATTGAGCAAATGAACGAGGCTATTCATCGATGAACGCGACTCGAACAGTGGGTAAAGCGCCATCAGCGCATGAATCTGAGGAGCGAAACCGGCCAACGGCATAAAACAGATGCCATGCGCTCTTAATGCACCTTCTGCGAGTGAATGTGATGTCGCGATCGGGAGATTGATAGCTTCGGCCGCTATCTCAAGCTTGCCCGAGATTTCACCTGTGCCACAATTACCGTGTAAGACAACAGGATAACCAGCCCGCGCGACTAGCAAGGCTGAAAGCATGAACCACGGTGACTGCACAGAATTCGGCGATAGATAAGCTGGCCAGTCCAGCGCCGGCATGTTCAAGCCCGCGTCCATGGAATAAATTCGTCTCGCTGCTCGCGCTATGCCAGCAAGTTCCGGTGCAGTTTCCCCACGATAGTGAATGAGCCGGAGCAACGCACTGATCTGCATCGGATCGGCCTTACCCGTAAAGATCGTCGTGAATGCATCGTCGGCCTCAGACATCTCGAGCGGACGGGTGTGCCCGGCTTTTCGCCCTACAACAGCTATATATTTCGCTAGTCGCCTGACCGGATCGTTTTCATCCTGGATGTTGGCGAACTGTGCTGCAAGCTGCTCCGGTGTCGGATGGTTTTCAAGCTCAACAACCTTACGGATTCCGAGCGGCGGCGGTGTTACAATGGCGCTTCGCTTCCACCCGTGATGCCCGGTACAGCTCGACTTCGGCAATTCGGTAAAGTCCAGACTCAACAGCGTTTCGGCCTCATTCGCCAACCGCCGCAGACGCCCACGGAGCGCTTCGGCTTTTGGTGTAGCCACCATGTTTCGGCCAGAGCGAACCAGAATGGGATCGTTGAACTTTTCGCGAATCTGTCCGAGCAGTCGGCTCATAGCCGCAATGCTTAAACCCATCTGTTTGGCAGCACCGCCAACACTGCCTTCCACAAGAAGTGCATCAAGAGCGATAAGCAAGCGCAATTGTCCCAAACGAAGGCTTTCACTCTCACCTTTCTCCGTTTGTTGCTGCGTTTTCACCTGCTTGCCCGACATCACTTTCTTGCCTGTCCATTTGCGGTTTTTGAAATTTAGAACACTTATAAAACATCACGATTGACGTTACCCGACAGCCATACATAAGGAGACTTGAAAACTCAACTTTAAACGGTGACGAAAATGACCAGCTTGTTTCGGGGATTGTGGGCCGATGGTACACAAAACAGGCGTTTGGCCAGCAAATCGCTCATTTATCGGGCGATCCTTGCAGGGACGTGTCTTTCCACAACGCTACTTCTGAGCGAAATGAATGCAATCGCGCAAACCGCGATCAACGCTGCGGAAGAGGCAACTTCAGACGAAGCTGGCACCAAGAAGAAAAAGGCAACGGAAGCGGGCATCGAAACGACCACTGATGGAGCCGTCAAACTTAATCAGATTGTTGTCACGGCAACAGGGTTCGAACAGAACATCACCGACGCTCCGGCAAGCATCACTGTCGTTCCTGGCGAAGAGTTGGAAAAAGGCGCCTATCGCGATCTGACCGATGCTCTGAAAGACGTTCAGGGCGTCGCGGTGACAGGTCCGGCGGCCGAGCGCGACATATTCATTCGTGGTCTTCCTGGTTCTTATACTTTGCTGCTCGTTGACGGGAAGCGCCAGAGCACGCGCGATGCCCGCACCAACGGCAACTCCGGCTTCGAGCAGAGCTTCTTACCGCCTGCGAACGCAATCGAACGGATCGAGGTCATTCGTGGCCCCATGTCTTCGCTCTACGGATCGGACGCGATGGGCGGCGTTATCAACGTGATCACCAAGAAAGTATCCGACACCTGGAGCGGTTCTTTCTCTGTAGACGGCACGGTTCAGCAGCATTCCAAATTCGGAAATTCGTTGCAGGGGTCTTACTACATGACCGGGCCGCTGGTCCCGAACCTCGTCGGTGTTCAGGTCTGGGGACGCGGTCTCAAGCGACAGGAAGACAATATCGTCAGCGGGACGCCAGAACAGAAAGATATCGACATCACCGGTCGCGTTACAATCACGCCGAATGAAGATCATGATATCATGCTCGAGCTGGGCAAGACTCGCCTTCGTCGCGACGCCACCGTCGGCAACACGGCGGCATCGGGCTCGGATTCCTACAACTACAATGATCGCGATCATTGGTCGATCAGCCATACTGGTCGCTGGGGACCGACAACGTCGGAATTCTCATTCCAGCAAGAATGGGCAGAACGCACCAATTTCAACTGGGACAACAAGACCAAGAGCTACGTCGAGAACCTGCGTTCGCCGCATATCCGTAATTCGGTACTCGATGGCAAGTTCACAACTCCGTTCGAATTTTACGGTAATCACACGCTGGTAACCGGTGGACAGTTTTCGCAATCGGTGCTGACCGATCAGAACCCAGGACGTCGTACCGGATTGGATGAAGAGTTCAGCGTTCGCCAGTGGGCGCTCTTTGCAGAAGATGAATGGTGGATCACGCCAGACTTCGCCCTGACAGGCGGTCTGCGTATGGACGACCATGAGATTTATGGCTCCCATTTCAGCCCACGCGGCTATGCCGTCTGGCACGCAACTGAACAACTGACGTTCAAGGGCGGTATCTCCACCGGCTTCCGTGCACCGGAACTCCGTACTATCGCCCCGGGATATGCTTATACGACGGGCGGCGCGGGATGCTCGTATGGTCCAAACGGCACCTGTGGCGTGATCATCGGCGATCCAGATCTGCAGCCTGAAAAAAGCACAAGCTATGAAGCGAGTGTTCTCTGGGACAACCAGTCTGGCCTTCGCCTCGGCGCAACCTATTTCTACACGGATTTCAAGGACAAGATCAGCAATGCGCTGGTGACGGATGCCAATGGTAATCCTATTCGCTGGAGCGAAGATCCGAACTATCGTCTCTGGTACAGCTTCAATATCGATGAGGCCGTCATGCAAGGTGTGGAGTTAACCTTCAACTGGGAAGCAACCGACACAATTACCGTGCGCGGCAACTATACCTACACCGACTCCGAACAGCAGACCGGTGACTACAAGGGCTTGCCTCTGACACGTACGCCGAAGCACATGGCCAGCTTGCGTGCAGATTGGATAACGCCGGTTGAAGGCTTGAGTGCATGGGCCAGCGGTAACTACCACGGCGAAGAAACCAATGCGGGTGCGCGTATCGGCACAGCCGGTGAACCCGTCTACAGGAACGGCAAGGTAGTCGCTCGCAAATACAAGCCCTATGCAACCTTCGATATCGGCGGTTCGTATGACTTCAGCGAGAATGTCACTTTGAACGCTGCCGTCTACAACGTCTTCGACAAGAAGGTTGATGTCGATGACTTCAATACAGTCGTCGATGGTCGTCGCCTCTGGGTCGGCATGACCTCCCGCTTCTAGTATCACAACAAAAAGACGCCTGCTCGCAATGGCTGGCGTCTTTTCCATGAATGGGATGCTCTTATGAGCGCACTGTCGAATATCGTGAAGAAGGCATGCCTGATGATGACGGGGATACTGATTGTTTCCACCGTGAAGGCTGCTGAGCCTTCCACCTCGTCCTTTGATATGGAAGCCAACGGCATCGCCTATCGTATATTCACCGCTGCACCGCAGGAGGTTGCACCCGAAGGTGGTTATCCTGTCATATACATGGTCGACGGCAATCGCATGTTGCCGATTGCAGCAAAGCTCATGGCAGAAAACTCTGCCCTTAAGGCTGTATTTGTGGGCATCGGCTACCCGACTGACAATCAGGAAGAAATCGTCCGCCTGCGATATTTCGACCTCACGCCTCCGACACCTGACGATTTGATCCCAGTCCACTCCAATGTACCAAAGACTGGAGGACGAGATGTATTCTTCGACTTCATCGACAATCAGGTAAAGCCGGAAGTCGAAAAGCGTTTCAACGTCGATAAAAGCCGACAGGCCCTGTTCGGCCACTCTTTGGGCGGATTGTTCACCCTTTATGCCTTGTTCAACCACACGAATTCCTTCCAGAGCTATAGCGCAGCGGACCCATCGATCTGGTGGAATGATCGTTCAATTCTAACTGATAAAAATCAGTTCATTACGCGCTTCAAGGATACCCCTCGCCCAATCCGCTTGCTTATAGAAACCTCCGGCAAACGCGGTAGCCGCCCCGGCCAGACGAAACAGGACGATGACCGTCTGAAGAAACTGCGTGGCGGACCTTCCGGTTCAGACATCTTCAAAGAGCTTTCAGAACTACCGCAAGTCGACGTAGCCTTTCATCGTTTCGAGAATGAGAGCCACGGTTCAATGATACCGCTCACGGTGGCGGACAGCCTTAATTTCATTGTGCTCGAACAAAACCCCAAAGGCAAAAACAACTGAATTTTCTCTCTCGGTCTTTGACGGAGAAGATACTTGACTGTAAAGCACAGGATTGACGAAAGGATCGAAAATCATGCTGAATATCGCTCAACAGGTTACACGCTTGTGCGGTGCCGCCATAATGGCGCTGAGCATTGCCTCCACTGCAAATGCTGCTGATGTGACTATCAAGCATGCTCAGGGTGAAACAGCAATTCCAGCCTCACCGGCAAAGGTACTGGTTTTCGATCTTGGCACCCTCGACAATCTGGATCGCCTTGGCGTCAAGGTGACGGGTGTTCCCAGCGGCATATCGTTTCCTGAATATCTGAAGGAATATCAGGGCGACGAGTATGCGAAAATCGGCACATTGTTCGAGCCTGACTATGAAGCCGTTAATGCGGCAGAACCAGATCTTATTATTGTGGCAGGTCGTTCGGCTGCGAAATATGGTGAGCTTTCGAAGATCGCTCCAACCATCGATCTGACGACCAATGCGAAGAATTTCATCGCCGACACTGAAGCCAATGTCGAGAAACTTGGCCAGATTTTCGGGAAGGAAGCAGAAGCAAAGGCGGAAGCCGAGAAGCTTGATACCGCACTTGCTGCATTGAAGGAAAAGGCCGCCAACAAAGGCACCGGCCTTCTGATCCTCACTTCCGGCGGCAAAATCAGCGCTTATGGCCCCGGTTCTCGTTTCGGCGTCTTGCATGACAGTTTCGGGGTCAAGCCTGCAGCGCCTGACCTTTCCATCGGCAATCATGGCCAGCCCGTGAGCTCGGAATTTATCCTCGAAACCAATCCCGACTGGCTGTTTGTCATCGATCGTGATGCTGCCATCGGTCGTGAAGGCAATTCGGCAAAGCAGGTTCTGGACAATGAGCTCGTGCGCCAGACCAATGCCTGGAAAAGAGAGCAGCTTGTCTATCTGAACGCTCAGAACTGGTATCTGATTGGTGGCGGTCTCGGCGCGCTTCACGGCACGATCGATCAGCTTTCCCAGGCTTTCGACAAAGCAAAGTAACAGCTTTCCAAACCCAATCCGGTCGGGCCACTCGGTTAATAGCAGGTGGCCCGAAATCGTGATCAGGCAACAGAACAGGAAACGAGCGTGAAGGGACTTGCAGCAGCCATTGCCGTTGTTGTCGTACTGGCTGTCATCAGCCTGTTTATCGGCGTCAGCGATGTGTCGCTGAGTACGCTATTCGGCACCGAAAGCACTGACCGTGCCGCCGAAGTCATGCTTGTCAGCCGTATTCCACGCACCCTTGCAATCATTCTGGCAGGCATGTCCATGGCCGTCTCAGGCATGATCATGCAGATGCTGACACGCAACCGTTTCGTTGAACCATCCACGGCCGGCACGGTGGAATCTGCCAGTCTTGGCATCCTTCTGGTCATACTGTTTGCACCAGAAACGCCTGTAATCGGAAAAATGCTGGTCGCTTCTGTTACGGCGCTTGCCGGAACTGCTTTGTTCCTTCGCATTCTTCGCGCCATTCCGTTGCGATCCGTTCTTGTCGTGCCCTTGGTCGGCATCATGCTTGGTGGCGTTGTCAGTGCAATCACTACTTTCATTGCTTACCGCTTTGATCTTCTGCAATCGCTCAATTCCTGGACAACCGGCGATTTTTCCGGCGTTCTTCGCGGACGCTATGAACTCTTGTGGCTTGCGTTCTTCCTTACAATCATCGCCTACATTGCCGCTGACCGCTTCACGGTCGCGGGATTGGGCGAGGATTTTACCACCAACCTTGGCCTAAATTATCGCCGTGTAGTCACACTTGGCCTTGTCATCGTTTCGATGGTCAGCGCATCAGTCGTCGTGACCGTTGGCATGATACCTTTCCTTGGTCTTATCGTCCCGAACGTCGTCAGCATGTTCATCGGCGACAATATGCGGCGGGCTGTACCGTGGGTTGCAATACTCGGCGCTGGACTTGTTCTTGCCTGCGATATTGTCGGGCGAGTAGTCCGCTTTCCTTACGAAATTCCAATCGGTACGATGATGGGAGTCGTGGGAAGCGTCATATTCCTCTATCTTCTGTTGCGGCGGGGTTCACGCCTTGCTTAAGCGCCCTACCTTGATCCTCTCGCTCCTCTCTGTGCTCACTCTGCTTGCAGTGGCAGCATTCATGACAGTCGGCGCAAAGGGAAGCTGGTCTTTCATTCTGTCCTTCCGCGGCACCAAGCTTGCAGCCATGTTACTGGTCGCATACTCGATTGCGGTATCAACGGTGTTGTTCCAGACAGTCACGAACAACCGCATCCTAACCCCCTCGATCATGGGGTTCGACGCGCTTTATATTCTGATTCAGACATTGGTAGTCTTCTTCTTCGGCGCCGTTCAAATCGATTGGATCGGACCGAATATTCGCTTTCTGGCAGAAACCGCTATCATGGTGATTTTCGCTGGTACACTCTATTACCGGCTCTTCTCCGGAGCAACGCGCAGCCTGCACCTCGTTATGCTTGTCGGCATTGTCTGCGGTGTCTTTTTCCGCAGCATTTCCAACCTGATGCAGCGGATGCTTGATCCAAATCTTTTCGCGGTTCTGCAAGACCGTTTCTTCGCCAGTTTCAACACCATCAATAGCGACATTCTGATTATGTCAGCCGTCATTGTCGCGGCTGTTTCGCTCTACGGTCTGCGCTTCGTCTATGTCTTTGACGTCCTGTCACTCGGCAGAGATCCGGCAATCAATCTGGGCGTCGATCATCGACGCATCGTGCGCAAAATCCTGTTCATGGTCACGGTGTTGGTTTCCGTTTCCACCGCACTGGTTGGACCTATAACCTTTTTCGGTCTTCTGGTTGCCAATCTGGCTTACATGCTTGCCGGTTCGGCAAAACACCGGTTTATCCTGCCTATAGCCATCTTGCTTGCAATCCTCTGCATCGTTGGCGGACAGACCATTCTTGAACGGGTCTTCTCGTTCAATACCGCACTCAGTGTCATCATCGAGTTTCTGGGCGGCCTTGTCTTCATCATCCTTCTCGTCAGGGGGCACGCGCGTTGATAGAAATCAGCCAAGTCAGCAAATCCTACAACAGCACACTTGTCGTCGATGATGTGACCCTGAAATTGCCTGCTTGCGGCATAACCTCGATCATCGGGCCGAATGGGGCAGGAAAATCGACGCTGCTCTCGATGGTGAGCCGTCTCCTGCCAATGGACAAGGGTCGTGTGACCGTAGACGGACTCGATGTTTCAACGACATCCGGTGATGTGCTGGCAAAACGCCTTTCGATCCTACGACAGGAAAATGCGATCAATTCCCGCCTGACCGTGCGCGACCTCGTAACCTTCGGTCGTTATCCCTATTCTAAAGGCCGCCCGAATAGTGAAGACCGCAATCATGTCGAGCAGGCCATCGGTTATCTCGGTCTTGAAGATCTAAGCGGACGCTTTCTGGATGAACTTTCGGGCGGACAGCGCCAGCGTGCATTCGTAGCGATGGTGCTATGCCAGGACACAGATTACGTGCTGCTGGACGAACCGCTCAACAACCTCGATATGAAGCATTCAGCTTCAATGATGAAGCTGTTGCGGCGAGCTGCAGACGAACTTGGAAAAACCGTTGTTCTGGTTCTGCACGACATCAATTTCGCATCGTGCTATTCCGACCACATAGTCGCCATGCGCCACGGCAAGGTTGTGCATCAAGGAAGCCCGGATGAACTTATTCATCCGGAAATCCTTGCAGACATTTACGAGATGGAGATCGCCGTCGAAATTATCGGCGGCAAACGCATTGGCGTCTATTATCTTTAAGCAACCGCATCCTAGGGAAACATCATTTGCAAGGCATCATAGGATGCCAGCACGGTTTCCATTTGCGCCGTGTGTCCCTTGACGAAAGCATCGCCATAAACCGTCTCATCCGGATATTCGGTGATCAGCGTCAATGGCACCGTATGGCGGTCATCCACGCCGACGAGGCACGGAAACCCATTGATGATGCGGAAACCCGTTTCGCCTGCATGCTGCTCGAACAGCCTGATCTGGGCATTGTTATAGGCAACCAGGCCATCAATCGCGGCCAGATGTTTCGTCACGCGGTCGATTAGTTCTTCTGCTGCCTTCTCCCAGGAGGCATGGTGGCGGATGATCAGGAAAAAGCCCTTCGGCAGCGTCCACATGGCAAAGGAACGCGGCACATAACCGGACAGCGGACGCGTCCATTCATGCGATGGATAACCATGCAGGTTGACGTGCAGTTTCGCATCCGTCAGCTTTTCAGCCTCGATACGAATGGCCTTTTCATAAAGCCCCTCACCGCTGCGATATTCAAGATCGTCACCCAGCGCCGTATAGCGCGCGGCGTGATGCATGTGGTGCGGCTGAAGCGCACAAAGGCACTTGTGTATCTCGTATCCGTCCGGATTTTCCTGCGGGGAGATCGTGAAATGCGCGCTTTCGCGCGCAGCAAGCCGGTTGGCCGCCCGTAACGCGCCGACAACGCCGGTCGTTTCATTGGCGTGCTGTCCGGCGCTGATCATCATCGCGGCATCGCTGCCCTTGCGATAGGTCGCGCGCACCGTTCTGCCTGAACGGGTCTTTGCCTCGAACGGCTTGCCGCCCAGTCTGGCGATTTCACGGCGGATCTGATCGGCAGAAAGCGGCGCTTGCGCCGTCTCCAGAACCTGTTCTGCCGTCAGCGCGTCATCGGTTGAAAGCGAGCGTGTCTCCACTTTGACCGACGGCTCGGCATCGCGAAAGCGGACTTCCGGCACGATCTGGCCCGGTTGCAAACCACGATCGCCCACCGGGCGACCGGACTTCTTCTGAAAAACTTCGAGCAGCGAGAAGTAAATATCCTCGTGCATGGCTTCGGTAAGGCTCAGCGTTTCCTCATCGTAAGGCAGGCGGCGGTCGGTGATCGGCAGACTGACCGCGATGTTCAGCTCATCGAAATAAGGTTCGCCACGCTTCCAGTCATGGGCGGCGATGGTGGAGATGGTGTCATGAAACAGCTTTTCATAGGATGTCTCATAGCGCGCGCTTTCAATCTTGCCGTGCTGCGTGACGGCCAGCCAGCCGGTTGGCGACACCAGCGTTTCACCGATGAAATCCACATGCACGCGGTTCGGTGCGAAAACCCGGCGGCTCTCGGTATGGCCATCGGCAAAGGCCAGATCGACTTCATAATGAAAATCGTCTTTGCCCGAAGCCGAGAAATCCATCTCCGCCTCCGGAAGAAGTGCTGATAAAGGATAGGTCTCAAGCAGAAACCGGTTCTGCACACAGGCGTCATGACGCGGATAACGGATCGCTGCCGACTTCAGCGCAGAGCCATCAACTTCTTCCAGAAAGAAGTGCAGGAGCGGCTTATAAGCCGAGCGCAGCCGCACTTCGACGCCTGCCTCGCGCAGCGTCGTTTCCGCGGCAAAGCGGCTCGGCTGGTCATCGAACAGCCAGGCTTCCACCTTCGCGCCGCGCATTTCCGGTTTCAGGAAGCGTTCGACAAGTGCATGAACCGTACGCGGATAGGTTTTCTCAAAAAGCACGCTCATCGGGAATTCCTGCCAGTTGGATCGAGGCTGTCGCGCAGCCAGTCGCCAAGAAGATTGAGACCAAGCACCGTGAATAGAATGGCGAGGCCCGGGAAAATGCTCACCCACCATGCGGTCTGGAGATAAGTGCGCCCGTCGGCCAGCATGCCACCCCAGCTTGGAATGGTTGGATCAACGCCGAGGCCCAGGAAGGTCAGGCTCGATTCCAGCAGGATATTATTGGCGACATTGAGCGTCATCAGCACGATGACCGGACCAAGCAGGTTCGGCAGCAGATGCTGGAAGATGATGCGCCAGTCCTTCACGCCGATGGCCCGGGCTGACAGGATGAACTCGCGCTCGCGCAACGACAACACCGAGCCGCGCACCAGTCGCGCATATTGCACGCATTGCGAGACGATCAGCAAAATGATGGTGTTGAAAAGCCCGCCACCCAGAATAGCCATCACGGTGATGGCAAGCAAAATGAAGGGCATGGCCAGCTGCACATCGACAAAGCGCATCAGCGCCATATCCCAGAAGCCGCGATAATAGCCCGCGACGAGACCCATGATGGTGCCGATAAGAACGGAGCCGATCACCGAGACAAAACCGACAAACAGCGAAATCTTGCCGCCGGTAATGACACGCGCCAGCACATCGCGGCCCAGCGGATCGGTGCCGAAAATATGGGCCTGATTGACAAATGGCGGCGTCAGGCGCGCCAGGAGATCGATCTTGTTGGCGCCGCCCGGAAACAGATAGCCGGAGAAAATCACCGCCAGACAAATGCAGCCGGTCAGCACGACGCCGACGATGAATTCGAGGCTCGCAAAACGCGAAAACAGAACGGATGAGGTCTTGGTTGCCATGGGTCCTACTCCGTGCGGATACGCGGATCGACAAGGCCGTAGGCGATGTCCACGAGAAGATTGACGCCGATGATCAGCATGGAAAGGATCGCGATGGTGGCCTGCAGGACAGGATAATCGCGCCCGGCCACCGCGTCGAAGGCAAGCGTGCCCATGCCCGGCCAGTTGAATACGCGTTCCACCACGACGATACCACCGAGAAGACCGCCGAACTGAAGCCCGAGATAGGTGATCAACGGAATGGCGCAATTGCGCAGCGCATGCTTGTAGAGAACCTTGTTCTCGCTCAACCCCTTGGCGCGCGCCACCATAATATATTGCGATTGCAGCGTCTCCAGCATCGCCGTGCGCACAAGACGAACATTGGTTGCAGTCAGGATGATGCCCATGGTGAGCGCGGGCATGATGAAGCTTGCAATGCCGCTCATGCCGCTTGGCGGTAGCCATTGCAGCGAGATGCCGAACAGCAGCACCAGCATGGTCGCCAGCCAGAAGTTCGGAAAGGACAGGCCCACCAGCGAGCAGATGCGGATCAGCTGATCGGCCCATTTTCCACGCGACACCGCAGCCTTGATACCGAGTGGAACGGAAATCACGATAGAAACGAACAGCGAGGCGAAGGCCAGCATCAGCGTGGCGGGCAGAGCACCAGCAACGAGCGTGGAAACCGGCGTTCCACCGAGGAAACTGCGTCCGAGATCCATGGTGAACAGTCCCTTGAGGAACTGCCAATACTGAACGAAGAACGGCTGGTTGAGGCCAAGCCCTTCACGGATACGAGCGAGATCGGCTTCGGTAATGCTGCCTGCACCTTGCGTCAGCATCAATGCCGGATCGCCTGTCAGGCGGACCGCGAAAGCGACAAGCAGCGTCATCGCGACAAGCACAAACAGCGCCTGCAAAATTCGTTTGATCAGAAATCCGGCCACCAGTGCGCCTCCGAAATGCTGCGGCAAGTCGATCATGGCCGGCTTGCCGTATTGTCATTCTTGCTTACTCGACAGTCACATCCGTCAGACGCAGACGGCTGTCGGGAACCGGCACAAAATTCTTCACGCGCTTGTTGACGCCGAAGATCGCCTTGAGATTGTAGAGCGGCATTTCCAATGCACGGTCAGCTGCGTAATGCGCAATTTCCTGCAGGAGCTTTTCACGCTCACCACGATCAAGAACCGAACGCTGAGCTTCCAGCATCTTGTCGAGCTTTTCGTCCTTGTCGTACGGATTCCACTTCTCACCGGAATGGTACATGGAATAGGCCGTGTTATCGTAGTCGAAGGTCCAGCCGCCCCAAGCTTGCTGGAACATCGCGCCGGTCTTGCCTTGCGGGATGATGTCATTCAGCAGAACATTGGTGTCGTAAGGCTTGATCGTCGCATTGATACCAACCATCTGCAGGAAGCTTGCGACGGCCTGCGCCACTTCGTTGAAGCTTGCATCCTGACCGCGCACGTCAATCTGAACATTTGCGCCAGGCTGCACACCAGCTTCTTCGAGCAGCTTCTTCGCGCCTTCCGGATCGTAAGGCAACGGCTTCATGTTCGGGTCGTAACCGAAGGACAGCGCGCCCTGAAAGCTTGCAATCGGTTCTGCCTGACCGGCCAGAATGGACTGGATGATCGCATCACGGTCAACCGCCATGATTAGCGCCTTGCGAACGCGCTCGTCCTTGGTGATGCCGTCAGCAGTGTTGAAGCGCAATGCATAGACAGTTGGACCCGATGCAGTGACAAGCTCCAGCTTCGGATCGCCCTGAATGGTCGGGATCATGCCAATCGGAATGGTCGGGGGGATGACCAGATCGACGCGACCGGCCTGAAGTTCGGCAACGGCAGTGGAAGGCTCGGTGATGAAGCGATATTCCAGTTCGGAAAGTTTCGGCGCACCGCCCCAATGATCAGCGAAAGCCTCAAGTTTGATGCTCACCTTCGGTTCATAGGACACGAATTTGAATGGCCCGGTACCGACCGGATGCGTGTTGAAATAATCGTCGCCTTTTTCCTGAATGTATTTTGGCGGAACGATCATGCCACCATAACCGGCCAGCTTGGTGATGAGAACAGGGTCCGGTGCCTTCAAATGAAAGTCGACGGTCTTGTCGTCGATGACTTCCACCTTCTCGATGGCGATATAGTTGGAACGCTGCGGGCCTTTCGCACCCTCGTCACCGAGCAGACGCTCAAAGGTGAACTTGACGGCTTCAGCATTGAACGGTTCACCGTTCTGGAACTTGACGTTCTCACGCAGATGGAAGCGGATGCGCTTGCCTTCGTCTAGCTCTTCCCACGAGGCCGCGAGGGCCGGAACGATCTTGAGGTCCGGTCCGCGATAGACCAGACCGTCGAAAATATTGGTGGCGACAGAAGCCCAGTTGACGAGGAAAGTGTCGATTGGATCCCAGCTGCCTGGGTCCTGCGGCGACGAAACGGTCAGCTTTCCGGCAGCGAAAGCCGGAGCAGATACAAACACTGCCGCCGAGAGAGCGGAAGCCATGAGAACGGCTTTAAGTGTTTTCCTTATCATTGTTTTTTCCCCTTTGGGTTTCTGTTGAACTTTATGCGTCAGGCAGTTTCGGCCACAAAATGCCCGGTTGCGACCTCGCGATGGCGATAGATCGGCGGCTTGTCATCGATCCGGCGCGTCGTGCTTGGAATTTCACCTTCCAGTGCAGGCCGGTTGGTGCGCGCCGACGGATCGGCAATCGGCACCGCTGAGAGAAGCCGCTTCGTGTAGTCATGCGACGGTGTTTCGAAAACTTGCTGTCGCGAGCCGAGTTCCATGATCTGGCCGAGATAAAGTACAGCGACGCGATGGCTCATCTTCTCGACCACCGCCATGTCATGGCTGATGAAGAGATAGGCTAAATCCTGCTCTTTCTGCAGGTCCATGAACAGGTTGATAACCTGCGCCTGAATGGAAACATCGAGTGCCGACAGCGCTTCATCGGCGATGATGAGCTTCGGCTTGGAGGCAAGTGCACGCGCTATGCAGACGCGCTGGCGCTGACCGCCGGAAAACTCGTGCGGATAGCGCTTGGCGTGTTCGGGGCCGAGACCAACCCGCTCCAGCAATTCTGCCACGCGCGCATCGATCGCCTTACTATTGTCGAGAAGGCCATGTGTGCGGATCGGTTCTGCAATGGAAAAGCCAACCGTTTTGCGCGGGTCGAGCGATGCGAACGGGTCCTGGAAAATATACTGCACTTCGCGGCGCATGGCATATCGCTCGGCAGCACTCATGGCCGAATAGGCCTTGCCGTTGAAGCGAATATCGCCGGAAAGCGGCGTCTGCAATTGCTGGATGGTGCGCCCTATGGTCGATTTTCCCGAACCAGATTCACCGACCAGCGCCAGCGTTTCACCCGGATAAATATCGAAGGCGACCTTCGACACCGCGTTGCAGACATGCGTAACCTTACCGAAAAGGTTCTTCTTGATCGGAAAGCGCACATAGAGATCATCTACCGAAAGCAACGGCTTCCCATCATAGCGCGCCGTGTCCTGAATACGCTCCTCGCCCGTCAGAACCGGCACGCCATCGCGCATAGTCATGACCGGCATCCGCTTGGGGAAAGTTTCGCCCGTCATGCTGCCAAGTTTCGGGACCGCCGACAGCAGCGTCTTGGTATAGGCATGTTCTGGCTTCGAAAAAATCTGCCCGACCGGGCTTTCCTCAACCTTCCTGCCCTTCCACATGACAACAACATCGTCGGCCATTTCCGCCACCACACCCATATCGTGCGTAATGAAAATCACCGCCATTTCAAGCTCTTGCTGCAAATCTCTGATAATGTGCAGTATCTGGGCCTGAATAGTCACATCAAGTGCGGTGGTCGGCTCATCGGCAATCAGCAGTTTTGGGCGGCAGGCAAGCGCCATGGCGATCATGACGCGCTGGCGCATCCCGCCAGAAAGCTGGTGCGGATAGCGCTTCAGCAGTCCTTCCGCATCCGGCAGCCGCACCATTTCCAGAAGCCGCCTACCCTCGGCAAGCGCCGCCTGCTGGGTCATGCCCTCATGCAGCATCAGCACTTCGGATAGCTGGTTTCCGATGGTGAAAACGGGATTAAGCGACGTCATCGGCTCCTGGAAAATCATGGCGATCTCCTTACCGCGAATGCCGCGCATCGTCTTTTGATCGGCCTTAAGCAAATCGCGCTCGCCGAACAAAATTCGGCCGGACGGAAATTTCGCGCCGCTTATATCGGCAAGCCGCATGATGGAAAGCGACGTGATGGACTTACCCGAACCGGACTCTCCGACCACGGCCAGCGTGCGACCCGGATGTACCGAGAAACTCAGATCGTCAACGACACGGCTCGCGCCAAATTCGACACTGAGGCCATCAACGGTCAGCAGAGGCTTTGAAACTCGTTCGCTCAACTCGGTTCCGCTCAAACTTCCAACCCTCTTAAAGTGTGATGGCAGACCGCGTGGCCTGATTGAATGCGCCGGACATGAAACGCAAAAGGGCAGCCACTTCCGAAAGCGCTTCTTCAGACGGGCGCGCATTGGCGGTGGAATCAACCAGAAGGCGTTCGCGAATCTGCGCATAGCGCGCGCAGGCTTCTGCTCCTTTGGCGGTGATCTTCACCGTCTTTTCCTTCGCTGCCTTGCCGGTGGTCAGCAGACCGGCATTTTCAAGCTTGCGGATGGCATACGTCGCAATATGCGTATCTTCAATATCGAGAACAAGGCAGATATCGGCAAGCTTCTTCTCGCGATCACGATGACGGATCGAATGAAGAATCAGCACTTCGATGGGAGAGAGCCCCGGCAATCCTGCTGCAGCCATGCAGCGAACCATCCAGCGCGAAAACGCGTGCGATGCGAGAATGAGGCCATATTCAACCTCGGACATACCCGGCGAACCGCCTTCGGCAAGATGCGCAGACGATACAATGGGACCTATTGAGGCAACGGGGCGCAGATGCCTGGGCAACGCGACTTCATTGAAGTTTGTTTCTCGGGTCTCGGAAGACGCCGCTACAGTTTCTTCACTGTCCCTGTTCTTCCCCATTCTTGCTGCTCCCTTATTTATGTGTATTTTATGTCACCATCTTATCGACATTTTGTCAATAAAGTGGGACTATGAAATTCTGAAAAGATTTCGAAATGCACCAGTAGTGCTGTGTGAGGGAGCCGATAATGAGCGGAACAGGACGCGGAGTATGGGATTTCTGGATCGATCGCGGCGGCACGTTTACCGATGTCATCGGGTGCGATCCACAGGGCCAGCTCCATGCCCGTAAGGTTCTCTCCGAAAACCCGTCTGCCTATAAGGATGCCGCCGTTCACGGCATTCGCCTGCATCTGGGCCTGAAAACTGGCGAGCCGGTTCCTGCCGGTGTCATCGGGGAAGTTCGTATGGGAACGACGGTCGCGACCAATGCGCTTCTCGAGCGCAAGGGCGAGCGGCTGGCCCTTGTCACCACCAAGGGTTTTCGCGATGCGCTGCGCATTGGCTATCAGGAACGCAAGAACATCTTTGCGACCGAAATTATCAAGCCGGAAGCGCTTTATGAAAAGGTCGTGGAACTGAACGAACGCGTTCAGGCAGACGGCACGGTCGAAACGGCGCTCGATCCCGCCGAGGCGGAAGCCGTACTGGCTGCACTGAAGGAACAGGGCTACAAGTCCGTCGCCATCGCGCTCATGCATGCTTATAAGTTCCCTGCACATGAGGCTGAAATTGCTCGCATTGCGCGCAGTCTCGACTTTGAACAGGTCTCCGTCAGCCATGAAGTTTCGCCACTGATCAAGCTGGTCGGTCGTGGCGACACCACTGTCGTCGATGCCTATCTGTCGCCGGTTCTTCGCCGCTATGTTGCGCAGGTTGCCAACGAGCTGGATGTCGAGCGCACCGGCGCGCGCGTCATGTTCATGATGTCGTCTGGCGGTCTCACCGCAGCCGATCTGTTTCAGGGCAAGGATGCAATCCTCTCCGGCCCGGCAGGCGGTGTCGTCGGCCTCGCCCGCACCGGCGAAACAGCTGGTTTCCCGAAAGTCATCGGCTTTGACATGGGTGGCACCTCCACGGATGTCGCGCATTTCGACGGCGAATATGAACGCGCTTTTGAAACGGAAGTTGCCGGTGTGCGCGTGCGTGCACCCATGATGCTGATCCACACGGTCGCCGCAGGCGGCGGCTCGGTCCTGCATTATGACGCCGGACGTTTCCGCGTCGGCCCGGATTCGGCAGGCGCCAATCCCGGCCCGGCCTGCTACCGCAATGGCGGACCGCTCGCCGTCACCGATGCCAATGTCATGCTGGGCAAGCTGCTGCCGGAATTCTTCCCGGCAATTTTTGGTCCCGAACAGAACCAACCGTTAGATGTGGAGCGGGTGCGCGAACGCTTCACCGCGCTCGCAGCCGAGATTGGTGATGGTCGTTCGCCGGAAGCGGTTGCTGATGGTTTCATCCGCATTGCGGTTGCCAATATGGTCGAGGCCATCAAGAAAATTTCCGTCCAGCGCGGCTATGATGTGACGCGCTACGCGCTCAACTGTTTCGGCGGTGCGGGCGGCCAGCACGCCTGCCTCGTGGCCGATGCGCTTGGCATGAAGAATATTCTTCTCCATCCCATGTCCGGCCTGCTGTCCGCCTATGGCATGGGCCTGGCCGATATTCGCGCCACGCGCCAAAAGGCGCTCGGCGTCGCGCTCGATCCGGCAGCACCTTCAGCCTTGAAAGAACTGGGTGAAGAACTCGCGCAGGAATGTGTCGCCGAACTCACTATACAAGGCATTGAAGCAGATGCGGTTGAGCGACATCTGCGTGCTCACGTCCGCTATGCTGGTACCGATACGGTCCTCTCCGTCGAAGCCACCTTCCCTGCCGAGGACAATGCCGACCGTCTTCGCGCCGAGTTCGAGTCGGCCCATAAGCGCCGTTTCGGCTTCATTGCGGAAAACAAGGCTCTCGTTATCGATGCTGTGGAAGTCGAAGCCGTTGGCGGTGGCGCAGGCGAAACCGAAAGCGCCCAATCGCTCGACAGCGATCTGGAAGCCGAGACTGCCAAGCGGACCCGCTTTTTCTCGCAGGGCGAGTTGCACGATGCGGGCGTTGTCTTGCGCGAACAGATGCAGCGTGGCCAGACCGTCACCGGTCCGGCAATCATCATCGAGAAGAACCAGACCATCGTTATCGAAGATGGCTGGCAGGCGCGCCTGACTGCCCATGACCATGTTGTGCTGACACGTATCAAGGCGCTGCCCGCCCGCACAGCCATCGGCACTGAAGCCGACCCGGTCATGCTGGAGATTTTCAACAATCTCTTTATGTCCATTGCCGAGCAAATGGGCGTGACGCTTCAGAACACCGCCTATTCGGTGAACATCAAGGAGCGCCTCGACTTCTCTTGTGCGGTTTTCGACGCTGCAGGTAATCTCGTCGCCAATGCGCCGCATATGCCGGTGCATCTCGGTTCCATGGATGCATCAGTGGCGACCGCCATTCGCGAGAACAGCGATATCAAGCCGGGCGATGTGTTCCTCATCAACGCGCCTTATAATGGCGGCACCCACCTTCCCGACCTCACCGTCTGCACGCCAGTTTTCGATGACGACAATCGCGAAATCCGCTTCTGGGTAGCAAGCCGTGGACACCATGCGGATATTGGCGGTATCGCGCCCGGTTCCATGTCGCCGCTTGCGATCGATATCGAACAGGAAGGAGTCTATATCGACAATTTCAAGCTGGTGGATCGCGGCACCTTCCAAGAGGAGGCGCTCGCTGCTCTGCTGACTGGCGCCACCTATCCTGTCCGCAACCTGACGCAGAACGTCAACGACCTGAAGGCGCAGATCGCGGCCAACGAAAAGGGCGTCGCCGAGCTGAAAAAGATGATCGATCTTTTCGGCGAGGATGTTGTGAAAGCCTATATGGGCCATGTTCAGGACAATGCCGCTGAAAGCGTGCGCCGTGTGCTCGACAAGCTGCCGGACGGCCATTTCACCTATGAGATGGATCAGGGTTGCCAAATTGAGGTGCGCGTCACGATCGACAAGGAAAAGCGCGAAGCGACGGTCGATTTCACCGGCACGTCGGAACAGCGTTCCGACAATTTCAACGCACCGGAACCCGTGACCCGTGCAGCTGTGCTTTATGTCTTCCGCGTGCTGGTCGAGGGCGACATTCCAATGAATGCGGGCTGCCTGCGACCGATCAAGATCGTTGTGCCGGAAGGCTCAATGCTCTCGCCGCAATATCCGGCGGCGGTCGTGGCGGGCAACGTCGAGGTCAGTCAGGCTGTCACCAACTGCCTGTTCGGCGCGACCAAGGCCATGGCCGCAGCGCAGGGCACAATGAATAATCTGACCTTCGGCAATGATGAATATCAATATTACGAAACCATCTGTTCCGGCGCCCCCGCCGGTCCGGGTTTCAACGGTGCAGATGCCGTGCATACACATATGACCAATTCCCGCCTCACCGATCCGGAGATTCTGGAAACACGCTTCCCGGTGTTACTGGAAGATTTCCATATTCGGCAAGGATCGGGTGGCAAGGGCAAGTGGCATGCTGGCGACGGCACCAAGCGCACGATCCGTGCACTTAAGACGCTCGATTTCGCCATTCTCTCAGGGCATCGCCGCGTAGCGCCCTTCGGCCTTGAAGGCGGCAAAGCCGGTCAAACCGGTTGCAATGAAGTACGGCGAAAGGACGGCTCCATCGAAGTGCTCGGCAACTGTGACCAGACCATTCTGGAAGCAGGTGAAGCCTTCACCGTCATCACACCAACCGGTGGCGGTTACGGTAAGCCTTAGTAATTGGCCTGCCCATCGACCAGCACAGCGCCGCCAGCTGAAATTCTGGCGGCGCTTTGCGTTCAACCAGTATAGATTGGTTAAAGTCGTCTCATAGTGACCAAAGGCTAGTGAATGCTTTTTCTACCCTTCTGATCCCGGCTGAAAGGTGTTAGAATTATTCACTCAAATTATTCAAATAATTAGTAACAGATCCTAATAATTGTGGCGTAATGGTCGTTTTGGACCCATCTTTAGAATTAAATTTCTGCGATCAATAGAACCTCAACCAGTTCACGGATACCGAAAATGAAATTCGCTCAGATCATCGCTACCGCAGGCATCATTCAGGCAGCTCTCCTCACTGGCGCTATGGCCGGAGAAAATCTCGACGCCATCAAGTCGGCGGGCGTTTTAAAGATCGGCACTGAAGGCACCTACGCGCCGTTCACCTATCACGACAAGGACAACAAGCTTGTCGGCTTCGACGTGGAGATTGGTGAAGCCGTTGCCGCCAAGCTCGGCGTAAAGCCGGAATTCGTTGAAGGCAAATGGGACGGGCTCATCGCTGGGCTTGATTCCAAACGCTATGATGCCGTTATCAACCAGGTAGGCATTACCGAAGAGCGTCAGAAGAAATTCAACTTCTCCAACCCCTATATCGTTTCCAAGGTCGTTCTGATCGTCAACGACAAGGACGATACGATCAAGGGTTTTGCTGACCTTAAGGGCAAGAAGTCAGCGCAGTCGCTCACCAGCAATTACGGCAAGCTCGCGAAGGAAGCCGGCGCTGAACTCGTAGCCACAGACGGTTTCGACCAGTCGATCCAGCTTGTTCTGACGGGCCGTGCGGATGCGACCCTTAATGACAGCCTGTCTTTCCTCGACTTCAAAAAGCACCAGCCGAAGGCTCCGGTCAAGGTTGTGGCCGAGAAAGAAAATGCCGACGCGTCGGGCATCATCGTCCGCAAGGGCGACGATGATCTCGTTACGGCGATCAACAAGGCTCTCGACGAAATTAAAGCCGACGGCACCTACGACAAAATTTCACAGAAGTATTTCGGTCAGGACGTTTCCAAGTAAGCGTTTTTCCTGGTTTACAAGACGAAGCCGGAAGCTACTTCCGGCTTCGTCTTATTGTGATTGTGAAAAACTATTCCCAAGACATGAATGTCAGACTGTATAAGATAAGGACGCGCAGGTTCATCGGCGCAAGTTCATTTCAGTCTGACTTTATGCATTATTGAGGAGCCGAAAACCGTGCCCGATTGGCTTCAACTGATGGTGGAATCCCTGCCGACTCTTTTGTGGGCTGGCTTGATTTTCACCATTCCCCTCACCCTTCTGTCCTTTGCATTCGGCCTGACATTGGGGCTCCTGACTGCGCTCGTGCGGTTGTTCGCTCCGCTTTGGCTTTCATCTATCGCACGCTTTTATGTCTGGATATTCCGCGGCACCCCCCTGCTCGTGCAGTTGTTCGTAATTTTTTACGGCCTGCCTAGCGCGGGCATCTATCTCGATGCATTTCCAGCGGCCGTGATTGGTTTCTCTCTCAGCGTTGGTGCTTATAGTTCGGAGATTATCCGGGCGGTCATATCTGCCGTTCCGAAAGGTCAATGGGAAGCCGCATATTCCATTGGTATGAGCTGGCGTCAGGCACTTGCCCGCACCATTCTGCCACAGGCAACCCGGACTGCAGTGCCTCCGCTCTCCAATTCCTTCATTTCTTTGGTGAAGGACACGTCGCTTGCAGCCGCCATCACCGTGCCGGAGCTTTTCCAGTCCGCGCAACGTATCGTCGCGACCACTTACGAACCTCTCATTCTCTATATCGAAGCAGCCCTGATCTATCTCGTGATGAGTTCCGTACTCTCAGCGCTGCAAGTGCGCCTTGAAAAACGCTTCGGACGTTATGGCGGCACAATGGAGACAAACGCATGATCGAGCTGCAACATATCGTAAAGCGCTTTGACGACGCTGTGATCCTTAATGATATCAACGTTGCGATTGCCGAGGGCACAGTAACAGCACTAGTCGGTCCATCCGGCGGAGGCAAAAGCACGTTGCTGCGTTGCATAAACCTGCTGGAGATTCCGACGTCGGGCACTCTGGTTCTGGGTGGCCAGAGCCTCAGCTTTGAGCCTGACCGTAAGCCGAGTTGGCAGGCAATCCAATCAATCCGCCGCCAGACAGGCATGGTGTTTCAGAACTTCCAGCTCTTTCCTCACCAGACCGCGATCCAGAATGTGATGGAAGGCCTCGTTACGGTTCTGAAATGGCCGAAGGACAAGGCAAAAGAACGTGCGGCGGAATTGCTCACAAAGGTAGGGATGGCGCATAAAGCGGATGCTTGGCCTTCAACGCTCTCTGGTGGCCAGCAACAGCGTATCGCGATTGCACGTGCATTGGCACCATCCCCGCGTGTTCTGTTATGCGATGAGCCCACCTCGGCCCTTGACCCCGAACTCGCCTCCGAAGTCGTTGATGTTCTGAGCAAACTTGCAAAGGAAGGCACCACCATGGTGATCGCGACACACGACCTGCGGCTCGCTTCCAAAATTGCAAAGAACGTCGTCTTTCTCGAGTCGGGCAATATCGTTGAAACGGGCTCCGCACACGAGGTTTTCACGCAGCCTACGCGTGAGCGCACAAAACAATTCGTTGCGACAATCAACGCGGCCCATACTTACGACATCTAACCTGCAGACATATCGTCTCCTTAAGGGCTTTCGCCACCAGCGAAAGCCCTCGGGCGCGCCGTTGGCTCAAATTTCATACGTGCATTCAAAATTTTCCGGCGGCTCTCGACAGCCTGCCCCTTGGTAAAACAGAAAACCACTGTTACATTATGCACAACGTAGAAATTGAAGCGCCTTGCTTGCGTCCTGACAGGTTCGCGCGGCGCCATAAGGACAAAAACCTTGAAGAACCCCGACGAGCGCACCGCCGAAATGGTGCATCAAGGGGCGTCCGGCGGACAATCGGGCAATTCGCAGGCCCGGAATCCGTCCGATAACGGCAAGCGCAGACCGCGCAATAAAGTCGTTACAGATATCGGCAATGCCCGTAGTGCATCCGATTCAGGACGCTCAAAGCCAAAGGACGAGACCGAAGGCACGAATTCGCAGAGCCAACGCAAACGCGCGCGTCGGCGTCGGCGCGGTAAGTCTGTACCGGCTGTTGAAGCTTCTGCGCAAAAGCCCGAGGCTGCAGAAGCAGCGAACAACCAACAGCGATCTTCCGGAAAAATCTCGAATCGCCGCCGCCGCGCTCGTAAAAAGAAGCAGTCACGACAACAAGATGCGCAGACGCCGCTGGTAGCTGAAGCTGCGTTGAAGTCTACGCATAATGTCGCGCGCCCGGAAGGCCAACATGCATCGACGCCGAACAAGCGTAAGGGCGGCAATGGCCAAATGCCCCGCGCTGCTAATGGCGCGCATCACGAAAAGAGCGACGCTCCACTTTATGCGGCTTTGGATCTTGGCACAAATAATTGCCGCCTGCTGGTTGCGTCGCCGACGCGGCCGGGCCAATTCCGCGTTGTGGATGCATTTTCACGCATCGTACGATTGGGAGAAGGCTTGAGTGCCACTGGCCAGCTTAGCGAAAATGCGATGGATCGTGCCGTTGAAGCACTGAAGGTTTGCCGTGACAAACTTGCAGGCAAGAAAATCAGACGTTCGCGACTGATAGCCACCGAAGCCTGCCGTTCGGCTTCGAATGGCGAAGCATTTTTGGCACGGGTTCTGGCGGAAACCGGACTTGAACTGGAGATCGTAGACCGGCAGACGGAAGCCCGGCTCGCTGTTTCAGGCTGCGGTACACTGGTTACCCGCGAAACGGATGCCGTCGTGTTGTTCGATATTGGTGGCGGCTCTTCTGAAATTGCGCTGATTGATGTTTCCCGTCGCCGTTCTCCTCGTCTGGCAGAGCATATCATGGCCTGGACGTCTCTTCCTGTCGGCGTCGTGACGCTGGCAGAACGTTTCGGCGGACGCAACGTCACGCAGGAAAGTTTCGATTCCATGGTTTCGCATGTGACCGATTTGCTTGCGCAATTTGCCGAGCGGCAGTGCCTCGGAAATCTGACTGCCAGTCCACGTTTTCACCTGCTGGGTACATCTGGAACCGTAACCACGCTCGCTGGAATTCATCTCGGCCTCGACCGCTACGATCGGCGCCGGGTCGATGGCATGTGGATGGGTGCCGACGATGTGACGCAAATGACCAACCGTCTTCTGTCGTGGGATTTTGACGCTCGTGTAGCCAACCCGTGTATTGGCGCAGATCGCGCCGATCTGGTATTGGCAGGCTGTGCTATTCTCGATGCGATACGCAAAGTATGGCCCAGCGAAAAACTACTTGTTGCCGATCGTGGTTTGCGTGAAGGCATTTTGACCGAACTGATGTCGCGCGACGGCGCATGGCGACACAATCGCGCGACAGGCGCTAGAAACAGGCACTGAAAATGAGCAAGGCAGGCGGAAACAAGGGTGGAGTAAAAACTGGTGGTCGCGGTGGCGCGGGCTCCAGCAATCTGCAGGTACGTGTGAAGAAAAAGGCAGGCACGATCAAGGAATCGTCACGCCGCTGGCTGCAGCGCCATTTGAACGACCCCTATGTGCACAAATCCAGGCAGGACGGATATCGTTCGCGCGCAGCCTACAAGCTCATTGAAATCAATGATCGTTATGATCTGCTCAAAAAGGGCCAGAAGATCATCGATCTCGGCGCTGCGCCTGGCGGCTGGTCGCAGATCGCAGCCAAGATTGTCGGTTCAACCGACGAGAATCCGCACGTTGTTGGCATCGACTACCTTCACGTCGACCCCCTGCCCGGCGTTGTCTTGCTGGAAATGGATTTTCTCGACGATGAGGCGCCACAAAAACTGATGGATGCGCTCGGTGACAAGCCCGATTTAGTTATTTCCGACATGGCTGCCCCGACGACAGGCCACCGCAGGACTGATCATCTGCGTACCGTGCATCTGTGTGAAGTCGCCGCTGATTTTGCCATTTCGGTTTTGAAGCCGGGCGGGCATTTTCTCACCAAGACATTCCAAGGTGGCACGGAAAATGAACTACTAGCTCTGCTGAAGCAGAAGTTCCGCTCTGTGCATCATGTCAAACCACCTGCATCACGCGCGGAATCGGTCGAGCTTTATCTGCTCGCCCGCGATTTCAAAGGCTAAAGCTTATTTTCCGGCTGAGGTGCTCGCGGCTTCGACGGCTGCGGGCTCCTTACCGTGATGTTTCACGACTGTTGGCGCAGACAGTTCCTTGCCTGCATCAGGTGCGAGCCGCGCAAACCAGAGAAAAGCCAGAGCGGAAACGGCAGCAACCACAAAGAAGCCGATGTGGAAGTCCACCAATTCGAGATGGGCTCCGCGTAACGACGTACTGATTTCCAGAATACCACCTGCCAGTGCCACACCGATAGCAATGGAAACCTGCTGCGCCACTGCCGTGATGGGCGTCGCCTGACTGGTCTTTTCATCGGGGATTTCGGCGAAAGCAAGCGCATTGACACCTGTGAAAAACAACGAACGCGCAAAGCCCCCCACCAGCAAAAAGCCGATGATGATCCAGTAAGGTGTTGTCGGTGTGAACAGGCCGTTGACGGCAATGAAGCAGGCCGAAATCAAGGACCCTGCCATCAAGGCGCGCCGGAAACCAACGCGAACGAAGATACGCTTTGCACCGAATTTCATGCTGATCGCACCGATCGCCGAAACGAAAGTCATCATACCCGACTGAAACGGTGTGAGACCAAAGCCAAGCTGAAACATCAATGGCAGCAGGAATGGAATAGCCCCGATCCCGAACCGGAAAATGCTGCCGCCGATGACTGCGGAACGAAATACCTGATTATCGAAAAGTTTCAGGTTCAGCAGCGGATCATCGGTTCTCCTCGCATGCTGAAGATAGAGAGCCGTGCAGACGATACCGATTGCAAGGGTTGTAAAACCAACCGCAGGCGGCAAGGCTGGCAGGCTGACGACCGACAGTCCGAAGACAACGCCCGACATTGCGATCCCGGAAAGAAAGAAGCCCGTCCAATCAAGGCGCTTTACGATGCGCTCGTCTGTGTCCGGCAGGAACCGCGTTGCAAACCAGATACCGACGAAACCGATCGGTACATTAATCAGGAAAATCCAATGCCAAGTCAGGAAAGTCGTGATGAAACCACCGACTGGTGGACCTACCAGCGGCCCGACCATTGCTGGAATCGTAAGCCACGCCATAGCTGACACAAGTTCGCTGCGCGGAGTCGAACGGATAAGTACGAGACGGCCAACCGGTGTCATCATCGCACCGCCCATGCCCTGCAAAAACCGCGCAACGACGAAAGCAGTCAGTGAATTCGATGCAGCGCAGGCTACTGAACCAACCACGAATACCGCAATTGCAGCCCGGAAGACATTCTTGGCCCCGAAGCGATCGGCCATCCAGCCGCTGACGGGAATAAAAACTGCGAGCGCAACAAGGTAAGCGGTCAGCGCCAGCTTGAGCGCAATAGGGCTTGTACCGATGTCAGCAGCGATAGCAGGAAGCGACGTCGAGATGACGTTCGAATCCATCTGCTCCATGAATAGGGCTATGGCCAGTACGAGAGGAATGATGCGATTCACGGTAATATTCCGAAATGACGGATATTTAAGAGCTGACAATCCTATGTAGCGCCACACTGATTATTGCTAGTCAGAGCAGCGTCACATTGCGGTGAATATGCGATAAAATCAGTAATTTATCGCGGTATTGGGCCTAACTGGCTCTCTGCCGACAAAAGTCACTGAATTTCTCACGCCAGATTTCAACCGTTCACATTTGCGTAAAACAGGGTTGCGCTTCCCGTAACAGCTTGTTACATTTCGTTACAGTTTCACGAGGCTTCGAACCGGGTGGGGGGCCGCTCCGGTTCAAGGAGGTAGGAAATGAACGATATTACAAGAACCGCCATCATCTACGGAATGATGATCATTTCACTGAACACTGCGCTTGCAGTCGGCCTTCTTGGGCTTGATTTCCTGCATTAAAGCGCGCCCCTAAACAAAGTTTTTTGCCCTCCAGGCAGACATGAAAAAGAGCGTTTCCAATAAAATGGAAGCGCTCTTTTCGTTTCAAACAGTCTCCGCAGCGTTGGCAAAGATTGCACTTTGTGCCTCACAGTCAGAGAATTCGACCCTGACTGTTCGGGTCAAAGAAGACCGACTTGTCCAGATTGAAGGCCAACGTGGCCGGTTGTCCCGCAGCGATGCGGGCATCTGCGCGCAGTCGTGCCACAACGTGCTTGCCGCCCAATCGCGTGACAGCAAACGTATCCGAGCCTGCGGGCTCGACAACATCGATCAGGCAATCCCCTTCCACTATCGCATTTGCATTGCGATCAGCTCCATCCGGATCTGTGAGTGCTTCAGGGCGAATACCGAAGACAATATCCTGGCCTTCATAAGCGCCTAGTCCTTGGGGCGCCGCCTTCAATGGCAGCTTCAGTGGCTCGCCTTCGCCTCGTCCGAGATTGATGGCATAGCCCGAACCGTTCTTTTCAACCCGAACAGTTAGCAGGTTCATTGCTGGCGATCCCATGAAGTCAGCAACGAACATATTGGACGGATTATTGTAGATTTCGGCTGGCGTTCCGAATTGCTGCAAGATTCCATCCTTGAGAACGGCGATCTTGGTTGCCAGCGTCATTGCCTCGATCTGATCATGCGTCACATAAACGATCGTAGTTTTCATCCGGCTGTGCAGCCGTTTAATCTCGGTGCGCATGTCGACACGCAGCTTGGCATCGAGGTTGGAAAGTGGTTCATCGAACAGGAAGACCTGCGGATTACGCACCAGAGCACGCCCCATGGCCACGCGCTGACGTTGGCCGCCTGAAAGCTGGCTTGGTTTGCGATCCAGCAGATGGCCGATCTGCAGGATATCGGCAACTTCCTGAATAGCCTTATCGCGCTCCGCCTTCGGAACCTTACGAATTTCCATGCCGAAAGCGATATTCCCGGCAACCGTCATATTCGGATAAAGTGCATAAGACTGGAAGACCATTGCAATATCGCGCTGGGATGGATGCAGGCCGGACACCGACTTGCCATTGATGGCTATGTCACCCGATGTGATCGGCTCAAGCCCGGCGATAGTATTCAACAATGTTGACTTGCCGCAGCCAGACGGGCCCACGAGAACGAGGAAACCGCCTTCATCGATCTCGATATTGATATCCTTCAAAACCGAAACATTGCCGTAGGATTTGTAAAGATCAGATATTTTCAGAAAAGACATTGCAACTTATCCCTTAACGGCACCGGACATCAGGCCACGTACGAAATAGCGACCGGAAACGATATAGACGATCAGCGTCGGCAGAGCTGCCAGGATGGCAGCTGCGAAATGGACATTGTATTCCTTAACGCCGGTGGAGGAGGAAACCAGATTGTTGAGTGCAACCGTCATCGGTGTGGAATTCGCACCGGAGAAGGAGGCACCAAACAGAAAGTCGTTCCAGATGTTCGTGAACTGCCAGATCACCGACACAACGATGATCGGTCCTGAAGACGGTAGCAAAATACGCCAGAATATCTGGAAGAAGCTCGCTCCGTCGATCTGCGCCGCCCGCACCAGTTCTGTCGGGAAGGCTTCATAATAGTTGCGGAAATAGAGCGTCGTGAAACCGATACCGTAAACCACATGCACGAGGATCAGTCCCCAAATCGTGCCCGCGATCCCCAGAAAACCAAGAACACGCGCCATCGGAATGAGTACGATCTGGAACGGAATGAAGCACGACAACAGCAATAAGCCGAAAAAGATGTTCGACCCGCGGAATTGCCATTTGGTCAGAACGTAACCGTTCAACGCGCCGACAATAGTCGAGATCGCAACGGCTGGAACCACCATCAGGATCGAGTTGATGAAGAACGGCTTCAGCCCGGTAGGCTGAACTCCGATCTGTGCGGTCGACCATGCAGATAACCATGGTTCGATGGTCCATTGCTGCGGGAGGTTCAACATCCCGCCCTGGCGGATTTCTTCAAGGGGTTTGAAGGAGTTGACCAGCATCACATAGAGCGGCAGCAGATAATAGAATGCGAAGAGCAGTAGCGCAGTGTAGATCAGCGCTCGCGTCAGCTTTCCGCTGTTGATGGCATTGTCTTGCGACTGGGCGCTCATGACCGCGACCCTCCGCGAATTTCAGAGTAAAGATAAGGAATGATAATCGAGAAGATCATCGCCAGCATGATAATCGCTGACGATGCACCGATGCCCATCTGGTTCCGTGTGAACGTATAGGAATACATGAAAGTCGCAGGTAATTCGGTGGCCTGGCCTGGACCACCACCGGTCAGCGCAATAACAAGATCATATGCCTTGATCGCCAGATGAGCAAGAACCACGAAAGCCGACAGGAAAACCGGACGCATCAACGGGATAATGATGCGGCGATAGATCATACCGGATGATGCCCCGTCAATCTGCGCCGCTTTGATGATTTCATTATCCACGCCGCGCAATCCTGCGAGGAACATTGCCATCACAAATCCGGAGGATTGCCACACAGCAGCAATCACCAGACAGTAGATTGCCATTGTATTGCTCTTGATCCAGTTGAAGGAGAAACTCTCCCAACCCCATAAATGCATTGTGTTTTCCAGACCGATACCTGGATCGAGAAACCACTTCCATGCCGTTCCAGTGACGATGAAAGATAACGCCATGGGATAAAGATAGATCGGACGTAGAACGCCCTCACCGCGGATCTTCTGGTCAAGAAGGATCGCCAGGAACAGCCCGATAACCGAACAGATAATGATGTAGAGCGATGCAAAGATCGCCAGATTGGTGATCGCACGCCACCAATGAGGCAAGGCCCACAGCTTAGTGTAATTCGTAAGTCCGACGAAGCCATATGACGGCAGCATTCGGCTATTGGTTAGCGAAAGAACGCCCGTATAGATGATGAAACCATAGACAAACACGAGCACTATCAGAAAGCTCGGGCCCAGAACCAGCTTTGGCACCAGTTCCTGTAATCGGTTGTTACGCTGCATATCTGCGTCACCTTGTTTACGCCACCCGGACTATGCCAAACATCAGGCACAAGTTCCGGACATCTGTTTGATCGGCATTCCAGCGCTTCTGCATTATGCGCGACCGAATGCACCCAATAAGTTCAGTCTGCTGCAATTTCCGATGGAAACATGCAGGCCTTCATCATGCAATTGTTGTTTTGATTTCTGGCCACTAATGCCAGCACTTTCAGATGCGCTGCCAGTATCCTGGGCACCTGAGATAGAAGGCGCCCGGAAAGGACCGGACGCCTCATTGCTGTTATTTCGCACCTTCAACAGCCGACACGAGTTCCTTCACGGCGTCTTCCGAGGACAGCTGACCGTTGAACTGGCGTGTTACGACGTCATAGATCGCATTCTTCACCGCAGCAGGGTTAGCGTAACCATGCGCCATGGAGCCCAGCATCGTGCCTTTTTCACTCGCTTCCTTTTCGTCAGCGATAGCCTTCTTGCCGCAAGCATCGAAGTCGGTATCAGGCACATCGGTACGAGCCGGAGCGGAGCCCTTCACGACGTTGAATGCCGACTGGAAAGTCGGACTTTCAATCGCCGATGCCATTTCAAGCTGTGCAGGAACCTTGTCTTCCGAGACTTTGAACATGGCAAACATATCGGAGTTGAATGTGATAGCGCCCTGGGTGCCCGGATAGCGCATGCAGACGAAGTCTTCGCCCGGCTTCTTGCCAGCCTTGACAAACTCACCCTTCGCCCAGTCGCCCATGAACTGAAGGCCGGCTTTACCTTCAATGACCATAGCTGAAGCCAGATTCCAGTCGCGACCGGAGAAGTTATCGTCAACATAGGAGCGCAGTTTCGTCATACGATCGAAAGCCTGCTTCATCGTATCGCTGCCGAGCGTTTCGGGATCCAGATCGATGAAGGCCTTCTTGTAGAAATCTGTACCGAAAGAAAGTACTACAGCATCAAATATCGTTGCGTCCTGCCATGGCTGGCCGCCATGAGCGATCGGAGTGATGCCCTGTTCCTTGAACTTATCGAGAAGAGCGATCAGTTCATCCCAGTTGGTAGGCTCCTTACCGCCGGCCTTGTCAAGCGCTCCCTTGTTGATCCACATCCAGTTGGTGGAGTGAACATTGACAGGAGCAGCGATCCAGTGGCCGTCATACTTGGCAAACTCCTGCAGAGGAGCCGGGATGACCTTTTCCCAACCTTCCTTGTTTGCGATCTCATCAAGATTACCAAGAGCACCCTGCTCTGCCCAATCGCGGATGTCGAAGCCGAGCATCTGCACTGCCGTCGGAGCATTACCAGCTGTGACGCGCGCGCGCAGTACTGTCATGGCTTCCGTACCACCGCCGCCGGCAACCGGCATATCGGTCCAGCTAATGCCCTTCTTTTCGAGATCCTTCTTGAGAACGTCGAGCGCGGCGGCTTCACCGCCAGCAGTCCACCAATGCAGAACTTCAACATTCTGCTTGTCCTGCGCACTGGCAACAGGGGTCATTCCGGCGAGCAAAGCACAGGCGGCTGTACCCATCGCGGCGAGCTTCAAAAGTTTATGCATGTCTACCTCCCGTAGAAACAAACGAAACTAAAACTATCGGATATCTGGCCAAGCCTTTGCTTCAGCGCAGTAATCCGTCTCGTCATTCCCATCTGCACCTCTTCGGCACAGACCCGAAACCAGCTGCACCTCACAACCAGTTTCTCCTACTCACTGCCGCAATACGATGCGAAAGCTTCCGCTTTCACCTGTGCCCGGCCATCCCTCACGACGCTTTTCCTGAAATCCTCCATCCCACTCATACGCCGCTTAAGCCCAATTGACAACGTTGTCTTTTAAGGATGTTAAATATCCGCAAGACAAGATGTGAACATAGGATAGGCCCAAACCCTGCCAGCGTGTCAATATCTTCCGATAGATAAAACGCGTAAAATTCAATCGATTAAAACTTCAGGTAGAGCCAGCGCCCTGAAAAACGCTTAGAAATTAAAGCATTGCCACCTCAAGGGCAGCGTTTTACATGGTGCCTCCCATCAAACCAGCACTCTAAAATCCCCCTCATCGACCTGAAATGTCGGGAGTATAAAATTTCCCTTATTTTACTGGACAAGCCCGCGAGGAAACCCTAATTTCACGCCGCTCGCACAATGGTGTGCGGGCTTGTTCTCGGGGCGGGGTGAAACTCCCCACCGGCGGTATGAAGCGAAAGTTTCGAGCCCGCGAGCGCCTGAAAAGATGCCGATTCGGCTTCCGTTCAGGGTCAGCAGATCCGGTGAGATGCCGGAGCCGACGGTTAAAGTCCGGATGGAAGAGAGCGAATGAGCGTTAGGATTGCGCCCTTGGCACAATCAATGCGTTCTTTTGTGCGCCCTGATTCTAGTTTCGTGTGGAACCTATGAACCAGAGCTATCCGAACAAGACTTCCTTCAAGATCGCATTCATTCAGGCCCGTTGGCACGCCGATATTGTCGACGAAGCTCGCAAGAGCTTTATCGCGGAACTGTCCGCAAAGGCTGGCACCAATATAGAAGTCGAAATCTTCGACGTTCCAGGCGCCTATGAAATTCCTCTCCACGCCAAAACTCTGGCCAAAACCGGCCAGTATGCTGCCATTGTCGGCGCTGCGTTCGTCGTGGATGGCGGCATCTATCGACATGATTTCGTGGCAACTGCCGTCATCAACGGCATGATGCAAGTCGGCTTAGAGACCGAAGTTCCGGTGCTCAGCGTTGTTCTGACGCCGCATCATTTCCATGAAAACAGGGAACATCATGAATTTTTCCATGCCCACTTCAAAGTGAAGGGCGTGGAAGCAGCCAATGCGGTGTTGCAAGTCGTTAGCGAACGCAGCCGTATTGCCGCACTTGCATAATGATGCTTCGATCGGCCTTTGCGAAAAGGCCGGTCATTCTCCTGCGATACGCTCTCCGTGGGCATAAACGTCGAATTCAACACCTCGCACCAGTGCAACAAGCGTCAGGTTAGCATCTTCCGCCGTTCGAATGGCAAGAGCTGTCGGCGCGGAGATGGCAGCCAAAACCGGCGCGCCGAACATAACTGCTTTCTGCACCATTTCGACCGAAACACGGCTGGTAATCGCGACGATCCCATTTCCCGGTGCAGTACCGGTAAGCAAGACAGCTCCGACGAGTTTATCCAATGCGTTGTGCCGCCCCACGTCCTCACGTACAGCAATAAGCCCCTCGCCTGGCACATAGAACCCCGCCGCATGAACTGCATGGGTCTCAGCATTCAGTTGCTGCTCTTTCGTAAGAGACGCGACAGCCATTGAAATATCGTTGGAAGAGAATTTCCTATCACCTTGTTCCAAAGCCTCAAGCGACCGCAACGCATGGTCGATTGAATCTATACCACAGAGACCACACCCAACGGGACCGGCCATAAACCTGCGTCGCGCGGCAAGCCTCTGCTCGGGGCGTTCGGAAAGTCTGATCTGTAGGTCTATACCCTTTTCAAAGGCTACGACATTAACCGCTTCTATCTCGGAAATATGGTCAACGATATTCTCGGTGAGCGTGAAACCGATCGCGAAGTCCTCAAGATTATCCGGCGTAGCCATCATTACGGCTTGGGTTGAACCGTTATAGCTGACCGCCACAGGCACTTCTTCCGGGACCATTCGGGTGCTTTCGTGAAAGCTCGACACACGATGCGCGATACGTACAGCGCTCTGGCTAACCTTGTGGATCGTCACCTTAATAGCTCCCCTGTCATCGCATCCGTTCTCCCAGCAGTTTCATGTGGCATGAAAACAACTTTAATGTAAGTTGCCACCGGACAAGCCGTCGCGATTTGAGCGGCAAGTGAGGAAAATATGGATATTCGCCAGGTAGACGACAATTATTCAGTCTCGGGCCAGATCGAGCCTGACGACGTACGCGATATTGCAGCGGAGGGATTTCGCACAATCATTTGCAATCGGCCTGACGGCGAAGGCGGCCCTGAACAACCCGAGTTCAGCGAAATTGCACGTGTCGCCGAAAAAGCCGGGCTTGCAACTTACTACATCCCGGTTGTGGGCGGACAATTGACACAAGAAGATGTGGACGCGATGGCGGCAGCGCTGGATGAAGCTGAGGGCCCCATTCTTGGTTACTGCCGATCGGGCGCACGCTCTACGAATATTTACGGGATCGTGCAGCAGCAAAAGCGCGGATAAAGAACGAGCGCAAGCTATGTGGGCGGTGAAGCCGCAAAGGCATTTCAACAGTCTTTGCAAACATGGCGATCACCGTCCAGAAAGCCGGGTACGACCCGAATGAACACCGCGCGATGTATGAGCGCAATATTGGCGATAATAGCTCATACCGGTACGTGTAACAGTCGCAACAACACCGCCAAGAACGAGAAGCCATCCAATAGCCTGTGGCCAGTTGAAGCTTTCAATCCCGCCGCTCAGCGCGACAATAAAGATACCAGCCCAGAGCAGAGCAGCCGTGCGGCGCCAGAATACCGGGTTGAGCTCATCGAAGACAGCCTTCCACAGTGAGTGAACAAGGCAGGCGAAGAAAAGGGCAGCGGCCAGCCCGATATTGAGCAACTCGACCGGAAGCCATTGTTGCGAAGTAAGCATCGTTTCCATCATCCACTTAACCAAGATGCGTATCGAGGACCCCGTTACGGGATTTGTCTTTACGATCACTAGTACTGTTACTGTTCGTCCTATTCAGCTTTCGCTTTGTGGCCGTAACGTGTTACAAGCACGGAAAGCTCCTTCGGATAAATTCACTTATTATTGCGATCACGCGAAATATCGTGTTGAAAACACTACGCTATTCGCAGTGTTCGACTGCGTTCGATGTGACGCAACCCCTTCCAGCGATTGAGAAATTTGTGGTTCCGGCCCCTGAATATTTCACTATGGAATTTCATTCACAATCGCATCAGATAACAGCTTCGTAACAATTCGGCACAGCAAAGAGGCTCCGGTAACACCGAAGCCTCAAAATTATTCACAAGGTTGCAGTTTATTAGGAAGTCTTTACTTGCCCGCCGCCCTTTTTGCTAGGAAGCCGCGAAGACGGATCCGCTGACGCTGGCGCATTGGCCGGACGCCCGAAAAGAAAGCCTTGAACCTGTTCGCAACCCTCTTCGATCACCATGCGATGCTGGTCAAAGGTTTCTATACCCTCAGCCACCACCGGAAGATCAAGACTACGACCCAACCCGACGATGGCTCGTACAATGGCTCTCGCACTAACATCCGTTTCCATGCTGGTGATGAAACTGCGGTCGATCTTGATCTTGTCGAATGGGAAACTTTGAAGGTTACTAAGCGACGAATAGCCAGTGCCGAAATCATCCATCACGATACGGACACCCAGCTTCTTCATGCGACGCAACAGTTCGAGTGTCGTCAATCGGTCCTTCATCAATGCGGCTTCCGTTACCTCCAGCTCCAATCTCGTAGGATCCAGGCCCGTTTCTAGAAGAACCGAACTCACCGTGTCCGGCAGATTGACCAAACGGAACTGTACGGGGGAGAGGTTTACGGCGATAGTTAAATGCTTTTCCCATCCGGCGGCAGTGCGGCAGGCTTCACGCAGAACCCACTCACCGAGTGGGACAATTACCCCCGTTTCCTCAGCGATAGGAACAAAAACCTCCGGTGGTATCTGGCCACGTTCCGGATGGTTCCAACGAACCAGTGCTTCATAGCCGGTACAACTACCATCTGCTGTCGCGAACAATGGCTGATAGGCAATACTGATCTGACCGCGAACCATGGCGTGGCGCAAATCAGCCTCCATCTGGCGGCGCTCTCTTATTTCGCGGTCCATTTCCGGCGAGTAGAATGCAACCGTACCCCGTCCTTCTGTCTTCGCCCGATAAAGCGCAATGTCTGCCGCATGTCGGATGGCTTCTGCATCCTTGCCGTCATTCGGATACACGGCAACGCCAATGCTGACACCGACAGCAGTCGGATCGAGTACTGTATTCAGTTCCGACCGGAAGGTATCCAGAATCTTTTCGGACAGTTTTCGTGCACCCTTCGGCTGCGGAACCCCGACCTGCAGAATGATAAACTCGTCGCCGCCAATACGTGCTGCCGTGTCTATACCGTTTATGGATCGTTTCAGAATGCTGGAAACCGTCTTCAATACCCGATCACCTTCGGCATGGCCGAAAATATCGTTCACTGCCTTGAACCGGTCCAGATCAAGCGCGAGTACAGCAAAAGGCTCCCGGCTGCGGCGTGCCACTGCGTTTGCGAGACGCTCTTCAAAGAACATTCGGTTAGGTAAATCCGTGAGTGTATCATGCCGCGCCATATGCTCGATCTGACGCTGGGCCGTACGCTTTTCGGTAAGATCACGGACAGCCAGAACTTCGCAGGGACGTCCCTGATACTCAATCGTATGAACCGCGAGTTCAAAGATGCGCTCATCATTTGGAAATTTGGGTGCGGCCTCGATTGCTTCCGGGCGAGAAGCACAGACGGTGAGCCCATCGGCCGCCAGCAACAGAGTATCCGGCGCAACACCGACAAGCGCCTTTTCACTGCGCCGCATGAGATCGGAAAACCGAGCGTTCATCTCGACTATTCCACCATCACGAACGACGGCCAGTCCGTCCAGGGTAGCGTTCGCAAATCCCTTCAAGTCAGTCATGTAACGATCTACAAATACTGCAACAATCGTTGTCAGCGCTACTATACTGACAACAGCGGCAATTGCACCGATCAGCCAGAGACGCCCTATGCCCAGCGGATCAGCAGCAGGAAGGGTCGGGTTTGGAACCAGCTCGGTCGACGCAACTGCAGTAAAGTGGAGCGTGCAAACAGCAAGAATCCCCCCAACGGTCGGTAGAAAAACGCGCATCCAGCCGGCAGTGTTCATCACAAACCAGAAAGCAGCCAGCAAAAGCAGGATCGATATTATGCTGCCAATCAGGATCGGCGGAAGGTCATAGTGAACATCTGCTGCTGCTCTGATTGCGCTCATACCAGTGAAATGCATTGCGGCAATCGATAGGGTTGCTGAAATGGCTGCGATCAAAACGTATTTGAACGCCTTACCATTCAGGAAGCGCACACTCAGCCAAAAGCCAAGTACGGCAATTGCCGCTGAAAGAACCGTGATCGTAAAATCGAACTCGATTGCCACAGTGCCACGATATGCAAGCATCGCCACGAAATGGGTTGCCCACACGCCCAATCCACCCGCAAGCGCGCTTATCGCCAGCCAATTGTCACGGCGGCTTTCCGTGCATTCCCGCGCGCGGACGAGCAACAGAAAGAAAGCAAACATGCTTGTAAATGAGATGGATGCAGCCAAAACCACGAAAGGCTGATCGTGCTGTACTGTTACGCATTCCAGGACTTTAAACATACCGCCCCCTGCGCCCGCCTGAAGTGCCACCATATAAAAATACAGCCAGAAGCATCATTCAGACTGTGCTTTGTTCCCTGAACAAAAGTACCAATAACTATTTAAGCATTTCTGAACTATGATATATATATCGGTCCACATAAGCTGACGTTGCAAGAGTGGATCAAGTACGCTTGCCAAAACGCCGCCCGACACGAGCAAGCAATATCACGGGCAAAATTCCGACTACCACGATGGCAAGCGCCACAATAGACGCTTCCTCATAAGTCCCGCGTGCAGCCTCACCATAAAGATGCGTTGCAAAAGTTTCGACATTAAGTGGACGCAGCAAAAGTGTTGCTGGTAATTCTTTCACACAGTCTACGAATACGAGCAGACCTGCCGCCACAATGGCAGTTCTGGATAATGGCAGATGAACTGCACAGAATGTTTGTGTCACACCGCGCCCTAATGTGCGCGATGCGTGATCCAGCGACAAGGGTATGCGTTCTAATCCGGAATCAATACCACCTGCAGAAATAGCGAGAAATCGGACCACATAGGCATAGATGACCGCTGCGCCTGTCCCAATCAGTACCAATCCGGCGGAATATCCAAAGAAATGCGATGTGAACTGATTGAAGAGATGATCAAAGCCGCCGGCGACCACCAGAATGCCGATGGCGATTACAGTGCCCGGCGCTGCATATCCCATCGTCGAAAAGCGATAAGACCAGCGCGAAATTGAACCCGGAAAAAGTCGGACGGCATATGCGACAAACATTCCGCATATCAGCACCAGCGCAGTCGCGATCGAAGCCAGAGCAACGGTATTAAAAGCTTCGCCGAGCAATCGCAGGGACACACCTGCAAAGCGAATACGTTTTATGGCCTCCACGACCAGATAGATTGCCGGCAGTAGGAATCCGATGACTACCGGCACTGAGCAGAGACAGAACAACCAGATCGCTTGCCCTCGTCTGACTTTCAACGGCTCGAAGCCACGCGAATGGCGGATATTGGAAGCAAAGCGCTGCTTGCGCCGCGCCCAGCGCTCGATTGAAACGAGAGCAACAACCAGAAACAGAAGAGCGAGTGCAAGTTGGGCTGCACCAGGCAGATCGGAACGCGTTATCCAGGTCGTATAAATCGAAACGGTCAATGTGCGAACACCCAGGAACTCGGCAGCGCCCACATCGTTCAATGTTTCCATCAAGGCCAGACTGACACCGACTGCCACTGCAGGCCGGGCAAGTGGCAATGCAACCCGCCAGAAGATGCCCTTGCGGCTTACCCCCAGAGTTCTCGCCGCTTCGATGAGGCTGGCGGATTGGGTGAGAAACATGGCTCGTGCAGGAATATAGACATAGGGATAGAGAACGAAGCCTAGCAGGATGATACACCCGGTCATCGAGCGGACGTCGGGCAATCGAAACTGACGCGGGCTTTCATATCCTAGTACGAAGCGCACAGCACCTTGCACCGGACCAATGGGATGCAGGATATCGAGATAGGCATAAGCGATAATATATGTCGGTACAGCCAATGGCAGCAGAAGCGCCCATTCCAGCACACCCCGACCGCGAAAATCATAAGCTGTGACCAGCCAAGCCATCGACGTCCCGAGGACGGCAGCGATAATGCCAACGCCGGTAAGCAAAATGACTGTTTCGAGAAAAGCCGTTGGCAGGTTGGTGGTAAATAGATGCATCCATAGCCCGGCTGAGCCTTGTATGGCTTCCAATGCAAGGGCGAAAACCGGCAGCAAAACCAGAATTGCGACGAAAACCGAGAACCTTAACCAGCTGCGCCCTGCTCTTGCGGGTTGCAAAACTCGTTTCCGCATGGCTGCAAGGACTTCCATTCGTCTCTCTATAGTGCAACGCCGGCGCATGAACTGCACCGGCGTTATTTTGCTTAACTCGTCAGGCTTTTAGTTGTCGAAACCGACTTTGTCGACCAGTTCACTTGCCTGCTTACGATGGCTGACAATTTCAGACAGCGGAACGCTGTCGATCTTCAGCTCACCGAACGATTCCACGATCGGATCAAGCGGCGCACCCGGCTTTACCGGATATTCGAAATTTGCCTTGGCATAGATCTGCTGAGCCTCATCGGAAACCAGATATTCAAGCAGCTTGACTGCCGCGCCCTTGTTCGGCGCGTTCTTTGCAACAGCCGCACCACTGATGTTAACCTGAGTACCGCCATCCTTGAAAGTTGGCAGCAGAACCTTGATGCCTTCGCCCCAAGCCTTCTGCTCGTCGCCGCCCTTGCCCGAACGCATCAGACCGACATAATAGGAATTGGCGACTGCTATGTCGCAGATCCCCCCGACGATATCCTTAGCTCCGTCACGGTCCCCGCCAGCAGCTTTGCGCGCGAGGTTATCCTTGAGACCCTTGAGCCATTCTTCAGTCTTTTCCGCACCATAGTGCGCAATATAATCCGCGAAGAGAGCGGTGTTGTAAGGGTGCTGCCCCGCACGGATGCAGACTTTGCCCTTCCACTTCGGATCAGAGAGGTCTTCATAATTAATCTTGTCAAGTTCCAGATCCTTGGCTGCATAGACAACGCGAGCGCGCATGGAGAGCGCGAACCAGTTATCCTTCGCGTCGCGAAGCTGCTCCGGAACAGCCTCTTTCAGCACCTTGGAATCGACTGGCTGGGTAAGGCCCTTGTCAACGAGATCGACCAGATTACCGGCGTCGACCGTCATAAGGATGTCAGCGGGCGAATTCGCACCTTCAGAGGTCACACGTTCTGCCAGACCATCCTTCAGGAACACCGTATTGACCGTAATTCCCGTGGACGACTTGAAAGAGTCGAGCAGGGGCTGAATGAGACCCGGTTCGCGTGTCGTGTAAATGTTCACTTCATCTGCGTGGGCGGCTCCTGCGAACAGCGTTACTGCGACGAGGGCGAGACCGGAACGCGCAAATTTGGACATTTTACCTCCAGATGGACATGGTTCATTTTGAATTATGAGCGGACTAATCAAGTTATACGGTGAGGCTCGCTGACGGTCAATTACCCATGCAACTCTAACGGCGTATATTTTCCATCACTTGGGGAAAATGAGCGCCTTATCCCAATGTGGGCATAAAAAAATATCGGTCGCAGAGGCCGGAAGCCTCAATTCTGTACGCACCCGCAACAACGGCGCAGCATCAGTCACCCGTACAACCAATTCTTCGATTTCACCGAGAAACGTTCGCGATTCAACATGTCCATGCAGCACAGCTTCGTTGGATTCAGCATCGGACAGAATCGAGAAGTCGCGCGGACGCAGATAAACAAACGCTTCGGCATTTGGTTCAAGCTGTTCAGCCAGAGCAAGCTCTCCAAAGGGAGTTGCCAGTTTACCGCCTTCAGCTTTGCCCGATATCATATTGAAGTCGCAGAAAAAATCTGCGGCATAACGGTTCGTTGGCCGGTCATGGAGTTCGCGTGCCGGACCGCTTTGAACTATCTTGCCGGAGCGCATCAACACCACACTATCCCCAGTCGACAATGCTTCTTCTGCTTCGTGCGTTACGATAATTGCTGTCGTTCCAAGTTCCCTTAACAAAGCCACTGTCTCACGACGAACCCGGGCACGCAGACCTCTGTCGAGGTTCGAAAATGGCTCGTCCATCAGCAGAAGATGTGGGTTCGGAGCAAGGGCACGGATAAGAGCAACACGCTGCTGCTCACCGCCCGACAGCATATGCGGATAGCGATCCGCCATATGGGAGAGCGACACCAGTTCGAGAAGCTCGGTTGCTCGTGCGTTCGCTTCGTCGCGGGGTATTCTTCGCAAGCCGAACAGGATATTTTCTTTGACCGTCAGATGCGGAAACAAGGCGTAGTCCTGAAAGACCACACCAACGTTCCGCTTTTCCGGCTCAATAAAAACAGATGGTCCGACAAGCTTCTTGCCTCCCATCGTGAGTGTTCCGCTATCTGGAGCATCGATACCAGCGATAATGCGCAACAGGGAGGTCTTGCCGCAGCCCGAATGACCAACCAGACAAATGATCTCACCCGCATGAACATCAAGAGACACGTCATCAAGCGCACGCACTGCGCCAAACTGGCGACCGACACCGGACAGCGTCAGCGCCGGACCGGAATGACCGGAGACCTGTCGTTCATCGTGCGGGTTACGTGCGTCCATAAGCAAGATCGCGTGTCCAGATTGCTGTTCAGGCGGATATAGAGACACATTCTCCAGAAAGCTACCAAAACAGGATAGAATATCTCAGGAATATCGTAATTAAGTATTTCTCTTATAGGTTATCTGGTTGATCGTGAACAAAAAGCGGGCCATGCTCACCATGCTTCCACATACCCAAATCACCCAATCGCATTGCAGGAGAATACCGAAATGGGGCCGGTCACGGATAAGGTGGCGACAGCCGAAAGCTTGCCGCAGGAAACCAAAATCGCCATCATTGGCGGCGGCATTATCGGTGTTTCTACTGCTCTGTTCCTGGCCGAGCGCGGCATTCCCGTCGCTCTTCTTGAAAAGGGAGAGATTGCTGGCGAACAGTCCAGCCGTAACTGGGGCTGGTGCCGCCGCACAGGCCGTGACAGCCGCGAAATGCCGCTCATCGTCGAGAGCATGCGGCTATGGGATGGCATGAACGAACGCACAGGTCGCGAAACGGGCTTTCGCGTTACCGGGATTGCCTATACAGCTGAAAAAGAAGAGCAAATGGCTCTTTATGCTGAATGGATAAAAATCGCCAGCGAACACGGTATCGAAACACAACTTCTCAATACTGAGCAAGCTGCAGCACTTGCACCGGGCGTCAATCGACATCTCGCAGGCGGCATGATTACGCCACTCGACGGTCGCGCGGAACCGCAAAAAGCTGTTCCGGCATTTGCAGCAAAAGCACAAGAGAATGGTGCTGTCATCCTGCAAAATTGTGCGGTGCGCGGTATCGAGACGACCAATGGTCGGGTGACGGCTGTCCTTACCGAAAAAGGCCGCCTGCGCTGTGAAGCAGTGGTCATCGCGGGCGGGGCCTGGTCCAGACTTATCGTTTCCGCTTTTGATGCCCATCTGCCGCAATTGAAAGTTCGTTCATCCGTATTCCGTACAGCGCCTATTGATGCCGGTGTGGAGCCTGCGATTGCATTTTCAGATTTTGCACTGCGCAAAAGGCTGGACGGAGGTTATACAGTCGCAAGCCTTGGAGGCTCCATAGCCGATATCGTGCCCGACAGCTTTCGGTTCTTCCGCGATTTTATACCGTCGCTTTCGACCGAGTGGCGGTCGTTGCGATTCCGGTTTGGCGAACGTTTCTTCGAGGAAGCATTCCAGTGGAAACTTCGTCCCGCCGATCAGGTCTCCATCTTCGAGAAAATCCGCACGCTCGACCCCGCTCCACACAAGGCAGCGAATACTCAGGTCCTTACAAAACTGAAGCAGGCAATTCCTTCTTTCGCGTCGGCCACAATAGCGCAGGAATGGGCAGGCCTCATTGACACAATGCCGGACGTCATTCCGGTCATTTCACCACTTCCAGGCGTGGAAGGGGCGATCGTAGCGACAGGCTTTTCAGGGCATGGCTTCGGTATCGGCCCAGGCGCAGGTAAGCTTGTGGCCGATATGGTCACGGGAGAAACGCCAGTTGTCGATCCTTCAGCGTTTCATATATCGCGCTTTTCAGATGGTTCCAAAATCCGCATCGAAAACTGGGGATAGATCTGCGCTCCTGACTATTCGATCACACCGCAAGCAAACCGTGCTCCGCCGCCGCCAAGGGGCTTGGGCTCGTCGGAATAATTGTCGCCACCGACATGAACCATCAAAGCTCTATCTTTGATTTCATCCAGTGACTTGAGACGCGGAGCCGTGACGCTTTGCGTTACATTGCCCGCGGCATCTGTTTTGAGTAAAGGCAAATCACCAAGATGTCCTTCGCCTTCCGGCCCCATGTGATGCTTGGAATGTGAGGGGTCGTAATGCCCACCGGCGGCTTGCGCCGGAACAGTTTTTCCATCTTGTTCGCCGGGTGCGCAGCTTCCTTTCTCATGGACATGAAAACCGTGCTCACCCGCAGGAAGGCCACGCAAATCGGGTTTGAATTGCAATCCGTCCGCAGTCTGCGAGATCGTGACGGTGCCGATTTCCTTCCCTTGCCCCGTCGGCAGAGCTTCGTAGAGTTTGACACTCACATCCGCTGCAACTGCGGGAACTGTCAGAAGCATCATTGCTGAAGCTATCAATAACGGCTGCATCATTTCCTCCTGATCGCGATAATTCGTGATGAGAGGACAACGCACACCGTCAGAAATTGTTCGAAAATAAATCTTCCGTGTGAGGACCGCGTGACAAACGCCTGACACGCGGTCCAGCCGGATTATACCGTTACGAACTGAGCCATCATGCCCACATCTTCATGTTCCAGCACATGGCAATGGAACATGAACGGGTGGCTCTTCGCTCCCTCACGGTCAAAATGGACAAGTATTTCGGCCTTGCCATCGATCAAAGCAGTATCCTTCCATCCCGACTGGTGCACTGGCGGAGCCTTGCCATTCAGGGAAAGAATGCGGAATGAGGCTCCATGGATATGGAATGGGTGCGGCATCTCCTTGGTTGTGAGATCCCAAATCTCCCAGGAGCCAAGTTTAGCCTCGACATCAATACGATTCATGTCGAACGGTTTACCCGCGATTGCCATTTCCACACCCGAGGTCAGAGCTTCAAGCGCAGGCCCCGCATCGGCAGAAGTTCTGGCACCGTGCATTTCATGATCCATGGCGCCGGACATCGAGCCCATATCCATATTATGCCCGGCATGAGGATCAGCTGACGGCTTTGCCATCATCAGTTTCATATTTTCCGCCATGCGCTCATCGAAGAAAAATGAACGGCGTTTTACGGATAGCTTTTCATCGGCTGCATCAGGACCATCAAGACGATCTGGAACTGCCGTGATTTTCCCTCGCAAGGTGCTGTCCACGACAAACCGCATCAAGTGCAAATCGTCACCGCCGCTGTCATCCCCATAGGTCAACAAATCAGCGGCTTCACCCTTGGAGAAATCAACCAGAACCTCGTAGCGCTCGCCGGGGCTGATGGTTAGCCTTTCGACCGCTTCTGGCTTTCCAATGAAGCCGCCATCAGACGCTATGACAAGCAAAGGCCGATTGTCGCTCAGACGAACATGAAAATTTCGCGCATTGGCGCCGTTCAGGATACGCAGGCGGACAATGGAGGCGGGAACACGTGCTTCCGGTGAAACGACACCATTCACGATAAGCTTGTCGCCTCGGAAACCATGCATCAAGTCCATGATATCCGGTTGATAGACCTTATCACCTTCGATCACCCGGCGATCCTGAAGCACCAACGGAATATCGTCCACTCCGTAATCTTCTGGTAGTCCGCGCTCAGCATCCTTACCGTCAGTAACCACCATAAAACCGGCAATACCCATATGCGCCTGGCGGGCGGTGTTGCCATGCAAATGTGGATGAAACCAGTTGAACGAGGCCGGCTGGTTAACCGTAACTTTCAGCTTCCATTCTGCGCCCGACGCAATCAGATTGTGTGGCCCACCGTCGAGTACGGACGGAACAAAAAGCCCATGCCAATGAAGTGTAGTCTCTTCATCCATGCCATTTTCAACGGAAAGAGTGACCGTTTCGCCGTTCTTCAGACGGACGAGGGGGCCGAGATAGGCACCATTGATGCCAGCAGATGCCGCTTCGCTTCCTTCTTCAAAGCTGTGCCGGCCTGTCTGCACTTTCAGTTCAACAACGCCCGATGCGTCCGGTTCGATCAACGGCGGTAAAGGCAAAGGCCGTCCAGCCGTGGCGGTCGCTGAGGAAGCAGCGCCGTGGCCCATGTGCGTGTCCTGGGCAATGCTGTCAAAAGGGCGAATAGCAGTTAGAAAAGCGGCCCCTGCCCCAAGAGACAGCAGGCGGCGACGTGTAATTCCAGTCATGGTTATTCTCCAGACAATAATCTCATGGCCGCCAAACCTTTGGCGGCGATTTTCAGATCAAGCCGGGAGCAGTATGGGAGGCCGCAAATCTCTATTCGGCAATTTGCCGCTAAGTGCCGCGACAAGCGGCGGCAAACCAAAATCCAGAACCGGAGTAAAGGCACGCAAATTCGTGCCAAGCTGAACGACGCAGCCACAAATCATCATGACACAAGCATTGGGTGCTTTAGCGCCGTGATCCACTGGGGCAGATTTATCCATGCTCGACGGCATCGACGAATCGTCCATGTGATGCGGCAGGTTCAAACTGCAATCAGAAACTGTCTGCACAGATGGCATGTCATGCGCCATTGCGTAACAGAGTTGCACTGAGAGAAGAAACACGAACGAAAGCATTGTCACGAGCACGCGGGAGGGCGAACACAAGACCGCATGGCCTCGTGCTGTATTCCTGAAACCGATATCGTACTGTGCTCGATACATCTTTGCTTCCAAACGGACGACATTGGAAATCTAGTCGTCCGTTACGGCAATTAAAAGACCTGACGGAGCACTGACGGGAATTTTACCCACTTTCGCTTTTCTTTCCAAAATTGCCTATTCGAAATCATAAAGTTGCTCAAAAGCCGTTTTTCTCTTGCGATTCCATACCCTGCAGTTTTAAAGAGGCCGTATCTCGGGCTCCTCCCTCAAATTTAGACGGCCCGTAAATATTGGATCTGAAACAATGACTGTCGCTGTAGCGGTTGCCCCGCAGAAAAATTCCGCGCGCCGAGTTCTGGCCGCGAGCATGATCGGCACCACGATCGAATTCTTTGACTTCTATATTTATGCCACCGCTGCGGTGATCGTATTCCCGCATCTGTTCTTCCCTGCAAGCGACGGCAATTCCGCGCTTCTCCAGTCTCTGGCAACCTTTGCGATTGCCTTCTTCGCCCGCCCTATCGGTGGTGCTCTGTTTGGTCACTTTGGCGATAAGGTTGGACGCAAAGCGACGCTCGTTGCAGCGCTCATGACCATGGGCATTTCCACCGTCGCCATCGGCTTCCTGCCAACCTATGATTCGATTGGCGTCTGGGCAGCTCTTTTGCTCGCTCTCTGCCGTCTGGGCCAGGGACTTGGTCTTGGCGGTGAATGGGGTGGTGCAGTGCTGCTCGCAACTGAAAACGCACCCGAAGGCAAGCGTACCTGGTACGGCATGTTCCCGCAGCTTGGCGCGCCAGTTGGCTTCATTCTGGCAACTGGCATCTTCCTCGTTCTGGCAGAAGCTCTCACCGAAGAACAGTTTTTTGCTTTCGGCTGGCGCATTCCTTTCATCGCCAGTGCACTTCTGGTTGGTGTAGGCCTGTTCATCCGACTGAAAATCGCTGAAACGCCAGAATTCCAGAAAGCAATCGACAAGGCTGAACGCGTCGAAGTACCGGTCGCCACGCTGTTCAAAAAGCACAAGATGAGCCTGTTCCTCGGCACGATCGGTGCGGTTGCAACCTTCGTCCTGTTCTATCTGATGACAGTCTTCTCATTGGGTTGGGGCACGCGCGCCCTTGGTTACAGCCGTGAAGAATTTCTAATTCTTCAGATGATTGGCGTAATCTTCTTCGGCCTCATGATCCCGGTAGCGGCCCTGCTGTCAGACCGCTTCGGCATGCGTCCGGTCATGATCATCGTCACCGTTCTGATCGGCCTCTACGGCTTCATCATGGCGCCTTTGTTCATGGCTGGTACGGCCGGCGTACTCGCGTTCCTCGTCATCGGCTTCGGCCTGATGGGCCTGACCTACGGTCCGATTGGCGCTGCTCTGGCCGAGCCGTTCCCAACCTCGGTTCGTTACACCGGTGCTTCGCTGACTTTTAATCTGGCAGGCATTCTGGGTGCTTCCGTAGCGCCTTACATCGCAACCTGGCTTGCAACGCATTATAGCTTCGACTATGTCGGCTATTACATGTCTGCCGCAGCTGTGATTTCGCTGATCGGTTTTGCCTTTATCTCGTTCAAGCGCGGCGAATAACGAACTTCCGAAACGAAAAAGCCCACGTGGAGCGATCCACGTGGGCTTTTCTTTTTAAGGAGCTTGCAGCTTTTATTCTGTGTCAGCAGCTTCCAGCGCAATAGCCACTGACTGGATAATCGACGCAAAACGCACGGCTGTCTGGATCGTTTCCGACGTCACATTGGCTTTGCGCAAAACATCCTCATGTGCATCGATGCACATGCCGCAGCCATTGATAGCAGATACGGCCAGCGACCAGAGTTCGAAGTCAATCTTATCGACACCCGGATTACCGATCACATTCATGCGCAGCTTCGCTGGCATGGTGCGGTAGTCCTTGTTGGTCGCAAGATGCACAAAGCGGTAATAGACATTGTTCATGCCCATGATCGACGCAGCAGATTTTGCCGCCTGAATGACGGAGGCATCAGCCTTAGCAACGGCTTCGGCAACAAGCGCCCTGCGCACGTCGGCATTACGAGAAGCAATGCCGCAGGCGATGAACAGGCCGTATTTCTGTTGCGGTGTCAGAGTTTCGTCGCTTGCCATCGACGAAAGATTGAGACGAACGTCCTTGGCGAAATCCGGGATCTTTGACTTCAGATCATCAATGGACATGTAACCCTCTTTATCTGTCATTTGGATATTAGAGCATGTCTCCCGAAAGTGGGAACCGGTTTTGGGATAAAGACATGCCGAAAACAAAGAGATAGAGCGGTTCCAACGATTTCGTTTTTACCGGAACCGCTCTAGATAAAAGAAAGGCGGGCCTTGACCCGCCTTTCTGCAAACCAATCAAGGGCTATCAGGCAGCCTTGAGCGTCTCGCCACCGACTTCACGGTTGCATGGGCAGAGCTCATCGGTCTGCAGCGCATCGAGAACGCGCAGCGTATCCTTGGGAGCGCGACCAACGTTGAGGTTGGTTGCGTAAACGTGCTGGATCGTGTTGTCCGGATCGACAACGAAGGTGTAGCGGTACGCAACACCATCTGGCGAACGAACGCCGAGGCCATCGACCAGCGAACCATTGGTGTCGGCAAACGACCAGATCGGTAGCTTGTCGAGATCCTTGTGATCGCGACGCCATGCGAGCTTCACGAACTCATTGTCGGTCGAACCGCCCAGGACGACTGCGTCACGGTCTTCGAAATCCGATGCAAGACGGGCAAATTCGGCGATTTCGGTAGGGCAAACAAAGGTGAAATCCTTCGGGTAGAAGAAGATAACCTTCCACTTGTCCGCAAAGCTTGCTTCGGTGATTTCTTCAAATGCCGAAACGCCGTTTTCTTCGTGATGGTTGAAACCGGGCTTTACGCCGGTGACCTTGAAGGAGGGAAGCTTATCGCCGATACCGAGCATTTTATACCTGCCTGTAAATTCAGTTGTTATGCGGAAATTTCTGAACTTACAGAATTTTCCGACTACGAGTCTTATATAGGGATTCTTGTTAAATCGGTCAAAGCGATTATAACGATCAAATCCATCGATTTAAACGATGGAGCAAAGTCGAAAGAATCAATGCTCAATATCAGCGTCCGCCAGCTCCATTACTTTATGGCCCTTGTCAAAGCGGGGTCCTTTTCGCGTGCAGCTGAGGTCGTGGGTGTTACCCAATCGACATTGAGTGCTGCTATTCAGGCGCTTGAAACAGAACTTGGCGTAACGTTGATCGATCGCTCGGGCAGACGAATGCAGCTTTTGCCCGCTGGTGAGGATTTTCTCGCACGCGCTCGTACGATTATAGCCCTCATTGAAGAATTGCCTGAACACGCGCGACAAGCTGAACGACCGCTGACGACCAGACTACGAATGGGCGTCATTCCGTCGATAGCGCCTTTTCTGCTGCCTAAAGTCCTGCCTGCGACCGCTAAAGCCTTTCCCGAATTGCAGTTGACCATTCGTGAAGGTCTCACTCGGTCGTTGCTCGACAGCTTGCGTTCAGGTTCGCTCGATGTAGCACTGGTCGCTCATCCCTACGACCTCGATGAATTTGAGATAGCAGAGCTTGGTCGGGACATCTTCTATCTGGCAGTGCGGCGCGATCATGCGCTGGCCAATCGCGAGCAGGTCGATGCAGACGACTTGCAGGACCAGCCGTTTCTTCTACTGGAAACCGGGCATTGCCTTCGGGAACACGTCATGGCCGCCATAGGGTCCACACCGGCCCGAGCAAGCGGTGACGTTCATGCCACATCTATCATGACGTTGGTGCAACTTGTCGACTTCGGGATGGGTGTTACGCTGCTGCCTGAAGTGGCGATCAAAGCCGGAGCCACGCGCGGAACGGAGCTGAGCATCGTTCCTTATGAGGGCAAAAACAATTATCGGTCACTGGTTCTCGTCTGGCGCTCCAACACCGCCCGCCGCAACGAGTTTCAGCTCTTCGCTGACCATCTTCGCGGCAAGTGCATGAAGCCGGCCTAGAGAATTCCCCAGGCGCGAAACCGTCCGCGCCCGGTAACTTCTCTCAGATTGAGTTCCGAGATCAGCTTCAAAGCCCCTTGCTGCGTAACCTGCAGTTCCTTCTCCACCATCTGGCTGGAAATGACGGGACTGCGTAGAACCATATCCATCAGTTGCGGCAATCGCGAATTGGACCTGCGCCCCTTGAGCTTACGCTGCATCTGTTCGCGCGCCAGAAGCAGCCGATCATGCTCCTTCATGGTCGTATCGGCTGCATCCTCGATACTTTCAAAAAACGCCCCGATACGGACAAGACGGTTAGGTGAGCGCCGTTCATCCGGTCGTTTCGCGCGGAGACCAAGACTGATTGCTGGCAAATGACCGATTGCAAGGCCACTCTGACGCAAGAAGGCGGCAGTCAGTAACCGACCGATCCATGACGATCGTTGCACGACTTCGAGAGAAAACCACGCGTCTTGGATCAATGCGGCGCGCATAAGTGGTGGCAGATACCTTGTCGCCGCAAGACAGTCCCGCCATTCCTGCAAACGCGCATCCTCATCCCAGTCGTCGTCGTAAAGTAGCGTATCGCGCGCGACGGCTTCCGACTTCGACCTGCCTGAGACAGTTCCCTTCAAAAGGGCATCAGTCCGCGCAAGCAGGTGGTCAATGTCATTGAGCAACGGATCGACATCATCATCGATTGCCCCGGATGGCTCAATTCCAGAGGGTACAGTATCGACCGTGCGGCCAAGCAATTGCTGAACACCAGCAGGGCCAAGAGCCCAATCTGCAGGTCTTCCAGCAATCTGCCGACGCATGCGCAAAACCGCGTGTGCGATGGTCAGGGCGTGACTAGGCATCCGGCTGTCCATCAAAGCATCATGCAAGACCAGGTCTTCCATATGCACCAGTTCGCCTTCAAGCCACATCGAAGCGACGGCATCGTGCATATGCATTCGCTCAAGCATCCCTTCGCGAATGGGCGAGCGCAAAAGTCGTTCGTCGAGCCGCACCAGAGCCGCCGTAGCTTTGCTCACGGGTACGAAAAATTCTCCGAACGGCAAATCATCGATCTTGTAGGCCATGCCCCGCATATCGCAGCCGATTGCGAGAAAAGGCAAACAAAATTACCGCCTTATCCGAGAACTTCCGCAACTTTGACAGTGCGGTCTTCCCTGACCGAACGAAGTGCCGCCTCAGCCAGAGCCAAAGCTTGTAATCCATCTTCTGCTGAAGGATGCGGCGCCTTGCCGGTGTCCAGCGCATCGATAAACGAGGCGATTTCCGTTGCATAAGCGGCCGTGTAGCGGGTCATGAAGAAATCATGCAATGGTGGACGGTTATAACCGTCTTTAGAAGCGATTTCTATCGAGATCGGACGCTGGTTTTCCGCCGAAACAGCACCGAGCGATCCATGGACTTCAATGCGCTGGTCGTAGCCATAGGAAGCGCGACGCGAATTGGAAATGACGCACTGGCGACCGGAAGCAGTCGTCAAAATGACGCTTGCACTATCATAATCGCCAAGTTCTCCAATTTTCGGATCGACCAGCACCGAAGCCGAGGCCGATACGTTCTCGATTTCCTCACCGAGGAGAAAACGCGCCATGTCAAAATCATGGATCGTCATGTCACGGAAAATGCCGCCGGATACCTTGATATATTCAGCGGGTGGCGCACCCGGATCGCGACTGGTGATCGTCACCATTTCAACATTGCCGATGTGCCCATCTTTGATGGCTTTGTGCACTGCTGCAAAATGCGGATCGAAACGGCGATTGAAACCCAGCATCACTTTCGCGCCAGTTTCTCGAATGACATTGAGGCAGGCTCTGACGCGCGCTATGTCAAGATCAATCGGCTTCTCACAAAAAACAGCCTTGCCGGCGCGAGAAAACCGTTCAATAAGATCGGCGTGGGTATTGGTCGGTGTGCATATCAGCACTGCGTCCACATCGTCTGACTTCTCGATAGCGTCAATATCGCGGGCTTCCGCACCGGCAGAATCAGCAATTGCTTGCGCCGCCGCCTCATTTGCGTCTGCGACCGCGACCAAACGGGCCCGCTTGTCCGCAGCGATTGCGCCTGCGTGAACCTTACCTATACGGCCCGCGCCGAGCAGTGCCAGACGTGTCACCATTGCCTCATCCTCCCAGGAAACGGCCATCTTCGGTCAAATGAAGATATACTATAGAATATTTATTCTATTTTGCTAGAATGTGACATAAAGATTGTCAAGAGACCATACCGAAAGGCCACTGATGGATTCCCCCGCCCCGTCATCAATCAGCGTTCCGACGAATATCAAGGAATTCGAGGCGAAGCTGCTAGAGGTTTCCGACCGTTTGCCGAAGAGGCTGAAACAGTGCGCCGATTTCGTTGCCGCCAACCAGGACCGTATCGCTGTGTCGACCGTCGCCGAGATGGCCGAAGGTGCGGGTGTGCAGAGCTCAGCCTTCATGCGTTTCTGCCAGATCATGGGTTTCTCCGGCTTTTCGGAGATGCAGAAGCTGTTCCGGGATTCCTATGCGGGCGGCTGGCCTGACTATTCAACCAGATTGCAACATTTGCGAGAAACGGCGACCGGCAGCGCCCCCGCCCTTCTTGCCGAGTTTGCCGAAGCAGGGCGCACTTCCCTCGAAGGGCTGCTCAAAACCATTGATCCAGATGCGCTCGAAAAGGCCGTTCAGCTTTTGGCCAGCGCGCAGACAATCCATATTGTCGGCATCCGCCGTGCTTTTCCCGTCGCGAGCTACCTGGCTTACGCGCTGGAGAAGATGCAAGTGCCTGCCATGCTGCACAGTGCAGTCGGCAAACTGGAGAACCTGCATGCTATTCGCGAAGGCGATGTGCTTCTGGCGATTACGTTTTCACCCTACTCACCGGAAACGGTCACCATGGCCGAAACCGTCGCCGCGCGTGGTATCGACGTCGTCGGCATCACTGACACGTTTGTCAGCCCGATGAGTAAATCTGCCAAACAGACATTGCTCGTTTCAGAGGTGGATTTCGGCGCCTTCCGCTCACTCTCCGCAACGCTTTGTCTCGCCATAGCGCTCGCTGTAGCCGTAGGCACCGCACGTCAAAGCGACTGATCCTTCCCGTGCATATTCCATTTTTTAGTTGAAATGGAATAATAAATCCATTTTAATCAAAAATGGAATAACTGCTATGTGTGCATGAATCCTGCACAGCCTTGCAGCAATAAGAAAATAGCGAGGGAGGATTGTAGTGAAGCGGCTCGACTTGATAACGATTGGCCGATCTTCGGTTGACCTGTATGGCGCACAGGTTGGCGGCCTTCTGGAAGACATGGCCTCCTTCAACAAATATGTAGGTGGCTCTCCTACCAATATCGCAACCGGGACTGCACGGCTGGGCCTTAAATCCGCACTTATCACCCGTGTTGGTGACGAGCATATGGGCCGTTTTCTGTTACGCGAGCTGGAACGCGAAGGCGTGGACACACGCGGTATCGTCACCGATCCCGAACGCCTGACCGCGCTCGTTATTCTCGGCATTCGCGATCAGCAGCATTTTCCACTGATATTCTATCGCGAGAATTGTGCCGACATGGCATTGTGCGAGGACGACATCAATCCGGTCCTCATCGCCGAAGCTGGCTGTATTCTGGTTACAGGCACACATCTATCACATCCGAAGACCGAAGCGGCGGTTCTGAAAGCACTCCGTCTTGCTCGCGACAATGGCAGCCGGACGGCACTCGACATAGACTATCGCCCCAATCTCTGGGGGCTTTCCGGTCATGGCGACGGCGAAAATCGTTTTATCGAATCCGCAGCTGTTACGACCAAACTGCAATCGACCCTGCATCTGTTCGACCTGATCGTCGGCACGGAAGAAGAGTTTCATATTGCTGGCGGCTCGACAGACACGCTTCAAGCGCTGAAAGCCGTGCGCGCAGTAACGGATGCGGCACTGGTCTGCAAACGTGGCCCCATGGGAGCAGTGGTTTTCGAAGGCCCAATCCCTAACAGCCTCGACGAGGGACAGAGCGGCGAAGGGTTCCCGATTGACGTTTTCAACGTGCTTGGTGCGGGTGACGGGTTCATGTCCGGGCTTTTGCGCGGCTGGCTGAAGGATGAAGACTGGCCTACCAGCCTCAAATTCGCCAATGCCTGCGGGGCTTTTGCGGTCTCGCGACATGGATGCACGCCAGCTTATCCGAGCTGGGAAGAGCTTCAGTATTTTTTCCGTACCGGCATTCGCAACAAGGCTTTGCGCAAGGATGCTGCGCTGGAGCAGATACATTGGTCCACCAATCGCAACGGCCACTGGCCACATATGCGCGTTTTTGCCTTTGATCACCGTATTCAACTGGAAGAAATGGCCGCCGAGGCGAGCGTTTCAACGGAAAAGATTGGCGAGTTCAAACAGCTTTGCCTGAATGCGGCCTTGCAGGTGGCAAACGGGGATGAGGGTTACGGCATATTGTGTGATGGTCGACTGGGCCGCGATGCTCTTTACCGGGCCGCCGGTACGGGCTTGTGGATCGGACGTCCGACCGAATGGCCCGGCTCGCGTCCGCTCAAGCTGGAACCGGAACTCGGACCAGACTGCGGTGGACTGGTCGAGTGGCCTGTCGAGAATGTAGTGAAGTTGCTATGCTTCTACCATCCGGATGACACAGCTGAATTCAAGGCAGAACAGGAAGAAACTGTCTCACGTCTTTTCGCAGCCGCACGGCGCAACCGACTGGAATTCCTGCTGGAAGTCATCCCATCCAAAGCAGGTCCCGTCGATGACGACACAACTGCGCGTGTGATCACGCGGTTTTATGAAATTGGCGTCTATCCCGACTGGTGGAAGCTAGAACCCATGAAGACCAGAGCGGCCTGGGCCAATGCCTGTGACGCGATCATACGCAATGATGCACACACACGCGGTATCGTTGTTCTGGGGCTGGACGCGCCTGCCGAAGAACTGGAAGCCAGTCTTGCAATTGCTGCCGAATTTGACCTTGTCAAAGGCTTTGCGGTGGGACGCACCATCTTTGGCGACGCGGCACGCAAATGGCTGAATGGTTCGATCAGCGACGAAGAAGCAATCGCCGACATGGTGATGCGCTATCGTGGACTTTGCAACGTCTGGGACAGCGTGCGTACATATTGAATTCGTTCTGCCGGGAGGAAACTGGAGGAGCTATGAAAACCGTTCGATTAACCGCCGCACAGGCATTGGTGCGCTACCTCGCCAATCAGATGACGCCGGATGGTGAGACCTTTATCGCAGGTGTTTGGGCTATTTTCGGCCACGGAAACGTGGCCGGACTTGGCGAGGCCCTCCATGGCATTCGCGAAGAACTGCCCACATGGCGCGGCCATAATGAACAGACCATGGCCCATGCAGCCATTGCCTATACCAAGCAGCTTGGCCGCAAGCGTGCCTGTGCTGTCACCTCCTCCATCGGCCCCGGCGCAACAAATATGGTCACTGCAGCAGCCCTTGCCCATGTGAACCGCCTACCAGTTCTCCTCATTCCCGGCGACGTCTTTGCCAATCGTGGACCTGATCCCGTGCTGCAGCAGATCGAAGACTTCAATGACGGCACTATGACCGTGAATGACTGTTTTCGTCCGGTCAGCCGCTATTTCGACAGGATCACCCGGCCTGAACAGCTTCTCACTGCTCTGCCCCGCGCCTTCCGCACCATGACCGATCCTGCTGATTGTGGGCCGGTTACGCTTGCTTTCTGTCAGGATGTGCAAACGGAAGCATATGACTGGCCGGAAGAGTTCTTTGAACCGAAAGTCTGGCACTGGCGCCGTCCACCACCGGATGAGAATGAACTGAATGCCGCAGCGTCAACAATCAAGGCAGCGCTCAAACCCGTTATCGTTGCAGGTGGCGGAGTGCACTACTCCGGTGCTCACGAAGCGTTACACAATTTTGCCGAAGCACATGGCATTCCAGTCATCGAGACGCAGGCTGGCAAATCGGCTCTGCCGTGGGACCATCCGCTCAATTTCGGCCCGGTTGGCGTAACTGGGTCAGACAGCGCCAATACTATCGCGGCGGAAGCCGATCTTGTGATCGGCGTCGGCACACGCTTTCAGGACTTCACGACCGGATCATGGGCGTTGTTCAAACATCCCGAGCGCAAGCTTCTCTCGCTAAACGTCCAACCCTATGACAGCTCCAAGCACGGTTCGCTTCCATTGGTTGCCGATGCAAAGATTGGCCTTGAAGCGCTCTCAAAAGCGGTTGGCAGCTATAAGCGCCAACCTGCGGACACAGCGTTAAAAGAAAAATGGTTTGCGGCGGCAGAGGGGTTTACCGCTGCCCCCAGTGACGGCAACGCTTTGCCAACCGATATGCAGGTGATCGGCGCGGTACAGCGTCAGGCACAAGAGAACACGGTCGTCATGTGCGCGGCAGGCACCATGCCGGGCGAACTGCACCAACTCTGGAAAGCCGGTCGCCCCATGTCCTACCATATGGAGTATGGCTTCTCCTGTATGGGTTATGAGATAGCTGGCGGCCTTGGTATCAAGATGGCCGAACCGGATCGAGACGTCATCGTTATGGTCGGCGACGGCTCTTACATGATGGCCAATTCCGAACTCGCCACTGCCGTCATGATGGGGCAGAAGATTACGGTCGTTATTACCGACAATCGCGGTTTCGGTTGCATCAACCGACTGCAGATGGCGACTGGTGGCGCTGAGTTCAACAACCTGCTCGACCATTCGAGCCACGTGAATCCGTCGCACATCGATTTCGCCGCCCATGCCGGAGCTATGGGGGCCGATACGAAGAAAGCAGGGTCGATCCGCGAGCTGGAAGAGGCTTTGGCGGAAACCCGCAACAGCCCGCGCACCACTGTCGTCATTATCGATACCGATCCTTACCCGACCCCTGAAACTGGCGGTTGGTGGTGGGATGTCGCGGTGCCGGAAGTCTCTGAGCGCGAACAGGTACGTGCTGCGCGTAAAGATTATGAAGCCAAGCTCAAAGAAAGAAACTGACCGATGATCCTCTATGGCACCAATCCTATTGCCTGGTCGAACGACGATGATCGCAACCTCGGTGCGCATATCACCCTGGATCAATGTCTCGATGAAACCGCCGAGATCGGCTTCGATGGAATCGAGAAAGGTCACAAATTTCCGCAAGAGCCGGCTGCACTCAAAGCCATGCTTGAACCTCGCAAGCTTCGCTATGTATCGGGCTGGCATTCGCTCAATCTGCTGGTCAATTCGGTCGAAGAAGAAAAGAAGGCAATGCAGCCTGCACTCGACCTCCTGAAAACAATGGGCTCGATAGTCATCATTGTTTGCGAAACGTCGAATGCCATTCACGGCGACAACGACAAGTCGCTGTCTGAGCGTCCAGTGCTGGAAGAAGCACGCTGGGAAGAATTCGGCGCGGGCGTCGAAGCACTGGCAGAACATGCCGCCGCCCAAGGTATCGCGCTTGTCTACCATCATCACATGGGAACGGTAGTGCAGAGCGAGGACGAGATAGATCTTCTGATGCAGCATACAGGACCGTACACGAAACTTCTTCTCGATACAGGTCACTGCCTGTTCGGTGGTGGCGACCCGGAGCGGGTTGCGAAAAAGCATATGGACCGCGTCGGGCATATCCACGCCAAGAACGTTCGCCCGGCGATAGCCACTGAAGTACGCGACCAGAGCCTGTCGTTTCTGGAGGGAGTCCGTCGCGGCGTCTTCACTGTTCCGGGCGATGCGGATGGCGGCGTCGACTTCGTACCTGTACTGAAAGTTGCTGCTGATAAAACCTATCAAGGCTGGCTGGTGATCGAAGCAGAACAGGACCCCGATATTCGTAATCCGTATCAATATCAGTCACTTGGGCTAAAATCGCTGAAATCATTCGCACACGAAGCAGGACTCGACAAAGGAGACTGAGACATGGCCAATTTGTTGCGCAAGCCCAACGGCACGCATGGCAAGGTCCACGACATCACTCCGGAAAGCGCCAAATGGGGTTATGTCGGGTTCGGGCTCTATCGTCTCAAATCCGGCGAGAGTGTCTCCGAAAAGACCGGATCGACGGAGGTGATCCTTGTTCTTGTGGAAGGCAAGGCAAAGATTTCCGCTTCTGGCGAGGATTTCGGAGAGATGGGCGAGCGCATAAACGTGTTCGAGAAACTGCCGCCACACTGCCTCTATGTGCCTGCTGAAAGCGACTGGCATGCAACCGCCACGACAGATTGTGTTCTGGCTGTTTGCACCGCACCGGGCAAGCCAGGCCGTAAGGCACAGAAGGTTGGGCCGGAAAGCGTGACACTTGAACAACGCGGAAAAGGTGCCAATACCCGCTTCATCCATAATATCGCAATGGAAAGCCGCGATATTGCCGATAGCCTTCTTGTTACCGAGGTATTCACACCGCAGGGAAACTGGTCATCCTATCCACCCCACAGACACGACGAAGACAATTTTCCGGATATGACCTATCTGGAAGAGACCTATTATCACCGTCTCAACCCGGCGCAGGGCTTCGGCTACCAGCGTGTTTTCACCGAAGACGGAAGCCTTGATGAAACCATGGCGGTCTCTGACGGAGACGTCGTGCTTGTACCAAAAGGCCACCATCCATGTGGCGCTCCCTATGGTTACGAGATGTATTATCTCAATGTGATGGCCGGTCCCTTGCGCAAATGGCGCTTCAAGAACCATCCCGACCATGACTGGATTTTCAAGCGCGATAATCCGTAAACAGAAAAGCCCCGGATCCGAGGCTTTTCAATAAGCTATCGTTCATCGCTATCGGCTGGCTGGCAGCGCATTGTTCGCCCGCGATGCATCGATGCTCAGGGGGCCAGGTCCGGCAATAAACAGATAAAGAAAAATGAAGCAGAACAGGATCGCAGCAACACCGCCGTTCTGGCCTGGGAAAAAGCTTTGGGATGCATGACCAATGAAATAGGCGCATGCCATCAAGCCCGAGAGAATGAAGGCAGAAAACCGGCTGAAAAGACCGATTAGCAGCGTGAAGCCCAAAACAAGCTCAAGGACACCCGCGGTCCACGACAATGAGAACATTGCTGGCGAACGGCCTGAAGGAAAGCCAAGTATCTTCTCCGTACCATAACTGAAGAGTACAAGAGCTGCCACGATACGTAAAATACTGAGCATGATCGGTTGATATGCAGCTGTCCATCCGCTTGCCGACATAGGCTTCCTTCCTTCAAATGAAACACTATGCCAGCATATTATTGCGACCTGCATTAGTTAAATAAAACACATTCACGAGTAAGTTATCAGGGCCTCTCAGCTAAACCGAAACAAACAGTTTAGGAAATTAGGCGTTCTTTGTTTCTGTCCTCTCCTTGCTTATCTCGGGCTTAAACGCGCGATTTTTCTCAGATCTTCCACTGCACCGGGTGCAGCCACGAAGACCTTGTTACCTTTGGTGAGCTGTTCTCCGTCTACCGGAAAAGGATGCACATAACCTCCCGCCTCACGCACGAGACAGAAGCCCGCCATGCAATCCCAAGCATGCATATAAGGCTCATAATATCCGACCAGCCTGCCAGCCGCGACATAAGCGATCATCAGTGCACCTGAACCATTACGGATAAAGGTACCGCCCGCCTCAAGCAGGTCTTCTACGATTGTTGCAACAACCTGTGGTGTTACGTAGTTGTTGGCGCCGATACCCGTCACCGAATTACGGATCGTGCGGCTCGGATCGAGAACCAGCTTCTTTCCATCAAGTGCTGCACCCAAGCCTTTTGCCGAAGCATAAAGTTCGTCGAAGCACGGCGCCTGGATTACGCCGATGACGGGCTCGCCGTCTTTCAGAACGGCAATGGAAACACACCAGTTCGGCATACCGTTGACGAAAGGACTGGTGCCATCAATAGGATCCACAACCCATGTGTAACCCGAAGTGCCTTCATTCAGCCCGTATTCCTCTCCCAGAAAACCATCCTGAGAAAACGCTTCCGACACACGGGCACGGATAAGCTGTTCAACATCCCTGTCGGCAATCGACACCACATCCTGCGGATCGCGCTTGGTTTCGATAACCAGTGTTTCACGCTGCTTGAAATAGTCGAGAGCCTTGGCACCCGCCTCGCGCGCGATCTTTTCGGCAAGCGCCAGCCGCGCTTCTAGTTCCTGTCGGGGATGGGAAGTCATGATGATTTTCCGATGAGAGATAAAGAAAGGCGCGACGTTTTTGCGCCTATTGATTGATAATGGCAAGTCCGCGCGTTTTGAACTCGATCGATACATCGGTTTGCGGCGGCAGAGCCTCCTCGACCGCCGGATCGACAATGAAAAGCTTGCCGTGCTCGGTCTCGATTTCATACTCGATATGATCACCAAGATAGGCCGAATGGGCAACCCGTCCGGGGAATCCGCCGCCAGCCTTTGGCTGCAAGGTCACCGCGTTGGGCCGGATCGCAAGCTGCGCCGGACCTGGTCGAGCGTTGCGCGCGGTAACCCGGTGGGTCAGGCTGCCCACACGAATGACAGCTTCGCCCCCATCTGCCGTCATCACCTCACACGGCACAACATTCGCCTCTCCCATGAAATCCGCGATAAAGGCTGAGGCCGGTGTTTCATAGAGATCACGAGGGCTTCCCTTCTGTGCGATATTGCCCTCCTTCATGACGATGATCGTATCGGAAACGGCAAGCGCCTCGTCCTGATCATGCGTGACATAGACGGCAGTGAACCCGAGCCTTTGTTGCAACTCACGAATTTCGGTCCTCACCCGACGGCGCAGGCGAGCGTCGAGGTTCGAAAGCGGCTCGTCCAGAAGCAGAACCTGCGGTTCAAGCACAAGCGCGCGCGCTACGGCCACGCGCTGTTGCTGGCCACCCGACAGTTCTGCCGGAAGGCGATGCCCCATTCCAGCAAGACCGACGAGCTTCAGCCCGTCTTCCGCACGTTCGCGCGCTTCCGCTTTTTTCAAACCTGAAGATTCCAAGCCGTAGGCCACGTTGTCGAGCGAGTTCATATGCGGAAAGAGCGCATAGGACTGGAAGACCATGGACACATCCCGCTCATTGGCTGGCAGATTGGTCACGTCCTTGCCACCGATCAGAATGCGACCCGAAGTCGGGTGTTCAAGCCCAGCCAACAGCCGCAATGTCGTCGTCTTGCCGCAACCGGATGGTCCAAGGAGCGTCACCAGAGTTCCCGGCTCGACGGTCAGGGACAGATCGGGCAAGGCGGTAAAATTACCGAATTTCTTGGTGACATTTTCAAATGTAACGGAACCGGGACGGATCGCAGTCATGCGGTTTTCTCCTGACGAACGGTTTTGACGGGGGGGACAGCCGCAACGCGGTTCTCGCGCCTGAGTTTGCGTTCACCCACGAGGAGCTGGAAGCCTGTAATGACCACGATCATCACGACAATCAGCATCGATGAATAAGCAATAGCCACGCCGAATTCACCGTTCTCGACCAGACCGACAATGTAGGATGTCGCCATGTTGTATTGCGCCGAAACGAGGAAAATAACCGCGCTGATGGACGTGATGGCACGCACGAAGGAATAGACCAATGCAGCTGTGATTGCGGGACGCAGCAGTGGCAGAATGACTTTGCGGATCGTGCGGAAGCTGTTTGCCCGCAACGTCAGCGAGGCTTCGTCGAGGCTCTTGTCGAGCTGGCTCATTGCTGCGATGCCGCCACGCACACCCACTGGCATGTTGCGGAAGACGAAACATGCAATCAGTATCAGCGCCGTGCCAGTCATTTCAAGCGGTGGCAGATTGAAAGCCATGATGTAGCTGACACCGATAACGGTGCCGGGAATTGCAAAGCTCAGCATCAACGCGAATTCGAAGACGTTTCGTCCAACAAAGCGCTGGCGAACGATCAGATAGGCCGTCAGCAACCCGACAGCAGCAGTCAGCGGAGCTGAGATCAGCGAGATTTCCATCGTCGTCCAGAACGAATTCCATGCCACACCGGTCCACGCAATGCCACTCTCTGTCCAATTGACGGAAAACGCCCGCGCGTAGTGCTCGACTGTCAATGTATTGTCGAGCCCCCACTGACGCACGAAGCCGCCAATAAGGATCATCGCGTAAACAACGACAGTGAAAATCATCCAAGGAATTACAAGGGCATAAACGCCGATCTTTAGGCCGCGCGGCAGCCCGGCATGCATACCGGAATCGCCTTTGCCGGTCACAGTTGCGAAGTTCTTGCCTGAGAGCCAGACGCGCTGGATAAGAAACGCAGTCAATGTAAAGCAGAGCAGCACGATTGCGAGAACTGCCGCGCGCGATGGATCGTTCTGCGCACCAACCACCGCAAAGAATATTTCAGTCGAAAGCACCCCATTGCTGCCTCCGAGCACCATCGGATTGCCGAAATCCGCCATACTTTCGATGAAAGCAATGAGAAACGCATTGGCAAGCCCCGGTGCCATCAGCGGCAGAGAAACCCTGCGGAATGTGCGCCAGCGATCGGCGCGCAGAGTTTGAGATGCTTCTTCCATCGATGGTGACACGCCCTCGACAACACCGATAAGTACGAGGAAGGAAATCGGGGTGAAAGACAGGACCTGCGCGATCCATATGCCGGTGAGGCCATAAAGCCACCGTCCCGGCTCCACCCCGAATATATTGGAAATCTGTTCCGTCACCACGCCTGCACGGCCAAAAAGCAGCGTCAATGCAAGACCGACAACGAAGGGCGGCGTGATGATCGGTAATATGGTGAGAAGCCGTAAGCCTTTCTTGAAAGGGAAGCCTGTGCGGGTCGCAACCAGTGCAAAGGCAAGCCCCAGCACTGTAGAACCAGTCGCAGTCATCAGCGCCAGCCATAATGTGCGCCATGCAACGCCACATCGCCCTTCGCCGATAACGCAGGCCAGACTCCAGATCGAAGAATCCTGAATATTGCCGATAAACCCCTCAGGTTTGAAAGAACCGTCGAAATCCTGCACCGACCCGGCAAACATGCTGATAACAGGATAGAAGACGAATACAGCCACCAATGCGACCAGCAGGGTGATAGAGGAAACGACGAAGGCGTCCCCCTTCATCACACCGCGTTCCGCGAGACCAAACGAGAAAATCAGCAGAAAGCAGAGACCTGTCAGGATTGCTCCAGCGCCGAAGGCTGGCTGGCCTTCAGAAAGTGCGCCGAACAGGTTTTCACTGATGGTCCAGTTCCAGCCGGAAAAGCCGATGGCCAAGCCTTGCAGCGTCAGGACAAGTACACCAAGAAGGCTCGCCCATATCAGAACACCGCTCCGACGTTCAACAGGCAATAGCAAGCGGGCACCGGCACAAAGCAGCATGAATACAGCAACAGCGCCAAGCCAAGGCCGCCCGAAGAAGGCTATCTGCCAAAGGCCGGGTGCCGTTGCACCTTCACCGAACATTCCAGCGAGCCAGCCGAAGCTCAGAAAGCCGTCTTCTATGCGATACCACGGCAACAAGACAAATGCCGCGAGCGCAAGTGCCAGAACAATATCCAGTCTGCGATTATGCTGTTTCATGGATGTCCGCGTCCCTCCAGATCGGGGATTTCCAAGGAATGGCTAGAGCATTTCCAGCAAAAGTGCGAAGCGGTTTTGCGGAGGATAATGCGTAGAAACAAAGAGATAGAGCATTTCCAATGATTCAATTTAAACTGGAAATGCTCCAGGTGCGCCGGCTCCTGCATATTTCAGGAAAACCGCTGCCTTGTTCCGTCATCCGGGACAGGTGCGTCGCACAACAAAAGCGGCGCACCCGGATTTCAAGCCCATGAAAGATCAGTTGGCGTGCGCACCGATTTCCTTGTCCCAGCGCTCGAGCAATTCCTTGCGCTTGGCCGGTTCGCCATAGGTCTTGAAGTCATAATCGATAAGCTTGATGTCCTCGAAGCGCGGGGATTCCTTTGGAACCTCGGCCGATTTGTTCGAAGGCAACTGGAAAGACTTCGCATCCTTCATATGTGACTGCACTTCGGCGGTCAGCGCCCAGTCGTACCACTTCTTCGCATTTTCGAGATTCTTGGCACCCTTGATGATCGACATGGAACCGATTTCGTAGCCTGTGCCTTCACACGGTGCGACCGACTTGATCGGGAAACCTTCTGCCGTCATCGACACTGCGTCATGCATGAAGACGATGCCGATTCCAGTTTCACCACGCGCAGCCGACTTGACGGGAGCCGAGCCCGACTTGGTGTACTGCGATACATTTTCGTTGAGCTTCTTCAGATAATCATAGGCTTTGTCTTCACCCATGATCTGAACAAGCGTTGCCAGTGCCGTGTAGGCGGTACCGGAAGAATTCGGATTGGCCATCTGGATTTCGCCCTTATAGGACGCATCAAGCAGATCGGCCCAGCATTTCGGCTCTTTCAGGTTCTTCTTGGCAAGAATATCGGTGTTGTAACCCCAACCGAGCGCACCGGCATAAACGCCAACCGTGCGGAAGCCGGAGCTTTCGGCCTGTTTCTTGGCCCAATCATTCAGCTGGTCGAGCATCGGGGATTTATATTCGAGCGTCAGCCCTTCGGCCGCAGCCTGAAGATGCGGATCGCCGGTACCGGCCCACCAGATATCTGTCTTCGGATTGCGCGCTTCGGCCCGCACCTTGGCATAGGTTTCACCGGAGGAAAGCCGTACCATGTTGACCTTGATGCCAGTATCCTTCTCGAACATGTTCTTCATCTGCTCACAGATGACCACGTCCGCGGAACAGATAAGATTGAGATTGCCTGCGGCCTGCGCAGAAAAAGCAAATGAAGATACACCTGCGGCCAGTGCCGCAACCAGAAATGCTGAACGCATTGTTTTCCTCCCTTTATACGACGCCTCCACGCCGACGCTTTTGCAAGCGTGTGCACAGTGTTTGCCTTTTATGAAAGCCTGTCAATGCCTTTGTAAATTTTATTCTGAAATTATAAAAAATAATCAAATAATTCTGTTTTCGACTAACATTTGCACAGCCATGCAAACTTATATCGATAAAAGAAAAAGGCGGCCTAAGCCGCCTTTTAGTTGTTGCCTGTCCCCAAGGAGATCAGCCGATTGCCATCAAGCTGGCATTGCCACCAGCTGCCGTGGTGTTGATCGAAGTCGAAACTTCTTCCAGCAACCAGTTGAGACAATAGGCATCCGGGTTGTTTGCCAGTTCTTCCGTGGAAGCGGCTTGTGTCAGAACCAACGGTCCGGGAAGCGTTGCAAGCTTCTTGTTGATCTCGACAATGCGTTCAGCGTTCCCTTCGACCAACGCTCCAGCGAACGGTGCGTCCGATTCCCAGTTATTCGTCCAGATCGTGCGCGCTGCGACTGAAGCTGGAACATCTTTCATGACATTCCGCAAATCTGAAGCCTCGTCGACATACACAGTATTGCCCGTAGCGAGGGCAGCCGTCATCTGGCGATAAAGGCCTGCTTCCGTTTGCGGAACCAGCAGGATATTTCCACGCGGATGCAGCGCATAAAGATTGCGCTCGCCAACAGGACCCGGCAATTCAAGGTCAAGACCGAGGGCCGAAGCGCTACCGGTGTCACGCGCAGCCTGAGCCAGATCGTTCATGCCGCGCTGGCCAAGCCATTTCGCAAAATCCTTGAGCGCCGGATCAGTGTGAACCGAGCTATGACGCGGCGGGATTGGAGCTGTTTCCACGAGACGTCCGAGATAGAGCGGACCACCTGCCTTTGGACCAGTGCCGGACATACCGCGTCCGCCGAATGGCTGCACGCCGACAATCGCGCCAATAACATTGCGGTTGATATAGACGTTTCCGACACGGATACGATCCGCAACATTGGCAATGGTCTCATCAAGGCGCGTATGCAGGCCGAAAGTAAGCCCGTAGCCGGTCGCATTGATATCATCGATCAGGCGCTCCATATCATCACGCTTGTAGCGCACGACATGCAGAACCGGGCCAAAGACTTCCCGCTTCAGATCGCGAAGCGAATTGATCTCGACAATGGTCGGTGCAACGAAAGTTCCATTCTGGGTTTCATGACCAAGCGGAAGCTGCTCAACCTTGCGACCGAGATCGCGCATACCCTGAACGTGCTTTTCGATGATGTTCTTGGCTTCATCAGTGATAACTGGCCCAATGTCCACCTTCAGCTTGTCGGTGCGGCCGATTGAAAGTTCCCTGAGCGCGCCCTTCAGCATCGTCAGAATACGATCTGCGACATCTTCCTGCAGGCAGAGAACGCGGAGCGCCGAACAACGCTGACCCGCACTGTCGAATGCCGATGCAATCACGTCGAACACGACCTGCTCGGCCAGAGCGGACGAATCCACGATCATCGCATTCTGACCACCGGTCTCGGCAATCAGCGGGATTGGCTTGCCGTTCGGCAATAGGCGCGAGGCAAGCTGAGCCTGAATGAGGCGCGCCACTTCGGTCGAACCGGTGAACATCACGCCGCAAGTCTCTTCCGCAGCAACCAGCGTGGCCCCGATGCGGCCGTCGCCCGGCAGAAGCTGCAGCGCCTCGGCTGGAATGCCTGCCTCATGTAGGATACGAACCCCCTGTGCTGCAATCAGCGGCGTTTCTTCGGCAGGCTTTGCCAGCACGGGATTGCCTGCAACGAGTGCGGCTGCGATCTGACCGGTAAAGATCGCCAGCGGAAAGTTCCACGGGCTGATGCAGACGATAGGTCCGATCGCCTTGTGGCCGACGCCCAGCGTACGACGGGTCTGCTCTGCATAATAACGCAGGAAGTCAATGGCTTCGCGTACTTCAGCAATCGCGTTCGGCATGGATTTGCCGGCTTCGCGCATGATGAGGCCGAGCAGAACCGGCATATCACGCTGCATGATATCCGCTGCGCGCTCAAGACAAGCCGCACGTTCGGCTGGTGCAACCGCAGACCAACTTGCCGTTGCCTTCTGTGCCGCCTTCATGGCTTTCGCCACATCTCCTTCGGCGATTTCCGTCACCGTACCGACAACATCGTTCCGGTCACCGGGATTGAGAACCGAGCGGATGGTGCCCTTTACCTTGGTTCCGGCAACCTGTGGTTCCGATGTCCACACGCGGTCAGCGCTGTCTTTCAGAATCTTGCTGAGTTCAGCGAGCGTGACTTCATTCGACAGGTCGAAACCGTCAGAGTTCTTGCGAGCGCCATAGAGATTCTCCGGCAGGGCAATCTGGTCGTGGCGTGCTCCGACGACAGCCATTGAGCGAACAACCTCTACTGGATCGGCGATCAGCTCGTCGACAGAGACACTTTCATCGCCGATGCGATTGACGAAGGATGAGTTCGCACCGTTTTCGAGAAGTCGGCGAACAAGGTAGGCGAGAAGCGTTTCATGTGTGCCGACCGGCGCATAGATGCGGGCCGGACGGCCGAGCTTTTCGGCACCGACAACTTCGTCATAAAGCGGTTCACCCATACCATGCAGGCACTGGAACTCGAACTTTCCGGTTTTGAAATCCGGACCAGCCAAATGATAGATGGTGGCCAGCGTCTGCGCATTATGCGTTGCAAACTGCGGGAAAACAGCATCTGTCGCCGCAAGGAGCTTGCGTGCGCATGCAATGTAGGAAACGTCGGTATGTACCTTGCGGGTATAAACCGGGAAGTCTTCCAGACCGTCAACCTGGGCGCGCTTGATTTCGGCGTCCCAATAGGCACCCTTCACCAGACGAACCATGACGCGGCGCTTGTTCTGACGGGCCAGATCGATGATGAAATCGAGCACGAACGGGCAACGCTTGCCGTAAGCCTGCACCACGAAGCCGATGCCTTCCCAATCTGCCAGATCCGGATCTTCGATCAGGCTCTGCAACAGATCAAGCGACAGTTCCAGACGGTCTGCCTCCTCGGCATCGATGTTGAGACCGATATTGTAGGACTTGGCGATAGCGGCCAGCGCCTTCACCTTCGGCAGCAACTCCCCCATGACGCGTTCGCTTTGCGCGCGGACATAGCGCGGATGCAAAGCGGACAACTTGATGGAAATGCCGGGGCCGTCATAGATGCCGCGACCGGCGGAAGCGCGACCAATGGCATGAATGGCGGTTTCGTAATTCTTGTAGTAACGCTCGGCGTCGGCAGCGGTGGTCGCAGCCTCACCCAGCATATCGTAGGAATAGCGGAAGCCGCGTTCTTCCAGCGGCCTGGCGCGCTTCAAAGCTTCATCGATGGTTTCGCCGGTGACAAACTGTTCGCCCATCATCCGCATGGCCATGTCTACACCGCGACGAATGACAGGCTCGCCGCAACGAGCGATCAAACGTGTCAGGGCAGCTGACAGGCCGCGATCATTGACCGTGTTGGTCAGCTTGCCGGTAACGACAAGTCCCCAGGTTGCAGCATTGACGAAGAGCGAACGACCCCCACCGATATGAGATTTCCAGTCGCCATTCGAAATCTTGTCACGGATCAACGCATCACGCGTCGCCATGTCCGGAATACGCAGCAGCGCTTCGGCAAGGCACATGAGCGCCACACCTTCCTGGCTCGACAGCGAATATTCATGAACCAGGCCTTCGACGCCTGTACCCTTGTGCTTGGAGCGCAGCGCTTCAATAAGCTTGCGAGCCGTGGAACGGACTTGCTTGGCTGTTTCTTCCGGCAAGGCGGCCTGTGCAGCCAGCGCGGAAACGCATTCAGCTTCCGGGCGGCGATAAGCGGCGGTAATCGCTTGCCTCAGTGCGCTTTGCTCGCGGATCGGCGGCGCAAAATTCTGGAAAACCGGATTGGTAGGAGCGGGTATGGTGTCGGTCATGGTGCAATGCTCACAAATGAAAACAGCCCCGAGCGTCTCTGGCCAGTTTAGCTCTGCTTTAAGTGGGCGCACACTATCATTTGTGCAAATTGCATTCTGCCTTCATTTGCTCCATATAAAGGATTATCGATCTTATTATAGGCTACAAAGCAGGCTAAAAGAATGCGAAAGATAGATTCTGTAGACGATCTGGACCAGTTCGATCGGCGTATTCTGGAAGTATTGAGCGAAGACGGACGCATTCCCGTCACAGAACTCTCGAAAAAGGTCGGTCTTTCCAAGACACCATGCCAGGCAAGGCTGAAACGACTGGTCGATGAAGGCTATATTGTCGGCTTTCGTGCGGCCATCGACCCTGAGAAACTCGGTCTCGATCATATCGCCTTCACGACGGTCAAGCTTTCCGACACACGCGAAGCCGCGCTTGAGGCTTTCAACACGGCCGTGCGCAAGATACGTGAAGTCGAAGAGTGCCATATGATCGCAAGCTCTTTCGACTATCTTCTGAAGGTACGAACACCCAACATCCGGCGTTACCGCGAGGTGCTGGGCGAAAAGATATCGAGCCTGCCCAATGTCGCAAGCACATCGACGTTTGTGGTGATGGAGTCGGTCAAGGACAACCGCCCGGTAAGGGTCTATCCGGGCGCATTGTAATTTTCAGTTATAGCGGCTCAACTGCCAGATAACGCTCGAGCGTTTTGACAGTCCCATCCTGCCAGATGCGCAGAAGCGCGGATGAAAAAGCCGCCACATAAGCTGGATTTGAAGCGAGCGAGCCGAAGATATCATCCATCGCAAGCCATGCCGCTGGATTGCTTTTTGCAAAAGTCGCCTGCTTCGTCAGGCGATCCCATGACGGGTCGTTCGGCTCAATAACCGCGCCGCTATCGGTAGTGCCATAGCAGTAACGGCACCAGAATGCGGAAACGAGCGCCAGTCCTGTCACAGACTTGCCTTCAGCCACCCGATCAGAAGCAGTGGGCAGAATGAATTTCGGCTGACGGTTGGAGCCATCAAGGCACAGGCGGCGGATGGTATCGCCGATACTTGGATTGGCGAAACGTTCATCGATGAGAATGCGATAGTCTTCAAGATTGGTATCCGGTACTGGCGGCACTTCTGGAATGATCTCATCCTTGGTGAGCTTTTCCAGATAGCGCCGGATCAGTGGATGCTCCATCGCCTCATGCACGAAGTGAATGTCGAGCAGTCCGCCGGGATAGGCAATGGCGGCATGACCGCCGTTCAGGATGCGGATTTTCATCAGTTCATAAGCAGCGACTTGATCAGTGAACGTGACACCGACTTTTTCCAATGCAGGACGCCCAGTGGGGAAATTGTCCTCCATCACCCATTGCTTGAAAACTTCACAGAAAACCGGCCACCCGTCTTCAACTCCGAAATCCTTCGCAGCGATTTCACGCTCGCGTGCACCGGTGGCTGGCGTGATGCGATCCACCATGGAATTCGGAAAAGCGACATTGGCGGAAATCCAGTCGGCAAAAGTCGCATCACTCAACTTGGCCAGTCCTGTTACGGCATCTTCCGTCACATGCCCATTACCCGGAATGTTATCGCACGACATGACGGTGAAAGGTTGAACACCCGCCGTCTTGCGCAGTTTCAGTGCATGCACGATCAAGCCGAACACGGTCTTTGGCTGATCCGGATGGGTGGCATCGGCCACAATATCAGGGTGAGCAGGATCGAAGGTCTGGCTGGCCGGATCGATATAATAACCACCTTCAGTGATCGTCATGGAAACAATGCGAGTAGAGGGCGATGTGAGATAGGCCATCAAAGCCTTTCGCCCTTCTTCGGTCGATATGGTTACATAATCGATCATGGAAGCGGTAATCCTTGCCCCCGCATAATCGGCTTCCTGTTCGACAACTGTGGTAAGCCAGTCTTGCGCCTTGAGCGTGTCCCGCATGGCATCATCACTGCCACGCACACCAGCGCCGACCAGCGCCCAATCGTGCCCCTCACCCATTCCGAACAGATCGTCCAGATAGACAGCCTGGTGAGCGCGATGAAAATTGCCGACGCCGAAATGCACGATGCCCGGTTTCAAACCGGTTGGATCGTAGCCGGGTTTGTGTACCTTGTCGAAGCTCTGGAGCGTTGCGCGCGACAGCTTGGTCATGACGATTTCCTTCAATTCAATCGGGTACGAACTGGACTTTCATCGTGGCTGGATCCCCACCGTGCTTGGTGAAGAACGGCAGCATTTCACTGAGCGGCAGCCGATGCGAAACGAGGCGTGCCATTTCGCCCTTGTCCTGTTTGAGGATTTCCAGTGCCTGCGGAATGTTGTGGTTCAATGAATGCGATCCGGCAATACGGATCTGACGACGGAAAATGTAGAAAGGCGAAATCGAAATCCGCGCGTCAGGTGCGCAAACGCCAAACACCAGCACCGTACCACCGTCAGCCGTGAAGCCAATCATGCTTTCAACGACCTTGGCGATACCGGTCGCATCGGCAACAAAATCGAAACTGCGCTTACGCTTATCCAGCATCTCCGAACCCGATACGACCGGCTCGAGGCCCAGACTTTCGACAAAAGTCAGACGGTGTTCGTTGATGTCAGCCACGGCAACCTGTTGCACGCCTTGCGCCTTCAACGATAAGGCTAGCAACAAGCCAATCGGGCCTGCACCGAAGACGAGTGCATTTTCGGCACCTTGTGAGCCGGTTTTCAGTTCCGCTGCGCCAAGACCGTTGAGGACACAGGCAAGTGGTTCCGCGAGTGCTGCTACGTCAAAAGGCAGATCGCCAATGGAATGGAGATGGCTGGCATCGACAAGGCTCATGCCTGCGAAGCCACCATTATGGGTTACCCCATAGGCCTTTAAGTCCGAGCACAGATTGGTGAGCCCCTTGAGGCAGGCACGGCAATGACCGCAGGGAATATTCGGATCGACCGCAATGCGGTCGCCCACCTTCACATTGGTCACGTCTTCCGCGACCGCGACCACAATGCCAGCATATTCATGCCCTGGTACCAGCGGAAATGCGCTGGACCCATAGCGGCCATGCAAAACATCTATGTCGGTGTGACACAAACCGGATGCCCTGACGTCGATCAAGGCGTGTCCCGACTGTAATACCGGCTCCGGCAGATCAGTCAGTCCGGCTTCGCCGTGGCCTGTAAAATAGATCGCTTTCATTGTGTGTCCCGGCCCTGTCTCATGCCATCCAGTTGCCACCGTCAACGCCGAATGTCTGGGCGAGGATGTAGTCGCTATCAGATGATGCAAGGAAAACGGCCATGCCGGTAATATCTTCCGGCGTCGCGAACCGACCGATTGGAACGGACTTCGCTACCGCCGCTTTTTTCTCACCGGGCTTCAAGCCTTCCCATTTGGCAAAATTCGCATCCACCACGTCCCAATGTTCGCCGTCGACCACGCCCGGTGCAATCGCATTGACATTGATGCCATGCTTGACGAGCGCCAAAGCAGCCGACTGCGTGGCGGAAATGATGGCGGCCTTAGACGCGCAATAGAGGGTCACCAGCGCCTCGCCGCGACGACCGGCCTGGCTCGCCATATTGATGATCTTGCCGCCGCGTCCGCGCTTGATCATTACGTTTGAAACCGCCTTCATCATGAAAAGCGGTCCCTTCAGGTTGATGCCGAGTACACGCTCATAACTGTCTTCGGTCAGTTCGTTGATAGGGGCCATATCGAAGATCGCGGCATTGTTGACCAGAATATCGATGCCGCCATATTCCGCGTCGATCTCTGCAACAACCTTGTCAATCTGACTGAGGTCGGTCACGTCAAGCTTTACCGCCTTGACCGATGAACCGATGCCGCGTGCGGCCTCCTCTGCCCGCTCAATATTAATATCGGCAATAATAACCCTCGCGCCCTCGCGCGCATAGGCTTCAGCGAAGCCAAGTCCGATACCGCGCGCAGCACCAGTGATGAGGGCCACCTTGTCTTTAAGTCGCATGGGGATACTCCGGGATATTGCAGCCTGCACTCACAGGTGCGTTTTCTTTTCCGTCAGCAATAATGGATGCCGTTCAAAGCGCTCCAAAGCCTTGCCGTCGGGTGTAAACAAATGCGCGTCGGTCGGGTCAAAACCCAGTTTCGCCGTTTCGTGTGCACGTGCTGCGCTGCCACCGCCTGCCTCCGCAACAATCAGTCCGGTTGCGCTTTCATTTTGCACATAGAGATAGGTCTCACCGCCAAGGCGTTCGACAACCATGATCTCGCCTTCGAGGATACCATCCGCTGCCGGATGAAGATGTTCCGGACGAATACCGAGAACCAGCGGCGCCCCAGCGCTTACGCCTTCGCTTTTGACAGGCGCTTTGACGGAACGTCCATTTGCAAGCTGAACCGTCACCCCGTCGGCATCGACGGCACTGGCTTTGACTTCGATGAAGTTCATGGTCGGTGAACCGATAAAACCAGCCACAAAACGATTGACCGGATGATGATAAAGCTCCAGTGGCGATCCTACCTGCTCCACCTTCCCATCGCGGAGAACCACGATCTTGTGTGCAAGCGTCATCGCTTCCACCTGATCATGCGTGACATAGATCATCGTCGCATTGAGCCGGTCGTGCAGGCGCGCCAATTCAATACGCATCTGAACGCGGAGCGCGGCATCGAGATTGGACAGCGGCTCATCGAACAGGAAAATCTTCGGTTCGCGCACCATTGCGCGTCCAATGGCAACACGCTGACGCTGACCGCCGGAAAGCTGTTTCGGTTTGCGGTCAAGCAATTGGTCGAGCTGCAGCGTTTTTGCAACCTCTTCCACCTTGCGGTCACGTTCCGCCTTGGCAACACCTGCAAGTTTCAGCGCAAAACCCATATTGTCGCGCACATTCATATGCGGATAGAGCGCATAGGTCTGGAAAACCATGGCAAGACCACGCTCATCCGGCGGCGTATCGTTGATACGCTCACCATCAATCGTGAGGTCTCCGCCGGTGATTTCCTCAAGCCCGGCAATCATGCGCAGAAGCGTCGACTTGCCCGAACCGGATGGCCCGACGAAAACCACGAATTCGCGGTCTGCAATGTCGAGATCGACACCTTTGATGACATCAATATTGCCAAAGGACTTGGTGGCGTTTTTCAGTGATAGTGTAGCCATTTCATTCCCTTTATTTCACTGCGCCGAAAGTGAGGCCGCGCACCAGCTGGCGCTGCGTGACCCATCCGAAGACAAGTATTGGCGCGATGGCGAGCGTGGAAGCTGCCGAGAGTTTTGCCCAGAACAACCCTTCCGGTGACGAGAAGGACGCTATGAAGGCGGTAAGCGGGCCTGCTTGCGAAGCCGTTAGATTCAGACTCCAGAACGCTTCATTCCAACAAAGGATGATCGAAAGGAGCGCGGTGGACGCGATACCCGGAAGGCTTAGCGGCAGAAGCAAATAGCGTATCTGCTGGCCGACTTTCGCACCGTCCATGCGGCTTGCTTCGAGGATTTCTCCGGGCACTTCCTTGAAAAAGGAATAGAGCATCCAGACCACAATCGGCAGATTGGACAGGGTGAAGATGATGATGAGACCGGTGCGCGTATCAAGAAGTCCGGTATCACGTGCCAGAAGATAGATCGGCACCAGCACGCCGACTGCAGGCAGCATCTTGGTGGACAGCATCCATAGAAGAAGGTCTTTAGTGCGCTTGCCAGGGAAGAACGCTGCCGCATAAGCCGCGGGCACCGCGATAATGAGCGAGAGAATAGTCGCGCCCAGACTTTCAACGATACTGTTCATGGCATAGCGGAAATAATCAGCACGCTGATTGACCGCTACAAAGTTCTCCAGCGTTGGCTCGAAGAACAGCTTTGGTGGTGCCACCGCATCAATTTCCGTCTTGAATGCAGCAAGCAGCATCCAGAGGATAGGGAAGAACATCAGCAACGCCACGATCCAGCCAATGATCCCGGCAGAGACGGCAGCTTTGTTGATCTTGCGTTTTGCAGCCATCGGTCAGCCCTCCTAATTATCCAGATTTCGTGCGACAGTCCGGATCAGGAACGCGGCAACGATGTTGGCAAGGATGATGGCGATGACGCCGGCTGCGGAAGCGCCGCCGATATCCCATTGCAGGAGCGCTTTCAGATAAATGAAATAGGTCAGCGTCGTCGTGGCGATACCCGGTCCACCCGAAGTGGTAACAAGAATTTCCGCAAACACCGACAGCAGAAAGATCGTCTCGATCATGATGACGACCGAGATCGGGCGCAGCAAATGCGGCAGCACGATATAATAGAACATTACCGGGCCTTTGGCCCCGTCCAGGCGCGCAGCCTCCATCTGTTCCCTATCAAGAGACTGCATCGCCGTCATCAGGATCAGCGTCGCAAACGGCACCCATTGCCAGGACACAATTATGATGACGGAAGCCATTGGAAACTGCGAGAACCAATCGATGACCGGCAATCCGAAACTGCGTGAAATGAAGGCGAACAGCCCGTTCACCGGATGCATCAGCAAGTTTTTCCAGATAAGCGCCGAAACGGTCGGCATGACGAAGAACGGCGCAATGACCAGAAGCCGCGCTATATTCTTGCCCCAGAAATCCTGATCGAAGATGACCGCGAACAGCACGCCAAAGACGACCGATATCACGAGAACCGACACGACAAGGATCAGTGTCTTGGCGATTGCCGACCATAAGGTCGGATCAGATAACAGGAAGGAATAGTTCGAGAAACCGGCAAAACCAGTAATAAATGGATTGATGAGATTGTAATACTGAAACGAGAACCAAAGGGTCATCGCCAGTGGAACGATCATCCATAGCAAAAGCAGAATGACTGCCGGAGCGAGCAGCGGTCCGGTGCGGACACTGCGACGAGACTTTGCTGCAAAGCGTGATTTTGTGCCTGCGGCCAACGCATGGTTTGCTGGCATTCGGACTTATCCTCCCCTTCCCGTTTCGGATTCACCGTGGCGAACCTCTACGAAAATCAGGTCTGCCGCCTTCCTCCTACCGAAGGCGGCAGACCTTTATCTCACGGCTACTTGATGTAACCGGATTGCGTCATGATCTGTTCGACCTGACGCTGCGCACCGTCGAGCGCTGCATCAACGCTCTGCTGACCGGCAACAGCCGACGAAATCGCCTGTCCAACCAGCGTGCCGATGGCCTGGAATTCAGGAATGGCCACAAACTGGATGCCGGTATAAGGGACCGGGTCCTTGGTCGGCTTTGTCGGATCGGCAGATTCGATGGCTTTCAGCACCGTATCCGCGAAGGGAGCTGCCTTCTTGTATTCCTCGTTGGCATAAGTGGACTGGCGTGTGCCCGGAGGAACAGCAACCCAGTCTTCGGACTTGCCGACGAGCTCGACATATTCCTTCGAGGTCGCCCATTTCAGGAACGACTTCGCGGCTTCCACCTTCTTGCTCGATGCCGGAATTGCGAGGTTCCAAGACCACGCCCATGAAGAACCGTTTGGCGTCACCTCGACCGGTGCCTTGGTAAAGGCAACCTTGTCGGCAACCTGGCTCTGCTTCGGATCATAGATGCGTCCGGCAGCCGAAGTGGCGTCGATCCACATGGCGCAATGACCGGTCGAGAACAGGGCCTGATTTTCGTTGAATCCGTTCGAGGTAATTCCGGGAGGGCCTGCTTCCTTCATCAGATCGACGTAGAAGTTGACCGCCTTCTTCCATTCGTCCGAATTGATCTGAGGCTTCCAGTTTTCATCGAACCACCTGCCACCAAACGTATTGATCAGCGTGCCGAGGTAAGCCATGTTTTCGCCCCAGCCCGGCTTTCCGCGCAGACAGAGACCATATTGCTCTTTCGATTTGTCGGTGAGCTTGGTCGCGAAATCCTTGATTTCCGCATAGGTTGGCGCATCGGGCATCTTGAGGCCCGCCGCGTCAAACAAGTCCTTACGATAGAGCGTAAACGAGCTTTCGGCATAGAACGGCACGGCGTAAAGCTTGCCATCCACCGTCAGACCGGCGCGAACCGGCTTGATGAGATCGTCATAGCCGTAATCATCACCAAGATCATCGACCGACAGAAGCCAGCCAGCTTTGCCCCAGATCGGCGTCTCGTAACCACCAATGGTCAGGATATCGAACTGGCCGCTCTTGGTAGCGATATCGGTCGTGACGCGCTGACGCAGCACGTTTTCTTCAAGCACAACCCAGTTGATTTTATTGCCGGTGGCTTTTTCCCACTCCGGCGACAGTTTCTGCATGATGATCATGTCACCATTATTGACCGTCGCGATGGTGAGCTCTTCCGCCCACGCAGCCCCGGCCATAACTGCAACACTTGCAGCAGACGCAATAAGCCCTGCAACATAAGACTTGGTCCGCATTTCGTCTCCTCCTTTACGAATGCATAGCAAAATTCTTACATATGTAAAATTTATGGCGCGAGCTTCCGTGACTTGTCAAGCACGGTTTTCAATTTTGCGTTGCGAGGAGAAATGACCGTTTTTGTGAACAATTCTGAAGGCTGAAATCACGGACATTTCCACCTGCCAAATTCACGAACCGATGTTTTAGCATATATGGATATTCACCGCATCATTCTCTGCGAACACATTTGCCTGCTTGACGTTTTGCCCCGCCTTTGACAGTTTGACGGGACTTCGCCTGGAGGAGTACAACGGCGAGCGGAGCTGGAGGAACATCCTGAAATCGTTACAGAAGCAGCAACCGGGGCCAGATTTTGTCCCGAGAAATCAGCACATTCCAGTTTATGCGGCGGCTTCGCAAAAAACAGCATCGTCGTGTGCATCCAGCCTGCGACAACTGACGAACAGGACGTAAAGACGTGCGCAAAACAATACGCACCATGGAGGATTTTTCGGAGTTTGTTGGGCTTTCCCGCCCGACAGTGTCGAAATATTTCAGCGATCCGTCGTCCGTCCGCCCCAAGACCCGAGAACTGATTGAAGCGGCGATCAAGCAATCCGGCTTTCGTCCCAATCTTTTCGCGGTGAACCTCAATCGACGTCGCACGACAATTCTGGGTATAATTATCCCCAACCAGCTCGATCATTTCTACATGGCTATGACGAAACGATTGCAATCGCTCGCAGAGCAACGCGGCTATCTTGCGATTGTCCTGTCATCCGATGGTAAGCCGGAATTAGAAAAGCAGGCAATTGAAACCCTGCGTTCGCTCAATGTCGCAGGTGCCATCATCGCACCGCTTGGCGAAGAGTCGCAACATTCGACACTGGCACGTCTCGCGGAAGACGTTCCAATTGTCTATGTCGACTCTCCGCTCGACAGCACCTCACCCTTTGTCGGCACCGACAATCTCAAATCCTTCCATCTGATTGTCGATTATCTGTGCCGCTCGGGCAGCGAGCCCTGTTATTTTTCCATGCCGATGGTCAACAACAATGCAATCAAGCGGCAAGATGCGTATCGACAAGCCATGGAAAAGCTTGGTTATGAGCCACGCATCATTGACCTCGAACAAAGCCGAAGCTGGGATTTCGAACGTTATGCCTTCGAGCAGACCGCGAGAATTCTACGCGAAAAGGGACGCCTGCCGACAAGCACTGTTCTGTGCTCCAATGATCGCATCGCCTTTGGCGTAACGAGTGCACTCTGGCAGGCCGGTCTGAAAATTGGCAGACTCAAGGATTGCGACGTTCGTGTCGCCGGTCACGACAATAATCCGTTATCGGAATATACGTGTCCTCCACTCACTACAGTGGCGCAGGATTACAATGAAATCGGACGGCTGGCGATTGAGCTCTTGTTTCGAACACTGGGCGAAACAACGGATGACCGACTGGAACTTCCAGAAACACAGCGCATTCTACTCAATGCCGAAATCAAACTGCGCATGAGCGCATGAAAATGGCGGGGTAACCCGCCATTTCAGTGTTCGCTTTTTAATTCAGGCCGAGCGTCCCGCGCAGGGTAGAAAGATCTTCGGCAAGCGTGGTCACAGGACCAGCAAGCGCCTTGCGATCATCATCCGACAGCTTGTCGTAGGATTCGTAGCCGTCACCCTTCTTGTACTTTGCAAGAATGTCGTCGACAGTCTTGAAGTTGGCTTCCACCTTCTTCACGAGGTCCGGATTTTCCTTTTCCAGCAAAGGCTTGAAAAGCTCGACGATCTTCTGGGCGCCATCGACATTGGCCTTGAAATCCCAAAGATCGGTGTGGCTGTAACGATCTTCCTCACCGGAAATCTTGGTTGCAGCCACTTCTTCAAGCAGGGCAGCGGCTCCGCCAACAACCTTTTCTGGCGGAACGGTGAGGTCTTTTACACGCTTCTGGAGTTCCAGCACATCTGCGTAGAGCTTGTCGGCAACCGGAGCGAGTCCTTCAGTTGAATTCTGCGCAAACAGGCCATACTCGATGCGATGGAACCCGGTAAAGTCTTCCGACTTCTCGCCGTTTTCATGGTCATCGGCGCGGCTGTCGATCGAAGCGTCAAGATCGGCGAAAAGCTCGGCAATCGGCTCGATCTTTTCGTAGGAGACGCGCGATGAAGGATAAAGCTCCTTGGCCTTTTCCAAATCGCCTGCTTTGACCGCGTCGGTGAAAGCCTTGGTGTCCTTTACCAGAACGTCGAGGTTTTCCTGCACATAGACTTTGTAGTCAGCAATCGGCTGAACAAGGTCCAGCGGCGAAACTTCGGCCTTGGCTGCGCCGAAGCTGAGCGTGAGGGCAACGGCACATGCCGATGCGAGCAATGGCAGACGATACTTCATGTTTAGCCTCTCCAGATAAAGCGCATTGCGGGAAATGCGCGTCAAATCAAAAACTTGAGATGCGATCCTCACCCGCCAGCATTTTGCGGACCGCTTGCCTCCAAAAGTGCACGCGCGTAGTAGTCCTTATGATCCTGAACACCAGGCAGCGCGAAGAAATACCCGCCCCCAATCGGTTTCAGGTATTCTTCCAGCGGCTCGCCGTTGAGACGGTTTTGAACCGTGATGAAGCCCTTCTCCAGGTCGGCCTGATAGGCGATGAAGAGCAGCCCCATATCAAGCTGACCTGATTTGCTGACCCCGTTTGAATAGTTGAATGGTCGACGCAGAATGAGGTGCTGCTCGGCATTGACATCCCGCGGATTTGCCAAACGGATATGCGAGTCGAGTGGCGTCACCTTGCCATCCTCATCCCTCGCATAATCGGGAACATCGGCTTCGGTTTTACCGTCGAATGGCGCGCCACTATTCTTGCGGCGTCCGAAAATGGCTTCCTGCTCCTGCAGCGGTGTGCGGTCCCAGCGTTCGACAAAATTGCGAATGATGCGCACAGCCATATAGCTGCCATTAGCGGCCCAGCCCGGCTCTTCATTTTGCTTCTGCACCCAAACGATGCGGTTCATCAATGCATCATCGGCGGAATCCGGATTGGCGGATCCATCGCGGAAACCGAGGAAGTTTCGTGCGCTTTCCTTCGCCCGGGGCGAATGCGGCGGTTGCACCGGAACCGTTCCTTCCTGCTTCCAGCGAACCATCAGAAGATCAGGCATGTTCTTCATGATGTCGCGCAGCGCATGGATGTTCGTGTCCGGCGTATTCGAACAGAACTGAATGACGAGGTCCCCGTGGCAGATGTCCTTCTGCAGGGCGTCGTTGGGGAAACCGGTCATGCGCTGCAGAAGTTTCGGCTTCAACGGCTTCAAACCGAAACGATCATCGAACAATGATGAGCCTAGCGCCACCGTAACCGTGAGGTTATCCGGCGTGACGACAGGTCCAAGAATACCGGAATCCGATGGCGGAAACTTCGCATCAAGCTCCGGTGGTTCTCCACCCTTCATCAAAAATTCTGCCCGCTCTGTGAGCAGCTTGAACATACGCTCCAGTTCGGCGCGGTCACGTGCCAACACATCAAAGGAAGCGACGAGACCCGCAGCAGGGCGCGGCGTGACGATACCGGGCTGGTGCTTCCCATAAAAAGGCTGACTTTCGTGAATCTCGTCGCTTTCCGGCGCATTGGTCACGCTTTCCGAGGAAAGAGCATGGGCTGTCTGCGGGGCAAGCACGCCTGCAACTGCTCCGGCAACCCCGGTTGCGCCAGCCCCGAGGAGCAGTGCACGGCGACCGGCGGAAACAGGCTCTTCTGTCGTAATTTTATCGGTTTTGAAAAATTTTCTGGTCATCAATCTACCCCAAGCTGATCGCGGAGTTTCGTAAACTGTGCAGCGAGTTGAGCCGCACCTTCCTTAATTTTCGTCTTTTCATCAGACGACAGAGCATCATACGCCTTGTAGCCATTGCCTTCAGCACCCGTACCAAGCAGCTTCCTGATCGAAGCTGCGTCCTTGTCGATGCCTTCAAAGGCTTTCGGATCAGCCTTTATAACAATGGGGCGCAGGACATCGGCAGTCTTGCCAGAGCCTTCAAGAAGGCCAGACAAAGCCTGCAGATCGGTGTGAGCGTACCGGTCTTCACCAGCATCCGACGCGGTCGATGCAAAACGGTTCAATGCAGAAGCAGTGCCCGCCATCATGCGATCCGGCGAAATCCGTAGCCCGCGAATGCGTTCTTTCAATGCAGTGGCATCCTGCTCAAGCTTGCCAGCAACAGGAGCCAGACCATCGACGGTTTTTTGTTCGAACAAACCGTATTCGATACGGTGCAAACCACCGAACGCAGGGTCCTGCTCGCGCTTTTCAAAATAATCCGCACGAGCATTGATAGCTGTATCGAGATCGGAGAACGCTTCCGACACGGGAGCAATGCGCGCATAGGCTTCTCGCGCCGGACCGTAGGCGGTTTGCGCAGCCTCAAGATTACCGCTGGCTATTGCCGTGGAAAGTGCCGAAACCGATTTCTGGAATTCGGCAACCTCTGTGGTCAGATAAATCTGATATTCAGCCAGTGCACCAATGAAAGCTGTAAGCGGAAGCTTGCCCTTTTCCGCTTCACTGGCAGCGGTCGCAGTCACGATCAGCTTGCCGCGCGGATTGGAAAGAAGCCCGCAGGTAATCTGGTATTCGCCAGGCGTCAGCTTGGCGGTGATGGTCTGCTTGAAACCCGGCGCAATATTTTCGCGCTCCTCAAGAACCATTACTCCGTCGAGGATTTCCCACTCGACCGTACGGTCGGACTTATTGACAATTTCGAATACCGAGCGCCCGGCCGGAACGGTCAGTTCGTTCGGATCGCAGCTTTTACCGTTGATCGCGACCTGTATTGTGTCACCGGCTTCTGCATGGCGGGCTTTGTCCGACACACGGGATGCATAATAAAACGCAGCGCCAGCGGCGAGCAGCAACAGCACGGCGAAAGCCAGTCCGATGCGGACCAGATTGCGCGACATGGGTTCAGCAGGTTTCGGATTCGTCATTGAAATCTCTTTTACTGTGCGCTTGTTTTGGCCTGGCTTGCCGTTGCTGGTGCATTTGCAGGCATCAGAAACAGAATGAGCGCCGGAACGAGGAAGGCCACATAGGCAACAACCTCACTGACGGTCGGTGTCGCGATGTAACCGAAAATGCCGGCAAGAACTGAACCAAGCGTGCTGTCGAGCGGGAGAATATCGCTCATATCGAAAACGACCGTCTGGAAATGGTTCCAGATGCCAGCTTCGTGCAGCGCCATGACCGAATTGGCGAGAATGCCTGCCGCGATGATCAAAATAAAAACGCCGGTCCAACGGAAGAAACGGCGAAGGTTCAGCTTCAAACCGCCTTTAAAGATGCCGTAACCAACTGCCGCGGCTAGCACCACGCCAAGAAGCGCGCCAAGAGGTGCTGCCGCCCCTTCGCTCTGCTGGAAAGCCGCCAGCAGAAAGAAGACCGATTCAAGCCCCTCGCGTGCGACAGCAAAGAACACCATCAGAATGAGGCCGAAACCTTTATGTGTCGGTGTCTGAAAAGCTGCATCGATGGAATGATGCAGTTCCGACTTGATAGAACGGGCCGCCTTGCGCATCCAGAACACCATCGAGGTCAACACAAAAACGGCAATCAGACCAATAATGGCTTCAAACAGTTCCTGCGCTTTCTGTGGGAATTCTGCACTCAGAAGCTGCAGGATAGCGCCGACGGCCAACGACATGGCCAATGCCAGCAATATGCCGATCCAGACCACTGGCATCCAGGCACTGCGGCCAGTCTGATAGAGATAACTGGCGATCATGCCGACGATCAGCGCTGCTTCCACGCCTTCGCGGAACATGATTAGAAAAGGTACGAGCATTCCAACTATCCAAAAGACAGAGAATTCGGCCTGTCCCTCGGTCGCTTCTCTTCAAACCCGGCATGAAGCCTTCGCCATTTGGTCATCTTTTTATATCCGCACGGCCAGCGCTGCAAGCTAAATGAAGTTGACCAACGTGGGAATGTTTTAGAATTATTCTAATTATTTCAGGAGCTTATGAGTCCGTTTGTTAGCGAGGAATGATAGTCTGCCAAGTTCAGAGATGATTGCATAAGTCATTGAAAATGCACTGAAGCCATGGCCCAAGCACTTTTAGACAGCAGTTGATTGCGAACTGAAATCAAACCGATCTAGGTTTCAAATCCCTCGGGCAAACCTGCTTTCCCGGCTTGCGACGGATTAAGCCTGACATAGTCAGCTTTCAAATCTTCGGATGTCTTGCGGCTGCCGTCATGGCTCCAGCCGGGAGGCGCGATCATATACATCAGGCGCTGCCGCAAGGTGAGGCCTGACGAGAATACGTCTTTAAACATACCAACCCATTCGTGAAACGCCACACGCACCGGATTAAATGTGCCGACATTTTTCACGATGCCATAGCGCGGCATATCTTCCGGTAATTCCTCCACGAAAGTGCCGAACATGCGATCCCAGATAATCAGCGTGCCAGCGTAATTTGCATCAAGATAACGCGGATTGGTCGCGTGATGCACGCGGTGATGCGACGGGGTGTTGAAGATGAACTCGATAGGCCTCGGTAGTTTGTCTATGGCCTCCGTGTGAATCCAGAATTGATAGATCAGATTGAACCCATAGACGAAGGCGATCACCGCAGGGTGAAATCCGAGCAGTACCATCGGCACTTGCAACACGAACATGCCCGTCATCTGTCCTGTCCACGACTGACGCAGCGCCGTCGTGAGATTATAGTGCTGACTGGAGTGGTGGTTGACGTGTTCCGCCCAGACCCAGCGCACGCGATGCGCAATCCGATGATAGCAGTAGTAGCGCAAATCATCGAAGACGAAGGCGACCACAAATACCCACCAGTGCAGGCCGAGATCAAGAAAGCGGAACTGCCAAACCCAAAGCAGAGCTGTCACGGAAACGAAACCGAGCAGCAAACCCGCCACAACATTGCCCGCCCCCATCAACAGGCTTGTAAAAGCGTCTCTTGTCTCAAATTCGCCCTTGCGTTGCCAATAGCGGATCGCCACAAGCTCAATCAGAATTCCCAGCACATAGAGCGGGATCGCAACACGCGTCACATCGAAAAGTACCGGATTGCTATCCATGTCGGTTCCCCTCCCCAGACGGACCTGAAAGCCAGGCTATCACTCTTTCCCGATCCTCAGCATTACTGAAAAGAAACCGCGCTTTGGGCCACGTAAAATCCTTCATATGCAATATCAATTCGGTATCGCCCTTGTGCTCAAGAGTAAGGACGTCCGCAGCGGTCACGCATCGCGTCAAAAAGCGGTCCGCGACGCTATGAACGAGCCCCGTGGATGCGCCACGCAACGGGAAAAATGCTGTACGACGATCATCGGTATAACAAATCTCACCGATTTCGATTTCGGGATAATCAAGATGAAAGCGCGCTTTGACACTTTCGTCGTCGGGAAGAATGCTGCGTTTAAGCCCTCCACCCAGAAAATGAATTAACAGAACGCCGAAGCCTATCCCGGCGACAACCATAAGCAGAAGCAGCCGCAAATCCATGTAATCTCCCATTCGCAGCGATGCCAGTAGTTCCCGACGACATCCTAGCCATCAGCCAGTGCGAATACATCCCAAAACTTTGCGGACCGATTTGCTAGTCGCAACCGACTTGGCATTTGCAACGGAAGATTGTTTCGATTTGGAGTACGGCGAAGCCGCCATGGAACACAAATACTGACCAATAAGCCAAAGAACGCGGCCGAAATTCGAAAAGTTTCAGAATTTTCCGAAATGGTCAAAAAATTCGTGTTTCAGGGGTTGAAGATTGGAGCAAGGTGATACATATCACAGTCACTTACCGCTGTGCCTCCTCCCATTGCGCGCGGTAAGTGTTCCCCTCTGGAGGTTTGCCGAATGTGGCACCTTCATAACTTAGCCGGACTTCCCAGTCCGGCTCTTTTTTTGCCCAAAATCTGGATAGCGGCTCGTTTCACTAAAAATGTGCGACTAGCGCAACTTGCTGTTTTAAAAACACTAATTCATAAAAATCAGCTTCACTATATTCGCCCTTCTGAACATTAACTTATTCCCAGTTAATCAGCCGAGTACACCTGAGTGCAACATAGAAAAAAGCGCCGCGTTTCCGCGGCGCTTTCCATCAATAGACCTACATTTTATCTCAGCCGTAGGCTGCTACTGGCGGGCACGAGCAGATGAGATTTCTGTCGCCGCCGACATTGTCGACACGGCTGACCGGCGGCCAGTACTTTGCCGTCGCATCGAAATCGCCATTAATCGCGCTTGCCGGGAACACGGCTTCCTCACGCGTGTAAGGATGCGCCCATTCCGTTGCCAGCGTATCGCCTGCCGTGTGCGGCGCATTGGCAAGTGGATTGTCATCCGCAGGCCAGACGCCGTCGGCAACCTTCTTCGCTTCGCCTGCAATCGCAATCATCGCATCGCAAAGACGGTCGATTTCCGACTTCGGCTCAGACTCGGTCGGTTCGATCATCAGCGTTCCGGCGACCGGCCAGGACATGGTCGGTGCATGGAAACCATAGTCGATGAGGCGCTTAGCCACGTCTTCCACGGACACGCCTGCGCTGTCCTTCAGAACACGCGTATCGACGATACACTCATGCGCCACACGATCATGCGCGCCGGTGTAAAGGATCGGATAGGCGTCCTTCAGGCGATGCGCGATGTAGTTGGCATTGAGGATCGCAGCTTCGGTTGCCTTCTTGAGACCTGCGCCGCCCATCATGCGGATATACATCCACGTGATGACCAGAATGGATGCACTACCAAACGGTGCAGCCGAAACCGCATGCTTGGAACCGATATCCACATGACCCGGCAGATAAGGCACCAGATGCTTGGCAACACCAATCGGACCAACACCCGGACCGCCGCCGCCATGCGGGATGCAGAAGGTCTTGTGCAGGTTCATATGGCAAACGTCGGCACCAATGTCGCAAGGACGGGCAAGGCCGACCAGCGCGTTGAGGTTTGCGCCGTCGAAATAGACCTGACCACCATTGTCATGGACGATCTCGCAGAAAGCCTTGATGCCTTCTTCGAAAACACCGTAGGTCGACGGATAGGTAATCATGAACGCCGCGAGATTATCGCGATGCTTCTCGGCCTTGGCCTTGAGATCGTCGATATCGATATCGCCATCCGGGCGGCAATTGACCACGACAACGCTCATGCCTGCCATCGAAGCGCTGGCCGGATTGGTACCATGCGCAGAAGACGGAATAAGGCAGATGTTGCGATGACCTTCGCCGCGTGACTGGTGATAGTGGCGGATGGCCAAAAGACCAGCATATTCGCCCTGACTGCCTGCATTCGGCTGCAATGAAACGCCTGCAAAGCCGGTGATTTCGCAAAGCCATGCTTCGACGTCAGCCGTCATCTTCGCATAGCCTTCGGTCTGGGCCGCAGGCGCGAATGGATGCAGGTTTGCAATCGTATTCCAGCTCACCGGCATCATTTCTGCCGCCGCATTGAGCTTCATGGTGCAAGAGCCAAGCGGGATCATCGCACGATCAAGCGCCAGATCCTTGTCGGCCAGATGACGCAGGAAGCGCATCATCTCGGTTTCCGAACGGTGCGAATGGAACACGTCCTGCGTGAGGAAACCTTCGCCGCGCCCCTTGCCGGGAACGAGAGCTTTGTCGCCATCGACCGGCTTGGCACCGAACAGAACGGCGAGTGCTGCAAGGTCTTCCTCGGTCGAGGTTTCGTCAAAGGTGACACCAACTGTATCCGCATCAATGATGCGGAGCAGACGACCGCCCTTGTCGGCTTCGTCGACAATCTTCGCAGCCTTACCGTCAACTTTAATCGTTACCGTATCAAACAAGCTGTCGCCTGCGATCTCAACACCAGCAGCCTTGAGGCCAGCCGCAAAGCGTGCAGCAAGGCCGGCCACGCGTGTAGCAATGGCCTGCAGTCCTGCCGGACCGTGCCAGATCGCGAAAGATGCAGCCATATTGGCAAGCAGTGCCTGCGCGGTGCAGATGTTCGACGTGGCCTTGTCGCGACGGATATGCTGTTCACGGGTCTGGAGCGCCAGACGATAGGCCGCACGACCATGCGCATCAACCGACTGACCGACGATGCGGCCCGGAATGATACGGGTCAGAGGCTCGGACACCGCCAGATACGCGGCGTGCGGACCGCCGAAGCCCATCGGAACGCCATAACGCTGCATAGAGCCTACAGCCATGTCGGCACCCCAGCTGGCAGGCGCTTCCATAATGGTCAATGCCAGCGGATCGGCAACGGCGATGACGAGGGCGCCCTTGGCCTTCGCATCGGCGATGACCTTGCTGAAATCGCCATAGACACCACGCGTATCCGGCCACGGCACGACGATGGCAGCGGTATTGTCATCGACAGTGCTGCCAGTTTCGATCTCCCAGCCGAGCGGTTCGGCGCGGGTGTTGATCACATCGACGGTCTGTGGGTGCAGTTCACCTGCAAGCAGAATACGGCTGCGCTTGTCGCGGTGGTGACGGCAAGCAACGCCGATGGCTTCAGCAACCGCAGTCGCTTCATCCAGGAGCGATGCGCAGGCAACCGGCAGACCGGTCAGTTCCGCAACCAGCGTCTGAAAGTGGAAAAGAAGCTCAAGACGACCCTGGCTGATTTCCGACTGGTAAGGCGTATAGGCCGTGTACCAGGCCGGATTCTCAAACAGGTTGCGCTGAATGACGGGTGGCGTTTCCACACCATGATAGCCCGCGCCGATGAAGCTCTTCTTCACCACATTGCGGCCCATGATTTCATTGAGCTCTGCAAGCGCTGCATGTTCGCTCAAAGCGGCTGGCAAATCGAGCGCGCGATTCAAACGAATGGATGCTGGAACCGCCTGGGTGATGAGGGTTTCCATGGAAGGAAGGCCGAGCGCTGCAAGCATTGCGCGCTCGTCTTCCAGTCTTGGCCCGATATGACGGGCAACAAAGGGAAGAACCTGTTGCGTCATTTGTTTATCCTACCAGTTTGTCGTAACCGGCCTTGTCGAGCAGACCGGAGAGCTGGCCTTCGTCGGAAAGCTTCAGCTTGAAAAGCCAGCCTTCGCCTTCGGCAGCCTGATTGATAAGGGCTGGATCGCTTGCAACGGCTTCGTTGACTTCGACCACTTCACCATCGACCGGTGCGTAAACGTCGGAAGCGGCCTTGACCGATTCCACAACCACGATGCCTTCGCCCTTGGTGGCCGTGCGGCCGACGTCCGGCAGTTCGACGAAAACGAGGTCACCCAGTTGTTCCTGTGCGTGGATCGTAATGCCGACAGTGGCAACGCCGTTTTCGACGCTGATCCACTCGTGATCTTCGGTGAACAGGATATTGGCCATGGAAATCATCCTTTGCGATAGCGATGCGGAGTGAAGGGAAGCGCCGAAACGTCAACGGGAACCTTGTTGCCGCGAACGTCAGCGAAAACACGTGTGCCGGGGGTAGCGAGGCTTGCCTCGACATAACCCATGGCGACTGGGAAGCCTGCCGATGGACCAAAACCACCGGAAGTAACAGTTCCGATCTGGCGACCGGATCCATCAAAAAGATCGGCTCCGCCGCGAACCGGCTGGCGGCCATCCGGCTTCAGGCCGACGCGCTTGGCAGATGCGCCCTTGGCGATCGCGTCCAGCACGGCCTTTGCACCATTAAATGTAGCCTTTTCGCGCACAGGCTTGGCGATTGCCCATGTGAGGCCCGCCGAAACAGGATCCGTTTCCGGCGTGATGTCCTGACCGTGCAGGCAGAGACCGGCTTCAAGGCGCAGACTGTCGCGAGCAGCCAGGCCGATCCATTCGACGCGCTCGTCGGCAAGCAGTTTCATTGCAAGCGCACGGGCTTCATCGGCTGGAACGCCGACCTCGAAACCATCCTCGCCGGTATAGCCCGAACGGGTCATGAACCAGCCAGCCTTGGGTTCAAAACCACTCATGAAAGCAAGTGCGGCCCCGGCCAGACCGGCATCATTGATGACGGCTTCCGCTTCCGGTCCTTGCAGCGCGAGGAACACGCGGTCGAGCGGATTGATCTTGACGTCCTTGCCCGATGCGGCTTCATTCAGATGCTCGATATCGGCATCGGCATTGCCAGCATTGGCAACAACCATGAAGCGGTCTTCGCCAAGACGCGTGACGATCAGATCGTCCATCACGCCGCCATTATCATTGAGGAAGAAAGTGTACTTCGACTGGCCTTCCTTCAGCACAATCGGGTCAAGCGGACAGGTTTCGGCAAGAAGCGCAGCGGCATCCGCGCCCGAAATCTCGATCAGCTTCATATGAGAAATGTCGAAAAGGCCCGCATGTTCACGCGTATGAAGATGTTCCTTCATGACGCCCAGCGGATAGGTGATCGGCATGTTCCAGCCAGCAAAGCCGCCGAAGCGCGCGCCAGCCTGTTCATGCAAATCCTGCAAAGGCAGGGTATTCAAATGTGCGGTATCGCCCATAACAACTCCAGAGTCGCACGTGTGCCTCCGCAAAATGCGGTTGCTTCGTGCCCCTCTGTCTCAGGCCTGAGAGACTCGCATGGCAAGGATGCCATACTTACACCTTCGGCGCAGGGTTTCCCCTGACTTTCCAGAGTTGTCTTACCCGTCTGCGGTTCCTTGTACCTGAGAGATTTCGGGCGATTTCCCCTTCGGCGGCCAATTGGCGCTCTCCCGCAGACAGACAGTGCAAGAACGTCACATGATATGGCGTCCCGGCACCCGACGGAACTCCATTACCCCAATCCGGCGCGCAAGTCATGTAGAATTGTTGTCTCTAACCGACGATTTCCCGGACTTTTGCAACAAAATTTAAAGCGGACAGGAGGTCCGGATTTATACTCTATTATACATGCTTATTGCGGCACAGACGAGACCGCGCATTTACCGGCAACTAAATCCGTTGGACGTGCCGCTCTCCACCACATTTTGCAGAGCAGTTTTTCGGCCAGCGAATTTCTAAAGAAGTTTTAACCAGTTAGCTGCCGGAGCAGCCTGAATCCAGCCGATTTGCCTAACAGGGCATCAGATTGTGATCGCATGATGACCAAGCTGCGCAAAAGGCGTGCAACTGACAAGCTTTAACGCATTGCAGCTATGCAAATCTGTCTCTCCAATTCGAAATGCTTCAAGCCTATATGCTGTTTGCAACAAAGAGATAAGATTTTACTAGGTGAGAGAAATGAACCTGATCCGCTCGTACAACAACTGGCGCCGTTACCGTAACACCGTAAACGAACTGAGCCGCCTGAGCCCACGTGAACTGAACGACCTTGGCATCCTGCCTTCGGAAATCCCGTTCGTTGCACGCAAGGCCGCTGCTCGCTGATAGCGCCTCCGGAAGGCATCAGCCTTCTTCAAGGATCGCGATTCCCCATAACCGCGCGGTCCTACAGTTCCAGAATATCACCGGGGTGCTTTCTCCTCCTCCCATTTCCTCGGTGATTCAAGACCGGATGTCTCCTCCCTAGTCCGGTCTTCCCCATAAAACACCCGTCGCCTCCTCCCGCGACGGGTGTTTTCGTTTATGGGCTGTATTTATGCCTCTTGCGAGGCAGGTGTTGCCGCACCGCGTCTGTCGAATGCAATCGAGATTGCAAAGACCGCCAGACCAGACAAGGCAAGCAATGCGCCGACTGTTCCCGTCGACGTCCAGCCATAGCCCCATGCAACCGCAAGACCGCCGAGCCAAGCACCGAGCGCATTGGCGAGATTGAGCGCGGAATGGTTGAGGGCAGCCGCCAGCGTCTGCGCATCCGCCGCTACATCCATCAGACGCGTTTGCAATGCGGGGACGAGTGCAAACCCGCCGCCGACCAGAAGCACGTTCAAGAATGCAGTCACAGGATGCTGCATGAGGACGGGAAATGCCAACATGACGGCCATATCATAGAGCAGCACCAGACCAACCGTTCCCATAACCGAACGATCTGTCAGTCGCGACCCAACTATATTTCCAAGCACCATGCCGAGGCCGAACATCGCGAAGACGAAAGGCATCCATTTCACATCGACATGCGAAACCTCGGTAACTGTTGCCGCGACATACGTAAAAACGGAAAACAGGCCGCCTGTGCCAATTGCACCAATTCCAAGCGTCAGCCAGACTTGCTTGCGGCGAAATGCTCCCAGTTCACGCAGGGGTGACGCCCCCTCCTCTGCAGGCTGTTTGGGTACATAGATCGCGACCAGCACCATAGTTAGCATTGCGATCAGGCCAACGGATGCAAACATTGCGCGCCACCCGGCAATCTGGCCGAGAGAGGTCGCAAGCGGCGTCCCGCACAATGTCGCAATGGTCAGTCCCATCATGACCCGTCCTACAGCCTGAGCACGCTTGCCCGGTTCCGCCAAAGATGCGGCGACAAGTGAAGCAACGCCGAAATAGGCTCCGTGAGGAAAACCAGCGACGAACCGCATCATGTAAAGACCGGCATAGTCCTGCATGAATGCGCTTGCGAGATTACCGAAAGCGAATAGCCCCATCAGCAGGAAGAGAAGCTTGCGGCGGTCAAGCTTTGCGCCGATCACTGCAAGCACCGGTGCGCCAATCAGAACACCGAGCGCGTAAGAACTGATGAGATGGCCGCCTTGCGGTATGGTCACATTAAGATCACGTGCGATATCGGGCAGCAGCGCCATAATGGCGAACTCACCGGTACCTATACCGAAGCCGCCGATGGCAAGCGCTAGTTCCGCCAATCGTGCAGACGAACGTGGCGAAGTTTCCGGCGATGAAGCCGAAGGCTGAATTTTGGACATGAATGGGCCTGAAGGGAATGGAGGATGTCGGACAACCCTACCACTCCTTTCAGGCAAAGGCGATACGCATTGCTGCGGCGCTTTGACGGCTCAAAAACAAACGATTATCTGGCCGCGACCGCCTCGATTTCGACCTTGAATTCCTCACGCGTGAAACCGGAAACGATCATCAGCGTTGAGGCTGGCGCTGGTTGCGGGAACAGCCTGTCACGAACATCCATATAAGGACGCATGTAGGCCCGGTCTGTCACATAGGCGTTGATACGCACGACATCCGAAAGCTCCATACCGCCATCGCGCAAAATACGGCGAATATTCTCGAAGCAGAGTTCAGCCTGAGCGCCTGCGTCTTCCGGCACATTTCCATCCTGCGCGATGCCTAACTGACCGGAACAGAAAATCATTTCAGCACCGGCTTTAACCTTCACGCCATGGCTGTAGGCGGCAAAGGGTGCTGCCATGTCAGCAGGCAGCAGATGTTTCAAACTGTTCATCGTGAATCCTCAAGATTTCGGCGCAGCGGCCAGCATTTCTTTCAGCCGCGCCGCCCCGGCTGCAATATCAGCCTCGGTCGGATTAATACCTGCGGCCAGCAGACGGCGCGCGATCATATGGTCCGCCGGACGATTGATGGAATCGACAGCCACAAGCCTGTCACCGGCAAAATGGAAGATGGAAAATGCATTTTCTTCCGGGTTCCCTGAAAGGATATGCCGATCAGCATCGAAGGAAAGTCCTGCCGTCTGCAGCTTCATATTGCCCTGATCGGACCAGAACCAGGCGACTTCCCGAAACGGCGCTTCGCGTCCGACAATGGTACGCGCCACATGCTTTGCCTGATCGGTCGCGTTTTGTACCGATTCCAGCCGTACTCGGCGACCAGCATGAAAGTGATCGTAGCTCACGCAATCGCCAATGGCGTAGACACGGCTGGCAGAAGTACGCAAGTTCTCGTCGACAATAATCCCATTGTCGATTGCAAGTCCCGCCGTTACTGCAAGCTCCACATTTGGTACCGCACCAGTGCCAATCACGACCATATCCGCCGGGAATATCGTGCCGTCTGCAGCTTTCACGCCGATAACATGGTTATTTTCCCCCTCGACTGCCGCCACGCCGAGACCGGTTAAAAGTGTGATATTAGCGGCGCGACTGCGCGCTTCCACATGGGCAGAGATATGCGTTGCAACCGAACGACCCAGCACACGAGGCGCCGCTTCGATCAGAACCGTCTTTTTGCCAAGCGCGATTGCGCTATGGGCCATTTCGAGGCCAATGAAACCGCCACCGATAATGACGACATTCTCGACATTCGGCATTGCCGCTGCGATACGGCGTGCATCTTCCATCCGGCGCAGCGTAAAGACACCTTCCAGCCCGACACCCGGTACATTGGGAATGCGCGCACGTGCGCCGGTCGCGAAAATCAGTTCAGACCAGTTCAACGCGCGCCCATCATCAAGCACGACCGTCTTGTCGGCAATCGATACGGCATCGACGTGATGGCCGAACAGCATCTCGATATTATTGTCGCGATAGGTTGCTTCCGGGCGCAACACCAGGCCACCGCCTTCCGGGGCTTTCAAATAGGATTTGGAGAGCGGCGGCTTATGATAGGGAATATCGGTTTCGTCGTTGATGAGAACGATTTCGCCTGCATAGCCTTCCTGCCGAAGGCTGATAGCGGCCTGCGACCCGGCATGGCCGGCACCAATGATAATGCATCTGTCGTCCATAGGACCTCCGGAAATTTCCGCGCATCATAAACACGTCACGGCCCGTCGCGTGACCGAATAGCCACGGATTCACACCTTAATTGCATGCAATTCGAATATTTAAAACATTTAGTTTGACCGATCGGTCAGATTGTTTAGTAGGATATGTTTAACGCCCTTGGCCCGAGCGTGTAGGAGTTGCAATCTTGAAACGATATTGGTCCGATTATACGAGCGAGGCATTCTCCCGCCTCGATCGCGAGAAGCTCGTGGCGGTTCTGCCCGTCGGTGCAATCGAACAGCACGGACCTCACCTGCCGCTGGCAGTCGATGCTGCTATTGTCGACGGCATGGTGAAGGAAGCAATCGCCCGCCTGCCCGAAACAAGCCACGCGCTTTTCCTGCCGACGCAGGCCATCGGCAAGAGCAACGAGCACAGTCTTTATCCCGGCACGCTGACATTCTCGGCAGAGACGATCATTCGCATGTGGTGCGAAATCGGTGGCTGCGTGGCAGCAAGCGGCGTCCGCAAAATGGCGCTTCTCAACAGCCATGGCGGCCAGATCAGTGTCATGGATATCGTGGCGCGAGAGCTTCGCATCCGCCACAATATGATGGTGGTGAGCATTAACTGGTTCGGTCTCGGAATGCCGGAAGGCGTCTACAGCGACCACGACGCCAAGCACGGCATTCATGCCGGTGACATGGAAACCTCGGTGATGCTGGAAATGCATCCAGACCTGGTCGACATGTCGAAAGCCCAGGATTTCCGCACTCTTACGGAAACTTTTGCACGTGATTTCAAACATCTTGCGCTGAGCGGCGGCGCGAAGCCTGCCTGGCAGATTCAGGATATCAATCCCTATGGCGCCGCTGGCGACGCAACGCTCGCGACTGCTGAAAAAGGTCGAGCAACCATCGATTTTGCCGCCGAGCGGCTGGTCGAGGTTCTCGCAGAAATCGAACGAGCGCCGCTTTCCTGGCTCGACAATCAACCAGCCTGGTAAGGACAATGAGCGTGGCCCCCAACTCGCAAGCTTCGTCCTCTCTGATCGAGATAGACGGCGTCTACAAGCAATATGGCACTGGTGTGATGGCCGTGAGCGACATGTCGCTCAAGATCGAGCAAGGCCAGTTCGTCAGCTTCCTCGGCCCCTCGGGCTGTGGCAAGAGCACGGCGCTGCGTATGATCGCCGGTCTGGAATCAATTTCCGCCGGTGAAATTCGTGTCAACGGTCATGCGCCCGGCAAGGGGCCCGTCGGCGCGCAGGATATCGGCTTCGTTTTTCAGGAGCCGACGCTGATGCCATGGGCCAGCGTCTTCGATAATGTCTATCTGCCGCTGCGCCTTGCCGGTATCTCCCGCAAGGAAGCCACCCCACGTGTTGAAGAAGTGCTGACACAGGTTGGCTTGTCGCGCTTTGCCAAGGCTTTTCCTCGGGAGCTTTCCGGCGGCATGAAAATGCGTGTTTCCATCGCGCGCGCTCTGGTTACACGTCCGCGGCTTCTGCTGATGGACGAACCTTTTGCGGCGCTCGATGAGATGACGCGCTTCAAGCTCAACAATGACGTGCTGCGTCTTTGGCAGGAACACGGCCTGACGGTGATTTTTGTCACCCATAGCGTTTACGAGTCGGTCTATCTGTCCAACCGCGTCATCGTCATGGCGGCAAGGCCGGGCCGCGTGGTTGCCGATATACCGATCATCGGCTCCTATCCTCGCGCTGAAAACTATCGCACCACGGATTCTTACGCGAAATATTGCGCCAAGGTTTCCGACGCGCTGACCGCGACGCTTTCTTCTCAAGATATAGACCATTGAGGGCAGGAAGATGAACCAGATGCAAAACGAACTGCCCGTTCTCAATTCCGAACAGGATCGCCTCGCCCGACGCGAGCGCACTTTGCGCATCGTGATGCCGACATTGGCAATCATCATCGCGCTCGGCATATGGGAAGGTCTCGTCCGTTATTATCAGGTACCGCATTATCTGATCCCCGCTCCTTCGCTGATCGCCGAGACCCTGATCAAGGACGGTCCATCCCTGACGGCGTCCATGTGGTTCACCGTCAAGCTGACCCTGATTTCACTTGCCTGTGCCATTATTGGCGGCGTTCTGCTCGGCATGATCTTTGCCCTATCCCGCCCGATAGAAATGGCGTTCTTTCCCTTCGCCGTAATCCTGCAGGTCACACCGGTCATTGCTATCGCGCCGCTCATCCTCATCTATGTACGCGATACATTTTCTGCCCTGTTGATCTGCGCCTGGATCGTGGCGTTCTTTCCGATCCTCTCCAACACGGTGATAGGATTGCGCAGCGCCGACCACAATCTGCGCGATCTGTTCAAGCTCTACCGTGCCTCGCCATGGCAGCGCCTGCGCTATCTGCTGGCACCAAGCGCTCTGCCCTATTTCATGGCCGCGCTAAAAATCGCTGGCGGCCTGTCGCTGATCGGCGCTGTGGTGGCTGAATTCGTCGCCGGTACGGCAGGCCAGAGCACCGGTCTTGCCTCGCGTATTCTGGAATCGAGCTTCCGCAACGAAATTCCGCGCATGTTTGCGGCACTTTTCCTCGTGTCGCTGCTCGGCATCGTGATTTTCCTCATCACAAGCTGGTTGTCGCGCCTCGTCCTCGGACGCTGGCACGAAAGCGAGATCCGTCGTGAGCGCTAAAATGCTGACTGGCGTCGCCATAGCCGGAGTTTCTGGACACTACGACATCAAGATCGAAGGTGATCGCATCGCATCGCTTGTTCCGTCGCAGGCAGTTGGCGGCGGACTTGTCACCCCGCTTTTTGCGGATGTCCACGTCCATCTCGACAAGACGTTCACAATCCAGCGCATTGCAGAAAACGGCAGCGCCAGAGTGGATTGCCTGTTCGACGCCATAGACCTGATGGGCACGGACCGGAAGAACTGGAGTGCGGAAGATATCCGCGCCCGCGCTAGCAAAGGTCTTGAAGCTGCATTCAAACAAGGCGTCGGCGCAATGCGCAGCCATGTCGATTGGACGACGTCGGAAGTGCCCGTTCCGTGGCCGGTTCTCAATGAGCTACGCGAGGAATGGAAAGGCCGGATCGACCTTCAGTTGGCGGCACTTGTCCACGGTGATCTGGTGCTTGATGCAGGATCGCAAATCGCGGCCCGCGTCGCAAAAGACGGTGGCGTGTTCGGCGCATTTTTCTATCGCAATATCGATCTCGAAGCCAAAATCGAAGAGATGTTTCGCCTCGCCATGCAGCATGATCTCAACCTCGACTTCCATGTCGATGAAGGTCTGGACGTCGAAGCAGACGGGTTTTCGCTGATAGTATCGGCAGCCAAACGCCACGGCATGGCTGGTCGGGTGCTGTGCGGTCATGCCTGCTCGTTGTCACTGCGCAAGCCGGACGAACTGCAGCGCATCCTGGACGCTGCCGCAGAAGCAGGCACGGCACTCGTTTCGCTACCCACGACAAACCTCTATCTGCAAGACCGGATCGGCGGAAAGTCTCCGCGCCTGCGCGGTGCTGCACCGTTGAAGGAAGCGCGCGCAGCAGGCATGGATGTCATGCTCGGTTCCGACAATGTCCGCGATGCATTCTATCCCTATGGCGATTACGACCCGCTCGCCATACTTCGTCTTGCCGCGCCGGTCTGTCATGTCGAGCCTAATGACTGGCTCGACAGCATCACCACCCTGCCCGCCCGCCTTATTGGCAGCGAATGCGTGCAGCAACCGCAGGCAGGTGGCGTGGCCAGTTTTGTCTGGCACGACGCAGTAGACCTGAACGATCTCATCAGCCGCCCGCAGGCCCGCCGCGTCGTCTGGCGTAATGGCGTTGCCGTGCCTCAAATAAACGGGAGAGCCACATGAATTCTGCCGCTCCACAGCGCATCTACGACTGGGCCGCATTTCGCGCCGAAATCGATGGAATCCGCATTTATGACGACCCAAAGCAGGTCGAACTGCGCTCGCGCGATTATTTCTGGTACAGCCCGATCCTGACCGAAGATATCGGCCATTATGTCGGCGATCTTGTCGTTATTCCGAAAGATCAGGATGAAGTGCGTCGCGTGGCGGCAGCCGCCGCGAAGCTGCGTATTCCCATCACCGTTCGCGGTGGAGGTACCGGCAATTACGGTCAATGCGTTCCGCTTGAAGGCGGCGTGATTTTGGACATGACCAAGATCGACCGCATCATCGCAATTGAACCTGGCAAGGTTCGTGTCGAAGGCGGCGCTCGCATTTCGCGCCTCGACGATGCCGTGCGCGAAACCGGTCAGGAACTGTTGATGTATCCGTCGACCCGCCGCATCGCCACGATTGGCGGCTTTTTCTCAGGTGGTTCAGGCGGCATCGGCTCATTGCGTCACGGCATGTTGCGCGACGATGGCAATGTCTATTCGGTCAAGGTTCTGACTGTCGAACCGGAGCCGAAGATTATCGAATTGACCGGACGCGACATTCATAAAGTCCAACATGCCTATGGCACCAACGGCATCATTCTGGAGCTGGAAATCGGTCTTACCAAGGCAACGGACTGGATACATACTGCTGCCTTGTTCGATAGTTACGAGGCAACGCTCAACTTCTGCCTCAAGGCACTAGAGGACAATCTCGACTGCTATCTTCTGACCACTGTAGATCGCCGTTTTGCGCGCTTTTACACCAAGTTCGGCGATCTGTTCCCATCTGAAAAGGATGCGGTTTTTGCCATGATTGCCCCGGAAGAAATGGCTCGTTTCGAAGCGCTCGCCACTGAATTTGGCGGCAAGATTTCCTTTGCCATGACGCTGGATGAATTGCACAAGAATGGTTTGCAGCCTGCTTATGAGTGCGGCTGGAACCACACAACCTTGCAGGCGCTGAAAGCCGAGGAAGGCTGGACCTATCTGCAGGTCGCCTATCCGCGTCCGTTTAACGTGGATGTAGTGACACTCCAGATCGAGCGCTACGGCGAAACGCAGTATATGCATCATGAAATGGCGCGCCTTGAAGGAGAAGTGCAGATTTTCGCGCTTCCGCTTGTTCGCTTTGAAGGCCGTGACGAGATGTACCGCCTGATCAAGGAACTGGAGCAGGTTGACGGTTGCGATATCTACGATCCGCATGCCTACACCATCGAGGATGGCGGCATGAAAGAAATCGACAGTGTCCAGATCGAATTCAAGAAACTGGCAGACCCATATGGTCTGCTCAATCCGGGCAAAACGCGCGGCTGGACCGCTGACATGGCTTTGACTGATTAAAACAAGGGGAACCAAATGAAAAAGACACTGGTTGCGGCGTTGGCCGCACTTTCCATTGGCCTTTCTGCACAGATGGCCTATGCGCTCGACAAGGTGACGCTCGGCACCAACTGGCTCGCGCAAGCCGGTCACGGCGGTTTCTATCAGGCTGTCGCAGATGGCACCTATGAAAAATACGGCCTCGATGTGCAAATCGAAATGGGCGGACCGCAGGTCAACAATCGCCCGATGCTTGCTGCAGGCCGTCTCGACTTCCTGCTGACCGGAAACTTGCTACTGTCGTTCAACAATGTCGCCAACGGCGTGCCGACGACGGTTGTTGCCGCGTTCTACCAGAAGGATCCGCAGGCATTGATGGCGCATGAAGGTGCGTACAAGGACTTCAAGGACCTGGCCAATGCCGAAACGATCCTGATTTCGAAAGACGGCCAGTTCTCGTTCTGGCCTTGGCTCGTCAAGGACTTTGGCTTCAAGGACGAACAGCTGCGCCCTTATGGCTATAGCCTCGCCCAGTTCCTCAACGACAAGAAAGTTGTCCAGCAGGCCTATGCGACCGCCGAACCGATCTATGCAGAAAAGGAAGGCGCTAAGGTTACGACCTATCTCCTCGCCGACTACGGCTACAGCACTTACGGCAATACAATCGAAACTCGTCAGGATCTGATCGAAAAGAACCCTGATCTGGTACAGCGCTTCGTCAGCGCTTCCATCGAGGGCTGGACCAATTTCCTCTACGGCGACCGCAGCAAAGCCTATGAACGGATTCTGAAAGATAATCCGGACATGAGCAAGGAAACGCTCGATGCGGAACTGGAGCGTATCAAGAACCTTCAGCTTATCGACAGTGGCGATACGCTCGAAAAGGGAATTGGCGCAATCTCGATGGATCGCGTCAAGGCGTTCTACGAACTCGCCCGCAAGGCAGGGATTGTCAGCGGCGACGAACTCGACATGAAAAAGGTCGCGACCGATGCCTTCGTAAACAAGGGCGTGGGGCTCGACATCAAGAAAAAGCTGGGGCAATAACCCCTCCTCAATCGCGGCAGGTATGGATGAACAACGGCGACGAGAATGACGACACCGAACTGACCGGACGGGACAAGGTTCTCGGACGCAGGCGGCGCATTCTCGGTGCAATACGGGCTGCCGCGATCGATGAATTTGCCGAAAAAGGCCTTGCGGGGGCATCCACGCAAGGCATTGCGCACCGCGCCGGTCTCACCAAGCCGCAACTGCACTACTATATTTCGAGCAAGGAAGAGCTTTACGAGGATATCATCGTCTACATCCTCGAAGAATGGGAAGACATATTCCTCGGGGCTAGTACCGAAGATGACCCTGCCAAGGTGATCCGCCAATATATCCGCGCCAAGCTTGAATATAGCCAGAAAAAACCCAAAGCCTCGCGCCTTTTCACCACCGAAATTGCCAATGGTGCACCTTATCTGAGCCGCCACTGGAAAAAGCACGTCGCAGCGACCCATAATGCAGTGAAACTCATCCAGTCGTGGGTGGATGATGGTCGGATCAAGCCTGTCGATCCCCTACTATTTCAGATGCATATCTGGGCCGTCACCCAGCATTATGCCGACTTTGAAACGCAGGTTCGCAGCATGATGGAACTCGACAAGGACGAACCGCTCGATCTCGAAAGGATCGAGAAAGAGGTTTCGGCGCTGTTTCTGCGGGCCTGTGGGTTGGAATAAAACGCGTACCGACAACCCTTTCAGCGTAATCCTTCAAGTTCCGCGATGCGGGCGGCACTGTCTTTTTCAAGCATTCTGGTCATTTCGCGAATGACCGTTTCTGCCAGCACAAAGAGCGCTGCCGAAGAATCCCAGGCTGACGGTACGGCCGTGCGTCCCGCCAGAACATGGCGCGCCACGCGTGCAATCGGTGAAAGCCACTGGTCGGTCACGAGGATGACTTCCACGCCTCGTGACCTTGCCGTCTCAGCCAGTTTCAAAAGACTGTCCTGATAACGACGAATATCGAAAACCACCAGAACATCACGCTTTCCCATATCGAGAAGACGGTCACGCCACACGCTCTCCTGTCCGCCCAAGTGAAAGACATGCGGGCGAATGACCGTCATATGCGCCGCCATATATTGCGCAATGGGGTCAGTGAAGCGCCCGCCAATCAGATAGACATTGCCCTTGGCGTCACTCAAAGCCGACACGGCCTGCCGCAACTGCTTTGCACCCAAATGCCGGAAACTTTCACGAATATTCTCAAGCGTATGTTCCACCGCCGGATAGGCTGTGTCTCGCCCGGTTCCCGGCTGTTCGTTGCGGTGGTGCGGTGATTGCAGTTGAGCCGCGAGTTCATCCTGCAAGCGCGCTTGAAAATCAGGATAGCTCTGAAACCCGAGCCTGTTCACAAAGCGCAATATCGTTGGGGAGCTGACACCGGCCAAGCCGGAAAACTCCGCGACAGTTTTTAGTCCCAGCATCGGGTAATTGGCGATCAGCGTCTGGGCGGCACTGCGCTCGCCCGCTGGCATCGTATCGATCCGTTCATTGATCAGTTCCGCAACGCTTGCATGCACCGGCACAGCACTTCCCGTTCCTGAACGCCCTTTTTGAATTTGGGCGAAATTGTGTTTGACAAATAATCATAGGACGTATCAAATAATCCGCAATAGCGCATAATTGGAAAAAACGTAACATAAGTTACAGCGCGGGGAACGAACAGAATGACGGACGAGCGAGAACATCGCACGGCTTCGTGCGAGCCTGTTTTTGTCTTCAACAAGGATGGGGAAAGTCCCTATCTTCTTGTCTGCGAGCATGCATCCAATTTCATTCCCGAGACTTTCGAGGGGCTCGGTCTGGGGGAAGATGCCTTGCAGGCACATATTGCGTGGGATCCAGGCGCGTTGGAAGTTGCAAGGCATCTCGCCTCGTCCCTTCACGCGCCGCTCGTCGAAAGCCAGCTTTCGCGATTGCTAATCGATTGCAATCGTCCACTCGACGCTCACGACCTCATTCCGGAAATCAGCGAGACAACCGTGGTTCCCGGAAATCACGCGCTCAATTCCATGGAACGTCTGGCACGTATCGATCTTTCACATCGGCCATTCCACACTGCTGTCGAACACGTGATTGCAGAGCGTGCGCGACGAGGACAGGCATCGTGGATCGTGACGATCCACTCCTTCACGCCCATCTATCGCGACGTCCCTCGCCCCTGGCAGATCGGCATCATCCACGACGAAGATGACCGGATCGGCAAGCCGTTGATCGCCGCACTGAGGAAAGATACAGCGCTCAATGTCGGCGTCAACGAACCCTATTCACCAGCCGATCGCGTCTATTACACGCTGGAGCGGCACGCGCGTCCGCGCAATGCGCCCTGCGTGATGATCGAACTTCGCAACAATGAGATTGCCGATGGTCCGGCACAGATTGCCTGGGCCGAAAAACTCGCAACGATATTGAGAGACATTGCGAAAGCAATTGACCCTCGCAACACAGAACAGAAAGCCTGAAGGAGCGGGAAATGCCGAAGCCGATCAGACTGTTCGTCAAATATGTTGATGTAGTGAATTACTATGTCGGGCGCTTCGCGATGTATCTCTTCTTCGTGCTCGGCGCCTGCCTTCTATATTCGACTTTTTCGCGTGTTGTTCTCGGCGTACCGGTCAACTGGGTCTTGGAAATGTCCCAGTTTCTGCTCTCCGCCTATTATCTGCTCGGCGGCGCCTATGCCATGCAACAGGGCGCGCATGTACGCATGGACCTGTTCTTTGACCGCCTTTCACCGCGCAGGAAAATGATCACCGACATGATCACTATCCTGTTCATCATCTTCTATCTCGGTGTGATGGTCGCCGGTGGCATTTCATCGACCAACTACGCCATCGTTTACAGCCAGAAGAACTATACCGCCTGGGCGCCGCTTCTCTGGCCGATCAAGCTCATCATGACTGTCGGTATTCTCCTGCTGCTGCTGCAATGCGTCTCCAATTTCTTCAAGGACTGGGCCTTCCTGCGTGGACAGCCGATCAGCACCATTGCGGGTCCTGCCATTGAGGAAGGGCATCACATATGAGTTCGGAATTCATAACGCTCTTCATGTTTGCAACCATGATGGTGCTGCTCATGACCGGGCAGCGCGTATTTGGCGTGATCGGTTTTGTCGGCTCGCTCGCAGCACTCCTGCTTTGGGGCAAAGGCTCGTTCGAGATGCCGTATAATGCAACCTTTGCGGTATTGAACTGGTATCCGCTCATTACGGTGCCGTTCTTTGTCTTCATGGGATACATGCTCTCGGAATCGGGCATCGCCAGCAATCTCTATCGCATGTTCCACGTGTGGTTCGGCGGCATTCGCGGCGGTCTGGCCTTGGGAACGATCGGCCTGATGGTCATTATTTCCTGCATGAACGGCCTGAGCGTTGCTGGCATGGCAATCGGCGCTACCGTCGCACTGCCAGAGCTTCTCAAGCGTGGCTATAACAAGGTTATGGTAACGGGCGTCATTCAGGCTGGCAGTTCACTTGGCATCCTCATTCCGCCAAGCGTCGTACTGGTACTTTATGCGATGATTGCCCGGCAGCCGGTATTGCAGCTCTGGCTCGCAGGGATTGGTCCCGGTCTTCTGATGGCTGCGCTCTTTGCGATCTATATTTACATACGCTGCCGCATCCAGCCCGAGCTCGGACCGACTTTACCGCAGGAAGAACTGGACAGGATCACATGGCACGACCGTTTTGTCGCGCTACGCGCTGGCATCCTTCCGCTCGTGGTCTTCGGCGCGATGATGGGCCTGTTCCTCACCGGCGTTACCAGCCTTGTTGAAAGCTCAGCCGTCGGCGCATTGCTTGCAACGCTTGCCGCGCTTTTCACCGGACGCCTCAACAAGATTGTCTGGGAAACCACGACACGGAACAGCCTCACCGTCACCTGCATGTTTCTCTGGATCATTCTGGCTGCACTCTGCTTTTCATCGGTCTATGATGGCCTCGGAGCGGTGAAAGCCATTGAAAGCGTGTTGCTGAACACTTTCGATCTGTCGCCGTGGACAATCCTGATACTGATGCTGTTTTCGTTCATCATATTGGGCATGTTCCTCGATGACACGGCAATGCTGGTCATCGTGGCACCGCTTTACATACCGCTGGTCAAGAGCCTCGGCTTCAACGCCATCTGGTTCGGTGTGCTCTACACGATCACCTGCCAGATCGCATATATTACGCCACCTTTCGGGTACAATCTCTTCATGATGCGGGCCTTGGCCCCGAAGGAAGTCACGCTGATAGACATCTATCGTTCAATCGTACCGTTCTTCTTCCTCATGGTGCTGACCATCATCCTTCTGATGATCTTTCCGCAGATCGCGATGTGGTTGCCCAACTGGTACACCGGACGATGACGATAATTACGGGAGAATGCGTATAAGCCGGTGACAAGAGCCAGAACGGCTAGACCGGAACACATAAAGGGTGAACTCAAACAAGAGTGGGAGAATGGGCATGAGTGAGAATAGCAAGCTTAACAAACGCGATTTTCTCAAGAAAGCCGGGCTGACAACCGTTGGCGCGCTGGGTGCAAGCACGCTTGCAACGCCATATGTGAGGGCGCAAAGCCCAATCAAATGGCGGCTGCAGACTTATGCAGGTCCGGCACTTGCAGAGCACGTCATCAAGCCGTCTATCGACGCCTTCAACAAGGCTGCCAATGGCGAGATGGTGATCGAACTTTATACTGCCGACCAGCTTGTGCCGCAGGGTGAGCTGTTCCGCGCGGTTCAGTCCGGCACAATCGACGCTGCGCAAAGTGATGACGACTCCATGGCGTCACCAGTCGATGTCGCGGTGTTTGGGGCTTATTTCCCCTTCGCATCGCGCTACAGCCTCGATGTGCCTGCCCTGTTCAACTGGTACGGACTCAATGAAATCTGGGAGGAAGCCTATAAGGAAATTCCGGGCGTCACATGGCTCAGCGCCGGTTCCTGGGACCCGTGCAATTTCGTAACCACCAAGCCGATCCGCAGCGTTGCTGACCTGAAGGGACTTCGGGTCTTCACATTCCCGACCGGTGGCCGCTTCCTGACCAAATTCGGCGTCGTGCCTGTCACGCTGCCGTGGGAAGATATTGAAGTCGCTATCCAGACTGGCGAACTCGACGGCGTTGCATGGTGTGGCGCGACCGAGGCCTATACGGTTGGCTGGGCCGACATCAACAAGTACTATCTGACCAACAATATCAACGGCGCATGGGCCGGTTCCTATTTCGCGAATACCGAGAAATGGGACGCTGTGCCGGATCACCTGAAGACGCTCTTCAAGCTGGCAATGGACTCATCGCATTATTATCGCCAGCATTGGTACTGGTGGGGCGAAGCTCACTATCGCACCACCGGTGGGAAGCTGGAACTGACAACTATTCCGGAATCGGAATGGAAGCAGATCGAGGACGCCGCCGAACAGTTCTGGGACGAGATCGCCACCAAGAGCGAGAGAAACGCCAAAGTCGTCGCAATCCTGAAAAAATATCAGGAAACCATGCGAGGTGCAGGCGCACCTTATCGTTATGCCTAAGGATTTTGGACGCGGCACAGTGTGCCGCGTCCATCACTTTTTTCCGTTCTGGAGCGAGCATAAATGGCCGAACAGTTGACTTTCGATGCATTGAAAAAAGCCGTTGCGAATGATGAAATCGATACAGTTCTCGCATGTTTTGTGGACATGCAGGGACGCTTGATCGGCAAACGCTTCTACGGACAGTTTTTCGTGGAGTCTGGTTACGACGAGACCCATGGATGCAACTATCTTCTTGCCGACGATATCGATATGGAGCCGGTGCCCGGCTATGAGGCCGCAGGATGGGACAAGGGTTATGGTGATTTTGTCATCAAGCCGGATCTTTCGACCTTGCGCGTCGCCACATGGCTGGAAAAGACCGCCATCGTGCTTTGCGACGTGCTCGATCACCACGACCATCAGGATCTGGCGCATTCCCCGCGTGCTATCCTCAAGAAGCAACTCGCGCGCCTGCACGAGCGCGGCTATCGCGCCTATTTCGCTTCCGAGCTTGAGTTCTATCTTTTCGACGAGACCTACAAGACAGCCCGCGCAAAGCACTGGCAGGATATGGAAACGGCATCTCCTTACGTGCAGGATTATGTCATCCACCTGACCACCAAGGAGGAACCGGTTCTACGCGCAATGCGCAACCAGCTCGCGGCAGCGGGAATTCCGGTCGAAAACTCCAAGGGCGAATGGGGGCCGGGACAGGAAGAACTGAATGTGCGCTATGCCGAAGCGCTCGAAATGGCAGACCGCCATGTCATCATGAAGAATGCGATGAAGGAAATCGCCGAGGCCCACGGCAAATGCATCACCTTCATGGCCAAGTATGATTACGGCAAGGCTGGAAGCTCCAGCCACGTGCATAATTCTATCTGGAGCGCCGATGGCAAGGAACCGCTCTTCTTTGATCCGAAAGCCCCATACACTATGACGCCGCTCATGCGTTCCTGGGTGGCCGGACAGCTCAAATACGCCACCGACTACACCTATTTCCTGGCGCCATACATCAATTCCTACAAGCGCTTTCAGGCAGGTACTTTTGCGCCGACGAAAATCATGTGGAGCCAGGATAACCGCACTGCAGGTTTCCGCCTTTGCGGCGAAGGCACGAAAGGCATCCGCATCGAATGCCGCATCGGTGGTGCTGATCTCAATCCATATCTGGCCTTTGCAGCGCTTATCGCATCGGGCTTGCAAGGCATAGATGAACAACTGGAACTTGATGAGCCCTTTGTCGGCGATGCCTATAGTGCGGTCAAACTCAAGGAAATTCCTTATACGCTCCGGGAGGCCGCACAGGCGCTCAAGAACTCGTCGTTTCTCAAGGAAGCTTTTGGGGAGGCTGTGGTCAACCACTATGTCCACACCGCCCATTGGGAGCAGATCGAGTACGACCGGCGCGTGACCGACTGGGAACTACATCGCGGTTTCGAGCGCTATTGACCCGCGTGACCGATCCCGAAATGAATAACGCAATGCCAGACTTCAGAGGAAATTGCAGATGAGCGGCACGGCCAAGATCATCTCTCCGATAGACGGCTCGGTTTATGCCGAGCGTCCTTTTTTAAATGAGGCTGCAATCGCCTCGACGGTGGCGGCTGCGCGCGCTGCGCAAACAGGCTGGGCTCAGTTGAGTATTGCTGAGCGCGCGCGCTATTGCCGGGCCGCACTGGATGCGCTTGCCGGGATGCAGGAAGAGATTATCCCTGAAATCGCATGGCAGATGGGGCGCCCGACCCGTTACGGCGGGGAGAATGGCGGCGTGCAGGAACGCGGCCAATATATGATCGATATCGCCGAAGAGGCGCTGAAACCTTATGTGCCCACACAGAGGGATGGTTTCCGTCGGTATGTGAAGCACGTGCCGCTCGGCGTGGTTCTGGTGATTGCACCGTGGAACTATCCCTATCTCACCGCCGTCAACACAATCATTCCCGCACTTATGGCCGGGAATACCGTGATCCTCAAACATGCAACGCAGACGCTTCTGGCTGGTGAACGCTTTGCAAAAGCGTTTGAGAAGGCCGGGCTGCCCAAGGGCGTATTCCAGAATATCGTTCTCGATCACGCATCGACGGAGAAGTTGCTTGCATCCGGCACAATTGACCACGTGAATTTCACCGGCTCGGTTGGCGGGGGGCGCGCCATCGAAAAGGCTGCTGCAGGCACCTTCATGACACTCGGGCTGGAGCTTGGCGGCAAGGACCCGGCCTATGTGCTTCCTGATGTCAATCTGGACCATGCCGTCGCCAATCTGGTCGATGGTGCTTTTTTCAATTCCGGCCAGTGCTGCTGCGGGATCGAGCGCATCTATGTTCATGAAGCCGTCTATGACCGCTTCGTCGATGGTTTCATCGACCTGACGAAGCAATATGTCGTCGGCAATCCGCTGGATAACTCAACGACGCTTGGACCAATGGCGCAGGCGCGCTTTGCCGATCTCATCCGCGAGCAGAAGGCGGAAGCGTTACGCAAGGGTGCGAAGGCCCACGTCAATATGAGCGTCGAGAATGATCGCGCGGGCTCTCCCTATGTCGCGCCGGAAGTGCTCACCAATGTCGACCATCAGATGAGCGTCATGCGTGAAGAAAGCTTCGGCCCCATCGTCGGCATCATGAAAGTACACAATGACGAGGAAGCTCTCGCGCTCATGAATGACAGCATCTACGGCCTCACAGCTTCGCTCTGGACAGCAGATACGGACCACGCTGCCGCTCTCGGTGACCGCATCGAAACGGGCACGGTTTTCATGAACCGCTGCGATTATCTCGACCCCGCACTTGTCTGGACCGGGATCAAAGACACTGGCAAGGGTGCTGCCCTGTCACCCATCGGCTACGGCAATCTCACGCGACCGAAATCCTTCCACCTGCGTGAGAAAATCTGATCTGAATTGAATTTCTGGAAAGCAATCGACATGACCACTTTGACTGCCAAATGGAATTTCCCCACCACCGTGCTTTTTGGCCCAGGCCGCATCAAGGAATTGCCTGCCGTCCTCAAGGCCGCTGGCATTCAGAATCCGCTCTTTGTGACTGACCCCGGTCTGGCAAAACTTCCAGTGGTGGCCTCCACGCTCGCTATTCTGGATGAAGCCGGTGTGAAATACGGGGTTTTCTCCGACGTCAAACCTAATCCGGTCGAAAGCAATCTCTATGCGGGCGTTGAGGTCTTCAAAAGCGGCAAGCATGATGGTGTCATCGCTTTTGGTGGTGGTTCAGCGCTCGACCTCGGCAAGCTGATTGCCTTTCAGGCAGGGCAGACACGACCGGTCTGGGATTTCGAAGACATTGGTGACTGGTGGACGCGCGCTGACAGCAAAGCAATTGCCCCGATCATTGCCGTCCCCACGACCGCCGGCACCGGATCGGAAGTTGGCCGTGCAGGTGTCTTGACCAACGAAGCGACCCATACCAAGAAGGTCATCTTCCACCCCAAGATGCTGCCGGTCACAGTCATTGCCGATCCTGAGCTTTCCACCGGAATGCCACCTTTCATCACTGCGGGCACTGGCATGGACGCACTGGCACACTGCCTTGAAGCCTATTGCGCTCCGGGATTTCATCCGATGGCCGATGGCATCGCAGTGGAGGGTATCCGTCTGGTTCTTGAAAACCTTCCCACCGCCTATGCCGACGGCAAGAATATTGAAGCGCGTGCGAACATGATGGCAGCGGCCGCAATGGGTGCAACGGCCTTCCAGAAAGGGCTTGGCGCAATCCATTCGCTGTCGCATCCCATCGGTGCCCTTTATGATACCCATCATGGCATGACGAATGCGGTTTTCATGCCCTGTGTCCTGCTTCAGAACCGATCTGCGATCGAAAAGCGTATAGAACGGCTTGCCGATTATCTCGGCATCAAGGGCGGATTCGACGGATTTCTGGCAGCAGTCATGAAACTGCGGAGCGATTTGAGCGTCCCCAATACGCTGCCCGAATTCATCAAAGGCCTCACAATGGATGACGCCCGGAAAGACCTGATTGCCGAGATGGCTATCGTCGATCCAACCGCTGGCGGCAACCCGATTGAATTGACAAAAGAACGCGCGTTGAAGTTGCTAAATGCTGCACTCGAAGGTAAGGTCTGACACGCTGAAATCAGGCTCGGCAAGGGCCATAAAAGTAAGCATCGCACCACCTATGGCGGGGGGCGATGCATTGGGGGAGCAGGTTCTTGGGGAGGAGCCTGCTCCCTTTCATTTTGCGCAACATTCAGTCCTGCCCAAAACAGCGAAAACCCGGCTTTCCGCCTGTAGAAAAGCGGGAACAATTCGATATTTCAAGCGTTTACCTTAATCACCTAAGACGGAGGGTTGCACGTGAATATTTTCAAACAGACCTGTGTCGGTGCGTTGGCCGTGATCTTCGGAGCAACGTCCATCGCGCCGATAATGGCAGCGCCTTTGAATCTGGAACGTCCGGTCATCAATCATAATGTGGAACAGGTGCGCGATCATCGCCGCTCGCCACGTCACTATAATGGCCATAGGCCTCACCGGCCGGGATATTGGAACGGTCATCGAGGCTATCGGCATTATCGTCATGGCTATCGTCGCTATAATGACGGGTGGTGGTATCCGCTGGCAGCTTTCGGCGCAGGTGCCATCATTGGCGGTGCCGTAAGTCAGCCTCGCCCCGTTTATCGTGCACCGAGGATGTCCAACGCGCATGTTCAGTGGTGCTATAACCGCTACAAATCCTATCGCTCCTCGGACAATACATTCCAGCCCTATAATGGGCCGCGCAGACAGTGCTATTCGCCCTATTCTCGTTGATAATTGAAAAAGCGCCCTTTGAGGGCGCTTTTTCATGGAATTTGCGATCTGTTGAACAGAAACGTGATGAAATTTCCGGTTTCTGCGATAATCCAATGCTGGACGCCTCTCCCAAAGAGGAATAAGCAAGCCCGCGTCATAGCAATGTCGCGGGCAAAATTTTCTTCGTTCCCATTCTTTTGCGACATGAAGGACAATATTCAGAACGTGGATGGTGAAAGAAATGTGCTCGACTTTCTCCACGACCAGTTCAGTCCAAAGCCGGCAGTCGCTCTTTAGCTGCGTGCATTGCGCGGGCAACAGAACGATTTCGGCACAACCTTGAGTTTTAGAATGTCGCATACCACCGCCGCAAGCCCCGCTCCTACCAATGCGCAACGTCTGGCGATGACCGCTCTGATCGTTGGCGGAATTGCTATTGGCAGCTCGCCGATCTTTGTCCGACTTTCCGAGGTGGGTCCGCTCGCAACAGGCTTCTGGCGTCTTGCACTCGCAGTTTTACCGCTTCTGCTCATGGATGGTCGCGAACGGCGCGACAAAAAGGATACTACCCCGCTCACGCTGTCCGACTGTTTGCGCCTCGCCCTGCCAGGCCTGTTTATCGCTTTCGACCTCGGCGCGTGGCACCTGTCGCTGCACATGACATCCGTTGCAAATGCCACGCTGCTTGCCAATATGGCGCCGATTTTCGTGACATTGGGCGCTTGGTTGCTTTTCAAATCGCGCGTGAGCACGTCTTTCATGATCGGCCTTGCCGTCGCGGTCATTGGCGTCGTCGTGCTAAAGGGTGGACCGGGCGAGCTTCTCCAGTCCCAATCATCCGGCGATGCGATGGCGCTTCTCGCCGCAGTTTTCTATGCCGGTTACATTCTTTCGGTTGGCCGCTTGCGCAGCCGCTTTTCCACCATGCGCATCATGCTGTGGAGCAGCGCGATTGCAGCCGTCTTTTCGCTGCCAGTTTCCTATTTCATGGAGGGTCAGATACTGCCTGCCACGCTCTATGGATGGCTTATTCTTGCAGGCCTCGCATGGGTAACTCATGCCGCAGGCCAGAGCATGATTGCTTATGCCCTCGCCTATCTTCCGGCATCTTTCTCGTCACTCACCCTGCTTCTGCAACCGGTTGTCGCAGCGTTTCTTGCCTGGACCATCCTGTCAGAACCCATTGGCATATTGCAGGCTCTCGGCGGCATCATCGTGATATCGGGCATTTTGATCGCTCGAAGAGGATAAGATATGAAAAAGCCCCGGTTTCCCGGGGCTTTCTTACGGAGCTGATTACTCAGCCAGCCATTCCTTGATACGGTCCGGATGGTCCGCGATATATTTATCGACGGCCTTCTCATAGGATGTTTCCTGCGCATCGAACATCGCAGCTTCGAGCTCGCTGATCGGAATGCTCATCTTGGTCAGCAATGAAGCAACTTTCGGATTGTCTTCCTTGAAGCCCTTACGTGCAATGGCGTCGATATGTTCGGCACCGCCCAGTGCGCCTTCAGGATCGGCAATGTAACGCAGCTTGTACTTGCCGAACATCCAGTGCGGGCTCCATGAAGTTGCCACGAACCAGCCGTCGGAACGTGTGGCGCGGTCAACTGTCGTCAGCATGGCTGCTTCACTCGAAATATTGAGCTTGTAGTCCAGCCCGTATTTCTTGATCGCTTCCTGCGATAGACGAGTGAGGCCTGCTCCCGGATCGATGCCCTGAATTTCGCCCTTCAGCTTCTCGCGAACTTCCGGCTTCTTCAGGTCTTCAATGGAGCTGATCTCACTTTCCGGGATGTAAGCCGGAACAATCCAACCGAGCTTTGCACCTTCATAGAGCGGGCCTAGGTCTTCGACCTTGTCCTTCACGCGTGCATAGTAATCGGCGTGCGTTTCCGGCAGCCATGCCATCATCATGGCATCGATATCGCCACGGCTCACGCCCTGATAAAGTGGGGCCACGTCCGTCTGAACCAGCTCAACCTTCTGGCCGAGATTGTCTTCGATCAGTTTCTTGGCAAGTTTGGTGACGAACTCAGCATCCGACCAAGGTGCCCAGCCGATCTTCACCGACTTGCCGTCCTGCGCAAAAGCTGCGCCCATGGTCATCGTTCCCGCCACAACTGCCGCCAGACCGAATTTGGTTAGTTTGCCTAACATAGCTTCTCCTTTTCGATTGGTATCAGTTCCCATTGTTATTATTGGGTTATTCTTGGTTATTTTGGCTTTCTTCATGCTTCCTGCTTGCGAAAGGACGAGGCGGACTGAGTGTCCGCCGCCTTTCTTAAAGATGCGAGCCTTTTGAAAAATCCGGCTCCGCCCCTGCCGAAGCTCTGGGTAATGCGGTCGAGAATGACCGCCAGAATGACCACTGCAAGGCCACCTTCAAAGCCGAGGCCCACATTGAGGCGCTGGATACCGGTCAACACTGTATTGCCGAGGCCGCCCGCACCGATCATCGACGCGATGACCACCATTGAAAGCGACAGCATGATCGTCTGGTTGATGCCGGCCATGATCGAGGGCATGGCATTTGGAAGCTGCACCTTGAACAGAAGCTGCCGTGATGTGCAGCCGAAGGCCAGCCCGGCTTCAACGAATTCGGCATGTACCTGCCGGATACCAAGATTGGTCAGACGCACAACCGGCGGCATGGCGAAAATCACCGTCGCAATTGTTCCGGGCACGGCACCGAGGCCAAAAAACATTGCTGCCGGAATGAGATAGACGAAAGCGGGCATCGTCTGCATGAGGTCGAGCACCGGGCGCACAATCGAGGCGACTGTATCGCTGCGCGCCATGGCGATGCCAAGCGGGATGCCGATCACGACAGCAATAACCGTCGATGCCAGCACCAGAGAGAGGCTTTCCATAGTGCCCGTCCACAATTCCATGTGGATGATAAGACCCAATGCGAGAGCCGTGAATATCGCGAACTTCCACCCCACACGCCACAGCGCGAGCAGTGTAAGAATTGCAACCCCACCTATCGGCGGGACTGCGAGAAGAGCGTTTTGAATACCGTCAGTCACAAAACCGATGGCGGCTGCGATCATATCGAGCGCAGGCGTAAAGTGGTCGAGAATGTAGTTGACCACAACATCCGCCCATCCGCCGACACTGAAATTCAAATCCATGTTTTACCGTCCATTTCCGTATTTCTTCTGGATTGGACCAATTCTGCCTTCATCAGGCAAAAGGCCGTTGGCGCGCAGGTCTCAGCCCGCGCGACCAAGCGTTTCAAGCAAGGCCGATTTGCTGATAGCACCGACATAACGGTTCTGGCGGTCAGTGACCGGGACCGGCCAAGGGCTTTCCGCCACCTGTGTCAGCAATCCGGCAAGCGGCGCTTCGGCTTCGATAGCAGAGACGCTATCCAGTCTCTCGCCATCCTGCGCGACAGCACCCTTTGCCAGCGCATCACGACTGACCATGCCGCGATATGTGCGGTCGGCATCGATCAACACGCCGAATGTCTTGCCGCTCGCGTCGAAACGCTCGAGCGCCGTCGCCAGCTGTTCGGGTTCAAACACGATCAGTTCGTCGTCGCGAGCCACATCGGCAGCTTTGAATACACGGGACACATCGACATTGCGGAAGAAGGAACGAACATAATCGTTGGCCGGTGCGGACACGATTTCGTTCGGCGTTCCCACCTGGACGACCTTGCCGTGCTGCATGATGCAGATACGGTCACCAATACGCATGGCTTCGTCCAGATCATGGCTCACGAAAATGATCGTCCGGCTATGTTCAGCCTGCAGCCGCTTGAGTTCGTCCTGCATTTCGGTGCGGATCAGCGGATCAAGGGCAGAAAATGCCTCGTCCATCAGAAGAATGGTCGGCTCGCTTGCCAGCGCGCGCGCCAGTCCGACACGCTGCTTCATACCGCCGGAAAGCTGATCCGGCATACTGTGGGCATATGGTTCAAGACCAACCGCAGCGAGTGCTTTCAGTGCCTTCTGGTGACGTTCCGCCTCACCCATTCCGGCCACTTCGAGACCGAACGACGCATTGTTCAGAACCGAACGATTGGGCAGGAGCGCAAAAGACTGGAACACCATGCTCATGTCGCGACGACGAAGATCGATCAGCTCGCGCTTCGTCATTTTGACGATATCGCGGCCGTCCACTTCGATGGAACCGGCAGTCGGTTCGATCAAGCGATTGAGCAGACGCAGAAGCGTGGATTTGCCCGAGCCGGAGAGGCCCATAATAACGAATACTTCGCCTTCATAGATGTCGAAGGTCGCATCATCGACGCCGATTGTTGCGCCAAGTTCGCTGTGAATCTGGGTTTTTGATTTACCTGCGCGCAATTCTTGCATTGCACGCTCCGGGTCATCGCCGAAGACTTTAAAAACGCTCTTCAAGCTTATTTTCGTCTCAGCCGGCGACTTCATACTTTCTTCCTTGTATAAAATACCATGCATTAAGTTTAACCCCGCTGTGCTGGCGGACTTAATCTCCTTTTTAACATTGATAGAACTTCATTCCAGCGCAAAGTGCCCACACGCGATCTGCGTTCCGCAAACGGTCCGCATGGAATGATTATCGATAGATTGCTTGATTCTATATAGGTCATTTCCCGACATGTCCACCCACAGCCGTGAATTCATCTGAATGATCCGTCCAGCAACCGTCCCCTTGAATGATTTTTTTGAAGGGTTGCACGACGCATTTCGAGGGCTGTTCGACACTGCCTAAAGCAGGAGGCAATCGACCGGCCTGAAGACAATAGTAGTCCCGATCCAGTCAATTACCGGAACACCGTGCGACAAATATGCTATCAGCTGCGACATCGTCCGAATTAGTATAATTCGGGATAAAAACGACTATAATTACAGAAAAATAGTGTGATTATACTATCGCTGAGAATTATCTAGTCTATACATAAAGACGGCGCGGATTGAGCAATCCGCGCCGTAATAGATCCTGTTTCAAAGGCCTGTTTCTTCAGCGATAAGCCATATATCCGACAAAGCCGGTGATCTTCCAACGTTCCCCGTCGCGACGACAAAAATAAAGCGTCTGCCAGTTGAGGCGATCGATTGTTCCGTCCTTTCTGGCGATTGTTCCATCGAATTTTTTCCGTGCGAGAGCGACGTCGCCGGTAATATCGATCACACTCAGGTTGGTCGCACGAAAGATACCGTCCGCCAGAGATTCGGCATATTCCACCGCTGCACTCTCCGCTGCCTGTCGCAGCCATTCATCGCGATAACTTGCGAGCGTCGGAAAACCTGCGTCCCAATTGTCAGGATCGCGATCATTGTGCGCATGAATGCCAAGGAAGCGCACCTCATCGAAATCATCGGCCACCAATGACCAGTCCTGCGATACGAAGGCCTCGATATCGCGCCGTACAAGCATCTCCCAAATCTGCTCGAGATCCTTGTCGCCAGCGAACGGATTGGCCGCACCCTTCATGCTATCCTCCTGATTATCTTAATTTTCCACGTGCGGCGACCGGCAGGATATCGACGACATCCTCGCCCGAAACAAGATGAACTTCATCAAAGAGATTGGAAACGACGCAGACGTGGTCGGGAATAATCCGGAGCCGCTCACCAACCTTCAGGCCCGCGACATCACCAACCAGCTTGCCGTGCTCCTCACTCAGGCCGATCACACGGGCATCGGGACGGCCCATCACTTCACCAAAGTCGCTCAGTCCCAGCGTATCGCTGGATAGTGCCTTGGACCCGGCATCAATGATCGCTCGTTCTGATGTTGGATGGCTGACGACCGTTGAAAGCACCGTCAAGGCGCAGTCATCCACCGTCGCCGCGCCCTTTTCGACCTGATAACGGTCGAAATAGATATAGGTGCCGGGGCGATATTCGGTGACGACGCTGTCGCTGGGTTTGCGCCACATATCGGGCGTGCCGCCGCTTGAAATCGTCTCGCAGGGAAGGCTATTCGCCTCCAGCAACTCACGTGCCGAATAAAGCCATTGTTCAGCCTCGTCCGGCTTGCCCGCTGCGGGATAGGTCATCAGACCACCAAAATGCAGTCCTGCGCTCTGGTCTATAATGCGTGCCAGCTCCAGGGCTTCGGCTGGCGTCTGCACGCCACAGCGCTCCATGCCCGTGTCGCATTCGACAAGCACTTTCAACGGATGCTTTTCATCGGTGAAACGCGCCGCCAGCCCTGCAAGAGAGGTTCGATTATCGACCGTTACAGACAGGGTGATGCGTTGATGCAGCGTATGAAGGCGATCAAGCTTTTCCTGTCCGAGAATATTGTAGGGCAGGAAAATGTTCGTCAGCCCAGCATCGGCCATGACTTCTGCCTCGCCTAGCTTCTGGCAGGTGATCCCGGTCGCGCCCGCTTCCACCTGCATTTTGGCGAAGAGCGGCAGCTTATGCGTCTTGATATGCGGGCGTAGTTTAACCCCCACCGCATCCGCATGGGCCTGCGCCTTGGCGATATTCGCCTTCACGCGATCAATATCGATGAGGATCGCAGGTGTATCCACCTCGTGAACGGTTTTCGGTCTGGTCATGGATCAGTCTCCCAGCGGCAAGCGCGGATCGTCTATGGTGAGCGTATTGAGGCTATGCTTGATGCGGCGCAGGCTTTCCAGCACCTTGGGGCCACGCGCTTCTGCTGTCGCCGTGGCGATCATGTCGAGAATGGCCAGCAGCGCGAAGCGTGACGATGTCGGCTTGTAGATATTGCCGTCTTCATTGGCCTGATACGGAATAAGCACATCCCCCGCCTTGGCGAGATCGGAACCGGCAGGCGTGATCGCTACCGTCTGCGCTCCATATTGCCGCGCAACCAGCACGGCCTCCACCACCGAACGCGCAAAGCCGGAGACGGAGAAAGCGATTACCGTTGTTTCATGCGTGGTGACGGCGGCATACATCCGTTGCAATTGTCCATCCACTTGCGCACTGACAGGAATACCCAGTCGGAACAAGCGGTTCTGCATTTCTGTTGCAAGCATGGACGAGATGCCGCCAGACCCAAGACATAGCACAGGGCCACCAGCGGCAAGCCGTTCGGCCACTTTCATCAACACGCCCATGTCGAGCCCGTCGCTGGCGCGCTGGATGGCGGCAACTGCCGCATCGGTTACAGCCGTCGCTATGCGGCTTTCACGCACATCCCGCGCGGGGATTTCAGCCGTCAGATACTGCCCGCCGATGGCCAAGGCCTGCGCCAGAAAGAACTTGAAGTCGCGAACCCCGTCACAGCCAAGTGCTCGGCAAAAACGTGTCACCGTGGGTTCGCTGACACCTGCTCTGGCCGCAATTTCCGAGATTGCCGCCTTGGAAGCATAATCGGGATCGGCCAGCACGAGCGCAGCCAGCCTCCGGTCGGATTTCGATCCGTCCTGCGCCACGACATGCAGCCGTGTGATGATGTCGGCAACCTTGCTCATCGGAAATTCAAAGCGGGAGACCGCTATCCTTGTCGAAAAGATGTATGTGTTCGCTCTTCGCAGTTACAGGCACTTGCTCGCCGGGCGCAAGATGTATGCGCTCGCGAAACACAGCTCGTATAGGCTGTCCTGCGATCCGGCCATAAATATGCGTTTCCGGACCAGTCGGCTCGATCACCTCGACGGTGAGTTTCAGCCCCTTGCCATCCGGCGCGACCATGAAATTTTCTGGCCGGATGCCTGCCTCCACCTGCCGGGCTTCGGATGATCCCCCGCCAACAGCGATTTCCTCACCCTCTCCGGTACGGAATACTCCGCCTGAAACGGTTCCCGGAATGAAACTCATCGACGGCGAACCGATAAAGCTCGCGACAAACTTGTTGGCAGGACGATCGTAAAGATCCAGCGGCGCACCGATCTGTTGAATCCTGCCCTGATTCATAACCACGATCCGGTCGGCCATGGTCATGGCCTCAATCTGGTCATGGGTGACATAGATCACCGTCGACTTCAGCCGCTGATGTAGCGCCTTGATTTCCGTGCGCATCTGCACGCGCAATTGCGCATCCAGATTGGAAAGCGGCTCATCAAACAGAAATACCGACGGTTCGCGAACAATGGCGCGCCCCATGGCGACGCGCTGGCGCTGCCCGCCTGAAAGCTGGCGTGGGTAGCGATCAAGATAGGAATGGAGATTGAGGATGGACGCCGCCCTGTCCACCTTCGCGGCCGTTTCTTGTGCCTTCTCGCCGCGAATGCGCGGACCAAATCCGATGTTTTCACGCGCCGTCATATGCGGAAACAGCGCATAGGATTGAAACACCATCGCAATATTGCGCTTTTGCGGTGGCAACTCGTTAGCCCGTTCCCCACCAATCAGAAGGTCCCCGCCGGAAATGGGTTCAAGCCCGGCCACCATTCGTAAAAGCGTGGATTTTCCGCAGCCGGAAGGGCCAACCAGTACGAGAAACTCTCCACTTTGAATATCGAGGTCGACATGGTCGAGGACCGTTAATTGTCCGAAAGTCTTGGTGATGCCGCGCAGAGAAACCTCTTTCATCGGTCAGTTCCCTCCGAGAATATCTTCGATGAAAGGGCGGCAGCCCGCAGTCAGCCCGGCATCGACCGGAAGGACCGCGCCGGTAATCCCCGATGCGCGGTCAGAGGCCAGAAATGCCACCGTTTCTGCCACCTCGCGGGTATCAACGATGCGCCCCAGCGGATAAAAGCGCTGCAAGCGGTCCAACACGCTCGCATCCTGCGCGATACGATGATCCCATGCGGGTGTTCTTATCGACCCCGGACAGACGACGTTGGCACGCACGCCCTTCCTTCCGAACTCAACCGCAATACCGCGCGCAAAGGCATTGATTCCGGCTTTGGCAGCTGCATAAGCCGGGTTTCCGAAATGCAAGAGACCGTTGACCGAGGAAATGAAGACGAAAACGCCGTGTCCGCGCGCTGCCATGGCCTGCGCCATGACATTGGAAAACCCGGCAACCGCAGTCAGGTTGAGGTCAATCTCAGCGTCGATATTGCCCTGATCCAACCCATCGAAAGTCTCGGCACGGGTCCAGCCCGCATTGTTGATGACAATATCGGGCAAGCCCGATTCCGCTATTATCCGCTTTGCAGCCAGCTCCAGCCCGTCGCGGTCAAGCAGATCGAAGGCATGACGCGCATGAAAATCATCGCCGGTCATTGCCTCCAGTGTCGTATCGCAACCGATCACGCGGGCACCGCGTTCAGAGAACAGCTTGACCAGCGCGCTTCCAACACCGCCACCGGCTCCGGTAACCAGCACCGACTTTCCGGCAAATTCGCCTGCTTGCTCCACGCTATTCCCCTTTTATGCGGCAGCTTTCTGCACCTGTTTATTCCCACCAGCGTAAAAGTCAAAATGTAAGTTTGCAACAAAACTTTTTGCTTGAAAGTGCATATTAAGCCGATAATGTAAGAAAATAACAAAAATAGATCGTCATCGCACCAATGCGGGGCAAAACAAGGGAACGGGAAGATGTCTATCAATAAATGGAAGGCTGGCCTTCTGGCCGGATTGAGCATTCTGGCGCTGTCGTCGGTCGCAAATGCTGGCGAAGTGCGCATGACCGTGGCAGAGTACAGCTCCAAGACCGGCCTTTATTTCGAAGAGGTCAAAAAGGCATTTGAAGCCGCCAATCCCGGTATTACACTCAATTTCGAAGTCGTTCCGTGGGATGTACTTCTGCAGAAATTGACCACCGACATTTCAGCAGGCACCAATGCGGACCTTTCGATCATCGGCACACGCTGGTTGATCGATTTCGTGCAACAGGGTATAGCCGAGCCGCTCGACGGTTACATGAACGACGAGTTCAAGGGCCGTTTCATCGAAACTTTCCTGTCGCCATCCATTCTTGAAGGCAAGACCTACGGCCTGCCGATCGCAGCCTCAGCCCGCGCCATGTATTACAACAAGGATCTGCTGGCCAAGGCAGGCGTCGAAAACCCGCCCGCAACCTGGGACGAATTGAAAGCCGCCGCCACCAAGATCAAGTCGCTCGGCGGAGAGAATCACGGTTTCGGCTTGCAGGGCAAGGAAATCGAGACCGACGTTTATTACTATTACGGCATGTGGTCCTATGGGACAGAAATTCTCAACAAGGACGGTACGTCGGGCCTCAGCACACCCGGCGCGCTTGAAGCCGCGAAACTTTACAAGTCGCTGATCGATGATGGCCTGACCCAGCCCGGCGTCACCTCCTATGCCCGTGAAGACGTTCAGAACCTCTTCAAGCAGGGCAAGGTCGGCATGATGATTACCGCGCCTTTCCTTTCCAACCAAATCAAGGAAGAAGCGCCAAACCTCAAATATGGCGTTGCAGCCATTCCAGCCGGACCGACAGGCGCGCGTGGCACCTATGGCGTGACCGATTCCGTCATCATGTTCCAAAATTCCAAGAACAAGGAGGAAGCCTGGAAGGTGCTCGACTTCCTGTTCCAGACCGAATGGCGCGCCAAGTTCACGCAGGGCGAAGGTTTCCTTCCGGTCAACAAGGAAGAAGCGAAGATGGATTATTACGTCAATAATGCCGATCTTGCCGCCTTCACCGCGCTTCTGCCGGATGCCCGCTTTGCACCGATCATTCCGGGCTGGGAAGAAATTGCCGACATCACGTCCAACGCCATGCAGAGCATCTATCTCGGCAAGGGCGAACCTGATGCCGTGCTGAAGGACGCCGCCGCCAAGGCGGATGCAATCCTGAAGAAGTAACACTCCCCGCCTGCCCGGCAGTGCCCTCGCTCTGCCGGGCTTTTTTCTTTTCAGGGATTTTGATTGCCAATGCAAAGCCGCACCCTGCCCTATCTCCTGATCCTGCCGAGCCTGCTTCTGGCTGCGGTAGTGATCTTCTGGCCCGTGGTGCATCTCGTTGAAATTGCCAGCCATGACGTAAACCGCTTCGGGCAGCTACGCGATTTCAACGACGGCGCAAATTTCACTGCACTTTTCGCAACGCCCGATTTTCTGAATGCACTCTGGCGCACCGCACTCTGGACCGTCGCCGTGGTTGGCGGGGCACTTATCGTCTCCATTCCGGTCGCCATCATCCTCAACATGGATTTCTATGGCCGTTCGGTAGCGCGGGTCATCGTCATGCTGCCGTGGGCAGTTTCGCTCACCATGACAGCCATTGTCTGGCGCTGGGCGCTCAATGGCGAAAGCGGAATGCTCAATTCGGCACTGCGCAATCTCGGCATCATCGACAGCAATATTCAATGGCTGGCGAGCGCGGCCACCGCCTTTCCAATGCAGATACTGGTCGGCATTCTGGTCACCGTGCCGTTCACGACCACGATCTTCCTCGGCGGACTGTCATCCATTCCGGAGGATCTTTATGAAGCGTCGTCTCTCGAAGGCGCCAGCCTGTGGCAGCAGTTTCGCGAAATCACGTTTCCGCTGCTTAAGCCCTTCGTCAACATCGCCATCGTGCTCAATACGATCTATGTCTTCAATTCATTCCCGATCATCTGGGTCATGACGCAGGGTGGACCGGCAAACTCCACCGATATTCTGGTAACGCATCTCTACAAGCTGGCTTTCCGTCTCGGGAAGCTGGGAGAAGCCTCTGCCGTATCGCTTATCATGCTGGCAATACTCCTCGTCTTCACGGCGATCTATATCCGCCTCGCAATGCGGGGAGAACGCGCATGACCGGCTCGAAGCTGAAACGCACAATCATTGCCTGGGCCGTTCTGTCGCCGCTTATCGTGCTGACACTGTTTCCCTTCGCGGTGATGTTTTCCACCGCCGTCAAGCCTCCACAGGAGGTCCTGTCTCCAACATGGTGGCCAAGCAGCTTCCGATGGCAGAATTTTTCGGAAATGTGGGTTCAGACCAAATTCGGGCAAGCGCTGCTGAACTCGCTTTACGTTTCGGTTATTGCTTCCGTCGGCGCCATCATTGTTTCCATTCCTGCCGCCTATGCCATGTCGCGCTTCCGCTTTGCAGGCCACTGTGCATTCCGGCAATTCCTGCTGATTTCGCAGATGATCTCGCCCATCGTTCTGGTGCTGGGGCTTTTCCGGCTGCTCGCCGCCTATGGATTGATTGAAAGTGTCTCCGCGGTCGGCGCGGTCTACATGGCCTTCAACATCGCCTTCACCGTGTGGATGCTGCAAAGCTATTTCGACACCATACCGCGCGATCTGGAAGAAGCCTCGTGGATGGAAGGCGCCGGGCGCGGCAAGACACTGATAAAAGTGTTCCTGCCGCTCTGCCTGCCCGCCATTGCCGTCACGGCAATTTTCACCTTCATCAATGCATGGAACGAATTCGTCGTCGCATTGACCATGTTGCGCAGGCAGGAAAGCTACACCCTGCCCATTCAGGTCTTCTCGCTCGTCGCGGGGCGCTACACGGTCGAATGGCATTACGTCATGGCGGCAACCTTTCTTGCCACACTGCCGGTCGCCATCCTTTTCATCTGGCTCCAGCGCTATCTCATCAAGGGACTGGCCCTTGGAGCAGTCAAATAACCGGAGAAAATCATGTCCAGAAAACAGGTCTTCGGCGCATCGCAAGTGCCACTTTCCCCCGCCGTTCGCGCAGGCGACACAGTCTATGTTTCTGGTCAGGTGCCAGTCGGACCAAACGGCCAGATTGTTGAAGGCGGCATCGAAGCCCAGACAAAACAGGTCCTCGAAAACGTCAAGGCCGCACTTGCGCTTGCAGGCGCCACAATGGAAGACGTGGTCAAAACCACCATGTGGCTGGAAGATGCTCGGGATTTCGGGCGGATGAATGCCGTTTACGGCACCTATTTTCCAAAAGAGCCTCCCGCGCGCACCACGGTTGAATCCCGCCTGATGATCGACATCAAGATCGAAGTCGAAGCCATCGCCTACGCACCACAAAAATAAGCACGTCACCTCCCCGCACAGAGTATTTCCATGCGCATTTTCACCGCATCGCTTGCGACAGAAACCAACACGTTCTCGCCGGTTCCAACCGACAGGGCCTCGTTCGAGATGGCTTTTTATGCCGCGCCGGGCAAGCATCCGGAAACGCCGACGCTTTGCTCTTCGCCCATTGTCGCATTGCGCAAGCGTGCGGCAGCGGAAGGGCTGACCGTCATCGAAGGCACTGCCACCTGGGCGGAACCGGGCGGATTGTTGCAGCGGCAGGCGTTCGAGGAATTGCGCGATGAAATCCTTGACCAGCTGAAAGCCGCAATGCCCGTTGATGCGGTCGTTCTCGGCCTGCATGGCGCCATGATCGCTCAAGGTTACGACGATTGCGAGGGTGATCTTCTGGAACGCGTGCGCGCCATTGTCGGGCCGGATATTCTGGTTGCCAGCGAATTCGATCCGCATAGCCATCTGACGCCGAAGCGTGTCGAAAACCTCAATATTTTCGCGTCGTTCCTCGAATTTCCTCACACGGATTTTTATGAGCGCGGCGAGCATGTGGTCGATCTTGCGCTGGACGCCTTGAAAGGTCACATCAAGCCGGTCATATCCACTTTCGACTGCCATTTGATCAGTGTGTTTCCCACAAGCAAGGAGCCGATGCGCTCCTTCGTCGACCGCATCAAGGCGATGCACGGCAAAGACGGGATTCTGTCGATCTCCGTCATTCATGGCTTCATGGCTGCCGATGTGCCGGAAATGGGAACCCGTATTCTCGTCGTCACAGACAACGATCCGGCCAAGGGTGAAGCACTTGCCGAAAAACTCGGGCGTGAACTGATTGCGATGCGCGAGCAGACGTTGATGACCATGTTCGACACCGATCAGGGCATCGACCGGGCGCTGGCTGCCCATGCAGCCAATCCTGACAAACCTGCGGTGATCGCAGATGTATGGGACAATCCCGGCGGCGGGGTTGCAGGCGACGGAACCTATGTCCTTCGCCGCCTGATCGAACGCGGTATCGACAATATCGGCATTGCTACGATCTGGGACCCCATCGCAGTGACATTCTGCCATGCGGCAGGCGAAGGCGCGGTGATCGACCTGCGTTTCGGCGGCAAGTCCGGCCCGCTTGGCGGTGACCCCATCGATGCCCGCGTGACGGTCATGAAAACCCTTGCCGAAGGCTGGCAGAGTTTTGGACCAAGCCGCGTGACGCTGGGGGCCTCGGCGGTTGTGCGACTTGAAGGCACCGAGATCGATATCATTCTCAACACCAACCGGACGCAGACATTCGAGCCGGATATCTTCTCCAATATCGGCATCGATCCGATGAAGAAGGATATACTGGTGGTCAAATCCACCAATCATTTCCACGCAGGCTTCGTGCCGATTGCTGCCGAGATTATCTATGTCGCGGCGCCCAGCTCCTATCCGAGCAATCCGCGCACGACCAATTACCGCAAGCTCAGCCGTGCCATCTGGCCGCGTGTCGAAAATCCGTGGTGAACAAATGAAAAAGCGCGGGAAATTCCCGCGCTTTTTTTGAGCATTTCCGGTTTAAATTGAAACATTGGAAATGCTTTATCTCTTTGTTTTTACGCATTATCCTACGCAAAACCGCTTCGCACTTTTGCTGGAAATGCTCTAATGAGCCAGATAGGTTGAGATAATCGGCACGTAAGTTACCAGCGCCAGCAGGATGAACAGCGCCATATACATGCTGAATGCCTGGCGGGTGAAATCTCCCACCCTCACCTTCGCAATATTGCAGACCATCAGCATGACCGTTCCGACAGGCGGTGTCAGCGTGCCAATCGACAGGTTGATAATCACGATGATACCGAAATGCACAGGATCAATGCCCAGAGCCTTTACCGTCGGCATCAGAAGCGGCACCAGAACGATCATCAGGGCCGTGCCCTCGATCAGCGCGCCGAGGATCAGCAGGATCACGTTGACTGCCAGCAGGAACGCATAAGGATTGCTGGTGAAGGACGAGATCAGCTGCATCAGCGACTGGCCGGCCTGTTCAAGCGAAAACACCCATGCGAGCGCTGATGATGCCATGATGACCAGCATGACGGACGCGGTCGATTTCGCTGTTTCGATCAGCGAATCCACCACATGCGAGATGCGCATTTCGCGATAGATCACGAAGCCGATAATCAGAACCAGCGTAACAGCAACTGCACCGGCTTCCGTCGGGGTGAAGATGTTCATGCGGATGCCGCCGATGATCGCGAACAGCAGCAGCACCGCAGGCCATGCCGAAGCAAGCGTCGAGGCAACTTCGGCTCCGCTCATCCGCTTTTCACGGCTTGGCTTGTAGCCGCGCTTCACCGATGTAACATAGGCCGCAATCATCAGGATAACGGCGCCGAGAATACCCGGAATGACACCGGCCATGAACATCTTGCCGATGGAAACATCCGCAATCAGGCCATAGATGATGAGCGCGATACCCGGAGGAATGATCGGCGTAATCAGCGAGCCTGCAGCTGTCACCGCGCAGGAAAACGCCTTGTCATAGCCGCGCTTGACCATTTCCGGCACCATCATGCGGGTGAGCATGGCGCTGTCGGCCAGATTGGAAGCGCTGACGCCACCCATCAGGGTGGAAACCATGATGTTGGTGAGTGCCATGCCGCCGCGCATACGACCGACCAGAATTTCCGCGACCTTGATCAGACGTTCTGCAATGCCGGTATGCGACATCACCGTACCAAGCATGATGAAGAACGGAATGGCAAGCAGCGACGTGTTCTGTGCCGGGCTGATGAAGCGCTGCACGGCAATCGCTATCGGCATCTGGTTGAAAAAGGTGAAATAGGTGAAGACCGCAATCAAAATGGCCACATAGAGGCGCATATTGAGCGCGATCAGCGCCAGCATGATAAGAACGATGGTTGTCAGGTTCATGCCTTGCCTCCCGCAAAAGCGGCGCGCAAGGATTTGAATGCGCCTGCAAACATATAAAGAGCGATAATGACGAAGCCGACCGGCACAGCGATATCGATCCAGTAATAGGAGACTCGCAGCACGTCAGTCACTTTGAACTGAGCCGTGACCGAAAGCTTGTAACCGGCATAGGACACGTAAAGCAGGAACAGTCCCGACAGGATGGAGACGATGGCGTTGACGACATCGCGCACCTTTTCCGACAGCAGATCCACGAGCATCGGAATGGCAAGATGCTGGTTGCTGCGTTCTGCGGCGACACTGCCAAGCATCACGATCCAGATCATCAACAGACCGGCCATTTCCTCGGTCCATTGTAATGGCTGATGCATCCAATAGCGCATGACGACGGCGATGTTGAACATCGCAAGCAGGATGAACAGCGGCACGGCAGCCAGCCATTCGATCAGTTTTTCAAACAGTTTCATCGGATTGAATTCCATGAGCGAACCATGCCGCAGCAACGCCGCGACATGGTGATATCCGAATAGGGATGGATCAGTTCAGTTCGGCTTTGATCTTGTCGTAAAGGCCCGGCGACCATTCCGGGAACTGGGTGTAGACCTTTTCAGCAAGTGCCTTGAAAGGAGCGCGGTCGACATCAATGACCTCGACACCAGCTTCCTTCATCTTCTCGATCATTTCATTGTCTTTTTCGATCGTCAGCTTCTGGCTATAGAGACCCGCATCGTAAGCGGACTCATGGATCATCTTGAGCTGATCTTCCGGCAGCGTGGAGAAGAAGGCTTCGCCGCCGACAATCAGAGCAACGTTGGTCAGATAGCCGACCTTGCTCAGATATTTGGCTTCTTCCTGGAACTTCTGGCCGTAAAGAACCGAGATCGGGTTCTCAACGCCATCAATCACGCCCTGCGCCAGCGCCGGGAAGGTTTCGCCCAGCGGCATCGGGGTTGGCGTTGCGCCCATGGCTTCGAAAGTCTTGATCTGCATGACGTTGTTCGGCACGCGAATCTTCATGCCCTTCAAATCTTCAGGCGTACGGATCGGCTTCTTGGAAATGATCTGACGAATGCCGTAGAGATAGTTCGGCATTACGATGTGAATGCCCTTCTTCTTCAGCTCTTCGCTCTTTTCCTTGAACCAGGGACCATCATAAACTTTGAAAAGCTGTGCCGGATCATCGGTCAGGAACGGACCGTAGAGTACGCCGAGGTCCGGGTCATATTCGGCCAGAAAGCCAACGTCGGAAATGGTCACGACATTGAGCCCCATCATGGCCTGCTCGGTCACGTCCTTCTTGGAGCCCAGCTGCGAGCTTGGATAGAGTTCGAGCGTGATTTCGCCATTGCTGCGCTTGGCAAGATCATCTTTCCAGTAATGCATAACCTCATCGAAAGGCTCGCCGGGGTTGTTTTCATAGGCAACCTTGATCGACACATTGGCAGCGTATGCAGCCATGCTTCCTACCAGCAGCATGCTGGCGGCGATCATGCCGGTAACGAGTTTCTTCATCTTTGTCCTCCCATATGGGGTCATTAAACAATTGGCCTTAGGGCCGGTTTCCTCCGTTAGAGCGCCATGCGTCCAATTTGGACGCATAAAGGACGCTCTAATTTCTTCAGTTTACGCAGCGATTTTCCATCGATGCGTGGCAGCCCCACGTCTTCCTTCCCGACGTGGAGCATTTGCTTCGATTTCAGTCGCGTTCGATGATGATCTTCAAAACGTTACGGTCGCCATCCCAGTAAGGGAGTGCCGCTTCAGCTTCATGAAACGGAAATACCTTCGAGATCAGCTTGTCGGCATCCGCCCCAAGCTTTTCCAGATGCGCAATGACGGCCTCGAAATCGGTGAGCGTGGCATTGCGTGATCCCATGATGTCGAGCTCCTTCAGGTTGAAGAACTGCGTCTGATAGGTGACCGGTGCCTTGGAATAGCCGACATAAACCACCCGGCCCGCAAAGCCCGCCAGGTCAACAGCCTGCGTGAAGGTGATCGGCAGGCCGACCGCTTCGAAAGCAACATCCACGCCGTCGTCGTTGGTCAGTTCCTGAACCTTAGCGACGACATCCTCACCGCCCGGCAATGCGTGCGTTGCGCCGAATTGCAGTGCGAGTTCGCGCTTTTCGGCACTTGGATCAATGGCGATGACCTTGGCACCGCGCGCCAGCGCGCCGATGAGAACACCCATACCGATCATGCCGCAACCGAGAACAGCAACCGTATCACCTGCCTGAACACGTCCGCGCTCGACGGCATGGAAGCCAACCGAAAGCGGCTCGACCAGCGCCAGATGGCGGGGCGCCAGCGTCTCATTGAGGATCAATTTTTCCGCAGGCAGCACGATCTGGTCGGCCAGTCCGCCATTTTGCTGCACGCCGAGCGTCTTGTTATAACGGCACGCATTCAGCCGACCTTTGCGACAGGACGAACATTCACCGCAATTCGTATAGGGTAGCACGATGACCCGCTTGCCTTTGACATAGGCAGCGCTGACACCCTCTCCGGCTTCCATGATCTCGCCGCCGATTTCATGCCCAGGAATGCGCGGCAGCTGCACCAGCGGATTAAGTCCCTTGAAGGTGTTCAGATCGCTGCCGCAGAGACCCACGTGCCGAACCCGCACACGGATCTGACCGGCCAGCAACGGCGCTTCGTCGATTTCTGCAAAACGTGTGACGTTTTCGCTCTCGATACGCAGAGCTTTGACCATCGAATTATTCCTGTCAGTCGTCATTAAAGAAAGGGATCAGGTTACGGCGCCGACCTGCCAAGGCACGAATTCGTTGTCGCCATAGTCGTAGACTTCGCTCAACGTCTTCTCGCCGGATGCGACCGCGATGATATGTTCGAAGATGCGGATGCCGGACTGTTCGATGGTCTCGTCGCCGGTGACGATACCGCCGCAATTGATGTCCATGTCTTCCTTCATGTGCTCGTACATTTCGGAATTCGTGGCGATCTTGATGCAAGGCGAAGGTTTGAAACCGGAAACCGAACCACGGCCCGTGGTGAAGCAGATCACGTTGCAGCCACCGGCCACCTGTCCAGTCACCGCGACGGGATCGTAACCCGGCGTATCCATGAAAGTGAAACCCTGTTCCGTGACGGTTTCGGCAAACTCATAGACGGCCTTGAGCGGCATGGAGCCCCCTTTGGCAACTGCACCGAGCGACTTTTCCAGAATGGTGGTCAGCCCGCCGAGCTTGTTGCCATGCGATGGGTTGTTGTTGAGTTCGTCGCCATTGCGCGCCGTATAATCACGCCACCAGTCGATGCGCTGCAACAGCTTTTCAGCGACCGCAGGCGTTACCGCGCGACGGGTCAAAAGATGTTCAGCACCATAGATTTCCGGCGTTTCCGAAAGAACGGTCGTGCCGCCATTGCGCACGATAAGGTCCGAGGCATAGCCCAATGCCGGATTGGCCGAAATGCCGGAATAGCCATCCGAGCCGCCGCATTCCAGCGCCACTTTCAACTTCGACAGCGGCTGCTTGGTGCGCACCGCCGAATTGACCAGCGGCAGCATTTCCTTGATTTCTGCTATCGCATGATCGATGGTCTTGCGCGTACCGCCATGTTGCTGGATCGTCATGGTGCGAAGGCGCGAGCCTTCTTCCATGCGGTAATGTTCGAGGATCGGCGCGATCTGGTTGGTTTCGCAGCCAAGGCCGATCAGCAGGATGCCGCCAAAATTCGGGTGCTTGGCATAGCCCTGAATAGTGCGTGTCAAAAGCCGATAGCCTTCCGACTTGGTGTTGAGCGCACAGCCGCTGCCATGTGTCAGCGCCACGACGCCATCGACATTGTCGAAACCATCGAGACCGCCCATGCGGTTGAAATAATCGGCGATGTAACGCGACACCGTGGCCGAGCAATTGACCGACGAAATCACCCCAATGAAATTGCGCGTGCCGACACCGCCAGCGCCCCGGTCATAGCCCATGAAATGGCGGCGTTCTGCGTCCGGCAGCATGCCGCGTTCTTCAATATCGATGGAGAACTGATGCTCGTGTTCGGAGGGCAGCATGGCGAGGTTCTGCAAATGCACATGCTCGCCCTGAGCGATATCCTTCGTTGCAACGCCGATCACCTGACCGTATTTCAGGACTTCCTTGCCTTCCGGAATATCGCGAATGGCAACCTTATGCCCGCGACCGATCAGTTCGCTGGCCCTGATCCCGTCAAGGCCGATCTGATCACCGGCGCGAACCGAAATGCGCGCAACAGCAACATCATCCGACGGATGCAGCAGAATAACCGGCGCAACCGCTGTATCAACGGATTCATTCATTTGTCTGACCTCACTCCCAAATCGTCCCGGCTAATTACTCGCTGGGTTCATTATCCATCCAACGCTGCTTGGACCGGTCCAGATGCGTTCGCATGGCTGCCTGCGCCTGAAGCGGATCCCTCGCTTCCAGCGCCGCATAGATGGCTTCGTGCTCGGCCAAAGCCAGAGCCCATGTATCGTTATCTTCGAAGCGCGTCCTGATATGCGACGTCAGCGGACTATGCCGCTCGTCAAAAAGGTCGCGCACGATGCGCACCAGCATGGAATTGCCCGATTGCTCGGCAATGAGCAGATGAAACTGCCTGTCGAGCTCAATCGCCTTGCGCCCCGCATCGACATTCACCTTCATTGCGTCAATCGTTGCGCGCAGTTCGGCAAGCCTTTCAAGCGTCATGCGCGCACAAGCCGTGACGACCACGCTGCCTTCGACCATTTCGCGCGCCTGCATGATTTCAAGCGGACTCTCGCCGATGGAAGCGCCATGTAAAAGCGAACGCTTTTCCGACTCTGCCGTGACATAGATGCCGGACCCCATGCGGATTTCGACATTACCGGCGATTTCGAGTGCAATAAGCGCCTCGCGCAGCGAAGGCCGCGACACGCCAAGTTGCTGCGCCAGCTCGCGTTCAGCCGGTAGCCTGCTGCCAGCAGGAAACTGGCCGTCCTGGATAAGGCTTCTCACCCGATCTGCGATCTGCTGATAAAGCCTGCGCGGTTCCGCAGTTGCCGTAAAATCGCTCATAGCGCTCCCAAATCCGCCTCTCCTCGAATTGGCCTTACCATATTTCCAACCGGACAGAAGCGCAATATGCTTAAAAACCCGGTTAATTGCGGCAAATCGCGCATTTCAACATGTGGGACCGAACCAATCGTTCGATAAAGAATCCTACTGGCTTGACCAATTTACCCTGCATCGCTTAGTTAAAACCACTGATTTATGGGAGAAGATCATGCGCGAGAAGCAAGCGATCCTGCAGTTCGGCACCAGCCGTTTTCTGTTGGCTCATGTCGATTTCTTTGTTTCGGAGGCGCTTTCCAAGGGCAAAGCCATCGGGACAATTGCCGTCGTGCAGACGACTTCAAACCCCCAGAGCAGCCAGCGCATCGCGGCTTTGAACGAAAGCAACGGCTATCCTGTGATGATCCGTGGGCTTGTCGACGGCAAGCCATCCGAGACAGAACATCAGGCGAAGGGCGTTACCGCTGCCTATTCCGCACATCACGACTGGGCGGCGATTCTCGACCTCGGTGCCAGCGTCGATGTGATCCTCTCCAACACCGGCGACAAGGGCTACGAACTCGACAGAAGCGATGACAGCTCGCTTCTTGCGAACCCGGATGCTTTGCCGAAGAGTTTTCCAGCCAAACTTCTGGTGCTTCTACATCACCGCTGGCAGCACAATCCCGATGCGCCATTGTCGCTGTTTCCCTGTGAGCTGATCTCGCGCAATGGCGACAGGTTGCGCTCGATCCTCATCGACCTTGCGCATAACTGGAAACTGCCGGACGGTTTCGTGCAATGGCTCGAAACCCGATGCATTTTTGCCAACAGCCTTGTCGACCGCATCGTTTCCGAACCCATCGAGCCAATCGGCGCCATCGCCGAGCCCTATGCGCTCTGGGCAATCGAGAAGGCCGATGGCCTTACGCTTCCCTGCGAACACGAAGATATCGTCGTCACCGACGATCTTGCACGCTATGAGCATTTGAAACTCTACTTGCTCAACCTTGGCCACACATTCATCGCGGAACAATGGCTCAAGGGCAGCCGTCCGAAAGACGAGATCGTACTGGAAGCCATGCAGGACGAAACGATCCGGAATGAACTGGAAGCGGTCTGGCACGAGGAAGTCCTGCCGGTATTTGCTGCAGACGGCCTTGGCGAACAGGCCGAAGCTTACGTGGCTTCGGTGCGGGAGCGGTTTCTCAACCCCTTCCTCAAGCATCGCATCGCAGACATTGCTTCCAACCATGACGAAAAGAAGCGGCGTCGATTCGCGCCGATCATCGCCCGTGCGTCGGAACTCGGCCTCAATCTCGCACAGAGCCGTTTGAAGGCAGCTGTCGGCTAAGCCATTCGTTCAGCTCGATTTCTGCGCGTTCCAGCGCACTGTAATTCAGTAGTTTGCGTAAAAGCGCTACCGTCACGGCACGAGCCCGGAGGTTGAAACGCCCTTCCTCCGGCTCACCTTTTTCCTGATAAACGCCAAGTTTTTCATAGAGTTGCTGCAATCTGTTCTGGACGCTTCTCAGCGAAAGATTGCGGCGGCGCGCAATAACGCGATCCGTAAGCCCCAGCGCAATATCGACCAGAATTTCATATTCACTTTCGCTGAAACCGCTGGCATGACCGAGGCTCTTTTGCTGCAGGCCGCGCACCTCGCGGTCGATGACGCATTGTGCTTCGACAAAGATGCTGCGCAATGCCAGCCGCAGCTTGTCATCGGACGCCGATTTCAGCACATAGCCATAAGCTGCCCCTTCCGGTACGATGCGCGACACACCGCGCACATAGGCTTCGTCGGCATAGTTCGACCAGAACAGGATGCGCGTTTCAGGATTCTCCTTCCAGATGGTGCGGGCGGCCTCAATGCCATTGCGCCCGCTCATCTGCAGGTCCATGACAATATGGGCTGCGCGGTGCTGACGGGCCAGCTTCTCACCTGCCGAGCCGTTGTCGGCTTCCAGCACATCACTGCATTCAGGCAATGCCGCACGCACAGCCTCGCCGAGATAGGCGCGATGCAATGGATCATCTTCCACGATCAGAACATGCATTTTACCCTCCCTCCTCCCGGCACATTTCCACAGGCAGATGGATCGTCACGCTGGTGCCACCGCCTTCCCCATTTTTCCTGATAGCAAAACTTGCAGAAATCAACCGCGCGCGCGTGCGCATATTGTCGATCCCATGTCCGACACCATGCCCGTCACTGGAACGTTGCATCTGGCGATCCATGCCGATGCCATTGTCTGCGACTTCGACGTGCAGGCGACCGCCCTTGTCGCGAAACGTAACCCGCAACCGGCTGGCATGAGCATGGCGGATCGTATTGTTGATCGCTTCCTGCACGATGCGGAACAGCGAAGTCGCAACCGTTTCCTCCAACTGATCGGCCATGCCGTCGCTGCGGTCGTCCAGCGTCCACTCGATGGACGATCCACTGTCGCGCACCGAACGGTCAAGATGATTTTCCGTCGCTTGCACAAAACCGAACAGCTGAAGAATTGAAGGCTTAGCTTCTTCAATGATTTGCCTGAGATCGTGCATGCAATGCTGCAGCCCGCGAAACAGCGGTTCAAGCTGCTCGCCCGAGAGGTCCGCTGCATGGGTAAGCCGCTCCACGTGACGCGCAAGGCGTGTCAGGTCGGCCAGCGTCTGGTCATGCAAATCCATACCGATGCGATGGCGCTCTGTCTCCAGCGCTTCGGTCAGCTTCAACGCGCCGAAACGCAAGCCTTCCTCGCGAGCGCGCGCTTCCGTTTCCACGATAGCGGAACGCTTGGCCTGTTCCGCCGCGCGGATCGCAAAAAAGTATGGTGCAAGGAGATCGGCAATCGACTGGGCGTTTTCCACGTCCCGCACAGTGTAGCAGGCGGGCGCGAGACTGGAGCAGCTGAGCGCGCCGATAATATCGCCCTGCGCCTTCAAGGGCACATGCAGGCGGCCTTTCAGATCATGCTCGATGATCGGACTGGAAAAGGAACCTTCAAAGTGAAAACGCTGGTCGGTGCGCGCATCGTCGGTCAGAAGATGATCGACTTCGCCGGAGAGCACCGTTCGAATGGGACTGCCCGACAACAGGGCGGGAGGATTACGACTCCAGGCCGTCGATATGCCGCTCTCATAGGCGATGTGGAACTTGCCATCGACCATCTTGATGCAAACGTCCAGATGATCATAGGGCACGATATGCGTGATTTCCGCCGCCACCGCCTGAATAATGGAATCGAAGTCGAGTTGTCCCGCCAGCAATCTGGAAATATTCAGATAGTGGTCGAGCAACCTCTGGGGCACGAGTTCGGCCAAGCGTTTCTCCTCCAAACGCAAATTGCTCATGAAGCACTATAATACGCCGTCACATCCTCGGCGCGTCTTGCGGGTTCCCGCAATTTTGCTGCAGGAACCCGCAAGACAGTTGCTTCATTCGGCCTTCACAGAAGGCTTCTCTTCTTTCATCCTCGCTTCACCAGAAAATTGCCCGCAAGACAAGAGCGTAAAATCGCGTCAGGTGCAGACTGGTGCCGTTGAGGAGCGGCGGTGCGGGAGGCTCGCATCATAATCAATTCAGACGATCCGAAGTGCCGGGGCGCTGCGGGTCGTACACTGGCAACCGGGAGGAAAGAATGAAACTCGCAAGAATCCTTTTCGCATCCGCAGCACTGGCAGGCGTTCTCGCCGTTGGCAGCGCGATGGCCGACACATCGTCGAAGAAGATTGCATTCTCCAACAATTATGCTGGCAATTCGTGGCGCCAAGCCATGCTGCAAAGCTGGGACAAGATTACCAAGGAAGCCGTGAAGGCCGGTGTGGTCGCTGCGGCTGATCCGTTCACGACGGCTGAAAATCAGGCCACAGAACAGGCCGCACAGATCCAGAACATGATCCTGCAGGGCTATGACGCCATCGTCATCAATGCCGCTTCGCCAACCGCTTTGAACGGTGCAATCAAGGAAGCCTGCGATGCGGGCATCACGGTCGTTTCCTTTGACGGCACCGTCACGGAGCCTTGCGCATGGCGCATCGCGGTCGATTTCAAGGCAATGGGCGAAGGCCAGATCGACTATCTCGCAAAGCGCTTCCCCGATGGCGGCAACCTGCTTGAAATCCGCGGCCTTGCCGGTGTTTCGGTCGATGACAATATCCATGCCGGCATCGAAGAAGGCGTGAAGAAGCATCCGAAATTCAAGATCGTCGGCTCCGTCAATGGCGACTGGGCGGCAGACGTCGCACAGCGTGCCGTCGCCGGCATCCTCCCAAGCCTGCCGAAAATCGACGCAGTCGTGACGCAGGGCGGCGACGGCTATGGCGCTGCGCAGGCCTTCGCCGCCGCCAAGCGCGAAACGCCGATCATCATCATGGGCAACCGTGAAGACGAGCTGCAGTGGTGGAAGCAACAGAAGGACGCCAACGGCTATGAAACCATGTCGGTTTCGATTGCGCCCGGCGTTTCCACGCTTGCTTTCTGGGTTGCCCAGCAGATTCTCGACGGCAAGGACGTGAAGAAGGACCTCGTGGTTCCGTTCCTCAGCGTCAGCCAGGAATCGCTCGACAAGGATCTGGCCAACACCCAGAAGGGTGGCGTCGCCAATGTCGAATATTCGCTGGAAGACGCGCAGAAGGTTATCGACGCGGCCAAGTAAGCCGGGCCTCACATAATCGAGCGATTGGGGCGGGTTTCGTTCCCGCCCATTTCCATTGTCTATTCTTCAGCATTTCCAGCAGTTAGTTGAGCGTATGACAGAAACAGCAGAGAAACGGGAGGTCGTCGCCGCGCGCAGTATTCGCGTGCAGTTCGGTGCGGTGAAAGCACTGGATGGCGCCGAGCTCGTGATCCGCGAAGGTGAATGCGTCGGGCTGGTCGGCCACAATGGCGCGGGCAAATCCACCATCGTCAATGTCATCAATGGCGGGCTGTCGCCACATGAAGGCAGCGTTTCCTATCATGAGGAAGCAGGATACGGCGTAGCGATGGCGCGCAAGCACGGTGTGCGCTGCGTCTTTCAGGAATTGTCGCTGTTTCCGAACCTGACCATTGCCGAAAATGTCCGCATCATGCAGCGCGATCTGACCGGCGCTGGCTGGCGCGGCAAGGCCGTCGAACTGATTTCCAAAAAGCTCGACGAGATTTTCCCCGGTCACAAGATCGACAGCGGCGCCACCATCGACGAGCTTTCCATCGCCGAGCGGCAGATGGTCGAAATCGCCGTCAACTTTACTGCGCCCGGCACTGCGCCAAAACTGGTTATTCTCGATGAGCCGACCTCATCGCTTGATGCAGGCATCGCCGCGCAGCTCATGGCCTATGTGCGCCGTTTCGTCGGCACCGGCGGCGCCGTTATCCTGATTTCGCATATGTTGGGTGAAATCCTCTCAACCTCCGACCGCATCGTGGTGATGAAGGACGGCAAGGTCGTCGCCAACCGCGCTGCGGGCGATTTCACCAATCGCAGTCTTGTCGAAGCCATGGGCAGCGTCGAGCGCGAAAAGGCCGCACGCCGCGTTGCAAAGACCGATACAAGCAGCACGCCCGTTCTGTCTCTCGCCAAGCGCGCCAGAGACATCAAGCCGTTTCAGGCATTCAAGGGAGAAGTCATCGGCCTCGCCGGGCTGGCCGGACACGGACAGACCAGGATGCTGCTCGATCTCTACTATGCACGGCGGCCGAACTGGGTTCCGGCACGCAATTGCGAAATCGCCTTCGTTGCGGGCGACCGCAGCCTCAACGGCACCTTCCCGCTGTGGAGCATCCTGCACAATCTCACCATCGGCTCGCTGGACCGGCTGTCGTCGCTGAAACTCGTGGAGCAGAAGCGGGAAGATGTCCTCGGCAGCGGCTGGAAAGACCGCATCCAGATACGCACGCCGGATATGGGTAACCGCATCCTGTCACTGTCGGGTGGCAACCAGCAGAAAGTGCTTTTCGCCCGCGCACTGGCAACCAGCGCCAACACTATTTTGATGGACGATCCCATGCGTGGCGTCGATGTCGGCACCAAGCAGGAAGTCTATGAAATCCTGCGCCATGAGGCCGAAAACGGACGCATATTCGTCTGGTACTCCACCGAAATGGACGAAATCGAACTTTGCGACCGTGTCTATGTTTTCCGCGACGGCGCTATCGTTGCGGAACTGATCGGCGAAGACATTACGGAAAAGAACGTGCTTGCAGCATCATTTGAGGGAGGTCACGAATAATGCGCCTTTCCTCTTCCTCCATCCGCCTGCTGACGCCGGTTTTCTCGCTGGTTCTGCTGCTTGCCGCTGTCTTCTACATTCAGCCGCGCGCCATGAGTTATACGGGGCTGAACCTGCTGTTCAATCTGGCCGTCCCTATCGCATTGGCAACCATCGCACAGATGCTCATCATGGCTGTCAACGACCTCGACCTCTCGATGGGCACCTTCGTGAGTTTCGTGGTCTGTGTTGCTGCGACCTATCTCAACACTGCGCCCGTCATCGGAGTGCTGATCCTTGCCGCCGCCATTGCATCTTATGCGGCGCTTGGCGCACTGATCCACCTGCGCAATCTGCCTTCCATCGTCGTCACGCTTGGCATGAGCTTCGTCTGGGGCGGGTTTGCCGTTCTGCTGCTACCCTCGCCCGGCGGACAGGCGCCGGACTGGGCGCGCTGGATCATGACCGCCAAGCCGCCTTTCATGCCGATGGCCATTGTCGCCAGCATCCTGATCGCGGTCGTCACGCATTTCATCGTCATGCGCTCGACCTTCGGCGTGCTGATGCGTGGCGCGGGCGGTAACAGCCGTTCCATAGAACGTGCGGGCTGGTCTGTGACCATGATCCGCGCCGGAACCTATGCACTGGCGGCCTTCTTCGCAGTGCTTGCAGGTATCGCACTCGTCGGTCTCACCACATCGGCCGATGCCAATATCGCGTTACGTTATACGCTTCTGTCTATCGCAGGCGTTATTCTCGGTGGTGGTGAATTCGTCGGCGGACGCGTATCGCCTATCGGAGCCGTCATCGGCGCGCTGACGCTGACGCTTGCCGGATCCTTCCTATCCTTCATGCGCATTTCGCCGGACTGGCAGATCGGTGCGCAAGGCGGCATTCTCATCGTCGTGCTGGCATTGCGCCTCTTCCTCAATCGCCTCGAAAAGAGGGAGAAAAAGCAATGAGCGGTCTCACCATCCTGACCAACCGTCCGTGGATATGGTCGTTCATCGCCACTGCCGTCGTCTGGATCATCACCATCCTCTTTACCGGCGGCGCTGGCGCGCACGGGCTTTCCCACGCAGCTTTCACTTTCGCGTCCTTTTCGGTGATTGTCGGCCTCGGCCAGATGTTCGTCATCACGCTCGGCCCGGGCAATATCGATCTGTCTGTCCCGGCCAACATGACGCTTGCCGCAACACTGGCGCTCAAGCTCATGGATACGCAGGACGGCATGGTGCTGGCGGGGCTTAGTGTTGCTATTCTGGTTGGTGTTGCTATTGGCATCTGCAATTATGCGCTGATCAAGCTTCTACGCATTCCGCCCATCATCGCCACCTTGTCGATGAGCTTCCTGATCCAGTCCACTGCCATCTGGAGCAATCGCGGCCTGCGCGTGAAACCGCCAGAAAGCCTAGCGCAGTTCACGACATCCTCCACGTTCGGTCTTCCTAATGTCGCCCTCGTGGCGCTGATCCTGTCAGTCATTGGCTGGGTACTGTTGAAGAAGAGCATCTATGGACGCTGGATTTCGGCAATTGGCCAGAGTCCTTTCGCTGCGCGTATGGCGGGCGTTCCGGTCGATGGCACCCGCTTCATCACCTATCTGCTCTGTGCAGTGCTCGCTTCGCTCTGCGGCTTTCTGCTTGCCTGCTTCTCGGGCGGTGCAGCGCTGAACATGGGCGCGGAATATCTTTTGATGTCGATTGCCGTCGTCATCATCGGCGGCACGGCGGTTGCAGGCGGTGATTCCAACATCCCTGGTATTTGGGGTGCCGCCCTCTTCATGTTCCTCATAGTTTCGATGCTCAACACCTACGGCTTCGGCGCCGGTGTCCGTCTTGTCCTGACTGGCCTCACCATCATTGCGGTGATCATCCTCGCCAGTGGTCGACGCGCCGAGCGCTAATTATCTTCGGAGTATCTTCCTTGTCTCAGACTGTTTCGATTTACGAAATCCACGACGAACGCTTCAAGCAGATGATCGTGCCGAGCGCCGATCTGGACGAACTTTATAGCGGTTGCCGCTGGGCGGAAGGCCCGGTGTGGTTTGGTGACCAGAACTGCCTATTGTGGAGCGACATTCCGAACCAGCGCATCCTGCGCTGGGTCCCAGATGGCGGCGTTTCAGTGTTCCGCCAGCCCTCCAATTTCTCCAACGGCAACACCCGTGATCGTGAAGGACGCCTCGTCACCTGCGAGCATGGCGGTCGCCGCGTCACCCGCACGGAACCAGATGGCAGCATCACTGTGCTGGCGGACAGCTATCAGGGCAAGAAGCTCAATGCGCCTAACGACGTTATCGTGCGCTCGGATGGAACAATCTGGTTCACCGATCCCACCTACGGCATTATGGCGGATTATGAAGGCTACAAGGCCGAACCGGAACAGCCGTCGCGCAATGTCTATCGCCTGGATCCCAAGACCGGCGAGATCGATGCGGTCGTAACTGACTTCCACCAGCCGAACGGGCTGGCTTTTTCGCCGGACGAAACAAAACTCTACGTCGCCGACAGCGCCTATAGCCACGATGACAACGCGCCGCGCCACATCCGTGTCTTCGATGTTGTGGACGACGGCAAGCGGATTACCAGCGGCGCCGTATTCTGCACCATCGACATGGGCCTGCCGGACGGTTTTCGTTTCGATACGGACGGCAATCTATGGACCAGTGCTGGTGATGGCGTGCACTGCTTTTCGCCGGAAGGGGCGCTTCTCGGCAAGATCAGGACGCCGCAAACGGTGGCCAATGTGACTTTCGGCGGTCCACGCCGCAATCGGCTGTTCATCACAGCAACGAAGTCGCTTTATGCGGTCTATCTCACAGTCACCGGCGCCCAATATCCTTGATAAAACAACGGCGGCTTTCCAAAACGAAAAGCCGCCGCTCTTTATAAGTATAATAATTCATTGAAAAAACTGCATTCGCCGCGAGTCGCATTCATGCGAACCTGCCAATAAGGTTTCTTTATTTAAAACGGATCTTCCCGGCCCAAAACCGGGGCGACCCGCATATCAGAACCGTGAATGACGGAACAAATCAAAGAATGATCTCTTCTGTCCTTCAGCCTGCACATAACAAGAAAGGCCACAGCCTTAGAGCCTGTTCCAAAAAGGGTTGAGCGATTTCAGCAGGTTATGATTCAATCGGATTTCTGACATACGATGGAGATCACGATGGCCTGGACTGAAACCGCTCGCCGACAGTATGAGCGTCGCAATTCGCGTTATGCAAGCGATTTAACGGATGCGGAATGGTCTGTGCTCGAACCGCTGATGCCTTTGCCACGACATCTCGGTCGCCCTCGAAAGACAAACCTGCGAGAAGTGGTGAACGCGCTTCTTTATATAGCTTCTTCGGGCGGTGCGTGGCGGCTTTTGCCTACTGAATTCCCACCATTCTCCACGGTGCAGAAATATTTCTACCGCTGGAGAGATGATGGCATGCTGCGGACCATCAACAACACACTTGTGATGATTGCGCGTGAACAGGCCGACAAGCAGCCCAGCCCCACGGCTGGTGTGATCGATAGCCAGTCGGTGAAAACCACGGAAAGCGGCGGAATACGAGGTTTTGATGCGGGGAAGAAGATCAACGGTCGCAAACGTCATATTGTGGTTGATACTCTCGGCCTGATGGTTGGTCTCGTGATCCATTCTGCGGGCATTCAGGACAGAGACGGCGCGCCGGATGTCTTGAAAACCATTCTCAAACGTTGGCCGTGGTTGCGGCATATCTTTGCTGACGGCGGATACGCAGGACCAAAGCTCAAAGGCAGGCTGGAAAAGGTCGGGAGGTTTACACTGGAAATCGTCAAGCGGTCTGATCGCGCTGAAGGTTTCCAACTACTCCCGCGTCGATGGGTTGTCGAACGCACATTTGCATGGCTGGGACGGTGTCGCAGACTGACCAAGGACTTCGAGAAAACCATCGCTTCCTCTGAAGCGTGGATCTACATCGCAAATATCCGCTTCCTCACCCGAAGGATCGCAAGAGCCTGATATCGTTACGTTCATTATGATTCAGGCTCT